>NZ_CAMLHO010000048.1 GCF_946479765.1 uncultured Aliivibrio sp.
AAGTTGCCTATGGGAACTGAGGAAATAGAAAAGGCAGTTGCTTAACTGCCTTAGAAGCTCAGTGATCAGCTATGCTGTCGCTGAGTAGTTCACTATTTCCCACCAAATAAGGTAGTAATGGGTTCACTTGAATTTTTTCGTTTTCGAAGTAGGGCCATAATAAGCATCCCGGATACCAAGCTTATAGCTAGCATACCAAACATTAAACGATCACTTTTACGATAGTGGTGGTTAGCAAATCCTGTCAATGTCGACTTCTCAAAGGTAATTCTGAGAAAGCCCATTAAGTGATTATCTTTAATAATTGGCTCAATCAATTGTTGGCGACCAATACCATCAATAGAGAGTGGTGTATTTAAGCCTGTAATTTGAGAGGCTGTCAGCGCGTTATCACTTTTAGCTAATACCACACCTTCTGCGTCATAAATAGTGGCATCAAACACAAGAGGCTCTTTGGCTAAATTGTTAGTTAGTTGCAGTAAGCCTTCATGATTTTCTTGCTTAATATTATCGACAGAAAAGAGTGCAGCTTGGCGGACCATGGTACGGCTAATATCTTGTAACTGTTTATTTTGAATGACTTGGTTGCTATCACTGATCACGGTACTGTTGATTAAGATAAAGTAACTGAATGCGACAAGAGAAACGAGCATTAGGCCTTTTATGACAAAGTTTTGAGAAAGCATCGTGATTACCACGCAAATTAGAATGAGGGAATTATACTCAATTTACAGAAAAATAGCATTTTATGTCGTTTGACCCTTGCTCATCTGCTCAGCAATCGGTATTTTTGATTTAGGATTAATAAGGATACGGATCATGGATATGATAGCCCCATTTATAATTAAGAAAAACATACCTTTATTGAAGCGCTTTTCATCGACGCTAGACATAACTCAACTTGATATAAAGCAAACAGGTTGGATAGTGTATGGATATCATTTATCACCAGAACATTTTCAAAACATCGACTTCTTCGTTGGTGTGTCACCCAAAATTATAGCGACTTGGAAAGTCGGTCATTACGAAGTTGCAGCCGTCGCAGGTGCAATAACGTCTGAGCACAAAACTATTCTTGATGCTTTAGAGCTTGATTATGCCGAAGTGAAAGATATTCCAGATTTATCAAAACCAGGGATTATTTTGTTTGATATGGACTCTACCGCAATAGAAATAGAGTGCATTGATGAAATAGCAAAACTCGCAGGTGTTGGTAAAGAAGTCTCGGAAGTCACTGAGCGTGCAATGCAAGGTGAACTCGACTTTAAAGAAAGTTTACTCCAGCGTGTAGGTACTCTTGAAGGTGCAGATGAGTCAATATTAGCTCAAGTAAAATCATCACTTCCGTTTATGCCTGAAATTAGAGAGTTGGTTGCTACCATGCATCAATACGGTTGGAAGCCAGCAATTGCCTCGGGTGGTTTTACTTATTTCTCTGATTATCTTAAAGAAGAGTTAAATTTAGTTCATGCTCAATCTAATCAATTAGAGATTGTGAACGGAAAACTGACGGGAAAAGTTCTTGGTGACATTGTCAGTGCAGAAACTAAAGCTGATATTTTAGTTGAGCTAGCCGATAAATATGACATTGAGATAAGTAATACTGTCGCAGTCGGTGATGGTGCGAATGATTTAGTGATGATGGCTGCCGCGGGTCTTGGTATTGCTTATCATGCAAAGCCTAAAGTTCAAGAGCAAGCACAGAGTGCTGTGCGTTATGCGGATTTAGGAGGAGTCGTCTGTATTCTATCTGCGTCTCTTCTGCTTAATAAAAAATTGAGTTGGTAAGTTAATATCTTATGAAAAAGGTCATTCAAATAGATATTGAATGACCTCCTACCTTTCAATAATTACCCTAGCTCTAAACGAATCAACACTTCATCAGTAACATCGGCTATTTCACCACAACCCACAATGCTGGATAGCTCATCTTCTAATGCTCTTGCATAGTGAATAGCATATTGAGCTAGTTGACTTAGTTCGACTTCAGAGGTGGTGGATAATGGTTTTTTAACTGCCGTTGTTGTTACTCGTATCGCTAAAAATTCACCGTGTTCTTTTGCTTTTTTGATAAACGTTAAACGGTCATTGTAAGACGTGAACTCTTGCAACATACGGCTGACCACCGATTTTATTTGTCCACTTTTAATTACAACAGCAAGATAAATCTCATGATGATGTGATCGCTGATTTGCTGGTGTTTTAAGTGGTTCAACAAGCAATTGACGAACACGTGATTTAAAAATAGGTTCTACATTTAGGCCTTGTTCATCCCCTAAATGTTGCCAAATTTTATTTAGTTTATTAAGTGGAAAGTTAACCCCAATACAACGGATCTTGACTTGATGATTGTCTTTTTCGATAAAAAACGGTGTCGTTGTTAGTTTATTAAGCAGCAATTGATGCATGATTTTCAGCATGTCCATGGATGGCAGTTGCTCGTAATCCATAGGGAGTTTTTCAATGTTATGCTGAATTAAACGGTTTAAAAAGGCTTTGCTCTTTTGTGTTTTTAAGCTGTCTTCAATATGCAATTGAGCATTAAGATTATTAGATGCGACTTTGAGTACATGATAGCCAATACGACTTAATGGTGTGTTTTTATCTAAATTTTGTAAATCATTGAATGTAATTTTCACATCGGATTTTTTGGTCAATTGTACGGGCTTATCCAATTGAATGGAGAGGCCGTTAGTCGATATATCTAAGGTTCTACCTGTAATATCCCCAAGTTGTGGGTGATGTAAGGTGATTAACGTTTGATAATTGAATCTAGGTTCGGTTCTACGCGGTGCTGAATCAAAATAGAGCGGGCGCGCTGTACTGATTGGTGACGTCGCATGACGATATGGATTCAATTCTTTAGGAGCAAGGTTTGGCTTATCACTTAAGAGGTAGTCTTTTTGTGTTTCTGGTAAGCTTATTTCAGTTAAAATCCCCATGTGAGTGAGCGTTTCTAGAACCCCTTCCATTTCTGGTGCTACTGTTAGTAATCGTTCTTTGTCTCCTTTTTCTAATTCAAAAAGTGAAAGGCGAATAACTTTCCAGCTCTTTCTTTTTGCGCCAATGTGCCAAAATAATTGGCGTTCTTCTTGAGTACCCTCAGAGGACATCATGGAATAGAAAAGCTCTCGATCTTCATGATCATGCTTAAAACTATAGAAATGGGTACGGCTGGCTTTTAGTCCTGGTTTTGTTAAAAACTGCATGCGTTCAGCTTTGAACAGGTGATTGATTACCGGTTGATTTCTCTCATCATGCCAATGTTTCCATAACGATTCGTTATGATCGGTAATAATGGAATATTTTAAAGTATCCCCTGAGAAAAATAGAGGGATATTGGTGGTATGCCTTAAAAAACAGTGTTCGTAGCCTTGCGTACGAGCTCGAAGAACTTGGTCTTTTTGATCATGCTGAGTTCGACGTTTGTTTTTATTTAACTTTTCATCAATGGCTGTGGCGATAACATCATGATTGGCTTCCATTTTAAGTCGTAGCCAACGATAACTGTCATTTTCTTCACTGTCGTGAACACCAAGAATACGATAAGGAAAATCACCATTTAACTCTTTTATACCAGTATCTTTAGCAAGAGTTGGAAAGCTGACTTGAATGATTTTACCTAGATCATATTCGAATGCTGTAGGTACTTTTATTCTAGCCCCTGAAGACGAAAGATCACTACTGGTACCGTGAATGAGGTTGCCGTTAGGGAGCAGAACCGTTACTTGTGTTGACATACGTAAGCGGTTTTCACTGCGAGTAAGATAGTGGCCAAAACGGACTAATTTTGCTTTAAAGATATTATCGTCATTTTTATTCTCAGATGAGGACGTTAATTCTTTGTTTTTATGCAATACGCGAAAATTATTTCGTGTATTGGTCAAGGCTTCCCGTACACCTTCGGTATAGCGCCCAAAACGCTTTATACTTTTGTGATAGGTATTGATTGCGACATCATCTAGCCAATGAGTATAGCCATCTAATTCATATTGATGGCATTGTCCTTTTACTCGACCGCGTAAATCAATATTTTTTTTACAAGGCGTCATAATGCGCTTCAATTCAATCTTGACGATTAAATGAATCGAAGGGTGTTCATGTGCCATGACTTGACCGCAAACTAATTCAAAATCAGGTTCGCCAAAGACTGGAATAAGTTGATTTACGTAGCTTTGATATTCTTCTTGCTGCATGATTTCTGGTACAGTAATAACAATCTAATGGGTTTATCGGCAGAGTTGCTAAAATAGTTAACATGATGTGTTAACGAGTAATACCCACGACTTTAAATAACATTTATATCGGTGATATATGGCAAAAGCAAAACGTGCCTACGTTTGTAATGATTGTGGCGCAGACTTTCCTCGTTGGCAAGGACAGTGTAGTGCTTGTGGGGCGTGGAACACGATAACAGAAGTAAGATTAGCTGCTTCTCCACAAGTTGCTCGAAATGAACGCTTGGTTGGGTATGCGGGTTCTAGTTCTGAATCTGAAGTTCAAGCGTTATCAAGTATTGATCTACAAGAAGTCCCTAGGTTTAGTAGTACTTTTAAAGAGTTCGACCGTGTGTTGGGTGGTGGAATCGTACCTGGTGCGGCAATTTTAATTGGTGGTAACCCTGGTGCGGGTAAATCAACACTGTTGTTGCAAACTATGTGTCGATTGGCTGCTGAAATGCCAACGTTATATGTTACGGGTGAAGAATCGTTGCAGCAAGTCGCGATGAGAGCGTCACGTCTTGGTTTGCCAAAAGATAATTTAAAAATGTTGTCTGAAACAAGCATTGATCGGATCTGTCAAATTGCAGACAAAGAAAAACCTAAGATTATGGTCATTGACTCGATTCAAGTGATGCATGTTGATGATGTTCAATCTTCTCCGGGGAGTGTTTCTCAAGTTCGAGAATCTGCAACGACGTTAACTCGTTATGCAAAACGAAATAACGTCTCTATTTTCCTTGTGGGGCACGTAACTAAAGACGGTTCGTTGGCTGGACCAAAAGTACTAGAGCATATAATTGACTGTTCAGTATTACTTGATGGCAGTGCTGATAGCCGTTTCAGAACATTGCGCTGTAATAAAAACCGTTTTGGTGCTGTGAACGAATTGGGTGTATTTGCAATGACAGGGCAGGGATTAAAAGAGGTTAGTAATCCATCGGCTATTTTTCTCTCTCGTGGTGAAGAAGAAACATCAGGCAGTTCTGTGATGGTGGTATGGGAAGGAACTCGACCTTTGTTGGTCGAAATACAAGCGTTGGTGGACTATTCTCAATTATCAAATCCTCGTCGTGTATCTGTTGGTTTAGATCAAAATAGATTATCTATGTTACTGGCTGTGTTGCATAAACATGGTGGGTTACAAATGGCTGATCAAGATGTCTTTGTCAATGTCGTTGGTGGGGTCAAAGTGACAGAAACCAGTGCCGATTTAGCATTAATAACGGCGTTATTGTCTAGTTTTAAAGAGCGCCCACTACCAAAAGATGTGGTGGTTTTTGGTGAAGTTGGACTTGCTGGAGAGATCCGTCCTGTTCCTAGTGGTCAAGAGCGTCTAATGGAAGCTTACAAGCACGGTTTTAAACGTGCGATAGTCCCTGCTGCTAATATGCCTAAAGGCGGTATTGAAGGCATGCAAATACATGGTGTGAAGAAATTATCAGAGGCAATTGATGCCTTTAATGAACTATAATCGATAATAATTACGAATTTGCACTATTCTTTGTATTTTAAATTGTGTAAATTCGACTATAATTTGCCATAGCAGAAAGTAAGCAGGGGCTAATTGGGCTAAATTCTATCCAAAAATAGAACAAAGCATATACCAATTGGCCGTTTATGTTATACTCTGCGCGCATTTTCTATCCTATTAATAGAGTAAAACAATGACTGATTTATCTAAATACAGAAATATTGGTATTTTCGCGCACGTTGATGCGGGTAAAACTACCACAACTGAGCGTATCCTAAAACTTACTGGTCAGATCCACAAAACTGGTGAAGTTCATGATGGCGAATCAACGACTGACTTCATGGAACAGGAAGCTGAGCGCGGAATTACTATCCAATCAGCAGCTGTAAGTTGTTTCTGGAAAGATCACCGTTTTAACGTTATCGATACTCCTGGACACGTTGACTTCACAGTTGAAGTTTATCGTTCTCTTAAAGTACTTGACGGTGGTATCGGTGTATTCTGTGGTTCTGGTGGTGTTGAACCTCAATCAGAAACTAACTGGCGTTACGCGAACGAATCAGAAGTTGCACGTATCATTTTCGTTAACAAACTAGACCGTATGGGTGCTGATTTCTTCCGTGTTATCAAGCAAACAGAAACAGTACTAGCTGCTAACCCACTGATCATGGTTCTACCAATCGGTATTGAAGAAGATTTCGTTGGTGTTGTTGACCTTCTAACTCGTAAAGCATATGTTTGGGATGACTCTGGTCTTCCTGAAAACTACGAAATCACTGATGTCCCTGCGGATATGGTTGATCAAGTAGAAGAATACCGTGAGATGCTAGTTGAAACTGCTGTTGAGCAAGACGACGATCTAATGGAAGCTTACATGGAAGGTGAAGAACCGACTGTTGAGCAACTAAAAATGTGTATCCGTAAGGGTACTCGCACAATGGATTTCTTCCCTGCTTTCTGTGGTTCTGCGTTTAAGAACAAAGGTATGCAGCTAATCCTTGATGCTGTTGTTGATTACCTACCTTCTCCAACAGAAGTAGATCCTCAACCTCTTATGAATGAAGAAGGCGAAGAAACAGGCGAACACGCTATCGTTTCTGTAGACGAAACATTTAAAGCGCTAGCATTCAAAATCATGGATGACCGTTTTGGTGCCCTAACTTTCGTTCGTATTTACTCTGGTAAATTGAACAAAGGCGATACAATTCTTAACTCATTCACAGGTAAAACTGAGCGTGTTGGCCGTATGGTTGAGATGCAAGCGAATGACCGTAATGAATTAACTTACGCACAAGCTGGTGATATCATCGCTATCGTGGGTATGAAAAACGTGCAAACTGGTCACACTCTTTGTGATCCTAAACACGCAGTAACGCTTGAGCCAATGGTTTTCCCTGTACCAGTAATCTCAATCTCAGTAACACCTAAAGATAAAGGCAGTACTGAGAAAATGGGTATTGCTATCGGTAAAATGGTTGCAGAAGATCCATCTTTCCAAGTTGAAACTGACGAAGAAACTGGCGAAACAATCCTTAAAGGTATGGGTGAACTTCACCTAGACATTAAAGTTGATATCCTTCGTCGTACATACGGTGTAGACCTTGCTGTAGGTCAACCTCAAGTTGCTTACCGTGAAACTATTACTCAACTTGTTGAAGATAGCTACACGCATAAGAAACAATCTGGTGGTTCTGGTCAGTTCGGTAAGATCGATTACATCATGAAACCAGGCGAAGTTGGTTCAGGCTTCTCATTCAAGTCTTCTGTAGTGGGCGGTAACGTTCCTAAAGAATTCTGGCCTGCAATCGAGAAAGGCTTCAAAGGCATGATGGATACTGGTGTTCTTGCTGGTTTCCCTGTTCTTGATGTTGAAATCGAACTTCTTGACGGTGGCTTCCACGCAGTCGATTCATCTGCAGTAGCATTTGAAATCGCAGCGAAAGGCGCATTCCGTCAATCTATGCCTAAAGCGGGTGCACAACTTCTAGAACCAATCATGGCTGTAGATGTGTTCACTCCTGATGATCACGTTGGTGATGTAATCGGTGACCTTAACCGTCGTCGTGGCATGATCAAAGACCAAATGGCTGGCGTAACAGGTGTTCGTGTTAAAGCTGACATTCCTCTTTCAGAAATGTTTGGTTACATCGGTTCTCTACGTACAATGACTTCTGGTCGTGGTCAGTTCTCTATGGAGTTCTCACACTACGCACCTTGTCCAATGAACGTTGCTGAGCAAGTAATCATTGCAGTTAAAGAAGCTAACGCTAAGAAGTAATTCTGGCTAACGCTCTTTAATTAAAAAAGCCCCGCAAGTTTACTTGCGGGGCTTTTTATTTTTAAGCTATTTAATATCAGATTATACGCCGAGCTAGTCGATATTATTTTGCTGCTCTTTCTTTATGGCGTTGAAGTTTTAAGTAGATATTCTCTACACGAACTCGTGCCCATTCTGTTTTACGTAAAAACTTCAAACTTGATTTAATGGTTGGATCAGATTTAAAACAGTTAATGTTAACCATGTAGCTTAATTCTTCCCACCCATAATGCTCAACCAATTCAGTTAAGATCCCTTGCAGGGTTACACCGTGAAGCGGGTTGTTTTGCTGTGTCATAATATCGCCATTTTTCTTGAGTTAATGTAAGTATAACATTCTGACTAGAGTAGTCATAAAAAATGGGAGCACTTAGGCTCCCACTTGTATTTTTATTATGTAATCTATTAGTTCACTAGGCGGTATTGAGAGTTATTCCCAGATTACTTTTTTATCTTTAGGCCAGGTTGAAGCAAAATCATGGTATTTTTTCTCTAAAATATGACGTTTTATTTTTAATGTTGGCGTCAAAATACCATTTTCAATACTCCAAGGTTCTTTGATCATTAGTATGCCTTTTAATTTCTCGTGAGACTCTAATCCTTTATTTATGGTTTCTAAATTTTTAAGGGCCGTTCTTTCATAACGATCTTGATCAAAATTAAGGTACGAGTGTGGGACCGCTAATAAAATAGGGCCGGGTAAACCAGAGCCAATCAAGCACATCATCTCCAAGTTGCTAAGATCAAAAATGCGCTTTTCAATAGGAACGGGAGCAACAAATTTCCCTTTTGCTGTTTTGAATGTGTCCTTTTTACGGCCTTGGATCGTTAAGAATCCTTCTGAATCAATAGAACCAATATCTCCCGTATATAGCCAACCTTCTTTATTAAACGTTTCAGCAGTGGCTTCATCATTTTTATAATAACCTGCAAAAAGACCGTCACCGCGAACTAAAATTTCTTCATCCCCTGCGATCTTTAATTCAACGCCTGGGCCGGCAGAACCAACAGTACCCACTTTATCTGAACGGTAAGGGTGGTTGAGAGTGCTATACGCAAAAGTTTCAGTCATTCCCCATGCTTCAGTAATATTTAGACCAATACTTTCATACCATTTTAATAGGCCAGCAGAGACGGGGGCAGAACCACAACCAAGAACTCTGGCTTTATCTAACCCTAAGCCATCAGCCAATTTACGTCTTATAATTCCGTTGATAAATGGGATTTTAAGTAGAATAGATAGTTTTCGTTGAGGTAATTTATCTTGAATACGCTGCTGAAATACCGTCCATAATCGAGGGACTGAAATAAATAGCGTTGGACGATGCATTTTTACATCATCAATAAAAGTATCTAAAGATTCGGGAAAGGCAGTTTGGATCCCACCAAAGAATGCTGAACCTAATATGTAAACTCGCTCAGTAATGTGTGCAAGAGGTAAATAAGAAAACAGTCGGTCATCTGGAAGCATGCCAATATGATTAACTAAATGTTTTGATGAACGGCTAAAACCACCAAAGGTCAGCATGGCCCCTTTTGGTAATCCTGATGTTCCTGATGTGTACACAATAGACATTAACGTATTGTCATTATGTTCAGGTCTGAAATTTGAGGGCTGATGTTCTTTAAGTAGAGTTTCAAATTGATATTGGCATTGAGCAGCTGAATCGTAGTCAAAAGCGATAGTGGAAAGTTGAGGGAGTTTTTTTATTACTTGTGTTGTCGCTTCATTATTATCGAGTTTTCCGACAATTAGGGCCTTACTTCCGCTGTGAGTAAGGCAATGTTCAATCGTATCCAATCCTGCGGTTGGAAAAATAGGAACACTGACAAAATCCCCAAGCATTAAGGCTAAATCAGTAATAAACCATTCTGCACAATTTTTAGAAATTAATGCAACCTTGTCTTTTGGTTGTATGCCAAGTTTTTGTAATGAGGTAACCAGTCGCAATGCTTTATCTACGACTTCTGAAAAAGTGTAATCAACAAAGCGTCTTTCTTTTATTTGACGAAGAAAAATAGAATTTGGTTTTTTTTCAGCCCACTCAAGCATAGCCTCATGAGGCAGTTGTGGGTTGGTATTATGATCGAATAATGATTGGGTCATAGCGGCATCCTGCAATTTATTGTTCTTATTTGTTGTTAAATTTATGTTAAGTAAAAAGCCTTTTGAGTAAATAGTCAAATTCAGTTAAAAATAATGAGAGGTGGTTTTTTCTATGGAGGTAAATAGTCCTCTATATAAATAAGATAGGAAAGAATAAACAGAAGGAAAAGGGGACGTATAAAAAAGGCAATAGCATTGACGTTATTGCCTTACTTAAGGAGGTAAGGGGGGGGGGGAATTATAAAAGCGCTTTTAGGCGATATAATTCTTCCAATGCTTGGCGTGGAGATAAATCATCAGGATTCACTTTTGCCAATGCTTCTTCAACTTCACTTGGCTCAGGAATAAGAGATAATTGATGCTCTTGTTTTACTTGAGTCGCAGTTAATGATTGGTTTTTAGGTTGAGAATTTTCAAGTTGTTGAAGTTTTTGTTTTGCTTTTTTGATGACTGTTTTGGGTACGCCAGCAAGCGAAGCAACGGCAAGTCCGTAAGATTTATTTGCCGCACCATCTTGAACTGCATGCATAAAGGCAATTTCATCACCGTGCTCTACTGCGTCTAAATGTACATTAGCTAAACCATTAAATAGATTAGGTAATTCAGTTAATTCAAAGTAATGCGTAGCAAATAGCGTCATCGCATTAATTTTTGTGGCTAGCCATTCAGCACTTGCCCAAGCGAGAGATAGGCCATCATAAGTACTGGTGCCGCGACCAATTTCATCCATAAGAACTAAACTGTGTTTAGTCGCATTATGGAGGATATTTGCAGTCTCAGTCATTTCAACCATAAATGTTGAGCGTCCAGAAGCGAGATCATCGGATGCCCCAATTCGGGTAAAAATACGATCTAACATACCTATTTTTGCTGAGTCAGCAGGGACATAACAACCAACGTGAGCCATTAGGGAAATTAATGCTGTTTGGCGCATATACGTTGATTTACCACCCATATTTGGCCCCGTAATGATTAACATTTTTCGGTTATCATTTAAATCTATTGGGTTAGCAATAAACGGCGCGCTCATTACTTGCTCAACAACAGGGTGACGACCACCTTCAATTTTCATCCCTATATCTGATGATAATGTTGGGCGACAATAATTTAAGGTATCAGCACGCTCAGCAAGATTACTTAACACGTCTAATTCAGAAATAGCATTGGCCATTAATTGAAGTTGCTCTAAATGTGGCAGGAGTTGATCAAATAATTCTTCCCACAGTTTTTTCTCTATCGCTAGTGCTTTGGATTTTGAACTTAGAACTTTGTCTTCATGTTCTTTTAGCTCAGGAATAATGTAACGTTCTGCATTTTTTAGCGTTTGACGACGAACATAGTGCGCAGGAGCTTTATGGCTTTGCCCTTTGCTTATTTGAATATAAAAACCATGAACATTGTTATAGCCGACTTTTAGGGTGTCGATATCATGACGTTCACGTTCTTCTTTTTCTAATTTGTCTAAGAATTGGGCTGCACCGTTAGCGAGATCTCGCCATTGGTCTAATTCTTCATTGTAACCATCGGCTAATACACCACCGTCACGAATAACAACGGGAGGATTCTCTTTTACTGCTCGTTCTAATAACTCACAGATTGAATCAATAGGTTGAGCGAGTGAGGCTAAAGCTAATAGGTGATTTTGTTGAAACTCTTGAGCCGTTTGTGCTAACTCGGGTAATTGCTGTAATGCATTACGTAAACGAGCGAGATCTCTAGGGCGTGCTGAACGTAATGCTAAACGAGCTAAAATACGTTCTACATCACCAATGTTTTTAAGTTGTAGGGAAAGTTCACTAAATAAGCCACTCTCTTTCAGTTCACCAATGGCATCAAGGCGTTGGTTTAAGATGTCATGAGTTCGAATTGGTTGATGTAACCAGCGTTTTAAAAGACGGCTGCCCATTGCGGTTGATGTGTAATCGAGAACTTCTGATAACGTGTTGTTAAAGCCGCCGGATAAGTTTTGAGTGATCTCTAGGTTACGGCGAGTAGAGGCATCTAAAATAACAGAGTCGTCTTGGTTATCCATTACGATAGAACGAATGTGCGGTAAGGTTGTACGTTGTGTGTCTTTTACGTATTGGATTAAACAACCAGCAGCACATAATCCAAATTCAGCCTTTTCAACACCGAAGCCAATAAGGTCGCGAGTACCAAACTGTTGGTTCAATTGTTGTTTAGCCGTTTCTAACTCAAATTCCCATACTGGACGGCGACGGTTGCCGCTGCGTTTTTCTAATAAATGAACAGGTTCGAAATCTTCACTAAACAAAAGTTCGGTAGGCGCTGTGCGTTGTAACTCAGCAAGCATTGATTCTTCAGTGTTTGGTTCTGAAACTTTAAATCGACCAGAAGTAATGTCCAATGTGGCATAGCCAAATTTACCTTTGTGATGGTAAATAGCGGCAATCAGGTTATCAAAGCGTTCAGGAAGAAGAGCTTCATCCGTTACAGTGCCCGGAGTTACAATGCGAACCACTTTACGCTCTACAGGACCTTTACTGGTCGCGGGGTCGCCTATTTGCTCACAGATAGCAACTGATTCGCCTTGCTGAACTAATTTTGCTAAATAACCTTCAACGGCATGATAAGGAAGCCCTGCCATTGGAATTGGCTCGCCCGCTGAAGAACCTCGTTTAGTTAAAGAAATCTCAAGTAGTTGAGACGCTCGCTTGGCATCATCATAGAAAAGTTCATAAAAATCGCCCATACGATAGAACAGTAAGATATCTGGGTTTTCAGATTTTAAACGCAAGTACTGTTGCATCATAGGGGTATGTTTTTCAGTTGATTTTATTGCCACAACGAGACCTAATAGATGGAGATAATATTTGTCGTTAAGAATACGTGAATCAAGGCGGCAATCAAAGATAGAATGAATAAAATTCGAATCAAGATGGAAAGAATCTAATGGATATGGCGAAAAATACGCAACTCGCACAGAAAGTTGGCGCACTGTTAATGCAACAGGGAAAAACAATGGCCTGTGCAGAATCTTGTACTGGTGGTGGTGTGGCTTTTTGTGCGACAGAAAATGCAGGCAGTTCAGTGTGGTTTGAGCGGGGATTTGTTACTTATAGTAACGAAGCAAAGCAAGAGTCATTAGGTGTTAGTTTAGATACGTTAAGTGCTTTTGGTGCGGTAAGTGAAGCGGTAGTCAAAGAGATGGCAATAGGGACGTTACGCAACAGTCATGCCGATATTAGTGTGTCAGTTAGTGGTATTGCCGGCCCCGGTGGAGCAACAGAAGGAAAGCCTGTTGGAACCGTCTGTTTTGGTTTTGCAGATACAACCAATTGGCATCAAGAAACTACTGTGTATTTTACCGGTAATCGTAGTGAAGTAAGGCAAAGTGCGATCGAATATGCATTTATTACAATAAAGGATAGATTGGAAAAATTAAATTAATTCAGTTGGTTATGTTTGTTTTTTATGACGATTTTATGGAAAAATAAGAAAAAACACCACAAGCCTATAGACACTGTATGAATAGACAGTATACTACTGGTCATTAACTGATTTAGTGATCTAGAATTCTGGAGAATCAAATGGACGATAACAAGAAAAAAGCACTGGCCGCAGCATTAGGTCAAATTGAAAAACAATTTGGTAAAGGTTCAATCATGAAGTTGGGCGATAACCGCACAATGGATGTTGAAACTGTGTCTACTGGTTCTTTATCTCTTGATATTGCCCTAGGTGCTGGCGGTTTACCAATGGGACGTATCGTAGAAATCTACGGTCCTGAATCATCAGGTAAAACAACACTAACTTTGGAAGCGATTGCTCAAGCACAAAAAGCAGGTAAAACCTGCGCATTTATCGATGCGGAGCATGCACTAGACCCTATCTACGCTCAAAAACTGGGTGTTGATATTGACCAATTATTATGTTCTCAACCGGATACTGGTGAGCAAGCATTAGAAATCGTTGATGCATTAGCTCGTTCAGGTGCTGTTGATGTTATTGTTGTCGATTCAGTAGCGGCTCTAACGCCGAAAGCTGAAATTGAAGGCGAAATGGGCGATAGCCACATGGGTCTTCAAGCGCGTATGTTGTCTCAAGCAATGCGTAAGTTAACGGGTAACTTAAAACAATCAAATTGTATGTGTATCTTCATTAACCAAATTCGTATGAAAATTGGTGTAATGTTTGGTAACCCAGAAACAACGACGGGTGGTAATGCACTTAAGTTCTACGCTTCTGTTCGTCTAGATATTCGCCGTACTGGTGCAGTAAAAGATGGCGATGAAGTGGTTGGTAATGAAACTCGAATTAAAGTCGTTAAAAATAAAATTGCAGCGCCATTTAAACAAGCAGAAACTCAAATTCTGTATGGTAAAGGCTTTAACCGTGAAGGTGAGTTAATTGATTTAGGTGTTAAGCACCAATTAGTAGATAAAGCAGGTGCTTGGTATAGCTACAATGGCGATAAGATCGGCCAAGGTAAAGCGAATGCATCTAAATTTATGCGAGAAAATCCAGAAATCGGCGCTGAACTGGATAAGAAATTACGTGAAATGCTACTGGTTCCAGTAGAAGATAAGCCTGAAACCACTGATAATAAAGTTGAAGAAGAAAACGAAGAATTTTAATATTTTTTCTGAATGAATCCAAAATAACAAAGCGGTTCTGTCGACCCTGTAAATAATTCTGTGTAATTACCATTTACAGATGTTTTTTCAAACGGTCTTCAAATTCGATTATAAACCGATTCATAGCTGCTCTCCAACTATGGATTGGTTTCGACCACTTTTTCGAAGCCGCTTTAATCGCAAGGTATATCACTTTTTTTGCTGAATCATCACTTGGAAATACCTTACGGTTTTTAATAGCTTTACGGATAACGCTATTGAGTGATTCAATGGCGTTCGTTGTATAAATCGCTTTTCTGATATCTTTAGGATATCTGAAAAACGTATTCAAGTTCTCCCAATTACTTATCCATGATTTTGATATTTGAGGATATTTACAATCCCACTTTTCTGAGAAGGCATCACGTTCCACTAATGCTATATCTTCAGTATCAGCTTGATAAATCCGCTTTAGATCTGCCGTTACTGCGTTGTAATATTTCCAGGATACAAACCTAAGTGAATTCCTTATCATATGAACAATACAGAGCTGAATATGGGTTTCTGGATAAACAGTATTGATTGCATCTGGAAAGCCCTTCAAGCCGTCTACACAAGCGATTAAAATGTCTTCAACGCTTCGATTCTGTAACTCTGCTAATACATTAAGCCAAAATTTAGCGCCTTCATTCTCTGCAAACCATAAACCTAGCAACTCCTTTTCACCATCAAGATTAATTGCTAAAGCGAGGAATACGGCTTTGTTAATAACACGGTTATCTTGGCTTATTTTAACGACAATACAGTCTAAATAAACAATCGGGTAGATGCTATCTAGTGTTCTATTTTACCACTCGTTTATAGTAACTTTTGAAATAAGGGTTGCCGAAATATCAGCGTTGTACATTTCTTTAAATGAATCAACGATATCTCTGGTTGTCATGCCTCTGGCATAAAGACTCAGGATCTTATCATCCATCGACGTAAAGCGAGTTTGATTTTTTTTGAATAACTGAGGTTCAAAGCTACCATCACGATCCCTTGGAGTATCAAGTTCAAATTGGCCATCTTCGGTTTTCAGAGTCTTAGAGGAATGACCGTTCCTGTAATTTACGGAGGCATTCTTCTGATTTTTTGCATAACCAAGGTGTTCGTCTAGCTCCGCATTGAGCGCAGCTTCAATGGTGATCTTAGTTAGCATTTGACTAAAATCGATGAGATCTTGTTGGGATTTCAAGCCTTTTGCAGCTTCTTTAGCAAAGGCTTCAAGTTCTTGCTTTGTCATAATTACCTATCCTTAAATATGATTAAGTTAATGATAGGCAATTACACAGATTTTAGGACAGGGTCAAAATTATAGATTCACTGAACTACAGAATTATCTTTTACTAATAATAAATGTGTCTACACTTTCATCATTAGTGCCTTTAGAACGAATTACACCTGTAATGTATTCATTATTTTTACCGTTAATGGAAGCAAACAATGCACCATATGTCCCTGTCCCCTTTTCAATAACTGAAGCGATAATTTCACCACTATTACTATTAATATCTAAATTAATACACTCGTAAATATTCAGTTTGTTTTTAGACGATACGTGACATGTTTTTGCTTTTAAATCCATAACAATAAAATAATCACTAGATATTAAGCTATCTTTTGCTCTATACCAGTTATACCTTCCCGCATATTCTGAATCATAACTGTTACGACTATCAAAGCTATTTCTTACACCCAGCAAATAAAGTGTATTTATCATAGTACCAGAACAATTAACCTCACACTCAACACGACTGTATTGAATTTTACTGACAAAACTTGAAAGTACACCATCTGAATGTGATTCAATCGTTTTATCTACTACACTATTAGCATCTAAAAATTGAGAATTGTGATAACCACTAACTTTAATATTATTATTTACTAGACTAACAACAATTGAATCATCTCCACCTGTATATAAGTTGATATCATCTTCACTAACTTGTTCACTAACTCGTTCACCATTCATAAAACTAAGGTTAAACTTAGCAAGAGTAATTTCATTATAATTCGCGTTAAAGTCAACTGTGGAGTCAACAATATGAAATGTGTTATCTACTTCTGTATTATCACTATCGTTGTCAATTTCCGTTTGTTTTACAATTACACCATTAGTGATATTAAACCAAGTTGTTATGACTTTTTTTGAATTTTTAGTCTCTTCAATAGTCTCAAACTTACCTGTATTATAAGTAATGCTTCCTATTTCCTTCTGAACTAAGCCAAGATATTTAGCAGTTACTTTTGTCGGTACAGTAACTATTTGACGTAAAGAACTATCAAATATAGTGACATTAAAAACTTTACTACTTTCCTGACCATTTTTTAAATTAAAATCAAACTGAATATATTTATTATTGTAATTTAAGGTTTTATATTCGCCGTCATTGTATAAAACACTACCATCAACTTTAATTATTAATTTATTTTTCACATCAACTATATAATTTTCAGAATAAATATCATTATTTACATCTTTATAGTTTAATTTATGAGAAATTTTATCTTCATATTCTGAATTTTGGTTTAATATATGAATATTACGTTCATATAATTGATTACTTGCATTCGTTCCAATATATTTTATATCGGCAGTACCGTTTTGATACATATCAACATTGAAAAATGTCAAAGCTATGTCTTTTGGATCGACATCGTCTGGTTGAACATCTGGTTTAACAGTTTCTGACATCTTCGGTTTTTCCGAATCATCGTTACCACAACCAACCAAAGATAGAACACCTAACAATACAATTATATTACGCATAAAACATACTCTAATAAGGGTTAATTTAAAACATTACAGCATAAATATAATGTATTGGAAAATGTTATGTTTGTGGGCATTTATGATTGCAACTTTTCTGGAAATTAGTTATCAAACCTAAATGTGTATCATTTTGTATCCTTATTTATGAATTTTTCTGATTTCCAATACCCAAAAGATATGATCCTGCAAGTTGTTCGTAATTACGTTTCTTATAAATTAAGCCACCGTGACATTGAAGAAATATTTACTGAGCGAGGTATTGAAGCTGGCCATCCCACATACAATCGTTGGGTTATTCGATTTGCTCCGAAAATTGAAATGAAGGCTAGATAGAAAAAGCGTGCAGTCTCTCGTTCATAGAGAATGAATGTGATGAGGATGCAGCTAGGGCCTTTCTAAGGAAAATTTTTACTATCAACGATTTACCTTAGCATCATGTTAACTTAACTCGTTGTTATGTTATTTAGGTGCTTTAATGTTGAGTATGATAGATGTTGTCGATGTTAAATGTCGAAATAATATTTTTGAGCAAAGTAACCGTCCAATAAAACAGAAGATGGTTCAGGTATTAGGTTGAAAATCCGAAACAGGTACTTTAGCTACGATGGCTGGGCGAGAAGCATAGACGATGATTAAACGAGGACAAATTATTGGAGATGACTCGTTGCCAGTATGAGATCGCTTTTACGCGCTCGCAGCATAATCGTGTCTGGAATTTGGCACGTTTGTACTTAACTAAAACTTTGCGACAGAACTTTTTTACGTCTATCGAAAGAGATGGTTTCGATCAAAAATAGAATTATTTCTCTTTCCGTATTTGTTCGTCTGTCGTTATCTGTATTTCATTTTCATTTGCGTATACAATATCCGAAATTCTGTCTTAAAAACACTGCTTGTCTTCAATGAGTACAAGAGTGAGTTAACTACGATTCAATCAGGAATATCCACATGTATATGAGCACTGACGAAGTCCGCCGTGCATTCCTTGCTTTTTTTGAAAGCAAAGGGCACCAAATTGTTGAGAGTTCTTCTCTAGTTCCAGCGAATGATCCAACTCTTTTATTCACCAATGCAGGTATGAACCAGTTTAAGGATTGTTTCCTTGGTTCTGAAAAGCGAAGCTATACTCGTGCAACTACTGCTCAGCGTTGTGTTCGTGCTGGTGGTAAGCATAACGATTTAGAAAACGTAGGCTTTACTGCTCGTCACCATACGTTCTTTGAAATGCTAGGTAATTTCAGCTTTGGTGATTACTTCAAGCAAGATGCAATCAAAT
Organism: uncultured Aliivibrio sp.; assembly: GCF_946479765.1. Lineage (GTDB taxonomy): Bacteria > Pseudomonadota > Gammaproteobacteria > Enterobacterales > Vibrionaceae > Aliivibrio. The sequence continues at coordinate 18,787 of NZ_CAMLHO010000048.1, forward strand.
ATGCATGGGAATTCTTAACTGAGCGTCTAGAGCTTCCTGCTGACCGTCTATTAGTGACTATCTATGAAACAGATGACGAAGCGTTTGAGATCTGGAATAAAGAAATGGGTATTCCAGCTGATCGCATCGTTCGTATTGGTGATAACAAAGGCGCACCTTATGCATCTGATAACTTCTGGCAGATGGGTGATACGGGCCCTTGTGGTCCTTGTACTGAGATTTTTTATGATCACGGTGAGCACATTTGGGGTGGCCGTCCAGGTTCTCCTGAAGAAGATGGCGACCGTTTCATTGAGATCTGGAACAACGTTTTCATGCAATTCAATCGTCTAGCTGATGGCACAATGGAGCCTCTTCCAAAACCATCAGTAGATACAGGTATGGGTATTGAGCGTATCGCTGCAATTATGCAAGGTGTACATTCAAACTATGAAATTGATATCTTCCAAACACTAATTAAAGAAACGGCAAAAGTCGTTGGTTATGATGATCTTTCAAACCAATCTTTACGTGTAGTTGCTGATCATATTCGTTCTTGTTCTTATTTAATCGTTGATGGTGTTATGCCATCAAACGAAGGCCGTGGTTACGTATTACGTCGTATTATCCGTCGTGCAGTACGTCACGGTAATAAACTAGGTGCTAAAGGTTCTTACTTCTATAAATTAGTTGGACCATTGGCCGAAATCATGGGTACGGCTGGCGAAGAGCTTAAAAAGCAACAAGCACTAGTAGAGAAAGTACTTAAAATTGAAGAAGAGAACTTTGTTCGTACGCTTGAGCGTGGCATGGTAATTCTAAACGACGCATTAGATAACCTTGAAGGCACAGTTCTTGATGGTGAAACTGTATTTAAACTTTATGATACGTACGGCTTCCCGGCTGATTTAACTAATGATGTTGCTCGTGAACGTGAATTAACTATCGATGAAGATGGTTTTGAAAAAGCGATGGAAGAACAGCGTCAACGTGCTCGTGAAGCTGGTCAATTTGGTACTGATTATAATGCAGTTATTAAGGTTGAATCTGAAACGGTATTCCACGGTTATGATTCTACTGAAGCAAAAGCAACAGTATTAGAAATTTTCCGTGAAGGCGAAGCGGTTGAAACGCTTTCTGCTGGTGATGACGCGATTCTAATTTTAGATGTTACGCCATTCTATGCTGAGTCAGGTGGTCAATCTGGTGATGCTGGTATTATCACAGTAGAAGCGGGTAAATTTGTTGTTACCGATACTCAAAAAGTAGGTAATGCAATTGGTCACCACGGTAAGTTAGTTGAAGGTGTATTATCAACTGCTGATAGTGCAATGGCTCAAGTTGATGAAGAGCGTCGTACTGCGATTACTTTAAATCACTCAGCTACGCATTTATTACACGCAGCACTTCGTGAAGTATTAGGCGAACATGTCACTCAAAAAGGGTCATTAGTTAAAGCTGAAGGCTTGCGCTTTGACTTCTCTAATCTTGAAGGTGTTAAAGCTGAAGAGTTACGTCAAGTTGAGCGTATTGTTAACCAACAAGTGCGTTTAAATCATGAGATTGAAACTAACTTAATGGACGTTGATGCTGCGAAAGAAAAAGGCGCAATGGCTCTATTTGGTGAGAAGTACGATGATGAAGTTCGTGTTCTTTCTATGGGTGAATTCTCTACTGAGTTATGTGGTGGTATTCACGCATCAAGCACGGGTGATATTGGTCTATTTAAAATCACTTCAGAAGGCGGCATAGCCGCTGGTATTCGTCGTATTGAGGCGGTTACTGGTGAAGCTGCACTTGATGCAATTGAAGCTCAACAAAAAGCGGCAGATAAAAAACTGACTGAAGCCGTATCAAAAGCGAAGCAACTTGAAAAAGAGATTCAATTACTTCAAGAAAAAATCGCGGTTTCTGAAAGCGCAAATATCATGGGTAAATTGCAAGAAATTGCAGGTACTAAGGTATTAATTGCAGCCCTAGATGATGCAGATAGTAAGAACTTACGCTCCATGGTTGATAATGCTAAAAATCAAATTGGTAGCGGCGTTGTTTTATTAGCTAATGTTTCAAACGGAAAAGTAAGTTTGATTGCTGGTGTAACTAAAGATCTTATTGGTCAAGTTAAAGCTGGCGAATTAGTTAATATGGTTGCACAACAAGTTGGTGGTAAAGGCGGCGGTCGTCCAGATATGGCTCAAGCCGGCGGTACTGATGCACAAGCGTTACCAGCAGCGCTTGCTTCTGTTGAAGCTTGGCTAACTGAGCGTCTGTAATAGGTCATATCAGTGGCATTAATCGTACAAAAATACGGTGGTACATCAGTTGGGTCCGTAGAACGGATCCAATCTGTTTCTGAACGTATCATATCAACACAGCAGCAAGGGCATGATGTCGTTGTTGCTGTTTCAGCTATGGCGGGTGAAACTAATCGCCTAATGAGTTTAGCAAATCAAATCAGTGAGGTTCCAGAACCTCGAGAATTAGATATGCTTCTTTCTGCTGGAGAACAAGTTTCTATTGCGCTATTAGCTATGTCTTTAACCCAAAAGGGTATCAAAGCGATCTCTTTAACGGCTGACCAAGCAGGGATCCAGACAAATAGTGTCTTTAATGACGCAACGATTGAGCATATTGAAACGGAGTTAATCACTCAGTGGTTAACTAAGGGATATGTAGTGATTGTGGCTGGATTTCAAGGGCGTGATGTCACAGGTAATATCACCACGTTAGGCCGAGGTGGCTCTGATACCACAGCTGTTGCTTTAGCTGCGGCATTGAATGCGGATGAGTGTCAGATCTTTACGGATGTTGATGGCGTTTATTCTTCAGATCCTCGCTTTGTATCTAATACTCGCCGTTTAAAAGAAGTGTCTTTTTCTGATATGCATGTATTAGCTAAGTCAGGTGCTAAAGTATTGCAAGAGCACTCTGTGGCACATGCTTGGAAAGCTGCAGTGACTTTGCGTGTTTTATCCTCTTTTGAGGATGGAGAGGGTACGCTTATTTGTGCAGAACCCTCGAAGCGTAAAGATGTAACAGGATTAGCCTTAAAACAAGACCTACTGCTTATAGAATGCAAAAATTTATTAGACGATGAGTTAGTTGAACTGCGTAAACAGTACAGGGTGTTAGTTGAAAGACGTGATTGTTTTCAAATTGTTGTGCCAAAAGCAACTTTTTTACAATTGAAACTGGTATTTAATACAAAAATACGCAATATTAGTAGCTTATCAATTCTGACATTAGTCGGAGATAATGTTGAAGGGATGGCAGAGTCTGCTTGCAATCAACTGGTCGTGAATAATATTGATATTTATCAATGTCATACAGAGACGAAAAGTGTGTCAGTTATCGTGAATCAAGCTGATTTACAACGAGCGGCAGAAATTTTACATAAAACGTTTGTTATTACAGAGCAATCACAAGATAATAACCTTATGATCGCTGTTTCTTGAGCAGAGACGTTTATGAAAATAAGCGATAACCGACAATACATACATTTATTATAATACTGAGATAACTCAAGGAGCATTCGAATGCTAATTTTGACTCGCCGTGTAGGTGAAACTCTAATGATTGGTGACGAAGTAACAGTTACTGTACTAGGCGTTAAAGGCAATCAAGTACGTATTGGTGTTAACGCACCTAAAGAAGTATCTGTACACCGTGAAGAGATTTATATGCGCATTCAAGCGGAAAAAGGAACACCTGCTGCTTCACAAGGTAACTTTTAATTCGTATGAATTAGGCTGACATTGTCAGCCTTGTTTATTTTAGTTGTGTTAGTTTAGCTAAAATAAACAGAAAATAGAGGTGCAAACTACGAATAACGTTTTATTTTTGTTCATTTTGGTTGTTTCATAGGCTGTTGAGCAAAAAGCGTTGTTTTTTACTTAAAAAGTCATTGACATATTTTTGGTAAACCGTAATATGTGCCTCCTCAACACGGTGAGGTGGCCGAGAGGCTGAAGGCGCTCCCCTGCTAAGGGAGTATGTGGTTTATAGCCGCATCGAGGGTTCGAATCCCTCCTTCACCACCATATTGATTTGTATTGATTATTTATAATCAGTATAAATAAAAAGAATTATTGTGCGCTAGTAGCTCAGCTGGATAGAGTACTTGGCTACGAACCAGGCGGTCGGAGGTTCGAATCCTTCCTGGCGCACCATTCTTTTATTGGTAGATTTATTTACCAATAGTAATAATTGTTTGCAGACAGTTATTTTAGTGAGTTAAAAAACGGTGAGGTGGCCGAGAGGCTGAAGGCGCTCCCCTGCTAAGGGAGTATGTGGTTTATAGCCGCATCGAGGGTTCGAATCCCTCCTTCACCACCATATTGATTTGTATTGATTATTTATAATCAGTATAAATAAAAAGAATTATTGTGCGCTAGTAGCTCAGCTGGATAGAGTACTTGGCTACGAACCAGGCGGTCGGAGGTTCGAATCCTTCCTGGCGCACCATT
>NZ_CAMLHO010000049.1 GCF_946479765.1 uncultured Aliivibrio sp.
CTATTCAATAATTAACTCTAAAATTATTTCATTATCTCGTTATCAAACACATAACGAACATGCCATATGTAAAGCTAATGAAATTAGTATGGATAATAAAAATAATTTTCTAGCGATTCAATTACGGAACATTGAAAATGTTGTCCTATCAACTTCAAAAACAAAAGAATTCCGAAAGGAAGTCTTTCAAGAAGTACAAAGACAAACGTTAAAATGCTATGAAAAAAAAGTACCGATACATATGGATGCAGTATCTATAACTGTTGGCGCTTTATTAGATACATATCTTGGTAAAACAAGTAATTACCATCTTGATGATAATTATATTTTTGAGAATGTTGTAAAACATATCATGATACATATACATAATAACTTTGAAATGTACATGGGGTAGTTAAAAGAGTAGTTATATACAGATGAACTAAGCAAATACTCTTTTCCTTCAGTTATAAATGAATATGCCTTAAGTTCGTCTACAAGACATGTTATTGGAGGTTACATATGATGATTAACAAAATAGATAACGAAATAAAGTCGCGGCTAATGGTTCTTTTTAATGATGAAGCATTATGTGAAGAGTGGCTAAAGAGCAATAAAATACCGCTGGGTGGCTTAAGTCCATTGGCGGTTCTTAAAACCTTCGGTGGTAAAGATAAAATTCTAGATATGATCGCTAGGATCGAAACTGGGGACTTGTCATAGCTTCGTATATTGTGGTGTAGAAAAAACATACGAAGTTACTAAAATTAAGCTAACGTTTAATAGCCTAACAAACGTTAGCTTAACCATATTCAATGAATCCATGCTGTTTGCAACAAACTTCAAGAGTGTAATCAATATCCGAAATCGGAAATTCATTAATACTTGCTTTGACTGATAACGACGCTTAATCACATGTTCAAGCTTATTCGTGTTATTAGAAGGCTGAAAGGAACTGTCAAATTGAATAGTTTCAGGATTTAAATAATCCAGTTACTTAACCGCTATACTCACCAAAAGATTTTTTACTCAAAAAACTCACTAACATTAACATTAAATACAATAGAAAGATCACGCAAAGTTTCATCTGTAACTCGTATCATGCCTGTTTCAATTTTTGCCAACCTACTACGAGTGAGATCGATACCCTGTAGTGAAGCAATACGATCAACATCCTGCTGTGATAATTTTTTTGATAGTCTGATACTTTTTATTCTAGAACCAGTAATGTTTTTACGAACTGTGATCTCTATCATATTTATGATTGCTCCTATTTGTGTGCAATCACTATCGCAGATATTATCGCCTTAAATTGCACCCATATGGGTGCAAATGTGTTTATAAAAAAGGGTTTATAGAGCAATGAAGCATACGAAATATACTTTATTTTTATTAATGACAGGCATTCTATCTGGGTGTAGCGTTATTGATAATAATACGCGGGATAATACAAGTATTCAGAGAAAGGCTGCATTTGCGTTAGGGACAAGCGCAGATAAGATTCGAATTGAAAATCGAACCGCAGATTTAATGAAAGTTGAGTTTGATGCAATATATAAAGGTCGTCGTTTCCAGTGTTATTACACTGGTGGTGTCTTGGTTACAAGTGATGCTATTTGTTCTGCAACAGATGGAAAAAGAACTCCCTCTAGTGCTAATTGTAATGTGCTATTAAAAGCAGCGGGTAAATGCTGATCATGGCAGTAAAAGTATACAAAGGAAGAATAGATATGTTGGGTCAAAAAGAATTTGATCAAACATCTAGTAAATATGCCTATATCAAACTTATCGATGAGAATAATGAATATATCATGTTAAATAATGTATTGGCATATAACACATGTGATTCGTTTCTCTTAGTGGGTGAGAATGTAGAACTATACCTAAAAAAATTCTACGATTCTTATATTCTATTAGCACTCGTAGTTAATAGCAGAAAAATTATAGATTTTTCGGAAGTATCATGTATCGATAGAGAGTCTACTTCCTGCCTTAAAATTGCCTTATTTGGAATGATTATAGCTTTACCCCTCTCTCTTTTAATAATAGGTTTCCCAATTTTAATCCAAAGCATCTTTTTCTTTATAAAGCATTATCGTAGAAAAAAAGAATACAATTTGAAAAAAATTCAAGATTCTCTATCTTCGTACGGTTTTAATATAAGTTAACTACCTACAAAGAAGTTATCGGAAATTTAAGTCCTATCATTTCACATCATATCAACGACTTAAGTATTAATAACTTTCCCGTTAGTACTTAATGACTAAACAGAACTGTTTAAGCGAGGTCAATGCCGTTCGGATAAGGATTCGTTTTAATATCTGAATGGGTACTTGATTAGAATATAAAAAGCTGAACATGGAAATGTTCAGCTTTTTATCACGAATCATCGCCAGTTCTTATTCACAGATTGATAAGAACACCTAGTCATAAGTAGCTACAAAGAAGCCATCGGAAATTTAAGCTCTATCATTTTACATTATGCTAACAATTTAAGTATTGATCATAGACAGGATCTTAAGAGCTAATTTATTTAGGTAGAAAAAAAGGCCTTTTTTATGATCTGATAATTGTCGCCAAACAAAAAACAAAACCAACAAAAAAGCCGACAATGATTATGTTGATGAAATTCTTTAGCTCTGACGCCCTTCAAAAGACAGGGAAAAGCACTGGGTTTATTCAGCGTTCCCGCGCCATTAGCCCTGACCAAAGGGAACTGTGCTTCAATTGCAGATTTGCTAAGGGAGTTCAATGGGATGTGCTTATGTGACAGAGATAATGTGGCTTACAAGCTCTTTCACAATCAGCTTAGAAAAGAGGAGTTCCCTCATTTCATGCGTCAGTTAGTGCAATTTGCTATGGCTCAGTTCACTCGACAACTGTGCTCTCAGTTACCTGACAAGCTTTCTTGTTTCGATGATGTATTACTTCAGGACGGCTGTTCTTTTCATGTGCATAAAGATTTAGCCTACATTTACCCAAGTCGTTTCAAACGTAACCCTGCTGCGATTGAGTGCCATATGACGATGTCACTCAAGACTTGTATGCCTAAAGAAATGACGATTAGTGCTGATACTGCGTCGGAGAGGATTTTTCTTTCCTCACCCTCAACAATGATCAATAAATTGCTCCTTGCAGATGCGGGCTACCCAGATTTCGATTATTTTTCCGAGCTTGAGCAATGCGGCGGTTTTTATATTTTTCGAGGAGCCAAGTCACTCAACCCAAGCGTTATTGAGGCCAGAAATAGTAAAGGGCGAGAGATGCCTAAACTGGTAGATAAAAAGCTCAAAGACATTACACGTCGCACCAATCGTTCAGAAGTCCTGAATTAAAAGTCCGCCGAGGAAAGCAAGAGTTTCTAGTCGTAAGGCGCTGGTTTTCCAAGAAAAAAGATTTTGTATTTGGCTTACCAATCTTCCTTCTGAAAGCTACTCTGCGGACGACATTATGGATATTTATCGATGCCGCTGGCAGGTGGAGCTTCAGTTTAAGGAATTAAAGTCCCACATAAACTGGCAGCGATTCGCCACTGCACAGAAAGCAATAGTTGATGGTTTAGTCTGGGCCAGTTTATTAGCCTTGATCATAAGGCGCAGTATCGCACTCCAAATATTGCCTTCAGTATCTCTTTTCAAAGCGGCCAAAAATGTGGATGTATTATAGTGTAGTGTAATTATGTATACACATTTCAGGCGTAATACAGATTTCAAAAGAGAGTTACGCCGTTTTTGTGTATACACATTTCGGGCGCAATACAGATTTCAAAAGAGAGTTACGCCGTTTTTGTATATATACATTTCGAGCATAATACTGATTTAAAAAGAAAGTTATACAGTAATCTTACAATTCCCATAAATGAATATTTAGCTAAAATTCAACCTGAATTACTAGTCCACTACAGTTAATCCTGAGTTATCGGTTGCTTTGGCATGATGCGCTGATGCTTCTTTAAGTGCCTTATCTTTTCTGACAGAACTGCTTCTAACTTTTTTGACTCAGCTACTTCTGCTATAGCGCTTTCAAGCTTCGCTTGTGCTTTGGCTTCTGCTTGAGTTATTCCTTCATACTTAGTTGATAAAATAGTGAGCTGTTGTCTAACATGATCTAATTCAACAAGTAACCGAGATTCCGTTTCAATTTGTTTTTCTACCTCAGTTCGACAGTTATTCCACTGCGTTTCTAATACTGTATTTTGTTTAGTGAGAGCCAGAACCTGTTCATTTTGCAGAACTTCATTTTGTCGACCAATCTCCAATTCACTGAGCAGAGATGCATTCTCATTCCTCATTGATTTTAACGTCGCAAGATGTTCCGTACACTGTTGTTCTGCTGTACCTAGTTCTTCTTCTAATGCGATATTATCCTGCTCTAACTGTTCATTTAATTCGACTTGAACCTTCACGCGATCTTCAGTTATGAGAAGATTCTCCTCGGCTGCCACAAGTTTTTTGACGGCTTCCTCGGCAATTGTTTTTGACTCAAGAAGTCGAGCGCGTGTTAGGTGCTCGTAGTGAGTATCCGTTGATGCATTGAGTTTAGTGACGAGAGCAAAAAGTAATGAAGATAATTGCCCTTCAATTAGTTTAAGTGACTCCTGGATCTCGATGGGTAGAGGCAATACTTTAGGGTCTTCAAGTACAGCTATTGCTGGTTGTGGTACTTCAATACTAGACTTGTCAGGTAGATTTATATGTCCTTGTTCAATCAATTGTTTTAGATCTTTATATAACGTATCACATCGTCCATGTCCTATGATTTCTCTGAGTTGCCATCCCGAAATTTCAGTTCCTTTTTCAATTAACTGATTCGCTGCGTTGATAATATCATTTTGAGTATAGGATTTTGGTCTAGCCATTTTTTCACCATGATTGTTTTTATAGTTATTGGAGTTTGTTTGTTAGTAATGTTTGTTAGTAACAAACATTACTAACAAACAAATAGGGGGATTAATGCGACATAGATAGCTATCGCTCTTTTCTGAAATTATCTTCTTTTCTGGAAGAGGATAATTTACTTATTAATTCTTCAGCTTTGATTTTCAATGGGTCAGGTAATTCCCAAAGTGTGCTCATAGCATCGTCAAGAAAGCGCATTGCTTTATGCTGATAACCAAGATCTTTTGTATGTAACGCCATAAAAAAATGGGTACAGAACATTGTTAGTTTGTTCATTAACTCATCATTAAATGTACGTAACGTTATTAGAAGCGTTTGTTTCTCGGCACGTAACACCTGTACTTGATCTGATAGCGCATAGTTTTCTTGTTGAATATTGAGCTGTTCTTCTTTTAGCATCAGCAATTCACCAAGCATGATATTGAGCTGAGTGTTTTTTTCATCAAGTCGACTCGCTGTATTAGTTACTTGATAATTTAGTTCTAATAATTGTTCTTTTTTCTTTTTAATCATTAGATTATGGAAATTGAACTCCCTCTCTGATTTCGGTAGTTTGGCTTCCTGATTCATTTTTTGACGCTGTTTAGATCTACGTTCTGATTCTGGAGCAAGTTCTGCGATTAATCCTTTTTTGCTAAAAAGGTGCTCGTTAGCATACTCAAACACCATTTTCTGAAACATCTCTCCAAAAAACCGTGTTTGCTCTTTAGATAAATCGTCATTAACGGGGAGCACTTTATCGTTCAAACCAACCTTTTCGATGTATTGATTAACTACGATCTTTTGGCTTCTTAATAAGTCAAATTCCCCCGTGTTTTTGTTCCTTCCTGACAAAAAGTAGTGCGTATGTGCTCCTGTATTTTCATCAATGTCACGCTCATCATCGTGTCCAATCACTAATTGAATAGGATAATCAGGAAAATAATGTGTTAAGAAACTCACCGTGAACGTCATATATTCTTGCAACGAAACTTGCTCATTGGTCACTTTCCATTTGTGGGGGATCTTAAATATTCCCTCTTGGATAAATGTGCAATTTAGGTTAGGGCGACTTTGCGTTTGGTTGTGCGCATCAAGATAAGTCTCTAACATTTTGACTCGTTGTGTTTTCCGCGACATCACCATCGTTTTGAACTTTTCAATATTGCTATACGAGACATGCCCTGATGACTCAAGGATTTCTTCTAGAAACGCAGCAGCTGCCTCGTTACCATTCTTGTATTCAGCTGCGATTGCTGTTTTCAGTTTCTTACGGTACTGCCGATGCTTCGTTTGTATTTTTGTGTAATCACGAATTAGTGGCGCTGGCGCGGTTGTAAAAAGTAATTGTTCTTTGTTCTCATCACTAAGTGAGTGCAACGGAAACGTTTCACCATTACGCCATAATAGATTTGTATCGGATAAGCGATCATTCCATTCAAATTGCTTCGTCGGTTTTGCTTCTGTTGCGAGGCGAAGAGAGTGCTTCAGTGACTGATCACAACGAGAGCGGTCTTTCTGATTTGATGTGAAATTGTATCTGCGATGAAAGAAGCGGATCGATTTCATGCTAGCTCCCGTGGGGAGCTAGCCAGGGAGTCAAGAGGTACTCCTCTTGCCCGCAGCTTGCGTGCATCTTTTGCGAAGCAAAAGTGTGACGCAAGCGCAGCGGGTTGCGTTGTCGTCACATTTATCAAATGCGCGACTTTTGAATTGTTCTCAAGCGAAAAGACCCCCATTACGCATCCTCCAACATCGCCTGAATCAACTGCATTAGATGCGGTTTTTTCGTTAGCTTACCAAGCATAGAGAAAGCCGTATCAGGCACCGCTGGAAGCGAAACAGTACGCTTCACTACAGGCATTCCGAATGCATCTTGCAAATGTTGAGAGGCTAAAAGAGCACAATCTGGAGCATCTTCACGCAGCCATTTCCCGTAATGCATATCAACCATGTTAGTGCCAGTATGTCCCATTTGCTGGCTAATCCATTCCTTACTAATACCAGCGGTTAAACACTGCGAAGCAAATGTGTGTCGAAGCTGACCTGAACCTCGATGTGCGATACCAGTAGTTTCTAAAAATGGATTGAAAAAAGTTTTACCGAACTGCTTAGCATTAAGAAATGGTTGACGTGTTTTACTGTTAATGAAAATAAACGCGATAGATTCTTTCTGATACGTTTTATTGTCTCGCTGTAAAACATCAACAGTTTTTCGACGACGTTTCCCTGTAAGTAACAACTGCTTTTTCAGAATATCGACAGCGAGTGGATTAAGCTCAACAGCACGTACAGATCCTGATGTTTTAGGTACTTTATAACTGTTCAATACACGAGCACGTCGTACATAAATAACATTGCGTTTCCAATCAATATCATCCCATGACGTTGCAATTAACTCGCCAATTCGTAAACCCGTAAGTAAGTTGAATAAGGTTGCATTCTTACCTTGCTCACATACGTTACTGCACTCATACATGAGTGCTATCTCTGTTTTAGTAAATGGATTCGGTTCATTATGGGAGTTTTTGAGGTTATCAATTCCTTCCATTGGGTTACGAACAATTATTCCATCAAGCATCGCTCGAACAAAAATGGCTCGAAGAATCGTTAAATGACCATTGATAGTTTTATTTGAAAAACGTTTGTGCCATTTCATAATTAGTTGACGAAGATCGCTATGAAGCACAGAATTGATCATTCGTTTACCGAGAGATTTTCTTACATTGTTTGTTTTGCTTGCTTCTGACCTTAGCGTTGATGGAGATACGCTAAAACGCCTTTCTGCGAGGTAATCATCTAAGTAATTATTAATTGTTTTTATAGTCATAATTTATCCATATGGCAGCTTAAATGCTGCTTCTCGATGGCAAACTACGATATATTTAGATTTCCGTCAATGTACTCGGTTATCCTAAAACTTATCTAAAATTAATGACTTACTGTGCGTTTTTTGTATACTTATCACAAGTAAAAATCAAATTCTCGCATATTTATCAATTGAGTTGGAGATCTAGTTATTTTGGGGAAGTCTCTTTCTTAGGGAAGAAAATATATTTTTTATTTTGTGATGTAAGTCCATTGATAGGTGCGAAAGTGGCAGTGAAATCGGAACTCAAAACAGTGAACTTGAGTTTAATATTAATAGTGTCCAGAACTATGACCCTCTGGAGATAGCAGATTCTAAATATTATGTTAGATGCGTTAAGCTAACGTTTGTTAGGCTAATAAGCGTTAGCTTAATGTTACTCACTTGGCTTATTTACTACTGCATAATGTATGCTGTAAATTATCCAAAGTGTTTTGGAACCTTAACTAAGACGATGAATTTTAAATCTAATCTGGGGTATGTAACGGTACTGCTCTGGTTGAGGCTATTCATTCGTAGGGTTATGGTTCAGGGATAACTTTAACAGCAAGATTTACAGCGTATAACAATTTATAAATAGACGTTCAAGTAAAGCTTGTGACTCAGAATTACTCAAAACGCATTATAATTTCGTAGTGTATTGATGAAAGTAAGCTGATTTTTCAGCGAATAACAAAATATCCAAAGAGGAGCATCCAATATAATGCGTTATTACAATTACAAGCTTACACTGACGTAGTAGATAGGACTTCCTTATGCTCTATCATATCAAATGTATTCGACTTATTACCGATACGAAAGTAAAAGCGAGGCCCTGAATGTCCTAAAACATTGAAAATTAAGTTATGGAAGAGATTTAAGCATGACAATACTCTATCTCTGTCAATTTGTTGAGAGGCTAAACTATCATCCCTTACTTTAGGGTGAGCGCATTCATTTCTCAGTTTCGTCCACAGCTTCTTTTCATCGATAGTGATAATCCCTTCATTAACCAAGTATTCTAGAGCTTTTGCGGCAGTGGTATTTTTCCAATATGAGACACTAGATAATAGTCGTTCTTTATGCTTCTGTGATATGTCCAAATTAGATACTAATGCCTTAATTTGTTTGATATCTTTTTCTAACGCTTCATCTTTGATATTTTTCTTGATGGCAGGAATAAAAATGTCATTCAACAAACCTTCTATAGCCACTGATAAAGTTAGTGATGTTATAGCATTATTTGACTGAAAACTGTGCCAGACTTGATTCCATTGAGAGTAAATGCTTTCATAAACTTTTGGCTTGGTTGCTCTTAGATCGAGCATCGATTTAAACAACAGATAATGGCTTTCTTGATACTCTTTTTCGACAACGGATCCTACCATAGGGTTTGATGACCGTTTGTGTTTGTAACTATTGTTAATGCTATGAATTGTCGTCGTTTTTTCAGCGCCATTTCTTTTTATCGTGATGTAGGGTTGAGGCATTACCCCTCCACTGAATCCAATATAGAACTGCAAGCACTCTAATACAAGATTAGTATCAAAGTCACCAACCGCATTGACTGATACATAGCCATCATTTTTTACCATAGAAATGGACATATTATTAGATTCAATAACTGTTTCATTCCAGCTTGACGAACTTGAACCTAATGTTGAAGATTCTGAGTTCATTTTATTAGCAGGAATATCGAAGTGTTCTGAAAACTCAAAGTGTAGATAATTTGGTTTATCAGAATAGTTTTTTGGCTTGCTAGTGCTCGATATTTCCGACAAAAATATATACATACAGCTCGTAGAACGGCTAGAGTTCATGTTTACTGTAATAGAAAAACCACTAGATATGAAAATGGTGCCATCTAGTGATTCTACTTCAAGCAATAGTTTTTGTTCTTCAAGTAACGCATCTTCGGGTATTTTGTGGTTAAAAAGCAACTTCGGGAGGTTCTTAGATTCGGTACATATGAATTCCAAATATAGACAACCAGTTGTGTTTATTTTAATCGTTCCGTGGCCAGATAACTGGATTCCTGTTTGTATTTCTTGCCATACTTTTACTTGAGTACAATGCAATACAAATTCACCAGCACGAATAGCTGGTTTTTGATTATCGATAAACATAAGTTACTCCCTAAGAACCTACATCATTATACAATGTTTCAACAATACAATCAGTAGTTTGTCCTCGATGGATCTAAAGTCTTCAACTCTAGCTACTTAATATTTGAAAACAATGGTATAGGTTATGTTTTTTTATCGAATGAGTTCCGCTTACTTGCACTTATCCTGTTGATAGCCAAACTATATGGTGACCAATAGTAATTAGAGAGGGCTATTATATGCTAGAGCAAAACCTCTAATAGGAAAGAATCAAGACCTGATCCTATTTATTTTAATAATAGCGAAGTGATTTTAGGTTATTTGACGAAAGTCCCTATATAAAACAAAGTTTATGCTACATTACAAAAAAATATTTTAGTAGAAAATTCATGAAAATTAAAGTATCAAAAATCAAGAAAGCTAATATTTTTACCGACGAATATTTAGCACTAACGCAGAACAACGAGTTAGATTTCGAGCGTAAGAAAGTATGTGTATTATATGGACCTAATGGAACAGGGAAAACAAGTTTATCCAAGGTCTTAAATCAAGACAAAGACGTAGAGTATACCCTTGACATTGATGGTACAGAACATACCGAAAATAGTGATCCGATAGCTCATATCATATCAGACCAAAATGACAGAAACGTAATTCAAGGTGAGACTCAGGATTTTATCCTTGGTGATGATATTAAAAGGGAATATCAACTTAAACAAAAACTGAATGACAGTTTTTATTCACTGTTAGAAAAAGAACTTGTTGGCATCCTCAAGAAAAACTATCAAATAGCTAAAATGAGTACGAATTTTGATGAACTTATTCTAGATAAAGACTTATTAGGCTTTATAGCAGACATAGCAAATAGTCGCTCCAGAGGTAAAAAGATAAATCGTAAAAATTTCATTGATACAGTGTATGGATACCATTTAATAGACAAGCCAGACTATGACGAAGCGAAACTAAGATTTTTCATTGAGGATTTTGCTAATAATGACTCGATCATTCGCGCTTTATCAAACTACAATTTCCAACTTGATGATAAAGAACAAAGCATAGTCAAACTTGAAGAGCAAAGTGAAGCTGTAATAATACTAAATAAATTCAACTATATAGATGAATGTTTGGTTTGTGACCACCCTATTGATGTAGTAGCTAAACTAGCTCAGAAAAATGAACAATATGAACAGACATCCAATCAAATGGATGAAAAAGAAAAAGAAATTGCAGAAAAGATCATTAAGAACCTATCTCAGCCTGATGCGTTTAATATCAAAGATAGAGTTAGAACTGCTATAAAGAAATCTGATAAATCCTTTATTGAGGAGCTAGTAGTTGAATTTAACAACTATAAAGAAGTGTACTGGCAACTTCTCAAGCATGACTTTACCACAGCTTCAATTAATTACGCATTACAAGAAGACTATGAAGCCTATCAAGCGTTACTTAAGAATAAACCAACATTTGGAAGTGAAGACATATTGTTCATCGAACAGTTTCTAAATGAATCTCTTGAGCGTGAAATTTCACTAGAGCGTGATGCTAATAACAATATTAGACTTATGCTAGGAGGGAAAGATTTTCTAAACAAAAATCGCCAAGACCTTGAGCTAAGTAATGGTGAGCAGAACTTTCTTTCACTCGCATTTGAACTCTTAAAAGCGAAAAACTCGACATGTGAATTAATAGTACTTGATGACCCGATATCGAGCTTTGATTCCATCTACAAAAACAAACTAGCATATGCGATTTTAAGCTTCTTATCTTCCAAAAAGACTCTAGTCCTTACGCACAATACAGACTTAATTAAACTATTAGAGCATCAGGAAAAACAGTGCTTAAACTTATACTATTTCAATAACGTAGTTGGTGAGAGTAACGGTTTTACTCCAATTACCTCACAAGAAATGTCGATTCTCTTGTACATCTATGAATTCTTAAACCTCTTAAGAGAAGGTATAAAAACAGAAATTGATGATGAAAAACACTTTCTGATATCTCTAGTTCCGTTTATGCGCGGATTTTGTCAAATTAGGGGGTTGGTTGAAGAAAAGAACAAGTTAACTCAGCTAATGCATGGTTACTGTGATGAAATGATCAATGTTACAGATATTTATCAGAAGTTATTTTCTGACAGAGTACTAAGCGCAGTTCATCAAGTATCAGCGAAGGAAGTTGTTGGTTGGGACTACATGAAATTTAGCCCTTTAAAGTCTGGATCTTATCCTTTACTATCAAAAACACTAAGACACACACTTACATATCTATATTTGAGGCTAAATGTTGAAAAAGTTTTAGTTGAAACATATGCCATCAATACAAAAAAACACGATATGTTATCTAATATAATTTTCGCTTCATTTAAGGGAAGTGAACGCGAAAAAATACAACATCGCGTCTTCTTCATGTCAAAGAAAACTCTTCTAAATGAGTTTAATCATTTTGAAATGGATATGAATATCTTTCAGCCTGCAATAGATATTACAGACAAAGCTTTAAACAAAGAGCGGGAGCAGATACTCAAGCGATTAAAGGCATTATAAGTTAGAGAATAGACACCGAAATGTGTCTATTCTTTATTTGAGCCTACTAGGAACCTAAAGAGCTGCTGTCATGTGACGATCATATTCAAATAGAAGATTTCTTTTTCTTGTGGGGTGAAGTATGAAAAGTATCAGTTTTCTATATCTAATGTTATTCGATAAATTTTCAATTAAGAAACTAGTTCAAATTATTTCTGTCCAGAACCGTTACAATTGGCACTTTCTAGCTCGAAAATGCCCCTTTATGCTTTAGTTAAGCCTATCAATAGCAAAGATCGGACGAACCGATGGCCTATTTGTCCTAATATAAAAATGGCAACAAATTGAAGGCTTTACCAGTTTATTAGGTGGGAAAACAGTAATGAATGAATGTTAGTAACTACGTCAATAGACAAATATCAGCAGTGCTACCAATCTAGTATCAATGATACAATGCATTGTAAGACAAAACACTCTAACCAAAGTATATGACCTTAACTAAGTGGTATTCTGTAAATAAAAATGAAAAACAATATAAAGGATTAAACGTGTCTATAAAAAATATTGTGGAAAAGTTGTTCTGCGAAAATACAAACTACACAACGCCAGATCAAGCGACTAATCAAGCTAGTTCATTAGTTGCACTTTCAACAGATTTATACACTGATTCCAAAAGATTTGTGTATGAATTGTTACAGAATGCAGACGATTCACCTACAGAAGAAAGTAAGGTAAAGGTTTGGATAAAAATTTTTGATGGTGTACTAGTTGTAGCACATTCAGGTAAATCGTTCGATGAAAGGGATGTGAAAGGCCTTTGTAACGTAAATAATGGAACAAAAAAATCAGATGCAAGCAAAACAGGATATAAGGGGATTGGCTTCAAATCAGTATTTGGTCAATCAGAAAAAGTTACAGTTTATACAAATAGCGAGTATTTTCGATTTGAAGCATCTTTTGAGTTTGATTGGAGTTGGGATACCAACAAGGCAGATTGGGAGAGGTTAAACGACCGTCAATTTGTTCATCCATGGCAAATAATCCCTATATATACAGAGTGTGAGTCTGTATCGGAGCCTATTCATCAATACTTACAGAAAGTCGATGCTAATGTTGCGACAATAATAGTACTTGATAATGTCACCGATACTCTTTTGGCTGTACAGGAACTATCTGATAACGTTAACATGTTTATATTCCTAAAGAATATATCTGAAATAAACTTTGAATTAGATGAAACCAACCTAATTGAAATAAATTATTTATCAAATGATGAAATCGAACTTAAAAAAAATAAAAGTGTTATTTCTAGGTGGCTGATAAATAAAGTTGACCTAGATATACCGAATGAACTGACACTAGCTTTAGCTGATGAAAAAAACATTCCCAACAAATTACTATTAGCTAAAAGTATAGAGCTAACCTTAGCTGCTAAAGTTTATGAGGATGAAATAATAGAGCTGTCAGATAGTGAAAGTGTCGTATACTCTTATTTACCCACAGATGAAATAAAGTACAAGTTTCCAGTTCTAGTTAATACAAGTTTTTTGACTAATGCGAACCGTGAACACCTACATGTAGATTCAAAATGGAATCACTGGCTCTTTGGTCGTATTGCTAGTGAAATATTCAACTGGATTTCAGAGTTGGTTGTTGGTAAATATCAATATCAAGCATATAGGTTAATACCAAAAAAATTGCCTAATGATGAATTGGGTAAGAATTTTAACGTTGGTATGGATGAATCAATAGAAAATGTTTGTTTTGTTATTACAAATAGCAATCAACGGATTAAAGTAAAGGACTCTATAGTTGATTTTACATATCTATCTGAAAAACCATTTATTGGTGAAGAAAAAATTAAGTCCTTTATAAGTGAATTAAATAATATTAATGGTTCTCAATGTTTTAGTTTAATTAGAAGTTTGGGATTTGGACGTGTTTTAAAAACACTTGGGGCGCAAAGCTTTGAATGGAAGGATTTACCTCTACTATTAAGGTCGCCTAGTTTTTCTCACAACTATTCAGTCGATGAAAATATAAAACTCATCAAACATCTTAAATACTTATGTGAAAAAGAATCGGTTACTAGTGTTACAAATAAAGTTTTAATTAAATTTCCATTTATATTTGATCATCAAAACAAATTAAATATACCATCAGAAATATACTTCCCTACTTCTAATGATAATAGTTGGGACGACTCCGAAAGTGAGCTATCATTTCTACATAAAAAAATACAAGAATGGCTTACTTTACATCCAGATATGCGAGTATGGATGGAGCAACTTGGCGTTGTTGAGAAAACAGATATCAGTTTTATTCATAAAACCTTAATTCCCCACTCAGATAGTTATATAAATAAAGAAAATGCAGTCCAATCTATTAGAGATCTTTTTAATTTATATAATAAAGAGGAACTAAAATCAGAACTACTTTCTCAGTTGTCTAGCTTGAAGTTGCTAACCAAAAAAGGAAATCTAATTTCTGCAAAAAATAGTATTCTGTCTAACGATTATTCACCACGGGTTAGTTTAGAAGGTGAGTTAGATTCTGATGTGTTTATCAGCGACAGTTATATGGACGGTGTTGTTAACAAGGATGAATGGAAAAGGTTCTTTAAATTGCTAAAAGTTTCTGATGGGATAACTTATATTCAGCATAAAGAACGGATGAATAAAAGTGATTTAATTGGCATTGGATATAAAAAAGAATACTTTGAGGAAGATGATAAAAAGTTCAATCCATGTTATTCAACGTTTATAAGTGATTCATATAAAGAAATATCAACTCTCAACTATATTCATAAAACAATTGATAACTATTCGTTGGCAAGGGTCTTTTGGAAGGATGTGATTAATAATATATCCGTTCTAGATTTATCTAAACCAACTATTGCTTTTTGGGGTAATTCAGGAATGCAAGGGCAGATAACAGGGGATAAGGTAGGTAATTATGTCCAATGGGCTGTAAATAAATTAAGAATTATTCCAGTTTTATCAAAAAAATGTGAACTATCATGTAACGTATTTCTAAATACGGATGGAATTAAAAAAATATCTGGAGATTATTTACCTGTATTTGATGGTGTAGAGCTATCTTCTGATTGGAAGTCTTTCTTTAATTTTAAAACTGAACTTCAACTAGTTGACTATTTGTATTTATTGAGTGAAATATCAAGAGACTCTATCGAAAGTAATAATATTACTTCAACTAATTCTAGTAGAATTCAACTAGTTTACGAAAAACTAATTGAATCTTGTGTGAATTGGGGAAGTTCAGAACTTCAGACTATAGCTGATTGGTCTAGTTTTGGTTTATTACTCAATACCAATCAAGAATTTGTAGATTGTAAATCTATACATTATTTTTTAGATGGTAACGATGCTATATTCCAAGAGCAATTTAATTTCATATCACTAAATTCGGCTAATAAGAATCATCAAAGTATTATTATATTTTTGAAAGCATTTAACATTAAAATATTGGAGCAACGTGACTTCAAAATAAATGTCGAAGAGTCTAATATTTCTGAAACATTACGTTCAAAGTTAGAACTTGGTCTTCCATTTCTAAAGGATTGGATCGAGAGTGAAAGTGAATATGATAAAAATCAGACTTATTTGGTTGGTTTGGACATTAAGCTTTTAGAACTGAAACTTTATGAAGCTGAGTCTCTTAAAATTAGATATGAAGGTATAAATTTTACAAAAAATGTTAATGTTCACCTTAACGAGGATGAACTATATGTAAGCAAACCATGGAGAAGTAATAAAGTCCTCTTGCAATTGCCTAGTATTTTGTGCAGATATTTTAACTTGATGGGACACGAAAAAAAGTTCAACTTCATTTTGTGTTCTGATATTGAAGAAATAATAGAATATTTCGAACAAGAGAGTATTAATATATCGACTAATATAGCAGTGGATAATAATATTATCTCCAGAAAATTAAATGATATTCAATCATTTCTTCCCAAGGAGATTGTAAAATCGTTCAGTGAGGTTGAAATAGCAATTAATAATGGAACCTCTCCAGATTTTTTTCATATCCCTACAGCTGATTATAAAAGACTTATTTATGCTGAAACGCTAATATCAAGAGCTGTTGAAAATATCATTCAGTATTTAGACAAGTTTCCAGAATATGATTGTAGTGATCATTATGAAATTGCTCCGAGTATTATAGGGGGAGTAAAGAAAGGTGGTCAAGATCTAACGATTGTTGCTAGACCTTCAGACAATGATGCAGTACTTCTTTATTATACTTCAGAGTTTGATGTTCTAGAATATGTAGATGCTGAGTTTTGGTGTGAGGATGGTATTAACGTGCCTCAAAAAATCACTCTTGGTCATTTGCTCAAAGAAACTAAAATCAATAGAATTCCCGTAAATAAATTCTCATTCGAAGAGCATGATTTTGATGAATTCATCCAAAAACAAACATCTATTGATTTTGAATATGATGCAGTACCGCCTTCTCCTTATAAAGTAGCTCAAATTATTTCTTCATTTGGAAATACGGAAGGAGGGATACTTGTTTATGGTATACAAAAAAACGTTTCAGATAATAAATTTGTAGGCTTGAGTACTGATTTCAGGATGGATGAAATTACTAACAAAGCTTTAATGATGATCTCTCCTTTACCAAAGGTTACTTATGATTGGGCCCATGAGTGTGGGAAAAATTTATTCATTATTAAAGTGGATAAATCAACTGAAGATATGTTGATAGGAAATGATAAATTCATAAGGGAAAACTCTCAGACGATAATTGAGGAAGATACTAGTTTAAAAGTTAAGGAACAATTAGCTATTGCTGATTTTGATACTACTGTCGCTATTATTATAGGAATTGAAGATTATAAGCCAAGAGGTTGCAATCAAGTTCCATCTGTTAAATACGCTAAAAATGATGCTTTACTATTTAAAGATATGCTAGTAGAAAGATTTGAGGTCTCAGAACATAATATTTATATGTATCTCAACGAAGACGCATTAAAAAGTGATTTAGAGAACGGTCTTGGTTATATATTTCATTCTTTATCGGAGAAAGATCGGTTGGTTTTCTATTATGTCGGTCATGGGTTCCATGATGGAACAACGAACTTCCTTACAACATATGATACTTATACCACAAATATTACAGAGACAGCGGTTTCTCTACGTAAAATTTTACTTGACCCATTATTAAAATCAAAGTGTAAGTCAGGTTTGGTTTTTATCGATGCTTGTGCTCAAAGCTTTATAAATGATAGAGAAAGAGCATTGATTACAGATTTGAATAATGAAGATTTTCAGTTATTTAAAAGTGAACATCCAAGTTTTGGTACTTTTCTATCTTGTCAGCCAGGGCAGAGTTCATACTCTTGTCATGAACTAGAACATGGTATATGGACTCACTTTTTAAATGAAGGATTTAATTTAGAAGGAAAAGGTGCGGTAAAATTTGGGAAATACATTACTGATAGGTCATTAAGTGATTTCTTGTCTAAAAATGTTCCTTCTTATACAAAAGCCAATCTTGATTTTGAACAGAATCCAAAATCAATTCTAGATGCTGGGTGTGAGAATGTAATTATAAAGATATGAGTTTAATTATACTTTTACACTCATATCTATTATTAATAGCGTCCGATAAAATTGGTCGCTACTAGAAATTGAGTCATTGCGGGGGGGCGTTATAATATAAGAATGTTTATATTAAATTCCCTTCCGATTAACGTTGTTAAGTATCAATAAGAAAGTTTATTAAAATAGTGAGTAAATACGATATGTTTACCGCATAGCAGAGCAAAGTCATTTGGAGGTTTGTTATCGTTAGAACGTCATAGTTCGGAAATTTTTAACAACGAACTAGCTATCATGGTTAGTTCGGTTTTGTCCAAAAATAATTTACGGCAGCAAAATAGGAAAATTAACCTAAGATAGCTTTGTTTTCAATCAATAGAACCTTATTTGAAACTGATGAGTTTCGGATTATGAATCTGGGGGAAAGTAACAAGATCTATTACCTCAGATAATTTCGCCATTGAGTACTTTTTACCATAACGGCCAAATGTCATACTTTGATGTGTATGCCCAACTATTTGTGCTACCAGCGATTCTTCAATCCCTTTTTGTTTTAACTCATCAATGAATGTATGTCTAAAACCATATGCCGTTGGGCGAGCATTAGCAGGCATACCTATTGCCGTCTGTAAGCGTCCAAATTGCTGGCAGTAACTTTTTGACCAGTCTTGCCATTTCCCATCAGGCTTATAGTTAAAGAGCTGAATACAACGTGCAGCTTTACGATTAGCCACATAATCTAGAAATCCTTTTTCTAGTAAAATGGGATGAATAGGAACGTAACGCAAACTACTTGCAGTTTTAATGTGTTGCCCCTCACCATCTTCAGAAACGACAAAGCATTCGATACCCTCTTTATTACAAATATCAGCGACACGTAACTGACAGGCTTCTGCTGGACGTAACCCGTGATAGAGCATAATTACAGTAACCCATTTAAACTCGTCAGACTTAGCTTGAAAAGCGGCTGAGCGGTACAGCTTAAGTAAATCTTTTATAGACCATCGTTCACGCTCTTCATCTTGTGTTTTCTTCTTTGTTTGTTCTTTAACCGCAATATCTTGAAATGGGTTTTCTGCGATGTAGTTCATTTGCTTACACCATTTGAAGAATTGACGACAGGATGCAAGGTAGTCTTTGTTAGTTTTATAGCTTCGTCCTTCTTGATATAAGCGGTCACGAAAGCGAACGGCATCGGCACTAGTGATTTGAGAAATACAATCTAGAGTTAATGCAGATAAGAAGTGGGCTGTACGCTGGTTGAGTTGTTCTATTGTAAGAGGGCGTACTTTAGCGTGTTGCTTTGAAGCAATGAACTCTTCAAGTGCTTTTTGTTGAGTAATGATTGTTTTTGGTTGTATAGCAGCAAGATCCGAAATATTTATAGTTGTTTGGGGTTGAAGCGAACTAATAGTTCGCACTTGTCGAACAGGTAAGCGGACTGTATCGCGCAGAGTAAAGCTATCTCGTACTTGGTTGACGAGTACATCAACGTTATCACGGAAGGTACTAGGGTTACATTCTTGGAAAGCATCATCGATGAGCTTTCTAAGTTGCGGAACCAGGATGAAATTACGATCGACGGCTTCATCACGTCGTTTAGTGAGTAAAGAAATTTTCAAGTCAAAAGGAAAGCCATTATCACGTAAGGACTTAGGCAAACAAATGCGGGTATAGTAGGTCGAGTTTGGGGCACGAAAAAGGTACATTGTCTCAGTCAATCCTATGTGATGACTTAATACAGCCCCAAAACGAGAAAAGCCCTTGAATAATCAAGGGCTTAATGTTTGGTGGAGGGATAGGGATTTGAACCCTAGAACCGCTATTAACGGTTGCCGGTTTTCAAGACCGGTGCTTTCGACCACTCAGCCATCCCTCCAATGCCGTGAATAATAGGCGTAACTGTTCTTCTTGTAAAGCATTCTTTTTGAAATAAAAAACCGTTCGCTTTAAATTTATTCATATTGGTGAGGTTTAAAGCGAAATGTGTGTTTTTAGTTCTTATTGTAAGACTGGACGTGCATTGATTTCTTGTGTTGGACGGTTATTGCCATCATACAATGCTTTAAATTGAGTTAATTGTTGTGATGAAATTGCAATTGGATTCTTCATTACAAACCAAGTAACTCCTTCACTGCATGGTGGAGTTGTTAATGAACCATTAAAGCGATAGTAAGTTTGGTCGGTTGGAAGTAAATTTATGAGGTTTAATTTATTTGTTAGGTTTACTTCGCCAGAGGTTGGCATTTCTTGCCATATTTTCGCTAACTCTGTGTTTGCGTTTCCTTCTTTAAACATCACGCCGATAACAGCAAGGTTACCCTCTTTATCTGAATGAACTAAATGCATCTCTAATGGATAGGAATGACCAGCGATTAGGTTTTCACTTGGGGTATGAAAATGTAATTGAAGAATATTAAATGTCTTTCCTTCTACTTGAATCGATTGCTTGCCATCAAAACTAACTTGAACAGTATGTCCATTATTGACGATGTTTTTACCTGCTTGAGCGTAATTAAATGCAATTGGGCTTAATGTACTTTCAATAGCATCAGTAATATTGATAGGAGATTGGTTAACTCCAGTCTGACAAGTGCCATGCCAATGTTCTGGTGCTGTCTGACCTGAATAGCTCCATTCAGAAGCGGAAGCGAACGAGCTGGCTGATAGGGCGGTGATAACTGCTAACGTCGAAATAAGATGTCTCATGATTTTTATGGCCTTTTTATTTTATAAAATAAGATATCAGGCTAGTACAGATATTGTTGAGTTAAAAACGCTTTTAATGAAATTTAGCTAGCTACTTCCATTTCTATGAAAGTATTTGATAGTTTGTTTTATTTTTAAGTCATAGTTGATGGAAGGCCATTATTAACAAAGTGACAGTGGTAGGGATTTGAACGCGAGATACGCTATTTCGATGGTGAGCTTATGAGTATCCATATTCAACAGATACAAAAAAGCCTCGTCATTTCTGACAAGGCTTTGTTGTATTGGCGGAGCTGACGGGACTTTCTATCTCACCTTGAGAGCAGCACGTCCCCCGGCGTGTCAGGCCG
>NZ_CAMLHO010000050.1 GCF_946479765.1 uncultured Aliivibrio sp.
CAGCGAATACAATACAGTTCCCTCCCTTTACTAAGGGGAGGGTTAGGGAGGGGTTGTTGCGATGATGGTAGAATTTAATTCATAGTAAGCTTGGTCATGTGTTGTTAGTTTTTTACCCCCTCCCAGCCCCCCTATTAAGGGGGAGGAGCCGATTGCAGTTGTTGTAATTTCAGCGAATACAATACAGTTCCCTCCCTTTACTAAGGGGAGGGTTAGGGAGGGGTTATTGCGATGATGGTAGAAGTTATTCGGATTTCAATTGATCTATATGTATTAAAATAAATTCGATAACACCATTAATATTGCTCATGATATCTTGGTTTGTGAAGCGCAGTACCGACATTCCAAGGTTGTGCATATACTCATTTCGAATAGCATCATAGTTTTCAGCTTCAGGATTAAAGTGACTATCACCATCAAGTTCAATGACTAATTTATATTCAGCATTATAAAAATCACAAACATACCGACCAATACCATATTGGCGTCGAAATTTAACATTGAGTTGGTTTCGTCGAAGTTTATTCCACAATACACGTTCTGCTGTTGGCACCTGAGTTCTAAGCTTTTGCCTGAGCGTTTTGTGTTTTGATTTATTATAAATAAGCGTCATTAGAATTTAGGTTTATATCGGTAAATACGATAAACCATAGAAGCTACTGATGACAAAGGATAGTGGTTAGTAAAGAATTCCGATGGAGTTCAAAATTAGTACTTTGATTTTATAATATCTAGAGCGAAGCGTTCTAGTCAGCGCAGCGTATAGTTTAAAAACAAAAAAAAGACCACAGGCTAATTAAATCCTGTGGCCTTTTTATTCTCAAGAACGAAGTCCGTCTAAAGCGAAGCGCCCTTCAGCAACTTGCTTGCGTCTTCGTTCCTTAAAATTAAGCTTTTGCTTTTGCTGCTGCTTTAGCGATAGCTGCAAAGCTTTTCGCGTCAAGTGCTGCGCCGCCAACTAGAGCACCATCGATGTCTGGTTGTGCGAAGTAAGCTTCAGCGTTTTCAGGCTTAACAGAACCGCCATATTGAATAACAACGTTCTTAGCAACTTCTTCTGATTTCTCAGCAATGTGAGCACGGATTTGAGCGTGGATGCGTTGTGCATCTTCAGCTGTAGCCGCTTTACCAGTACCGATAGCCCAGATTGGTTCGTAAGCGATGATAGCGCCTTCAAGAGCTTCAACGCCTTGAGTGTTGATAACAGCGTCAAGTTGACGTGCACAAACAGCCATTGTTTCGCCAGCTTCGTTTTGTGCATCAGATTCGCCGATACAAAGAACTGGAGTTAGGCCATTTTCTTTTAGGAATGCGAATTTCTTAGCAACAAACTCGTCTGATTCGTTGTGGTATTCACGACGCTCAGAGTGACCGATGATGATGTGAGTAGCACCAAATTCTTTAAGCATAGCTGGAGACATGTCGCCAGTGAATGCACCGCTGTTGTTTAGGTCAGAGTTTTGAGCACCTAGGATGATCGCGCTGCCTGCTTCAGTAAGCGTACGCTCAGCAAGATCAATGAAAAGTGCTGGTGGAGCAACTGCAACGTCTACGCCTGTAACGCCTTCAAGTTCAGCGTTAAGACCATTTAGTAGATCAACAACCATTTCTTTGCTGCCGTTTAATTTCCAGTTACCCATAACTACAGGATGACGCATAGGATTCTCTCCAATTCAAATTAATGTAAAAAACTTGCGTAAAAATATAACAGATTTTACGACAGATTTAGTGTCTAAAATCATTTTTATGCATAATTTTAATGCTTTTATTTCGAAGTGCGAAAGATTATTAACTGAATAGGAGGTATTTATGACGGTTCTTAAGTGTGATTCATTAGGCACTTTTCTATTGAGGATATTGTAACTAATTCCTTTTACCCTAATGATGGAAAAGTAATCACTTAATCAGCCGTATAAAAGGAAGTAACGATGCCGCATTTAGTCATGGAATATTCAAATTCAGCCGAAGAGCGTTTAAATATGCAAGGGTTGTTGGAAGACTTACACCAGGTGGCGATTGATTCAGAATTGTTCTCAACAAAAGATGTGAAATCTAGAGCGATTCGAGTGCATTCTTGGTTGGTGGGAGAGAAGGGTAATAGTGTTGATTTTATTCATCTTACATTGGAATTATTATCTGGTCGTACAGCGGAACAAAAAAGAGAATTAAGTCGTGCTTTGATGGAAGTATTGGCAGACCAAGCGAGCCACATTGATAGCTTAACTATCAATGTGCGCGATATGGAGCAAGAGAGCTTTCAAAAAATAGGGTAGTTTCAGAGTCATTCCAATACCATATTATCAATGTGTGGTGTTATTTTTGGGCTGGTTATTGGTATTCGGAAATTGAATAACATCGGCTGCTTGATGTTCATTAATCGGTTTATTTAATGAATTTGCAAAACGAACAAATTGTTTCCCTAATTCATGCCCTAATAATATGTTGATGTGATTAGGGTTATTCCCTCGTTCAATGATCCTATCAATGTGGCTTTGCTGTGAGAGTAGTGGCCCTTGACGATCTTCCGGTAAACTATCAATAAATTCC
The DNA here is from genome assembly GCF_946479765.1 of uncultured Aliivibrio sp. Lineage (GTDB taxonomy): Bacteria > Pseudomonadota > Gammaproteobacteria > Enterobacterales > Vibrionaceae > Aliivibrio. The sequence continues at coordinate 2,548 of NZ_CAMLHO010000050.1, forward strand.
ATACTAAGCTGATGTCGCAATACTTCCAATTGCTCAGGGTCTTTTTCTGCTAATGCTTTGAGTTCGTCAAATGAAGGTAAGGCTGTTTGATGATGTGAATGTTGCATTGGCTGACTCCTTGTCTTTTATAACAATACATTCAGCGTAGTTGGTGTTTTCAGGTTTTGAGAATGTGAAGTAGGGGAGATTGAAGGGGCGTCTCGTTTTTAAGAGTTAAGAGCAGGGTTCAGATCGCTTCGCTTAAAGGGTTCGGAGGTGATCGCTTTTGGCTTTTAGCTCCTCCCCCTTACTAAGGGGGAGGCTGGGAGGGGGTCAAGAACTAACAGCGTATAAATCAAGTTAACTATGAACTCAAGTCCAGCTTCATCGCAGTAACCCCTCCCTAACCCTCCCCTTATTAAGGGGGGGGACTGTGTATTTGTCGTTGTAATCACAAGATTACCTCTGAACTCAGTACTCGCTTTTGCTTTTATAGAAGCGAAGCGGTCTAGTTAGCGTAGCGTATAGTTTTTAGCTTCACTGCGATTACCCCTGAACCCTGAATTCCCTTAAAACAAAAAAGACCACTGGTTAAATGAACCCTGTGGTCTTAGTATTCTCAGGACGAAATCCGTCTTAAAGCGAAGCGCTCTCAAGCAACTTGTTGCGTCTGGCTCTTAGCTCTTAAAGAATAAAATCTCTAACTTCTTTGTCTTTACGCTCTAGGTAGTGAATCGACTTAATGCGACGAATGGTACGACAACGACCACGGATAAGCAGTGTTTCGGTAGTCGCAATATTACCTTGGCGAGTAATGCCTTCTAGTAAATCACCTTTAGTGATACCAGTCGCTGCAAAAACCACATCATCGCTGCGTGCCATGTCTGTCATTTTTAAGATAACGTTCGCTTTCACGCCCATCTCTGCACAGCGTCTTAGTTCTTCTTCACCGTGAATGCGGTTTTCTTCTGTATCACCTTTTACTTCATGACGAGGAAGAAGACGCGCTTGCATGTCACCATCTAACGCACGAATAGCGGCAGCAGAAATAACCCCTTCAGGTGCGCCACCGATGCAGTACATTACGTCAACTTCACTATCAGGCATACAGGTTAGGATTGACGCTGCAACATCACCATCAGGCACAGCAAATACACGAACACCCATTTTCTGCATGTTGGCGATAGTCTCATCATGACGAGGCTTAGCAAGGGTAGTGACGACGAGTGTATCCAGTGTTTTACCTAGTGCTTTGGCAATGTTTATTAGGTTGTCTTCTAGAGAAAGAGCTAAGTCGATTGCACCTTTAGCACCAGGGCCAACAACTAATTTCTCCATGTACATATCAGGTGCTTTTAAGAAGCTTCCTTTTTCACCAGCAGCCAATACAGCAAGCGCATTTGATTGGCCCATTGCTGTCATGCGAGTTCCTTCAATTGGGTCAACGGCGATATCAACGGCATCACCACCCGTTCCTACTTGCTCACCGATATATAACATAGGAGCATCATCGATTTCACCTTCACCAATAACGATCTCGCCACTGATATCAGTTTTGTTCAGAAGTGTACGCATTACTTCAACAGCTGCACCATCAGCAGCATTTTTATCGCCACGTCCAAGCCATTTGTAGCCAGCCAGTGCGGCACCTTCAGTAACTCGAGAAAAAGCCATTGCTAAATCGCGTTTCATATTTGCTCCGAATAAATCGATGAATTTAAAAATCGCGGAGATTTTATCATAACAAAAAGGGAAACGTTTGCTTTTCGAGTAAAGATTCGAATTTTTTAAAAATTATCAGTTTGATTTATAGAACAGAAATTATGCTTTAATTCAAATAATGCATTGAAAGCTCTAGTTTTAGTATGAGGTTCGTTTTAATCTTAAGAAAGTAGGCCGGATGTTGGTAAAAGATGTCGTTTTTTTGTTCAAATGATACATTTTCATCAATAACACTATGGCAGAATTTCAATTGCTGAGTAGAATAGAAAATAAGTCGGCAGAGAATATATACTCTCTGCATCTAAATGAAGATTACAGTTAAGGTGGCAGGAATGTCTTTAGAAATATTAGAACAACTAGAAGCTAAAGTTCAGATGGCAGTAGATACAATCGCACTGCTACAAATGGAAGTTGAAGAATTAAAAGAAACGAACGTTGAGCTAACTCAAAATCTTGAGCAAGCAAACAATGGTCGTTCTGAAGTTGAGCAAGAAGCTCAAAAAGCACGTGATGAGCAAGCGCAATTTGAAGCTCGTATTCGTGGTTTACTTGGTAAGATGGAAGACGTAGAGTAATTCTACTTTTTGAGTCGTAACTCTTCCATTTTCTGTGTTGTCGGTGCTCACTTATTATCATAAGCTCCGCGCCTCCGCCTTGAAGATGAAAGATTTACTTATCAAAAATTGAGAATTGGTTAACTAAGGCTTAGTTAGCGAAAGAATTTGAAGCCGTAGATGTGAAAGCATCTGCGGTTTTTTTTGAAATAGAGAAAGTGCAGGGCACTTTGGTTTTTAGCGCCTCCCCCTTCTTAACCCCTCAAGCAACTTGTTGCGTCTTAAGCGAAGCCGCCTGCTCTATTTTATATCGATAAATAAAGACCAATCGAAAATAGAATATTAGTAAAGAGTGCACATTGCACTACGGTACCCATCATTGGTCGAATCGCTTCACCGTTTGGTGCGCGCATAACCGCAACCACATGATTAAGTACGAATGGGCTAATCGCTAAAAATAACCAACCGGTTAATGAATGAATTTGAGTTGCACTGAAGATCGCAAGACAGATAAAACTTATTGCCATAATAACGGCGTGATATTTACGACCCCAGTCACCACCCATACGAACCACGAGTGTCATTTTTCCACAGGCCTCGTCGTTTTCAATATCACGCAGGTTGTTAATATTTAATACGGCGACGGCTAATAAACCACAAGCTACCGCAGGTAAAAATAATGCGCTAGATAAATGACCTGTGTGTAAGTAATACGTACCCGCAACACCAAGTAAGCCAAAGAAGATAAAGACTGAAATGTCACCTAAACCACGATAGCCATAAGGCTTGTCTCCCATGGTATAAGCAATTGCAGCCCCAATCGCTAATAGGCCAAGCACAATGAAACCAATGATATCCATTGTTTGGTGAAGAGAGATAAATACTAACGTTAAGCCACTAATAATAGTAAGTACGATATTAATGCCAATGGCTTTTTTCATCGTTTCTTGAGTGACTAATCCTGATTGCATTGCGCGTTGTGGACCAAGACGATCCTCATTGTCAGTGCCTTTTACCGCATCACCATAATCATTGGCAAGGTTAGATAAAATTTGTAATAAGGTCGCCGTCACAAATGCCATAAGAGTGATCGTTGCAGAAGCATGATTGTTCCAATATGCCAATGCCGAGCCAGTCATAATAGACGCAAGCGCAAGCGGTAAGGTTTTTGGACGAGCAGCACTGAGCCAAATAGCAAAAGGAGAAGTTTTCATAGCATCGCAAAAATAGTGAATAGAGTCTCTATTATTCACTATTTTTGGAAGAACCCCAAATTTGAAAGCAAAAGAGGGACAGGATTAGCCTATTTTTCCGGTTTCGATCAATTGCTGAAGTAATGGACGAATGATTAATTCCATCGCAAAACTCATTTTTCCACCCGGGACCACAAGCGTGTTATGACGAGACATGAAAGAGCCATCAATCATGGATAACAGGTAAGGGAAGTCAACATTACGTATGCCACGGAAGCGGATCACCACAAAGCTTTCATCCAAACTTGGAATACCTTTGGCATTGAGTGGATTTGAAGTATCAACCGTTGGTACTCGCTGGAAGTTAATGTGGGTTCGTGAAAATTGTGGCGTGATGTAATTAAGATAATCATCCATTGAACGAACAATTGAATCCATCACCGCTTCTCTTGAATGACCGCGATCACGAGTATCTCGCACGAATTTTTGAATCCATTCAAGGTTTACAATCGGCACCATGCCTATTAATAAATCAACATGTTGTGATACGTCGATATCGCCATCAACCACGCCACCGTGCAGTCCTTCATAGAAAAGCACATCGGTATTGTCTGGCAGTTCTTGCCATGGGGTAAAGGTACCAGGCATTTGATTGAAGGGTACGGCTTCGTCAAAAGTGTGAAGATAACGACGATATTGTCCTGAACCATCAATACCATATTGGCGGAAGAACTGTTCAAGAGCCGGAAAGTCATTCGCCTGAGGGCCAAAGTAGCTGATGTGCTTACCTTGTTCTTTGGCTTTACGGATCTCTACATCCATTTCAGGACGAGTAAATCGATGGAAGCTATCGCCTTCAAGCCATGATGCTTTAATGTCCATCATATTGAACATTTTACGGAAGGCTTCAGAAGTCGTAGTTGTGCCTGCACCGGACGAACCTGTGACGGCAATAATTGGATGTTTTGCGGACATGACAAACCCTGTCGGTTATTCTTGGCATCAAGCCTTAATGTCAGAATGTTATAACAGGGTTGTGTTAAATGATACGTTATCGTTTAAAATTTGTGATTGATTGAAAATGATTATTCAAATTCATGATTGGTCAGATTAGGGTTGAAGCGCGCTTTGGTTTGAATATCAACGGTTTCATGTAGCTCTGAGAAAACGACCATGGCTTCGCCACTTTTAAGTAACAGCTTAACTTGTTCTATCTTATCTTGATGAGTGCATTCCATCTCACCGTAATCTGTCCCTTCTCGAAGTACAAATTCTGAAATCAAATTTTCTAGAGTTTCTGGTGCGATATCTTGCCAAGGAATGATCATACTACTTACTGCGCTCGTAATTAAATAATGTATTAATGAAATAAGATCTTAAATAAATTAATGCCTTAATTAAACAAAAGGCTTCGCAGGTAAGCAAAGCCTTTTGTTGTTTACTGATAGGAAGGTTACAGCTGAGAGGCATTCTCTTTTTCTTCAATTTGCTCTTGAAGATCCATCCATTCCATTTCTACGTCTTCTATCTCTGATTTTGCCGATGCTTGAGTTGCCAACACTTCGGTTAATCGTTTTTTGTTCTCGGCTTCATATAAAGAAACATCACCAAGCTCGGCTTCCGCTTTGCTTATGATTTCATTTAGCTTATCCATTTTATTTTCAAGCTTGGTCACTTCTTTACGCAGTGGTGCTATTTCTTTTCTGAATTCTGCTTCTTTACGTTTTTGCTCTTTTTTATCAGCCGCACTTAAACTGGTAGAAGTGCTTGGATTACCTTGTTTATCTTGTTGCAGCTGCTCTTTGCGTTCATTTTTGTTTTGCTCAGTGAGCCATTTGTAGTAATCAGTTAAGTCACCATCAAAAGGCATTACTTGGCGATCGTGAACTAAATATAAATCGTCCGTGGTTGCGCGCAGCAGGTATCTATCGTGACTGACGATAACCATTGCACCTTCAAAGGTTTGCAGTGCCATGGTTAGGGCTTGGCGCATGTCTAAATCAAGGTGGTTGGTTGGCTCATCGAGTAGCAACATGTTTGGTTTTTGCCATACAACAAGCGCTAAGACTAAACGTGCTTTTTCGCCACCAGAGAAAGGGCCTACTTTATCTAAGGCTTTTTCACCTTGAAAACCAAAGCTGCCTAAGTAATCACGTAATTGTTGCTCGGTGTGATTAGGTGCCACTTGCATTAGGTGCTGTAGCGGTGTTTCTTCTACGTGCAATGTTTCTAATTGGTGCTGTGCAAAGTAACCAATTTTCACGCCTTGAGAGTAGGTGAAAATACCACTTTGAGGTGCGAGTTCCCCTGACAGTATTTTAATCAAGGTTGATTTACCGGCACCATTTCGACCCAATAGTCCAATACGGCTACCCGGAACTAGGTTCAAACGAATTTGTTCTAGAATGGTGTTATTTTCGTAACCAGCACTGACTTCATCCATCATTAGGATTGGATTTGGTAAGGCATCTGGTTCTCTAAAGTTAAAGCTAAATGGGTTATCTAGTTGTGCAGGTAGCACTTTTTCCATTTTCTCTAACGCTTTAATACGGCTTTGCGCTTGGCGAGCTTTTGATGCTTTATATCGGAAGCGGTCAATGTATGACTGCATGTGTGACATGTTCTTTTGTTGCTTCTGATATTTTGCTTGTTGCAGGACTAATTTTTCAGAGCGCTGCACTTCGAATGACGAGTAGTTACCTGTGTATTCATTTAACTGCTGGTTTTCAACATGAATAATGCGATTGATGACAGGGTCAAGAAAATCACGGTCATGAGAGATCAGCATTAAGGTGCCTGGGTAGTTTTGTAACCAACGCTCTAACCACATTACGGCGTCTAAATCTAAGTGGTTGGTTGGTTCATCGAGTAGCAGTAAGTCTGAGCGACAAATCAGGGCTTGAGCCAAGTTTAAACGCATACGCCAACCACCAGAGAACTGAGTTAGGTTCCACTCCATCTGCTGTTGTGAAAAGCCTAAACCGTTAAGTAATTCAGCGGCGCGTGAGTTAATTGTATAGCCACCAGCAATGTCTATTTTGCTGTGAAGCTCGGCAACCAATGTGCCGTTATCTGCTGCTTCTGCTTTTAGTAGCTGTTCTTCTAAACCACGGAATTCACGATCACCATCGATAACATAATCAAGTGCTTTACGCTCTAGTGCTGGAGTTTCTTGCGCTACCCATGCCATTTCCCAGTTTTGAGGAACACGGTTTGAACCGGCATCAACACTCAATTCGCCTTTAATAAGCGCAAAAAGAGTGGATTTACCACAGCCATTTTTTCCGACTAAACCAACTTTGTCACCGGGATGAATGGTGGCAGAGGCTTGTTCTAGTAATGGCTTTCCGCCACGAAGTAATTGAATGTCTGAAAACGTAATCATGCTGTGGTGTTCTTCTCTTGTGGGAAAATGGTGAATACGAAGAGCATAGTAGGCGGAAGAGCGAAGATTGTCGATATAGAAATAGTCTGTATGATGAAGGGATAGTAGGGTGTGTTGATATTTTGTGATATTTTTTAGTTGTGCAAGGTTAATTCATCCTAATCTAAAATAATAAGAAGAAAAGTCTAGAAAGGAATTTATGACTGAGTTGCCTAAAATATTAGTGATCCTCGCTCACCCCGATCCTGAAAATTCGATTGCCAATAAGGCGATCTTATCTGCATACCAAGATTTATCTCATGTCACTGTGCATGATCTCTACGCCCATTATCCTGAATTTTTTGTTGATGTGACTTATGAGCACGAATTGCTTGCTCGGCATGACATTATTATTTTCCAGCATCCTCTTTATCTTTACTCGTGTCCTTCATTATTAAAAGAGTGGATGGATTGCGTCTTAGGTAAAGGGTTTGCTTATGGTGAGGGTAATGCGTTAAAAGGAAAACAGTGGCGTAGTGTGATCACTGCGGGGGGTATTGAAGAGGCGTTCTCTGAAACGGGTTATAACCAACATTCAATGGATGATATTTTAATTCCTTTTAAGATCACCGCGGCGTTATGTCAGATGGAGTGGTTAACGCCATCCGTTCAATATTGGGCCCGAAAAATTACCATAGAAAAGCGCCAATTATTTATTGATGAATATAGGCAATGGTTATTAAACCCTAAAGGAGATCGCTAATGGCGGGAGATTGGCTACATACCAGTTCGATATTTTTAGCGGCAGCAGTGGTAACCGTTCCTTTAGCTCAACGATTTGGTTTAGGGGCGGTGCTTGGCTATTTATTAGCAGGGATTGCGATTGGTCCTTGGGGATTGCAACTGATCTCGGATGTTGATGCGATTTTACACTTTTCTGAATTTGGCGTGGTATTACTGCTCTTTTTGATTGGCTTAGAGTTAAACCCGAACAAATTATGGAAGATGCGAAAACCGATTATAGGATTAGGCGGTAGCCAAGTGGTGGTTACTTCTTGCGTGATCACTGCGGCAATGATGTTTTATGGTTTAGCGTGGCAAGTGAGCGTGGTGATTGGGATGGGGCTGGCCTTGTCCTCTACCGCGATTGCATTACGTGTCATTGAAGAGCGTAAGTTATCAGCCTCTGAAAGTGGTCAATCAGGCTTTGCGGTGTTGCTGTTCCAAGATATTGCGGTCATTCCTATGCTTGCCGTTTTACCTGTGTTAGCGGGGGGAGCGAGTGGAAGTTGGCTCGATGGGTTATGGATACTAGCTGGCGTAGTGGGCATTTTCACTCTCGGTCACTTCTTATTACGTCCTTTATTTAGTTATGTTGTGAAAAGTGGCGCGCGTGAGTTATTTACCGTTGCGGCGCTTCTTTTGGTTATTGGCGTATCAGCGGCGATGAAGCAGCTTGGTTTATCAATGGCGTTGGGGGCTTTTCTGGCTGGGGTTTTATTGGCAGAGAGTGAGTTTCGCCATGAGTTAGAAGTGTCAATTGAACCATTCAAAGGGCTGTTACTTGGTTTGTTCTTTATTGCGGTAGGTATGTCGGTCAATTTAGGCTTATTACTGCAATATCCATTAGAGATATTGGCTGCTGTTGCTTTGTTGGTGTCATCAAAAGGATTTTTGCTTTATGGACTCGCCCGTCTGTTTGGTACTCAAGCTAAGGCTCGTAGTCAGATGGCGATGATATTAAGTCAAGGTGGTGAGTTTGCTTTTGTGCTCTTTACTGCGGCGCAAATGGAAGGCTTATTAAGTCGAGAATTAACCGCCTTTTTATTGGTGGTGGTGAGTTTGTCTATGATGACAACGCCGCTGTTACTGATAGCTCAAGATAAGTGGTTTGCGAGAACGTTAAATAGTGAAGAAGAGATGCCGCAATCTGATTTTACTCATGCCACTCAGCCTAAAGTAATTATTGCGGGCTTTGGACGTTTTGGTCAAATAGTCGGGCGTTTACTGTTTGCGAATAAAATTAAGCTGACGATTTTAGAGAGTGACCCAAGCCAGATCCGTTTATTGAGAAAATTTGGTTACAAAGTGTATTACGGTGATGCGACTCAAGTTGAGCTATTACGAGCTGCCGGTGCAGAAAAAGCAGAGGCGATTGTGATTTGTAAAACTGATCCGCAAAAAGTGATGGAGATTGTTGCCTTGTGTCAGCAGAATTTCCCACACTTGAAAATTCTGGCGCGAGCGAGGAGTCGAGTTGAGGCTTATGAGTTATTAAATGAAGGTGTTGATCACTTTTCACGAGAAACTTTTTATGGGGCCCTTGATTTAGGCCGACAAACCCTCACATCTTTGGGTATGCATCCTTATCAAGCCAAACGAGCAGAATCGCATTTTAAAAAGTTAGATGTTGCTATGCTAAAAGAATTGTTACCATTGCATTCAGACGACAAGGTTTTGGCTTCTAAAGCGAAAGCAGCTCGAATAGAGTTAGAAGAGATATTTGGCTTGGAAATGGAAAACGAACGCGCCAGCCAAAACCATTGGGACTGACGTTGAAAGAGATAGCTAGCACAAGGATATTTGCCGTGAAAAAACGATTTATTGCGGGTGCGATTTGTCCATCATGTAGTACGACGGATACGCTACGTTGGTGGGAAGAAAGTAATATTGAACATGTCGAGTGTGTGGAATGTGGTCATACGGATCGTAAAACACCCAAATCGATAGAAAAAACCAAACATGCGCAAGATGATGTTATTGGTGTTTTTAAGCCTGAATAGTATTATGTTGCAATACTGAATACCATCCATTAGTGCCAAGTGCATCCGGAGTTAAAATGAAAATTGAAAAGAACGTTGTTGTAAGTCTTGCTTATCAAGTGAAAACTGAAGAAGGCGTAGTTGTTGACCAATCAACAGTAGAAGCTCCTCTTGATTACTTACACGGCCACGACAATCTGATTGTTGGTCTTGAAAAAGCACTTGAAGGCAAAGTTGCTGGTGATAAATTCAGCATCACTGTTGCTCCAGAAGACGCTTACGGCGAGCACATGGATGAGATGATTCAACGTGTTCCTGCTGACGTATTCCAAGGCGTTGAGCAAATCGAAGTTGGCATGCGTTTCCTTGCTGATACAGACCAAGGTCCAATCCCTGTAGAAGTAACAGAAGTTGATGGCGATGAAGTGGTTGTTGATGGCAACCACATGCTTGCTGGCCAAACTCTAGGCTTTGAAGTTGAAGTTGTTGCGGTTCGTGCTGCGACTGAAGAAGAAGCAACTCATGGCCATGTTCACCAAGAAGGTGGCTGTGGTCACGATCACGGACACGACCATGATCACGAAGGCGGTTGTTGTGGTGGCGAAGATCATTCTCACGAGCATGAGCATGAGCACAAAGAAGAACACGTATGTTGCGGTAAAGGCAACTGTTCTAAGTAATATTAAGAGCAGGGCGCTTCGCTTGAAGACGCTACGCTAAAGGGCGGACTTCGTCCTTAAGAATTGAAAAGACCACAGGTGTTGAGCCTGTGGTCTTTTTTTTGCTAGTAATGTGGTGGTGGTGTCTCTTCTGACGCATCCGCCATGCTCGACGTATCCATCGTTTTCATCTTACCGACTACAAATCTCATCTGAACTTGCATATTAGTGATCAGTAATTGTTGTTGAGATAACGCATCGTTTAACTCTTCAATCGTTTGTTCTTGAAACGCTATTTTGTACTCTAAATCGCTGATTCTATCATCTAATTTTTTAATATCTGCTGTCATTGTCTTATCAACCAAGCTTGGGCTATTCCGGCTGAGGTTGCTGAAATAACTCGTTGTTTTTTATCAATAGCGACATCATACACTACCGCTGTTGGTGGGCGTGCATCTTTTAGAGGTTCGGCGCGCCATTGTTCTTTTTTCTTACCTGAGAGGGTATCCCATAGCATGATACTGCCAGCGGGTGAGCCCGTTATTAAGTATTTACCATCATCGCTAAAGCGGGCACTAGAAAAGACTTGTTGGCGAGCGAAGGTGCTTAGTTCTGTAATCTTCTTTCCTGTTTTCAAATCCCAAATAAAGGCTTTATTACCTCCATCCGCAGTGAATGCGTATTTACCATCTCGTTGAAGTGCGATTCGGCTAACACGTTTTTCATGCTCGAATGTACGTAGAATTTGACCGGTTTGAGTATCCCAAAAGTACGCAAAATGGTCATTACCTCCAGAGAGAGCAAATTTACCATTGGCAGATAAAGCGACTGAATTCACTTTTTCTCGATGCGCAAGAAACTCTAATCTGCGTCCTGTTGCTAAATCAATGTAAATCGCTTTACCGTTAGATAAACCTAGCAACACTTGTTGCCCATTATTTGAGATATCGACATCACGAATAATGCTATCAGAGATGGACCATAATCCTTCGGATATTCCCATGCCTAAGTCCCAAACGGCAAAATTGGTTTTGGTCGCGGTAATGGCAAAACGCGAATTATCGGAGATCGTAATGTGTGAGACGGTAGAATTATTTTGGTCTTGAGCACCAAAATAGGTCAGTTCTTTATTGTCGACCAAATCCCAAAAATGCAATCCGCTTTTAATTTTACTGTCCGTATTAGCCGCATTAGATCCTTCTTTGACAAAGAAAAGCCCAAAGCGAGCATCACGACTTAAGGCAAAACTGGTGGTGCCTTGTGTTGCCATTTCCCAACGTTTAATGTCAGAATTGTTAAAGAAACAGCCCACTAATGTCAACGTAATGACAAAAATTGCTATGTATTGAGAGATAAGGCGCATCAAATTGAACTACTCGTTTGTAATGTGTCTATAAGTACTAGTATATTGTGATGAGTGTTATTTCACATCATTATCTAAAAAATTGAATAAAAAATTGAGGCAAGACCTCAAATAATCGGAGTTTTGAAATGAAATCTATCTTTAAAGTGTCGTTACTTGCTGCAACTGTTGCTTTTGTTGTTGGTTGTCAGAAAGAAGAAGCACCAAAAACGGACGCAACTACGTTACCTGCAACCATTGAAGCATCTGCGGAAGGCGCAACAGCATCAACATTCGCATCTGAAGATGAAAAAGCGGGTTATGCAATCGGTGCATCATTGGCTAAATACCTAAACTCTAATTTAGAGAAGCAAACAGAGCTTGGCTTAAACCTGAAAAAAGCAGACGTACTTGCGGGTGTTACTGACGTATTCAATGGTAAAGAACGTCTAACTGACGAAGAGATCCAAGGTGCTCTACAAGCGCTAGATCAACGTGTTGCTGAAATCGGACAAAAGAAAGCGGCAGCTGAGTCTGAAGCAAACATCAAAGCGGGTGCAGATTACCGCGCAGAGTTTGAAAAACAAGACGGTGTAATGAAAACTGAATCTGGTCTTCTATACCAAGTAGTTACACCTGCTGATGGCCCTAAGCCTAAAGATACTGACACAGTAGTTGTTCATTACTCTGGTACATTAATCGATGGTACTAAGTTTGATAGCTCTTACGATCGCGATCAACCTGCTACGTTCCCACTAAATGCAGTAATTCCTGGTTGGACTGAAGGTGTTCAACTTATGAATGTTGGTTCTAAGTATAAGTTCGTTATTCCTGCGGAATTAGGTTACGGCGCTCAAGGTAATCAAGCGATCCCTGCAAACTCAACATTGGTATTTGATGTTGAATTGCTAGAAATTAAAGATGCAGCAAAACCTGCAAAATAATTCTCTTGAAGATTAAATAATCTAAACTTTGTTTTAGATCACTGAATTAGCCCCGGCACTTGCTGGGGTTTTTTATTTTAATGCAAATATTCTGATAAACTTGATGGAATTATTTTAAGCAACAGGCAACTTGATGCCCGTTGGATAAACGGATATTAAGATGGTGTATATGAATATTGAAAATACCGCAGAAGAAAGTTTATCTGAGGTAGTGCCATTTACTGAATTTGATCATCACATTTTGCGTTCTTATGAAGCCGTGGTGGATGGAATTGCGAGTTTAATTGGTAGCTATTGTGAAATTGTTCTGCATTCATTGGAAGATATTAATAAGTCAGCGATCCGAATTGCGAATGGTGAAAATACCGGTCGTAAAGTAGGCTCTCCGATCACCGACTTGGCTTTACAGATGTTGAAGGATATTGAGCGATCAAAACGTAATTTTTCTCGTTCTTACTTCACTCGTGCTAAGGGTGGGGTATTAATGAAGTCTATTACCGTTGCGATCCGTAATGGAGACGAAAGAATTATTGGATTGCTATGTATTAATATCAATCTAGATGCGCCGTTTTCTCAAGTATTGCATTCATTTATGCCAAGTGAAGAAGCAAATGAAGCCGCCGCAAGTGTTAACTTTGCCAGTGATGTTGATGAGTTAGTGGATCAGACAGTAAAACGCACTATTGATGAAATTAATGCGGATAAAGAAGTTGGTAATAATGCGAAGAATAAACAAATCGTAATGGATTTGTACGATAAAGGTATTTTTGACATCAAAGATGCAATTAACCGTGTTGCTGATCAATTGAATATTTCAAAACATACTGTGTATCTTTATATTCGTCAGAGAAAAACTGAGGATGGCGAAAAGTGAGTTTACGCTATGGGCTTGTTGTTAATGGGCCAGCTTATGGAACTCAAGCATCTAGACAGGCCTTTCAATTTGCACAAGCGCTTATTCAGCAAGGTCATCAGTTAGACAAGGTATTCTTCTATCAAGATGGGGTGCTTAATGCTTCATCTCTGACGTTACCGGCTAATGACGAATTTGATATCACTAAGGCGTGGCAAGAATTTGCACAAACACATAATGTAGAATTAGAAACGTGTGTTGCAGCTGCATTACGTCGTGGTGTTATTGGTCAAGAAGAAGCAGAGCAGAATAAGCGTGAGCAGCATAATTTGGCGACTGGTTTTCAACAGGCTGGATTAGGTGGCTTAGCGACGGCGTTGTTGAAGTTTGATCGTGTTATTCAATTTTAATAACTTAGATCTGAAAGAGAATAGGTAGGTTATGAACCGAATTGGATTTGTATTTCAAAGTTCGCCGCACTCAACGACGAAAGGAAGAGAAGGATTAGATGCGATTCTTGCCGCTTCTGCATACAGCGAAGATATCCAAATTTTCTTTATTGGTGATGGTGTATTTCAATTATTGAAAAACCAACAACCTGAAGCGGTCTTATCGCGTGATTATATTGCTGGGTTTAAAATGCTGTCGTTCTATGATCTTGAAGAGGTATTTGTATGCCAGACTGCATTATCGAATAGAGGTTTAAAAGCCAACCACTTACTCATTGATGTCGATGTCATCGAAAACCAACAGATTAATGAGAAATTGTCACAATGCGCTCAAGTGATGGTGTTTTAAATTATGCTGCATATTTTAACCAAAAAAGAGAACATCGAAGCACTCTATCGTAAGGAATTACCAATAAATGCAATGAATGATGTGCTTTTATTAACGCAAGAGAGTGTTTATGCGGGAATATTAGATCATAAAGATCATTCTTTGATCCTTTCGTATAAACAATGCTATTTATTACAGGAAGACGTAGAAGCTAGGGGGGTAGAGTCATTAATTAATGATAAAATTCAACTGGTTAATTATAGCTTTTTTGTATTGTTAACCCAAGATCATTCACCTGTAGTGACTTGGTAATCATGTGCTATGTGCGAGAAACTGAAATTATTTTTAAATTGTTTATTAATAGTGCTGTATATTTCTTGACACATATCACGTTCAGCCTTAGAATTTCGCGTCCCTATTTCCATAGGGATATAGATTTTTCAAAAGTTTTCGAACCCCTAATCAGGAGCTATTTTAATGGCAACTATTAATCAGCTGGTACGCAAGCCACGTGTAAAGCAAGTTGTTAAAAGCAACGTGCCTGCGCTAGAAGCGTGTCCACAAAAACGTGGTGTATGTACTCGCGTATATACTACTACTCCAAAAAAACCGAACTCAGCGTTACGTAAAGTATGTCGTGTTCGTTTAACTAACGGCTTTGAAGTTACTTCATACATCGGCGGCGAAGGTCACAACCTTCAGGAGCACTCAGTTGTTCTTATCCGTGGTGGTCGTGTTAAAGATTTACCAGGTGTGCGTTACCACACTGTTCGCGGTGCACTTGACTGTGCTGGCGTAAACGATCGTAAGAAAGGTCGTTCTAAGTACGGTGTGAAACGTCCTAAGTCTTAATGCTTCTTTTATAAGAAAGCGTTAAGTAAGGCCAAACACTAAATAATTTATTATTTTGATAAAACTGAAAAGTTTTGGATAAAACCTGAAGAAGACAACGGAGATATTCCATGCCACGTCGTCGCGTAATAGGCCAACGTAAGATCCTTCCAGATCCTAAGTTCAAATCTGAGCTGTTGGCAAAATTTGTAAACATCGTAATGGTTGACGGTAAGAAATCAACTGCTGAAAAAATCGTTTACGGTGCACTAGAATTAATGGCTGAGAAATCTGGTAAAGATCACTTATCTGTATTCGAAGAAGCTCTTGAAAACATTCGCCCATCGGTAGAAGTTAAATCTCGCCGTGTAGGTGGTTCAACTTACCAAGTTCCTGTAGAAGTACGTCCGGTTCGCCGTAACGCACTTGCTATGCGTTGGTTAGTTGAAGCTGCGCGTAAGCGTGGTGAAAAATCTATGGCTCAACGTCTTGCTAACGAAATGTTAGACGCGTCTGAGAACAAAGGTACTGCGGTTAAGAAACGTGAAGACGTTCACCGTATGGCTGATGCTAACAAAGCGTTTGCTCATTACCGCTGGTAATACCGAAGGTGCAGCAGTCCTTGCTGCACCTTACTTCCTTCTTCCCCATTTAGTAAAACACTTAGCCATTATCGCTATTTCAATGCATTTGCGTTGGGAAATAGCAATAATCCCTAAGATAAGAGGATACAACCGTGGCTCGAAATACACCTATTGAGCGCTACCGTAATATCGGTATCTGTGCACATGTAGATGCAGGTAAAACTACAACTACTGAGCGTATTCTATTCTATACTGGCCTTTCTCATAAAATCGGCGAAGTTCATGATGGTGCTGCTACCATGGATTGGATGGAGCAAGAGCAAGAGCGTGGTATCACTATTACCTCTGCGGCAACGACGACTTTTTGGCGTGGTATGGATGCACAATTCGACGATCACCGCATTAATATCATTGACACTCCTGGACACGTTGACTTCACAATCGAAGTAGAACGTTCTTTGCGTGTACTTGATGGTGCAGTTGTTGTGTTCTGTGGCTCATCGGGTGTAGAACCTCAATCTGAAACAGTATGGCGTCAAGCGAATAAATACGGTGTACCTCGTATTGTATTCGTAAATAAGATGGACCGTGCTGGTGCCGATTTCTTACGTGTTGTAGAGCAAATTAAAGTTCGTCTTGGTGCTAATCCTGTTCCTATCCAATTAAACATTGGTTCAGAAGAGGACTTTAGAGGTGTTATTGACCTTATCAAGATGAAAACAATCAACTGGAATGAAGCCGATCAAGGCATGACCTTCACTTATGAAGAAATTCCAGCTGATATGCAAGAACTTGCAGATGAATGGCGTCAAAACCTAGTTGAAGCGGCAGCGGAAGCCTCTGAAGAACTGATGGACAAATACCTTGAAGGTGAAGAACTGTCAGAAGAAGAGATTAAAGCTGCATTACGTACTCGTACATTAAACAACGAAATCGTATTAGCAACTTGTGGTTCAGCGTTCAAAAACAAAGGTGTTCAAGCGGTGCTTGATGCTGTTATTGAATACTTACCTGCACCTGTTGATGTTCCTGCAATTAAAGGCATTGATGAAAATGACAATGAAGTTGAACGTCATGCAGACGACAACGAACCATTTGCCGCGTTAGCATTCAAAATTGCAACCGACCCATTCGTAGGAACGTTGACTTTCATGCGTGTGTATTCTGGTGTTGTTAATACTGGTGACGGTGTTTATAACTCAGTAAAACAAAAGCGTGAACGTTTTGGCCGTATTGTTCAACTCCATGCAAATAAGCGTGAAGAAGTGAAAGAAATACGTGCGGGTGATATCGCTGCTGCGATTGGCCTAAAAGACGTCACTACGGGTGATACACTGTGTGATCAAAACGCAAAAATCATTCTTGAACGCATGGAATTTCCTGTACCGGTTATTCAAATTGCAGTTGAACCAAGAACACTCGCTGATCAAGAAAAAATGGGTGTTGCACTAGGTAAACTAGCAGCAGAAGATCCCTCTTTCCGTGTAGAAACGGATAAAGAATCAGGACAAACACTGATTTCTGGTATGGGTGAGCTACACTTAGATATTATCGTTGATCGTATGAAGCGTGAATTCAGTGTTGAATGTAACGTTGGTAAGCCTCAAGTGGCATATCGTGAAACTATCCGTGGTAGCTCGGAAGTGGAAGGTAAATTCATACGTCAATCGGGTGGTCGCGGTCAATACGGTCATGTATGGTTAAGAATCGAACCATCAGAACCTGATGAAGGTTTCGTTTTTGTTGACGAAATCGTAGGTGGTGCTGTTCCTCGTGAATACATCAGCTCAGTAGCAAAAGGTATCGAAGAGCAAATGAATAACGGCGTATTAGCAGGCTATCCTGTACTCGACGTTAAAGCTACGCTGTTTGATGGCTCATACCACGATGTTGACTCCAATGAAATGGCGTTTAGGATCGCGGGTTCAATGGCATTCAAGAAGGGTGCGCTTGAAGCACAACCTGTTATTCTTGAACCAATGATGAAAGTTGAAGTTACCACTCCAGAAGACTGGATGGGTGATGTTGTTGGTGATTTAAATCGTCGCCGCGGCATGATTGAAGGTATGGATGATGGCATTGCAGGATTAAAAATAATCCGCGCTCAAGTTCCACTTTCTGAAATGTTTGGTTATGCAACATCTCTACGTTCTGCGACCCAAGGTCGAGCATCGTACTCTATGGAATTCTCCGAATATGGTGACGTTTCTAAGAATGTTGCCGATAGAATCATCGCTGAACGCGGATAAAACATTCAATATCCTTGCGTCAAGAGCAATTGACGCATAAAATAGCAAATTCTGGCGCGTCTTATCACTGTTCGATAAGGCGAATCACAACTAGGAAGGAACACGATCGTGTCTAAAGAAAAATTTGAACGTACGAAACCGCACGTAAACGTTGGTACTATCGG
>NZ_CAMLHO010000051.1 GCF_946479765.1 uncultured Aliivibrio sp.
GGCAACTGACTCTCAAATCTATACCAAAGTGTGTCGGTTATTCTTGGAACCTAGGCTTTACTTGAAATAGCTAATCTTTGAAGTAAATTTAGATCATCACTAAATAATTGATAATCAAGCCCTTGAGGGAGCAAGCTTTTGTTATAACGACTAGCAAGCAGATGAAAGTCATTTAATTGAGCCACATTATCAGGGCATCCGTTAAGCGCTAAATATTCAGAAGAAGCAACCATGCTATAAGGAATTTGAATTAAGCGTTGCTGAATATAATCATCATGTAATGGCTCAATGTAGCTAGGCAGAATTTGTAGATCAACATTTTCACGGCGAAGATCCAACGATTGAACATGATGCTCAATCTCTAGTTTAACCTCAGTATACTCTTTCATATACTGTTCAATTAATTGGGAGAAAATTTCCGTCATTCCAAGGGCTGGAGGGATAGCAACTTTTAAACGACCTTTTGGCGTTAAATGGTGCTCTCTCATTAATCGGCTCGCATCCACTAGGGTATTGACTGGATTCGAGGCTTGCTCATATAGCCATTTCCCTTGCTGGGTTAATTCAATCGCTCTTGTCGTTCTGATGAGTAATTGATGACCAAGTGCTTTTTCTAACTCTTGTAGGCGACGACTAACCTTTGAGCGCTGTAATCCTGCAAATTGTGCAGCAGAGCTAATGCCCTTATGCCTAACAATAAGAACAAATAGGTAAATATCATCAAAGGAAACGGAGCTATCTGGATGGTTACTCATCTCTATTGTCCTGCTAATAGGTCATATATGGACTATTTTGCCATCTATTCGAAATGAAATCACGCACTATAATAATACCAATCTACATAAGTATTTGATCATTCTTGCTTGTTAAAATCGATTTTTCCTGCGCAATTATCTGAACAACCACTTATCCAGAATGGTATGAGAACCAGATCACAGCAACTTTGACTTTATTGAGAACTTCTATGCAAGCTGCAGAGCAAAAATTCAAACAATGGATGCGTATCCTAATCGTATTATTTCTTATCGTTACGGCTTATTTAGTGATGGCAGATAGATTAACGCCGTTAACGACCCAAAGTAAGGTGCAAGGCTTTGTGGTTCAAATATCACCAGAAGTGTCTGGTCGAGTCGTTGAAGTTAATCACACAAATAATCAATTAGTTAAGCAGGGCGAGTTACTGTTTAAGATTGATGATGAAAAATATCAATTGGCCGTTCAAAAAGCCGAAATTGGATTAGCTCAAGCAAGGGAGCAAGAAGCGTCATTAGTGGCGGATATCGAAGCGGCACGCTCAAATGTTAAAACGACTCAAGTAACGGCAGATAATGCGAACCGTGAATATCACCGTATTAAGCGACTAGCCAAATCAGGGGCAGTATCAGCATCAGGCTTAGATTCTGCTGTCACTAAGCGTGACCAAGCCGCTGCCAATTTTATGGCTTCAAAGCAAAAGTTACACGCATTGGAAGTTAAACTGGGTAAAGGAGATGGCCAAAGTAGTGCCGTACTTTCTGCAAAAAATACCTTAAAACAAGCGTTGCTGAATTTAGAAAATACTCAAGTAATAGCGCAAAGTGAGGGGATAATTACCAATATGCAGTTGCATGTCGGTTTGTTTGCCAATGCTAATCAGCCATTACTGACGTTTATTCCAACCGATTCACTGTGGATCTCCGCAGATTATCGTGAGAAAGCGACCTCAGAGATGAATAAAGGAATGTATGCTGAAGTGGCTTATGATGCACTGCCGGGTGAGGTGTTCCCATTATTGGTAGAGAGTCGCGATTATGGTGTAGCTTCAGCGCAACAAAAAGCCAATGGTCAATTAAGCAGTGTCGAAGTCAGCAACCGCTGGGTGCGTGATGCCCAACGTGTACGAGTGAATTTAATCAGCGAAGAGGCTATTTCCCCACGATTATTTGTTGGCTCGCGAGCAACCGTTATTATTTATACGTCAGGCAATACCGTCATTGATTACATTGGTCATAGCTTAATTACCATGATCAGCTATTTACACTACATATACTAGGTGGAATGTTGATATGAAAGCATTACGGATATGGTTTGGTTGTGTTCTAGGTTTTGCAATGTGTACGGTGTTTGGTTGGTCAAACGGCATGTTCGGAACTCTGCTACCACTGTTTATTTTATCTAATCTGAATCGTTGGAATTGGGGAATGTTCATCCAGTTGGTTGTCAGTGTCGTTTGGGTGAGTATTCAAGTGGTATTAATTGTCGGTTTTTTACAACCATATCCACTATTGATGACCGTAGCTGTTGGCATTATGCTGCTATTTAAATGCCACGCAATGCACTATAAAGCGAGTTACTTATTCGGCTACACTGGCTTATTAGTCGGTTCAATTTTATTGAATTTTGGATCGTATGTGACATTTGATTTAGAAAACTTCATTGTCGGGGCGTGGGTTGCAGCCATTATGGTGATCCCTATTTGTGCTTTAGCTTTCTATCTGTTTCCTGATCCTATTGACAGTAATGCACCGATTTTAAAAGTAGAAGGCCAGAGCAAAGATCCACGAGAGATGCTAGAACAAACGGCATTGGGCTGGATGGTTGCCATGATCGTATTTTTAATTTTTGAAATTGGTACGCTAAACGATTCATTGTCAGCACAAGCTTCAATGCTTATCATGCTCTCTCCAATGACACTCGTTGGCTCATTGATGATGGCTCGAATTCGTATCGTAGGGACTATCTTAGGCTGTTTAGCTGCGATGGCGATGCAATTGATACTTTATGATCTGTATGATAATCCAATTTTATACATTCTAAGTTTTGCAATTGCCTCGGGCTATTTCTGTAAATGGTTAGCCAGTGAAAACCCAATCATGAAGGGAGTTGGATTCTCAGCAATGGCGGCCTTAACCATTCCAATTACAGGCGTGATCCCCGGTCAAAAAGATGCATTTTTTGCTATTTTATACCGTGTATCTTCTATTGTGGTGGCAGTAATAATAACCAGTATCTTAATTTGGGTTTGTTATCGATTGATTAAGCTTTTTCCTATTTTCTTTAGAGGGGTAGAAAGAGAAGAAAAGGCTCACTAACAATTTGAATTAGTAGATAATAAGCCAAGAGGTAGGTACATTGTTACGAACTTCTTGGCTTTTTTTGTTTATGTGATAACGTCTGTGTAGTTGAAAATTATAAAGAAATAACAAGGACAGTCATGAGCTCAATTATAGAATGCATTAAAACCGTCGGTCGTGGTGAGCGTAGCCGTAAGCCACTGAGTTTTGATCAAGCTTACCAAGTAATGAAAGAATATCTTGCCGGTGAAGTCTCTAGTGACAAAATGGCAATGCTGATGATGCTTATCCGAGTTCAAAACGAAACGGTTGAGGAGATCAGCGGCTTTACCACTGCTATTCGTGAATTTATTCGTAACGAACAAACGCCAGAGCTAAAAGATCTTAACGTTGATATTGATTGGGCGTGTTTTGCCGGTAAACGCCAAGTTCAAGGTCCATCATGGCAGTTGTATGCAGCACAAATTCTAGCGAACAAAGGATTTAGAGTATTGATTCATGGCCACCTTCAATTAGGCAGTACACGTGAGCACGTATCTCAGGTGATTGATAAACTAAATATCCCTCGCTGTTCAAGTATTGCAGAGACACAAAAAGCATTAGATGAAGGTAATATCGCTTATTTACCTTTATCAGTTTATGCTCCTCAAGTTGAAACTATGCTGTTATGGCAACATGAGTATGGTCTGCGTACCCCCGCGAATACCTGTGCGCGTATGTTAAACCCGGCATCAGCTCCAATTTCATTACGTGGAAGCTTCCACCCAGGCTTACCACAGCTGCATGGTGAAGCGGAGTCTCGTTTACAACAAGCAACCGATGACTGCTCTGAATTGGCACTGTGCTTTAAAGGCATGGGCGGAGAATCTGAATTTAACCCTAAAGTTAGCCAGTCTCTATGGTGTGCATCAAAAGGGGTATGTGAAGAGCTATACTGGGAAGAGGCATTAATTGAAGATTTACCAATCCCTCAATCTTGTTTGTTAGGGACTAAACCCGAGCAGTTACAGCTAATGGCGAACACCGTTATTTTTAATGTTGCTAATGTTTTATGGGCAAATAAACGTGAAGAAAACTACCCAAGAGAGGAGGCGATTAAACTTGCTACTCAATATTGGGAAGAGTATGTAAACACACTCGATTAGCTCTTGATTAAACAAATGAATCTATTAAGCCGTAATTTTTATCGTTGCGGCTTTTTTATAATTATAATAATTTGGTTTATTACATCAGTGTAATAGTAATTCACATTTAGCTCTATTATCAAAACACTGTTAATAATCGATAATGTTCTCCTAGTCAATCATACATTTGGAGACCATTATGGCTAATGGATTTACAAGAGATGGTGGCGTACAAGAACAAATTGATGCCACTGTTACTGATGCAATTAATCGTGCGAGAGCACACCTTAACCACGAGCATAATGAGACAGATTATTGTCTTGAATGTGGTGAGTTGATCCCTGAAGGTCGACGTAAAATCATCCCCGGCGTTGAGTTGTGTGTGGAATGTCAATCTAAAGAAGATACACGTGAAAAAGCATTCAGCGCTTACAACCGTAGAGCAAGTAAAGACAGTCAATTACGATAGCAATGGTTACTGTCTAGATCTGCATTGGTATAACAATGGCGAAGTATCATACTTCGCCATACTATTACTGAGAAATGGTTTTGAATAAAAAAAGAGAGGCTATTTACGATTGATACGTGCCAAGAAATAGGTATTTACGTACTCACCCTGTCTAAATGCAGAATCAATGGCTTCACCTTCAATGACAAACCCGAATTTTTTATACAGAGAAAGCGCCGCGTGGTTATCTACAAACGCGTCAATCTCAATACGGCGAACATTAAGCCAATTATCAGCAAGTTCTAAAACGGTTTCAATTAGCTTACTACCAATACCACGTCCATGATAATCATCGTGAACGCCCATTCCAAAATGAGCAACATGACGAGTCCTAGGATGGGTCACTTGTTCAAAACCAATATTACCTACAACCTTGTTATCAATAAGGGCAACATAGCTATAGACGTTATCAGGTTTGCTTGAAATGCGTTTTTCCCAGAGAGCAGGAGATGGGAGTGGCAGTTGAAGTGTTTGCGCCTGAGCTTGTGGTTGATTATACAACTCACATAAACCACCAATGTCTTTTAATTCTGTTGGGCGAATTATTATTTCCATTACCTGCATCCTTTGCCTAATAAACATACACTTAACTTAACCAGAATCATCTTCGATGACAAGCACTGATCCCATTTGAATCTAATAATTACCGTTTATTCCTGTTATTTACCATTCGTCGCATCTTCCTGTTTTTCATTTTTACCTTAGCTAATCTATAAACATCAAAAAGGACCACAGATTAACTAAGGCCAACCTAATGAAACATAAATTAACGACACTAGTATTTAGCTTATTAATGAGTGTGATGACTTTCTCCACGCAAGCGGCATTAACGGATAAAGATATAGCGGTATATAACCAAGCAGCAGCAGGCGATGAAGATCTTGTTGAATCAGCTTATGAACGTTTTGAACAATTGATTCAAGCTGAAGGTGCAACGCCATTAACACTCGTTTATCTTGGCAGCGCAGAGACCCTAAAAGGGCGAGATGCCATGATGCCTTGGACAGCAATGAAATACGTTGAGCAAGGGTTAGCAAAAATTGGTAAAGGGCTAAATCTACTTGCTACGGAAACCACTCCAATTGAAGATCAACCAGTTGTTTCTGGTCTTCCTAATTCTTATCTCACCCGTGCTTTAGCGGCAGCAACTTATTCACAATTGCCTGATATGTTTAATCATTTTGAGCGCGGCTATGATCTTTATTTGGCTCTTTTATCTGAACCTGATTTTCAACAGCAACCTTATCAAGCCACTGCTTGGGTATATGGTTATGCAGTGCAAGCAGCGCTTCGTGCTGATGATATAAATCAAGTAAATCAATGGATAGCAGTCATGATTGAGCGGGATAAAAATCATCCTGAGTCAATAAAAGCACAAGCACTTATTAGTGCTAAAAATTAGGAGAGGACAATGATTAGTTTTAGTGGCATAGAAAAAACATATCAATTGGGCTCTCAAGACGTTGCTGGGTTGAAAAAGGTAGAGGGCTTTATTATTAAAGGCAGCATGGTGGCTCTGTGTGGCCCATCAGGTTCAGGAAAAAGTACCTTACTAAATATCCTTGGTCTATTGGATATGGATTACAAAGGTAAGATCAGAATGGATGGGAAAGCTTATCCTAAAGATCTCATTAAAGCGGCTACGTTACGTCGTCACCAATTGGGGTTTGTATTCCAAAGATTCAATCTTGTTCCTGTGATGACGGCTTTAGAGAACGTTGCTTATCCATTGCAATTAAATGGCTACAGCAGAGAAGAACAGAACAGGCTAGCCTCTGAGATGCTAGAAAAAGTAGGCTTAGGGAATTTTATTCACCATAGACCGGATAACCTTTCTGGTGGTCAGCAGCAACGTGTTGCTATTGCTCGTGCTTTAGTACATAAACCAAGCCTAGTGATTGCTGATGAACCGACGGCCAGTTTAGACAGTAAAACCGCAGAAGTTGTGATTGATATTATGAAGTCATTAGGACAAGAAATTGGGACGACGTTTATTATTGCTACGCACGATTATCGTATGGCGCAACACTGTGATAGCTGTATTAATTTATTGGATGGAATGATCAGTAAGGAGAAAATATCATGGGCAAGTTAATCACCTTATTTCCTGATTCATTGCGTCTTGCTTGGTTGAATTTATTGCGAAATGGCCGTCGTAGTGCGCTTTCAATTCTTATTATCACTATTGCTGTTTTTGCGCTAACCAGTGCTGGTGGTTTTGGTCTATATACCTATGATTCACTGAAAGAATCAACAGCGCGTGATACCGGGCATTTAACATTAAGTCAGCCGGGCTATTTTGAAAGCGATGAAGAGTTGCCATTAAGTAATGGTCTTTCTGACATTTCTCAATTAACTCGAAACATAATGAAGCATGATGAAGTTCGTGGTGTTCAACCTCGAATATATTTCACAGGCTTAGTCTCAAATGGAATGAAATCGACCATCTTTATGGGTACAGGGGTTAATGACCGAGAGTTCGATATGAAAGGGCCGTTTCTAGATATAAAATCAGGAAAAACCTTATCTGATATTAACTCTAGCCGTTATGATCCAATGGAACCTGAAGTCATGTTGGGCGTTGATCTTGCTAAAAACCTAAACGTAACTATTGGCGATTGGATAACCTTACTAAGCACCACCAGTGAAGGTGCATTAAATGCCTTGGATTTTAAAGTACGAGGGACGTATTCTACAGGCGTGCCTGAGCTTGATAAGCGTCAACTGTATATTCATATCCAATCGTCACAAGACTTGTTGATTTCAGATAAAGTCAGCACATTATCCGTTTTTTTATTTGATACTGAGCAAACGGAGTTTATGCACCAACGATTAAATGAAGAAGTAAACATCACTCAACAAGATATTGAGATTACGCCATGGCAAGACAGAGCCTTCTTCTACAATAAAGTAAAAAACCTTTATGATCTGATTTTTGGTGTGATGGGCTTTGTGATGGGATTAGTCGTTTTTGTAGCCTTGTTTAATACCATGACGATGTCCGTGACTGAGCGAACGCGTGAGATCGGCACGTTATCAGCACTTGGCAGTTACCCAAATGAAATTATTCATTCATTTTTACGAGAAGCTGGGTTATTAGCTGTTATTGGTGTGATTTTTGGGGCGTTAACCACCGCGATTACCACAGTGTTACTGATGGTGATTGATGTACAAATGCCACCGCCTCCGGGCAGAACCGACGGTTATCCATTAAATATTTATTTCTCATTTGAGTTGCTCGCTTATGCAGGAATTGGTGTGTTGTGCATCTGTTTACTTGCTGCCTATTTATCTGCTCGCAAGGGCGTAAAAAAACCAATCACGGAGGCACTTATTTATGTCTAAATTTAACTTATTATCTGCATTGTGTTTGTTTGTTGGGCTTCAATCTCAAGTGACAGCAACAGAGCTGAATCAATCAGAAAAAGAGGTGAGTGATACGCAAGTTAAGCAAATGATTAAAGCAGCGGATGAGTTTCGGTTAGATAACGCCGCGGCAAAAGTGGTATCAGAAGTGCTGCTGTATAAAAACAATGAGTTAGATAAAACGCGTCAATACACGGTCTATATGCGAGAAAATAGAGAATCATTAGTGCTGTTTAACTCTCAAGTAGAAGCGGGACAAAAGATGCTGATGCTGGGGGATAACTACTGGTTATTGATGCCAAAAAGTCGTCGACCAATTCGAATTACTCCAATGCAGAAATTATTGGGTGAAGCCTCTGTTGGTGATATTTCAACTCTGACATGGAGTGAAGATTATCAAGGACAATGGCAAGGGAGTGAATCGCTGACTTTAGAGAGTGGTAAACAACTGCAAACGGAGAGGCTTAAATTAAACGCGATTACTAAAGGTGCGAGTTATTTCACCATTGATTTGTGGTTAGAGCAGGGAACTCATTTTCCAATTAAAGCGGATCTCTATTTACGCTCAGGAAAAATGGCGAAAGAAGCGTGGTTTACCAAAGGACTTCGAGAAGGAGAAACCAGAGTCGTAGCCATGGTATTGAATGACCAAATTCAAACCAATCAAAAAACAGTTATTGAGTATAAAGAGATAGTCGCTACCGAAATTGATGACAAGTATTACAACCCTGCTTATTTATCGCGCACCAAAAACTTGGATCTTTAACTATGACTAAGAGAATGAGATCAAGAGTATTAACAATCGTGGTTTTGCTCTCGTTTAATCTGGCGGCTTCAGAGCTTACTTTTGAGTGGGATTGGATGCTGAGTGCCCAAACAACAACACAAAGAGAAACCGCTTTTGTGCCATTAACGGAATCACAACATCAAGAGTCAATTAATGGGGTGTTAGATGTTCAGATTGGTTATCAAGATTGGAATGCAGTGGTGGCATTAAAAGGCAATGATCTGTATTACGATTCAAGTATCCCCAATCAAGATCAATCTTCAGAAGCAGAATTCATCATCAGTGAGTTGTTTTGGCTGCACAGTATGGATGTTTTCGATCTGCCTTTGGATTTTCAATTAGGAAAAGTCAGAGTAGATTGGGGCGTCGGCTATGGTTATCGCCCTCTTGATATATTCACGCCATACCAACGTAACCCTGTTGGTATCCAAGTTGAAGAAGGGGCGGGTGTTGCTTCGGTATCCTATTTTGACAGTCAAGGTGAATGGTCACTGATTTACACCGATTCCTCGTGGACACAACAAGAAGGCAGCGAACTAGAAGAGCAGAGTGAACAACAAGGGTTTGGTATAAGGCGCTATGGATTAGTGGGGGACACCGAATATCAATGGCTCGCTTATTACGATGATATTCGCCAAGGGCTATTAGGAGCGAGTATTGTAACTGTCATTGATGCGTCGTGGGAGTTTCATGGCTCGGCGCTGTATCAATCAAAATACTTAGCCTATCAGCAGCCTAATTATCAAAAAACTAGCGATCAACAGCTAAATTCAATCTATGCGCCTGTGAGGTTGGAAAAAGAGTCCAACGCTTATCAAGCATTAGTGGGTTTTACTTGGGCAAATGAAATAGGCAACACCCTTGTTGTAGAATATTGGTATGACAGCCGCGCGTGGGGAGAAAATGAATGGGAGAATGCATTCAATATTGCGTCACCTTCGTATCAACAAGGGTATCTTAATGCCAACATGGTGCAGCATAACATGATGTTTCATTGGAGCTTAGACCCAAGCGCATGGTCGAATTGGCAATGGAGTCAGGATATCGGTTGGCTAAGTGAGTTAACACCAACGTTTGACCTGCTTTATTCTCCACAAGATAATGGCGTAATTGCGACTCAATGGTTTAATTATCTAGTGCATGATTCTGGTCACTCAAGTGTTGAAATGGAACTTGCCGCGCGTTTTTTAACAGGAAAAAGCGATTCTGCGTATGCAAACCTAACAGATAAGCATATGATCTTACTGAACCTAAAAGGAAGATTTTAATGGTTACGATAAACGAACAAAAAGAGCCAACGTTCAGATTACTAAAAAGCTTTTCTATTACCACTTTATTTTGCGTTGTTATCGCGATGGTAACCAGTAATGTTTGGTCATCTCCATTTTATGAACACGTTCTTATTAGTCTTGGTTATGGCTATAGCGCTGTTTTCTCTTCATACGCGCTAGATAAGCTCTTTCCTTCGATTAATAAAGCATATTCAACCTTTCTTGCTATGGTGCTATCTATTGGATTAGGCACATTACATGCATTTATATGGCTAAAAAAATACGATGATTTTGCAACGTTAGAAGCATTGAAACCAGTCGTGTTATTAGGATTAATATTTACCGTGGTCTGTTTTTATTACTTCCACTCTAATGAACAAAAATTATTGGCTGAGCAAGCATTAGAAGTGGCTAAGCGTAAGCAATCAGAGCAAGAAAAAGCACTAGTACTCAGCCAGTTGAGCCAATTACAAAGCCAAATAGAACCGCATTTCTTATTTAATACATTGGCGAATATCAGTGCATTAATTGAGTTGGACAGTAATAAAGCAAAGTTGATGCTAGAAAAACTCACCGATTTACTGCGAGGTACACTAAAAACAAGCCGTAAACCACTAATCAGCCTAGAACAAGAGAGCGAACTACTCAGCGCTTATTTAGCGATTCAGCAAATCCGCTTAGGTGACAGACTAAACTATGACATTGATAATCAGTTGACTGATTCATTGTCATTGCCCCCATTATTAATTCAACCTTTAGTCGAAAATGCCATTACACATGGTATTGAACCTAAAGCGAGTGGTGGGCAGATAAAGGTACAGTTTAATCAACTTGATGATGTCTTTAAGGTTACGATTTCTGATAACGGATTAGGTTTAAATTCAATGAGTTCTACTGCGGGTAATGGCATGAGTCTGAATAATATAAAACAGAGATTACACGATTTATTTGAAGGTAAAGCATCGTTAACTATCGCTGAAAATAAGCAAGGTGGCGTAACCGCGGAGTTATCAATACCAATGGAATGTTTAGAGCTGCTGAACAAGGAATATTCATGAATCAATCGATTACCGCTATTATTGCCGACGATGAGCCCTTATTACGTTTTCATCTTGAAAAAATGCTTTCTGATTTATGGTTAGATTTAGAGATTGTCGCTACTTGTGCTAATGGCAAAGAAGCGCTAGAAGCAATAGAGTTGCATCAACCAGATATCGCCTTTTTGGATATTAAAATGCCAGAGTTAGATGGCATGACGTTAGCGGCTCAATTACAAAAATCAGCCACACCACCGTTAGTGATCTTTATTACTGCCTATGATGAATTTGCCATAAAAGCGTTTGAAAATAATGCGATAGATTATGTATTAAAGCCAATATCAGAAACAAGGTTAGCGGTAACGTGTGAGAAGATAAGACAGAGAATTGCTCAACAACGGTTTTCTAAACAAAGAAGCTCATCAGATCCTTTGAACGAAGAAAAAAACACGCCAGACCAAGCCATACTGAGTGACTTGTTAGTTCAAATACAGCAGTTATCCGCTCAAAAAAAACCGGACTATTTAACTTGGGTTAAAGCTTATCAAGGAGACGATTTACACCTAATTTCTATCTCTGATGTGCTTTATTTTAAAGCCGAAGATAAATACGTTTCTGTTTATGCACAACAAGCAAATAACAAGGTGACTGAGTATTTGATCCGTTGTTCACTTAAAGAATTGCAACAGAAGATAAACCCTGATCATTTT
The DNA here is from genome assembly GCF_946479765.1 of uncultured Aliivibrio sp. GTDB lineage: Bacteria > Pseudomonadota > Gammaproteobacteria > Enterobacterales > Vibrionaceae > Aliivibrio. Next base: position 11,857 of record NZ_CAMLHO010000051.1, read on the forward strand.
TGGCATATTCATCGCTCAAGTATTGTTAACGTCGCCAAAATAGACAGAGTAAAAAAAGATCTGATAGGGCATTTATATGTGCATATTGGAGAATCAAAACTGCCCGTTAGCCGCAGCGCACAAAGTTTATTTAAAGGGATGTAAGAATAAAAAGAGGGAGTGAGAGTGTAACGCCCCATGCCAACAGCATAATTATCAATAGAAAGGTAATCTAATAGATAAGCAATAGAGCGCTACAAGGTGGTTCAATGAGGATAACTACAGCCTTACGACAATACTTTGATAAGGTGCAAGTGTTAGTTGCTCTCCAAAATGAATTACAGGGTCTAGATTTGCAATTAAACACTCTACTTCTTTGCCCGTTAAATGATCAGGAAGGGTTAACGTCTGAGACTCAGCAGTAAAGTTATTTAGTACAACCAAATGTTGGTCTTCATCTTTACGCTCATAAGCAAATACCGCAGGGTGATCTTCAAACAGTGGAATGAAATCACCGTACACAATCACAGGATTTTGTTTTCTCAGAGCAATCAGCTTTTGGTAATGATAGAAAATAGAATCTTTATCTTCCAAAGCCGCAGCCACGTTTATCTGTGGGAAATTTGGGTTCAATGAGATCCAAGGCGAGCCTTGAGTAAAACCAGCGTGCGCAGAATTATCCCAATGCATTGGAGTACGCGCGTTATCACGGCTATTGGCATGAATGCCTTTCATCATAGTTTCATGACTGACGCCTGATTCAGTTTTTACTTTATAGAAATTCAGCGTTTCAATGTCTTTGTACTCTTCTAAGGTATCAAAGGCCACGTTTGTCATGCCAATATCTTCACCTTGGAAGATATAGGGTGTGCCTTTTAGTAGGTGCAGCGTTGTCGCTAACATCTTCGCGGATTCAACACGATATTTGCCATCACACCCGTATTTAGAAACAACACGCGGTAAATCATGGTTATTCCAAAACAGAGAGTTCCAGCCGTTATTGCTCAGCTCAAGCTGCCATTTGATCATCACTTGCTTAAAGGCATTAAGATCTAATGGTTTTGGTTTCCACTTGTCGCCGTCTTCCCATAGCAGAGTAATGTGCTCAAATTGAAACACCATTGATAATTCGTTACGAGCAGGGTTACTATAAAGCTGTGCTGTTTCTGGCGTGGCATCCCAGGTTTCACCCACGGTTAATAGGTCTTTATTACCAAACGTCGCTTGATTCATCTGTTGAAGAAGTGGGTGTAGACGCTCGCCATTACCCGTGATCTTTTTGTCGATTTCTTTACCGATGAGATCAATTACATCTAAGCGGAAGCCGCCAATGCCTTGATCAATCCACCAGTTCATCATATCAAATACTTTTTGATGAACCGCAGGGTTCTCCCAGTTTAAATCAGGTTGACGTTTCGAGAATAGATGGAAATAGTATTGTTGATTCTCTTCATCCCATTGCCATGCTGTACCACCAAAGATAGAGCCTAAGTCATTTGGTGCTTCTCCGTTTTCATCTGCATCACGCCAGATATAAAAATCACGGTATTCACTGTCTTTGTTGTTTTTCGCTTCAACAAACCAAGGGTGTTCATCAGAAGTATGGTTAACCACTAAATCCATGACGATTTTAATGCCACGTTGTTCCGCTTTTTGCATTAATTCACGCATGTCATCCATGCTGCCAAACTCAGCAGCAATGGCTTGGTAATCAGAGATATCATAACCGTTATCATCCATTGGTGATTGGTATACAGGAGAGAGCCAAATAACATCGATACCAAGGGTGGTTAAGTAATCGAGTTTGCTGATAATACCTTGTATATCACCAATGCCATCATTATTTGAATCACAAAAGCTACGTGGGTAAATTTGATATACCACACTGTTATGCCACCAACGTTTTTCCATCTTGATATCCAATATTCACTAAAAGAAAGTAACGTTAATATAGCGAAATTAAATCGGTATGAATAATTGATAATTTGAACTCTGATATAGAAAAAATTTATATCACGAGTATGGTAGAGCTGAATTTAACAGTGGATATCAATAATGGAAAAGCAATATCGTTACTTTTATGAGGTAGCTCGCCAAGGCAGCATTAAAGCCGCGGCAGATAAATTGTGTATTAGCCAGCCAACGCTAACGACAGCCATTCAAAAATTAGAAGCGTTGTTGGACACGTTATTGTTTCATCGTAAATCTAAAGGCGTAGAACTCACCAGTACCGGCTGGGTCTATTATCGCTATGTACAAGATATTTATGAAAAACATGGGCAGATGATGCATCAACTATCGGACATGAAAGCGCGCAGCCAAGGTAAAATTAAAATTGGTATTGGTGAAGCGTGGTGGGAATATTTTGCTGCTGATGTAATTAAGCAATTTATAGAGACACATCCAACAAATTCACTCTATATTGAGTTTGGCAATGGCTTATCAATGCTGAGTCATTTACTTAATGGTGATATTGATCTCTTTATTGGTCATGAAATAGAAAATATTGATTCTCGTAACCGCGTGCGCTTCATTCCATTATTTACTGAATGCGAAGCCTTATATGTGCGAGAAGGGCATCCACTATTAATTGATAAGGAGGGAGCGGATAACAATGATTACCCACAAATAAAAGTCACCCCCGATCATAGCCGAGATGGAAAAGTACTTAATGATAAAGGCGCAGAAACCTTTGCATTAAAAGCACAACAAGCGAAGGTTATTTATGAGTTAGATTCATTAAAAGCCAGTGTCGATATGCTTAAAATGAGCGATGCTATTATGCCTTATACGGATAAAATAAAATCGAAAATGGCACTGCAAGGAGTTGTTGTTTTACCTGTCGAGCAATATAAAATTGGAGTGGTTGGGATTTACTCTAATACAGAAGTTCTGTCTGAAAATATGGAATACTTGGTCGGTTTATTCAAACGCTGACTATAGCGGTAGGTAAATAAAGTAAAGATTAGGCTGTGGTGGGCTAGAATTAATAAAAGTTATGCTACTGTAGCCGTAATATAAATAAAAATGAGAGTCACTATCATGCCGAGCCTTGCTCATTGGAAAAATCCTAAAACTTTTTTGATTTTAATTTCCATCGTTGTTCCCATTGCCTTTTCTACATGGAATGCGCTACTTAATAACTTCGTGATCGAAAAAGCGGCGTTTACTGGGGCTGATATTGGGCTCTTGCAAAGTGTGCGTGAGATCCCTGGTTTTCTAGCGTTTACTGCTGTTTTCATCCTTATTTTTATTCGTGAGCAAAAGTTCATGATCCTTGCTTTGGTGATGTTGGCAGTTGGTGTAGCAATTACTGGTTTTTTCCCAAGTGTGTATGGCCTGTTATGCACCACGTTATTGATGTCGGTAGGTTTTCACTATTTTGAGACCTTAAAACAATCCTTATCACTGCAGTGGCTAACTAAAGAAGAAGCCCCTGAAATGTTAGGTAAGCTGATCTCGATTGGTGCTCTTGCATCATTATGTACTTATGGTGTGCTGTGGGTATTACTTGAGTTAGTGCAATTAGAGTTTAAATGGATCTATTTAATTGCAGGGACAATTGCCCTTATGGTGACTGTTTTTATGTGGTTGTCTTTCCCTAACTTTGAAAGTGAAACTCCACAAACGAAGAAATTGGTTCTACGCAAGCGCTATTGGTTGTACTACGCACTTACCTTTATGAGTGGTGCTCGTCGTCAGATATTTATGGTGTTTGCAGGCTTTTTAATGGTTGAAAAATTTGGCTATTCAGCTGCTGATATCACTCTATTGTTTCTTGCTAATTATACATTCAATTGGCTTTTTGCTAAAAAGATTGGCCGCTGGATTGGTGTTGTGGGTGAGCGCAAGGCATTAATGTTTGAATATATTGGTCTTATTTTTGTGTTTGTTGGCTACGCATTAGTTCAAACGTCAGAAATGGCAGCAGCACTATATATTATTGATCATCTGTTCTTTGCATTAGCATTAGCGATTAAAACCTATTTCCAAAAAATTGCCGATCCTGCTGATATGGCATCAACTGCGGGTGTGGCATTCACCATTAATCATATAGCAGCAGTTGTTATCCCAGTAAGCTTTGGTTTGATATGGTTGGTATCGCCTGCTGCTGTGTTCTATGTTGGTGCTACAATGGCATTTATTTCGTTGTTATTGTCATTAAATATTCCAGAAGCACCACAAGAGGGGAATGAAACTCGCATTTTGAAGTGGAACTGATTACAGTATAGGGACGACAATCAATGGCATAAGCCAACGATCATTCAAAAGGAATATAGAATGAATGCGATTACCCATGATCCAGATAACAAATGCTATTTAATCGCTTTAGAAGGTGATGCGGTAGCAAAAGTTTATTATGAAAAGAAGGGCAATATTCTTGATGTGATAAGCACTCGAATTCCGGATGAGCTGCAAGGTAAAGGCTACGGAAAAGAGATGATGGAAGCCTTTTTAGCTGAGATGAAAAGCTCTGGCAAGCGCTTCTTGCAAACTAACATTAAACCCAGATGATACTTGGATCTTTTCAAGCACCATCTGGGTTTTTCTTTATTAAAACTCAGGAATAAAAAATGAATGTATTAACGTCTTTACAAAAGTTGTTACAAAAACTGAACGTTGAACCAGAGCTTGTTGAATTTACTGAGACAATGGCGGTAATTGAAGAGGCTTACGACTTTACCGCAACACCGTTTACTAATGGACAAACAGTGAACGACGCGGATCAAAATAATGGGTCATGTAAGATTTTTGCCTTTGCTCAGTTAAATCAATTGAGTATTGAACAAACTTTAGCGTGTTTTGGTCAATATTATCGTGAAGATGTATTACAAAACCCAACCAATGATGATCACCAAAACATTCGTAACTTCATGGTTACAGGGTGGTCTGGTATCCAATTTAGCTCTGTGGCATTACAACCAAAGGCTAGGTCGTAAGATAAGATCGCGATCAATATAAGTTATGAATAAACAATAAACAATAAACACCAATAAAGAGACCATTATGATCAAACGTTCGATGAAGCGCTTAAATTTTCAGTGTAAGTAAAGTTAAATCAAATGGATGTTAATGCTGTTAAGCGTCTACTGTTGATATCAAAAGTAACTACTGCAGATCGGTATTATTTTTCAATCGCTTTCCTTTTTATTAGAAAGCGGCAGAGACAATAAATAACGCTGTATTTTACCTCTGTTTGTATAAATAACCTGCAATCAACTAGTTAAGTGTAAAAAAGGCTTTACTTCAGCGCCCAGTGTGGCATTATCTATCTCGTTCGACGATGTGCGTACATCGTATAATGGCTATTACCTCAGCCTTCCAAGCTGATGATGCGGGTTCGATTCCCGCTGTACGCTCCAATCTCTTTTTATCCTCCTCAAGAGATTGTCCCTGTTTTAAAATCAAAAAATATTTAAAATGAAATGAAGCGCTTAATCGCGTCCTTTGTCGTATCTAGCATTTTTGGATGATCACTACACTGTAAATTAAACTATGAACGCAATTCTTTGTTCATATCATGAAATTTAGGTTAGAGTTATATTTAGAATGACAGATATGATTTAAAAGGACCAAATTCATCAGTCCTTTTTCTATAAGATAATTTAGAGTGTATTTGTTTTCTTTAAGGTTTGTAAAACAAATAACAGTGGTTGCGGTTTTGCGATTAGAAAACCTTGTATTTTATCAACGTCACAATCGGTAACAAATTGGAATTCTTCTTCTGTTTCAACACCTTCAGCAATGATTTCACAGTCAGCAATATGCCCCATTTCTGCAATTAGTTGATACAGTTGCTTTCCTTTTGGTGTTGATGCATCGAGTAATAAAGATCGGTCTAGTTTTATTTTATCAAATGGGAATTTCAATAGATGAGGGAATGAAGCATAACCCGTACCAAAGTCATCCATTGCTAGCTTTATTCCATGATCTTTTAAAATGCTTAAGGTATTTAGCAATTTAATATTATCACTCAATATTGCTTCTTCAGTAATTTCAATTTCTAGCCATTGTGCTGGAATAGAAAAGTGGGTTAATCGGCTAATAAAGTGTTCAGCAAACCCATTTTCTTCGATTGAAGCAACCGAAATATTAATCGCAATTCGCTGTCCTTGCGATAGTTTCATTTTTTGCATATCAGCTAATACTTTATCAATAACTAATTTGTCTAATGTCGGCATCATATTCAATAGTTGAAAATCACTAATGAATGTTGGAGGGCATAGATTCCCTGCATTATCTTGATAACGTAGTAAAGCTTCAAAGGATATTGCGTCTTTTTTATCAACAGGTTGAAGCAATTGATAATGCATTACAAAGCCATCTCTATGAAGCATGTTTGATAAACGTTTCTGAGCTGAAGAATGCTTTAAACTGCTTGCCGCAGAAGTTCTAACGTTATTTAATAAGCTTTGAAATATTGATTTCTCTATCGATGAATTAGTTATAGCTGATTTATGATGAAGCGCATATTTACCAGCAAATGATAGATAGAATGGTCGATAAATAAAGATACCCACAATGATAATGGTTAGCTGTAACAAAGAGCCTGAAATATTATTCTCCATAGCAAGATAACCACTAAATAAAGGTGGAGTCATCCAGTCTACAATGTTGGTGATGGGAGGTACCATCCCTGAGAAAATAGCTAAATATGTAATAAGAAAACTAATAAGAGGCAGCATTACAAAGGGAATAATCAGTAATGGATTAAATATAATTGGTAAGCCAAATAATAGGATTTCATTGATATTGAACATCATTAAAGGCAAAGCGGCTACTGCAAGCATGATGTGATTTTTTTCTTTAGAAAAGAGCAGAATACATAGCAATAGACTGATCGAGTTGCCAGACCCTCCCATTGACATAAATACATCATAAAACCCTTGATTAATAATATGTAAAGACGCTTCACCCGCTTCCCAATTGGCGATGTTTTTTTGAGTTTCAGCATAAATGGTCTGCTTGATAGCAAACAACATATTATGGCCGTTAATACCAATTGAGCCTAATAAACCAAGTATGGTTTGGTATATTAATCCACCAGAAAAGGTGAGAGGATCTACATTTATATTTCCAATAAGAGTTGTAAAATAGTTCATGGCTTTGACTATTATTTTAGATAGAAAAAAGGCCGAACTGATAAAGGCAAAGAAGTGAAAGACATGTTGAAATAATCGAGATGGAAAATCTAAAGATTGTGGTTCGAGTTGTTGTAAGTTAAAACGATAACAGTATAAATAAGTAATAGATGCGCTTAATAATGCGAGTAATGGGTTATTTGGAAGGTTGTAAAATGTAGATATACTGTTACTTTCTATTGAGAGTAAATAAAAAATAACCAGTGAGTAAATGATGAATGATGCGCTACTAAATGTTGTTTTATGGGATAAATAATAGCCTGCAATCACACAAAACGAAAGGGGGTAGATATTGATCAGTAGATTTGATAGATGAAAAAACAGCGTTGATGCAGCTTTAATCTCAAACAGATTAAAAGAGTGGCCAAGAAAAACGGCGATAGCATTGGAGAGTGTTAAGGGCAGTAATAATAAAGCAATAGCAGATAAATCGTAAATATAAGAATGAGAAGCCATGTTAAGCTTCTTTAATTTTTGATGTAATGGATTAGTAACCATAAAGAATGCATTACTGATAAAGCTTGAATTTAAGGTGGTCTTCAAATGAAACTATTCCAATAGAGGATGACATCGAACAGTTGATTTGAAAAATCAGTAAATTATTGTTGATGTAATCAGTAGCTAATAAAAGGTTGAAAATTTACGTATCATTAGTTATTTTTTTAAAGCGACGAATTCTTACACAGAGAGTAGCAGGTTACTAGCTTTAGTTTGTGTTCTCTGTCTTTTTAATCAATTAATAACATTTTATTTTAAATAGTTAATGAATTATTTGTATTGTTTTCAATGTATAAAAAAGACGAACCGATAGGTCCGCCGTTTAGTTGTTTTATATTTATGCTAACTTTTAATTTTAAAGGAGTTGGTTACTCTTCGTAGCTATCAATACTTGGGCAAGAACAAATTAAGTTTCGGTCACCGTACACGTTATCAACGCGATTTACCGTTGGCCAATATTTAGATGCTTTTGTTTGAACTGATGGGAAACAAGCCACTTCACGAGTGTATGGGTGATCCCACTCA
>NZ_CAMLHO010000052.1 GCF_946479765.1 uncultured Aliivibrio sp.
TATATAGTTAATGATACTATGACATTTTTCGAATATATATTATCAGTATTTAATAAAGATTTGGACTTTTCTGTATGGTAGGATTTATTGGTGCTCTTTCTTCAGCTTTATGTATATTGATTCTTGTTTTCATAACATTAATTGTTGGATATATAGATTCATTACTACCTGAGGCATCTGTTTTTAGGGTTAATGAAGCGACGTATAGATATCCAATTTCTAGTTATTATGTTACAGATGATGTACTTAAAGAACTGGATTTTATATTGATTAATATTGATGAAAATAAGAAATTCAAAACAAATTCAATAAATGTAGGTTGTAGTTTTGGATTTGATATTGGAGAGTCTTCAGCTAATAACATAATGGTTTATAATACAATTAAAATTGATACTGGAAAAATGCCAATGGAGGCTACCATGAATAAAAACCCCACTATGGATAAAAATAAATTAAATTATTGTTATGTGGATTTTAATGGTGTCGATTATGGGAGATGATGATGATGTTATGGCTCCAATGGTTGATGCTTTAACTGGAGCTATGGCAGCAATACTACTGGTGACTATATTTCTAATGTTGAATACAGTATCTTCCGTATCAGATACAATTAAGGAGTATGGTAAAAGTGCATTGTATAAAAATGAAGAAATGATAAGTGATATTTTTAAAAGAGAACCTCCTACGTTAATATTAAAAGAGAGTAGAGTTTATTTTTTTAAATCATATAAGTTGTCAGAAAGTCAGATCTCTTTAATAAAAAAAGAATTTGAAAAAAAACAGCCAAATAAGTTGAGTATATATTCTAATAATGAAGGTGATATTATAACCTATAACACGTTACTATTTATACGGGCTACAGGGTTAAGTGAAAATCTAGAAAATTTAAATATAATTTATTTACCGTCTAGAAACGGTAATATTACAGAGTTTGTTTGGGAGTAAGTGTTAATGAAGTATATTGGTTATATTCTTTTCTTTTCGTTATTTATATTTGTTGGATATATTGATGATGCAAGAGGGTTTTTCTTGCAATCAATAGATTTGGCACCAGAGATTACGTATCTAGTTACGTTCTTCTATTGTTATATTATTTTATTAGCTATTTTACTGGGTTTATTTCCGCAATTAGTTGAAGACCGTACCGCTGTATTTGATAGCCACTTAAAAATGGCATGTTCTGTTATGGTATCTCTAGGTTTAGTTGGTACGTTTGTGGGATTAGTTGATATGATTTCAGGGATTGCGACCGCATTATCTGGCGGTGAGACTGATTTTGCTAAAAGAATGGAGAGCCTACTTGGAGCTATAGCTTCTTCATTAGGGGCAATGTCATTTGCATTTATGACGTCTATTCTCGGTGTAGGAATTTCAGCTTACTCTTTAGTTGCTGGGAATTTCGTATCTACTGCATTTGACGAAAAAAAGAAAAAGCAAAAAAATAGTATTTCACTTGGAAATACAACTAAAGATGCATATTTATTGCATAAGGAAAACAGTGATCGTATTTTTGAACGTCTAGAATATATTGAAGAAAAAATAATTAATATAAAGTTAGATATTAATGAAACTGAAAGTGCGCCATATGCGTTATTTAATGAAATGATAAAGCAAAATGAACAGTTGGTTAATTACATTAAAGATATTAATAGCCAGCAAATAAAAGCAAATAAGTCATTAGAAAATATATTAATTGAACAAGTAAATCAGAGTAAATATGCCGATAACTTATCGGGTGTAATGAAATTAAATATTACTCATTTAGAGAATATATCTAAATCTACACGTTATGCTTTAAGAGGAATTGATGAGTTTCAACATAAGATTAAAAAATTATTTTATTAGACTTAATATTGTTTTGGCTTTGAATAATTAAAGGCTAATTAAAAGTTTAATCTTGTTAAATTTTATTGCTTAACTAAATAGTGGTATATTTACATTAATTTAAAGTAATAATTAATATAGATCACTCAAAAGCCACATTGTTAACATTAATGATGTGGCTTTTTATTGTTTAAATTTAGGGTATTATATGAGTAAAGTTCAGATAAATAGCGTTAATGACATTTCGATTACTGGTTTTGATATTATAGTTAAACTTCCTAATGGGGAAGTTAAAACTATTAAAAACGGTGTCACATCTCTTTTAAAAGGTGAACTTAATATATCAACAACAGATGGAAACATTCTACCTAGAGGTGATATATTAAATAAAGTCAATCTTGAGAGTAATGCAGCTGTTTTAATTCCTGCATTGATTCATTCACAGCAAGATGAAAGCAATGAAGTTAAAGATGCGGTGAAAGAAAGTATTCAACAAAATCAAAACGAATTAAAAAAAATACAAGAACAATTGAAAGAATTAGCTGAATTAAAGGAAAAGTTAGAAGAAAAAAGGAAGCAAGAAGAAGAGGAATTCTCTGATGAAAATAATGCAGAAGCTTTATTGATTGAAGATCTTTTAAACCAAGCGAATCAGGCTGTAATTGCTTTATCAGGACTAAGTAATAATGAAGGAGAAGTATTAGCTACTGACGCGAATGATAATACGAGTAAGAAAAGCTCAAATGAACAAGACTCACCTATAAGCAGTGGGTCTTCTTCTGGAAGCTCTCAACCATTACCCTCGAATGAAGGCGAAACCGAAGAAAAAACAGACCTTTTTGTTGATGTAAAGCTATCGAGTCGAAGTGATAGTGGGACTAAAAACGATTTTATTACTAATATAAATAAGCCAATTTTTGAAGGAAAAACATTACCAGGGGCAACGATTAGCATTTCTATTGATGGGGTTATTTATGAGTCTGTTGCTGATACTAATGGCAACGCAATCATTACATTAACTGATGAATTGAAAGATGGTGAATATAATTTAATAATTAAAGCCCGCGATGATGCAGGTAATGAAGTTTCAGTTAATCAGCTATTAATTATTGATACTATAGGACCTGAAGTATCGTTTACTTTGGATTCAGATAGTGGTACATCTGATTCTGATGGTCTTACAAATATAAATGCTCCTACATTTACTGGTAAAATTAGTGGTGACCCTAAATCGGTTTCTATTTCTGTTGGTGATATTAGTTATGTTTTGCCTGCAGAAAATGGAGAATGGTCGTTTACTTTCCCTGTGAAGTTAATTGATGGTGAATATGAGTTTTCAATCTCTGCTATTGATGAAGCTGGGAATGAAACCATCGTAAAACAAAAAGTTACGATTGATACTGTTAATGATTTTTCTGTCTCAATTACAGACATTACTGATTCTGGAGAAAAAGACGATTGGGTTACAAATATAAAACAACCAATCTTTCGTTTTGAACATGAAATTGGATCTACTATTCAGTTGATTTTAAATGATGTGTCATATGATGTTGTTGTTAGTTCTTTATCTCCAACTATCTTTCAACTTCCAAATGACTTGCCAGAGGGTATTCATAATATCACGTTCATATCAATCGATGCTGCGGGTAATAAATTAGAAATAAAACAAGTATTAACGATTGATTTAACCCCTCCAAACTTTTCATGGAATGGGTTATCAGAAGAATCAAATACAGGTGACTCTTCTGATAATATTACGTCTGAAACTGAACCGACTTTTATTGGTCGTGGTGAGATTGGGGCAAATGTTTTTGTCGAAATCGATGGGGTTACTTATTCAGCTAAAGTTGGAGATAATGGACGTTGGTCTGTATCTGTAACTAATAAATTACTTGATGAAACCTATTCTATTTCCGCATATGCAATAGATATTGCAGGTAATCGTTCAGAGATCATTAATTCACAAATTATTATTGATACTATTGGGCCTCAAATTACGGGTGGTTTAGACTCGATTAGTGATAGCGGTCAATTTAATAATGATGGTATTACTAATGCTGAAAGTATTGTATTTAAAGGAAATACTGAACCAAACTTAAAGGTTACCTTATCTATTGTAGCATTGAATATTACGCGTGTCGTGAACTCAGATCATGATGGAAATTGGCAGTTTAATGTTGATGGTTTAGATGAAGGAACATATACATATTCTATTACAGCTGTTGATGCTGCTGGAAATGAGAGTGTTAATTCAGCTCAAGGTACCGTTGTTATTGATAGGACAGTTGAAAATTTTTCGGCTCGTGTTAGTGAAAATTCAGACTCTGGCATTAATAATGATAGTCTTACCAATATTAAAACGCCGACGTTAACAGGTACTGGTGAGCCAGGGGCAAAAATTACGGTTAATATTAAAAATTCTGATGGTATTATTGGTAATGTCTATGGTCCAGTAACAGTAAATCAAAATGGCTTGTGGTCTTATACAATTCCAGATGAATTGAATGATGGGAAATATACTATTAATTTTTCCATTGTAGATATTGCTGGAAATATAGCGTCAATAGACTTACCTATAGAAATTGATACTCAAATAACGTTAACCGCTGAGTTAGATGCACTTTCTGATTCAGGTGATAATACAGATAATATTACTAATGTAAGCCAACCTGAATTTAAAGGGATATCTGATGCTGGGGCCACAATTCATTTAAATTTAACTCATTCTGAATCAGGTAGAAAAATTGAGTTAACCTCATTAGCATTAGCTAATGGGGTATGGTCTATTTCTATTCCTAAAGCACTGGAGTTAACAGAACAAGGTGAATGGGCTTGGATTATTAGTGCAACAGATATTGCTGGAAATAAAGCTACACCAGTTAGTGATTCATTTATATTTGATAATATTTCTCCAGATGTTCAAATTAGTCTTAATTCAGATACTGGGTTTGAGAGTACGCATACAAATGATAATACTTTAAACTTTTTAATTATTACTGAACCAACTACAACAGTATCACTTTCTATTTTTAAAGTGGCAAACGGTATTATAAGTACAACACCAGCCTATGAAACGGCTGTTCCTATGGTTGTAGGCCTTAATGGACGACTTACTTATGATGTAAGTGAATTAATTGATGGTGAATATGCGTATAATGTATTAGCAATAGATGTTGCAGGAAATCAGACAGTAACAGATTCTGCATTTGTTACTATTGATACGTTGGCTCCAAATTTAGGTATTGTTACTCTAACTGATAGCTCAGATTCTAATGAAGTTGGTGATAATATAACTAATAAGTCAGAATTGAGTTTTAGAGGCAATGGTAGTGAAGTAGGAAGTATCATTCACATTTCAGTTATTAATAAAGTTACAGGTATAGCTGTTAGTTTGTCGCCTTCGATTTACAATGTATCGTCGACTAACTGGGTTTACAAATTGCCAGTGGCTCTTGATGATGGCTTATATAATATTACTTTTAAAGCTGAAGATTCTGCAGGGAATTATTCGCCAAATACATCATTAGATATAACAATTGATACTATTGCCCCTCAAATTGGAGATGTACTACTTGAGAGTAGCTCTGATACAGGCATTATGGATAATGATTTTATTACTAATGAAGATAGCCCTACTTTTATAGGTTCCGCAGAATATGGAGCAACGATTACTCTTTCTATTTATCGCGGTAATACGTTTATAAAGTCGAATACTATTAAAATAGAGAATAAAGATGGCACATGGTCTTTAAATATAGCAAATCTACCTGATGGTCAATATCGTTGGGTTGTGTCAGCTAAGGATCTAGCGGGTAACGAAAGTCGTCTTGATAGTCAAGAGCAGTTGATAACGATAGATACAATTTATCAGGGAGCAACAGGTAAATTAGATAATGATTCTAACTCAGGTAATAAACTTGATAACATTACAAATGAACATAATATCAAGTTAACAGGACAGGGTGAAGTTGGTTCTAGCGTTAATATTAAAGCTTTAACAGGGCCAAATGGAACGGCAATTGATACTTCTGGTGTGGCAACAACAACGGTTAATAGTTTAGGTGTTTGGGAATTATTATTGCCTACTTTTACACTGAATGATGGTAACTATAGTTGGACTGTCGAGCTTGAAGATATTGCAGGTAACCGTACTGAAGTTTCTGGTATTATAGTACTGGATACTGAGACAACTGTTGATGGGATTCTCGAATCGGATTCCGGATTATCTAATGTTGACGGTATTACTAATGATAATACACCTACATTTTCTGGTAATGGTGAACCCGGAGGAACAGTTAAAGTTGTTATCTTTAATTCAAATGCTCAAGAAATTTTAGGCATACCAACTACAATCGTAGGCGGTGATGGTACATGGCGAGTGACTGTTCCAACTTCATTACAAATGGAAGGTGAGTATACTTGGCATGCTGAAATAACCGATATTGCAGGAAATAAAAAATCAACTGAAGACAAAATATTTATTTTGGATGAATCGGCTCCAATTATACTCAGTGCGGGGATTATTCTCGATAATGATGTTGGTTTTGAGAGTGATCCAATTAGAACTAATAATGACCGCCCAATGTTTCAAGGACAAACATCAGAAGCAAATGGTTCTGTTGTTGTTTACTTATATGCTGTAAATAATGGTGTTGTTAGTGGTTCTCCTACTTATTCTTCAGAGCCTGTTACTGCTAGTTCACAAGGTAATTTTACCATTAATATATCTGATGCTCTCAACGAAGGTGAATATCGGTGGGTGATAGAAGTTACTGATATTGCAGGTAATAAAGGGAAAAGTGAATCAGAAACCATTATTGTCGATAAAACAGCACCGACGTTGAGTAATGTCGCTTTATCAGATGACAGTGACACAAGTTTAGTGGCTGGTAGCAATCACTCTAATGATGAAACTCCTACATTTGTGGGAACATCAGAAGCAGGCGCTCGTGTGTCCATCCAATTAACCAATGGCAGCGGGGAACGCGTGGCATTACAACCTGATTTTGTGGTTGTTCAACCTGATGGATCATGGTCATACACCCCAACGACGGTTATTCTTGATGGTTCATACTCGTGGATTGCTCAGGTGATGGATGCGGCAGGTAACACATCAAACAGCGCTGCGATAGTATTGAATATTGATACGGTGGCTCCCGAGCTGTCGGGTGTTCGTCTTGATGCAAGCAGTGATACAGGTGACTTGAATGATGACAGCATCACAAAAGACACTACACCAACGTTCAGCGGTACGGCTGAGCAAGGCAATAAAATTGAATTAACGCTATTTAATATTGCAACGCCAAACACCGCTGCGTATACATTTACAATGACGGTTGCTAATGCTGGTGGTCAATGGAGTATTGATACGACTGAATTAGCACAAGGTAGCTATCGTTGGGTTGTGGTTGCGACAGATGCGGCAGGCAATACTAGTGAGCAAGCAAGTACAAAGGCTGTCGTGATTGATACGTCCATAACTGACTTTAATGCGGGAATGGATGCAAGTACGGACAGTGGTTCATCAAATAGTGATGACATAACGAACGTGACGCAAGTTAAGTTAAGTGGTACGGGTGAAGTGGGGGCAACGGTGACGTTGGCTTCGTTAGTGAACACTGCAAATGGTGCTTCGATCACTGTGCCAGTGACGTCAGTAACTGTGAATGCAGAAGGGAGTTGGTCGTTGAGTGCCCCGGCGTTGTCGGTAGATGGGACGTATGAATGGACCGTTAATATTGTTGATATTGCGGGGAATACAGCGACTCAAAAAGGCACATTTGTTTTTGATAATACGATCTCTGTAACGGCACGATTGGATGACAGCTCTGACTCGGGAGTAAGTGATTCTGATCGGATCACCAGTGAAAATACGCCGACGTTATCGGGTACAGGACAGGATGGAGACACCATCACTATTACGTTATCGGGCCCTGGTGGCTACCGACATGAAATGGTAACGACGGTGGTCAATGGAGTATGGCGTGTTACTTTTGATGAAAATAATGCATTAACTGTTGATGGTAAATACACATGGGAAGTGGAAGCGATAGACGCGGCGGGCAATACGACGTCAAAAGAGAGTGATTTTACGTTAGATACATCGGCACCGACGGCATCAACAGAGTTAATGAATGACAGTGGTGTTGCGGTTGATGATGGTATTACTAAGAATGATCAGTTATCCATCAAAGTGACAACCGCAGGGAATGCACACGAAGTACGTTTGGTCATTTGGAAGCAGGGCGAAACAGTTGCGGATGCAGTGTTTAATGCCACGCATCAGTTGGCGGGATCAGCGATCCATACGTTCACATCAACTCAGTTAGAAGAAGGGCGTTATCAATACAAAGTGATTGTAATTGATGCCGCGGGTAATGAATCTGAAAGTGCGATAACAAACGTTACGATTGATACATCAGCGCCTATCTTAGGAGAAGTGATTCAGGAAGATACATTGAATGGCACCTACGTTAATGATGCAGAGGTTAGCTTCACAGGAACGGCCGAGGCGGGCTCTCGTGTTTATTTCACATTAACGGATCGTTTAGGCAACCTTGTTGAAGTGAGCCCTGCGTACGTAGAGGCGATAGGTGGCAGTTGGACTTACGCTTTATCTGCCGTAGCAGCTGAAGCTCTTGCGGATGGAACCTACAATTGGAGTTTTATTGCTCAAGATGTTGCAGGAAATAGTTCGGTACCAACATTGGGATCTTTTAATTTAGATACTGCGCAACCTGAATTGCTTTTTACGGGGATCACAGCAGCAACAGACAGTGGTGACAATACGTCAGATATGCTGACGAATGCGGATAATCCAGTATTTACTGGCTCAGTAACAGAGAATGCTAAAATTACAGTGGTATTAACTTCAATACCTGCTGGACACACATATTCATTTGAAACGTCTGCTTTTGTTAACGGTTCTTGGACCTTAGTTGCTACGAGTGTTATTGCGGAAGGCAGCTACAATGTTGTAGTGACGGCCATTGATATGGCCGGTAATAGCAGTAATGTAGTAACGTCAGAGACTCATCTTGTTATCGATAGAACGGTAGAAGGTGGTGATGATATTGGCTTACACGCGGATTCAGATTCAGGCATCGTTGGTGATGATCTGACGAATAATTCATCCATTCAACTGGAAGGACAAGTTGAGCCAGGCAGTAAGGTTACGTTGAAATCGTTGTCTACTCCAAGTGCGTCATCTATTGATGTGAGTGCTGTAGGGGCAGTGACGGTTGATGAAAGTGGTCGCTGGGTTATTTCGTTGCCTGATTTTGGGGCAGAGCAAGGTGTTTATACTTATACCATTGAATATGTTGATGCGGCGGGCAATACAAAAGAAGTAAATGGCAGTTATGAGCTAGATACACTGATCAGTATTTCTGCTGTGTTAGAGGCTGGACAAGTCGAAAGTAATGGTGTGTTATACACTAAAAATGATTCTCCAGTATTTAAAGGGGCAGGGACGCAGGGCGATCGTATTGCTTTAACATTATCAGGGCCTAGCGGAAGTGAAGTACTTAATGCGGTGGTTGGCAGTAATGGTACATGGTCTATTGATGTTGCTGCTTTAGAAAGTGATGGCATTTATAATTGGTCTATTGTGGCAACGGATGCGGCAGGGAATACTGACAGTACACAGCGTGGTGCTTTCACTTTAGATACAACACCACCGTCAGTACAATCACTTGAGTTATTAACAGACAGTGGCTCTAGTGCCTCTGATGGGATAACACAAATTACCACACCAGATATTAAAGTCGTTACTGCAGGAGCTGCACATCAAGTTAAACTTTTGGTGTGGGAGGTAGGAAGTACGTCTGCATCGGCTGTTTATAATTCCGGTTTTGTTACAGTAAATGGTGATGGCAGTTATACATTCTCAGTGTCGACATTAGAGAATGGCCACTTTGAGTACCAAGTAATAGTGGTTGATATTGCTGGTAATGAAGCGGAATCTGATGTTGTTGCTATGACGATTGATACTGAACTGCCAATTCTTGGTGCAGTACAGCTTCAAGGCATAGAGAATGATGACTATGTAAATGATAACCAACTTGTTTTTTCAGGAACAGGGGCTGAAATTGGATCTCGAATTTATTTAACCGTAACAAATGCTGCGGGTGTTGTCGCTGATTTATCACCAGGTTTTGTCACGGTGAGAGACAATGGTACGTGGACATTCTCATTACCAGAGAGCCTTGATTTAGCGGATGGTGCCTATACATGGTCTGTATTTGCTCAAGATGCTGCTGGTAATAATTCACCAGCACAGTCTGATACCGTCATTATTGATACACAATTGCCTATCGTGGAGTTTACGGGATTAACTGAAGCAACCGATTCTGGAGAAAATCATACTGATATGCTAACGAATTCGTTACGCCCAGTCTTCAGCGGTAGTGTAACAGAATCGTCGAAAATAAAAGTAATTTTGCAAACCGGCGCTACAAAAATAGAATTTGAAACAACTACTTACAGTGATGGGAATTGGACACTGGCCGCTTCTCGAGATATTCCAGAAGGGTCTTATACGGTAACGGTGATTGCTACTGATAAAGCAGGCAATATCAGTGCGTCCGTAGTCAGTGATAAAACATTAGTAATAGATCGTACTGTTACTGGTGGAGATGATTATGGTCTGAGTACAGATACTGACAGTGGGGCAATAAATTCTGATGACATCACTAATTCAACTTCGGTTAAATTGTCCGGTAATGTAGAAGCTGGTACTAAAGTGACGCTTGTTTCTTTAGATAATCCGAATAGTGTTGCGGTTGTTATTCCAAATAATGTATCCGTAACCGCAGGCCAAGATGGATCATGGACGTTAGATGTCCCTGCATTTGGGAATGAAAATGGTGAGTATAGTTATGCCCTTCGTTATGAAGATATTGCTGGTAACATTAAAAATGTAACGGGTAATTTTACCTTTGATAATGAGATTGATCTGACGGCTCAATTTGATTCTCAAACGGGTATATCTGGCGATGGGATCGTGTTTACCAATACGAAAGAACCAGTGATCTCGGGTACGGGGGATCGTGGCGATAAGATCAAAGTGGTGATTAGTGGCCCTGCGGGCTCACAAACATTGAATACGGTTGTTGCTGAAAATGGCTCGTGGTCAGTCACCGCAGCTGAAATTGTTCAAGATGGTATTTACTCTTGGACAGTTACAGCGACAGATGTGGCGGGTAATGACAGCAAGATAACAAAGAGTTTTACGCTTGATACGACGGCTCCAACAGCAACTACGGATCTTCAAAATGACACCGGTTTTGAGTCGGATGATAACTTGACTAATGATGGTGTGTTGAGCATTCTTGCGAGTACACAAGGTAATGCATCAGAAATAACGTTAACTGTGTGGCGAAATGGAGCACCTGGTACGTTAATTATTAATGAGACCGTTAACCTTAATGGTGCGGTATCACATGAATTTACAACTAGCGATCTTGCTGAAGGTAACTACCAATATAAAGTGACTGTGACAGATATTGCTGGTAACTCTGCAGAGTCATCTGTGGCGAATGTAGTCATCGATAAAACAGCACCGACGTTGAGTAATGTCGCTTTATCAGATGACAGTGACACAAGTTTAGTGGCTGGTAGCAATCACTCTAATGATGAAACTCCTACATTTGTGGGAACATCAGAAGCAGGCGCTCGTGTGTCCATCCAATTAACCAATGGCAGCGGGGAACGCGTGGCATTACAACCTGATTTTGTGGTTGTTCAACCTGATGGATCATGGTCATACACCCCAACGACGGTTATTCTTGATGGTTCATACTCGTGGATTGCTCAGGTGATGGATGCGGCAGGTAACACATCAAACAGCGCTGCGATAGTATTGAATATTGATACGGTGGCTCCCGAGCTGTCGGGTGTTCGTCTTGATGCAAGCAGTGATACAGGTGACTTGAATGATGACAGCATCACAAAAGACACTACACCAACGTTCAGCGGTACGGCTGAGCAAGGCAATAAAATTGAATTAACGCTATTTAATATTGCAACGCCAAACACCGCTGCGTATACATTTACAATGACGGTTGCTAATGCTGGTGGTCAATGGAGTATTGATACGACTGAATTAGCACAAGGTAGCTATCGTTGGGTTGTGGTTGCGACAGATGCGGCAGGCAATACTAGTGAGCAAGCAAGTACAAAGGCTGTCGTGATTGATACGTCCATAACTGACTTTAATGCGGGAATGGATGCAAGTACGGACAGTGGTTCATCAAATAGTGATGACATAACGAACGTGACGCAAGTTAAGTTAAGTGGTACGGGTGAAGTGGGGGCAACGGTGACGTTGGCTTCGTTAGTGAACACTGCAAATGGTGCTTCGATCACTGTGCCAGTGACGTCAGTAACTGTGAATGCAGAAGGGAGTTGGTCGTTGAGTGCCCCGGCGTTGTCGGTAGATGGGACGTATGAATGGACCGTTAATATTGTTGATATTGCGGGGAATACAGCGACTCAAAAAGGCACATTTGTTTTTGATAATACGATCTCTGTAACGGCTGATTTTGGATCTCAAACAGGAAGTTCTGATGATGTGGTTTATTCAAATAACAATGCACCATCCTTTAACGGTACGGGCACTAATGGTGATAAGGTTCAATTAGTTCTAACTGGCCCTGGAAATTACTCAAGAGAATTTGAAGCAATCGTTGGTGCTAATGGTCAATGGGGTTTGACCATTAATCCTGTGTTACCTTTAGATGGCACATACTCTTGGACAGTGACAGCAACAGATACTGCTGGTAACAAGACTCCAGAGAACAATGGCCAATTTACGTTGGATACAAAAGCCCCGTTACTTACAAGTGCGTCTCTGGATTCGAACTCTGACAGTGGTTTTTCATCGAATGATGGTATTACTCAAGATAAAACGCCTACATTCAGTATTGTTGGTGAGGTTGGTGCTAAAGTTATTGTGAAACTATGGAGTGGCATATCTGCGACAGGTGAACCTCATTGGACATCATCAGAAGTAACAATTCCTGAATCAGGCATATTGTCTATTACAAACGCTGATGCATTAAATGATGGTAAATTTGTTTGGATTGCGATTTTAACTGATATTGCTGGCAACGTAACTAATTCAGAGCAACAGTTATTAATTGTGGATACAATTGCACCAACATTTGATTCATTTAAGTTAGCATCAGATACAGGCGTAGATATAACCGATAACATTACTAAAGATAATACTCCATTATTTACAGGTATTGCAGAATCAGGAAGTCGTATATCTCTGGATATAAAAAATACATCTGGTGTCAGTCAATCTATTATGCCGTCATTTATTGAAGTCGGTGGCGATGGTAATTGGAGTTATCAATTAACAAATATATTAGTTGATGGTCAATATACGATTAAATCGATTGTTACTGATGCTGCTGGTAACCAGACGGAAAGTGCAAATATAACGATTACTATTGACACTGTTGCTCCTTTACTAAGTGATGTAATGCTAGCTGATGGTAACGATTCAGGATTAAACCATTCAGATGGCATTACAAATATTACGACTCCGGTTTTTTCAGGTGTCTCTGAAGTTGGTGCTACTGTTACACTTGTTCTTAAAAAAGGGGATGAAGTTCTTCAAACACTAAACTCAGTCGTCACTGATTCTAATGGTTTATGGCTAATATCTAATGTTACTGAATTAGAAGATGGTGCTTATAATTGGGTTGCGACTGCTACTGATATCGCAGGTAATATATCTGAAGAAATAACAGGTAGCATTACTATAGATACTTCTATAGATATATTTACAGTATCTTTAGCATCTGAAGATGATACTGGTAGTGTAAATGATGATGCAATTACTAATAAATCAGATGTTTCATTATCAGGTAGCGCAGAAGCCAATTCTAAAATTACGTTGAAATCATTAACGTTTAACAGTGAAATGATTGATATAACAGCTGCTACTGTAGCTACAGTAATAAATGGTTTATGGGAAATATCACTTCCTCGTCTAGTTAATGGGGATGGTATTTATAATTACGTTGTCGAAATTGAAGACATTGCGGGTAACAAAAGAACGCTTAATGGGTCAATCACACTTGATACATCTCAACCTATTTTGTCTGCTGTTTTAGATGACGCATCAGATTCTGGGGATTCTAGCGATGGGATTACTAATAATGTTAGACCCACTTTTTCTGGTAATGTTAACGAAGCATCTAGTATAGAGTTAAAACTCTATCAAGGAGACCGTTTAGTTGCATCTTATGGACCAATTACTACTTCAGATCATTGGTCTATTGATGTAACGGATAATCTTGATGATGGGACATATACTTGGAAGGTTGAAGCGACAGATGTTGCCGGTAATATATCGATTATTACAAAGGACATAATAATTGATACCATGCCTCCAACATTAACGGCCAGTCTTGATTCTGCGACTGATTCTGGTGAATCTTCATCTGATGGGATAACGAAAGAACAGACTTTAAACTTTAAGGGTTCTGTTGGAGGCGAAGGATCCTCTTTAATTACGGTACGACTTGAATTTGGTTTGAGAGGTGAGATTCAAGCTCGTTCAGAACAAACCGTTACCAGTGGTAATAATTATGATTTTACGGTCAATGCATCTATAGATGGCACTTATACTTGGAAAGTCATTGCGGTAGATGTTGCGGGAAATGAAATTGAAAGATTGGGAACTGTTATTGTTGATACACAGTTACAAGACTTTTCTGCTAATACTGGTTTAGATTCATCTTCAGATGTTGGTGAATCAGATATTGATGGTATTTCTTCTGATACAACGCCAAGTTTTGTGGGTAAAACTGAACCTAATGCTAAAGTATCATTAACGGTAACTTTAGTTGGTGATGTTATTGCTTTAGTTGAAGTACATGCGAATGATAATGGTGATTTTTTCATTACGATCCCAAGTGGGAGTGCATTGACTGTTGATGGCACTTATTTGTGGACGTTACAGGCAGAAGATTTAGCTGGTAACACTAAATCTAAGAGCGGTTCTTATACATTAGATACCACCGCTCCAGATGTTTCATTTGTTTTGGATAATGATTCGGGTAATGCTAGCGATGATTGGATAACTAAAAATAATCAATTATCAATATCTGGTTCAACAAATGATGCTGCTCAAATAAAAGTGATTTTAATTTCGGGTTCAACTATTTTAAATGAGCAAAATATTACGCCTATTGCTGGTGCATGGGATTACTCTTTTGCCACGGTTTTGGATGATGGTCGTTATACTGTAAAAATTGAATCGACGGATATTGCAGGTAATAGTTTCTCAGCAAATAAAGTACTAATTATTGATACGACAGTTATCAATGAATTTAGGTTAGAATCTGATTCTGGATCGCTAGATAATGATCAAGTAACTAATGTAGAAAATTTAGTATTTACGGGGCTAACAGACCGTGATGCGACTCTTAATTTTACAGTGAAGAGCCTTGATGGCACTACTTTATATAATTATGTTCCGACAGTAAATGCAGATACTGGTCAATGGAGTTTTGAACAACCTGATATTTTAGCTGAAGGACAATATATTATAGTAGTGACTGCAACAGATATTGCAGGTAATAAAAATATTAGTACAGACTATAATATTACTATAGACAGGACTCCTCCAATATTGTTGGGGATTACGTTGAACTCTGATGATGATACCGGTGTTATTGGTGATTGGATTACGGAAACTCAAAAAGTATCAATTACTGGCCAAACATCTATTGGATCAACAGTTAAGGTTTTCATTGCTGGTATAGAAACACCTATTAATGCAGGTGTAGGTGCATCTGGTCAATTTACGGTAGCACTTCCAATATTAGAGTATGGTGTTCATACATTAACTATTATATCAACAGATATTGCTGGTAATTCAATCGAAAAAGAACAACGTTTAACGGTAAGCCCTGATGTTTTGCCTTTTGTTCCTGGATTAGAGGCTAATAGTGATAGCGGAGAAAAAGGAGATAATGTAACGAACATTACGACACCTACAATTACGGGTAGCGGTACGCCAGGATATACGGTTAAAGCAACGTTGGGGGATGTCACATATACTGCTTTAGTTAATGAAGCGGGTGTTTGGTCATTCCAGATCCCAGTGATTTTATTGGATGGTAGTCATAGTATTGGATTTGTATTAGTTGATAATGCGGGTAATGAAATAGCTCAAAATCCTTATGTTTTTACCGTTGATACAAATGTTGATACAACATTTGAGTTAGATTCTGATTCTGATTCTGGTCAAAAAGGTGATTTTATTACCAATGCCCAAAATATTAATTTAACAGGTTCAACTGAAATAGGGGTAACAGTTGTCATTAAGGATAAATTGACAAATAACATAGTTGCGGACTTCGTCACAACATCATCCTCTTGGAGGTATGCATTTTCTGGTTTAGCTGAAGGGATTCATGTTTTTGTTGTGGAACTGCGAGATAAAGCAGGGAATGAAAGCTCTCAAGAA
The DNA here is from genome assembly GCF_946479765.1 of uncultured Aliivibrio sp. GTDB lineage: Bacteria > Pseudomonadota > Gammaproteobacteria > Enterobacterales > Vibrionaceae > Aliivibrio. The sequence continues at coordinate 16,316 of NZ_CAMLHO010000052.1, forward strand.
GTTACTATTACTATTGATAGAACGCCACCAGTATTAACTGCCATGGTAGGAGATGATACGGATATTGGATCTATTGTTTCAAAAAGTAAAAATCAAACATTTAGTGGTACAGTGAATGAAGGTACGATATCGTTAATATTAGCAATTAATGGCAGTAATCATGATGTGACTATTAATGATGATGGATCTTGGTCATTAGAATTAACATTAAACGAAGGGTTAAATAATTTCACGATTACAGCAGAAGATGTTGCCGGTAACTCTGCGATCAAGCAAGGTATCATTAATATTAAGACTGAGATTCGTTTTACTATGGAAGTAGAAAATGATAATGGTCAATTTGATACAGATAAAATATTAAGTGGTTCTAAGATTGTTCTAGGGGGGAATGGTGGTGCTGGAGATAATGTTCGACTTACTTTGACTAATTCTCAAGGTGTAGAAACAAATATCACGTTAACTGTGCCATCATCTGGTATTTGGCAGCATGAATTTACTGACTTGAGCGATGGCAGTTATACGGTTTCAGCAGTTGTTAGTGATGATGCTGGTAATACATTAAATCGTGAATTGAACAGTATTGTTGTTGATAACCAAAACCAGTCCTTTTCAGGATTACTCGTGGATGACAATGGATTGACCGATGATAATATTGTTTCAACATCAAGACCTACGTTTAAAGGTGTAGGTGAGATTGGATCTGAAGTTACGATTGTCATCGCAGGGATTAGTTATAATACACAAGTCAGTTCATCTGGAACTTGGCAATTCCAGTTACCAGTAGATCTATCGGATGGCCCTCATTCTGTTCTTATGTATTCTATTGACCGGGCTGGTAATAAAAGTCCAAATGTAACGGTTGAGTTTGATATTGATAGTACTGCTCCAGAGTTTACTTATGCTATAGACGGCGTGGCGAACAATGGAAATGACCAATATTTGAATGCTTCTAGTGAAAGTTTGATATTTAGAGGAACCGCATCTGAAGCTGGTAGGTTAACTATTCATATTAATAATATGGAATTTACTCAAGTTTTAAGCAGCAGGGGAGACTGGACTATTGATGTAGGGACGATTGTTGAACGAGCTCATCCTTATACGATTTTATTTGAAGATATTGCTGGTAATAAAATAACTAAAACAGGAACGATAATTGTGGATCGTACAATTAAATTTTTTGTTGATTTGGATTTTAACTCAGATACACATGGACCTCAGCAAGGACAAACGGGAGATAACATAACTAGTCGTAAAGACTTAACATTTACATTCCAAAGGTCTGCGGCAGGAACTGATAATGATGTAACTGCAAGTGTAATAATTACGGGGCCTGCTAGTTTCACTCAAGAGTTTAATGATATTGATGTTTCCGGAACTTGGCGCTTACCTGTTACGCTCGTGGCAGATGGTAATTATGTATTTAATTGGTCGTTTATTGATAGTGCGGGTAATACGGCAAGTAGTCGATTTAGCGTCACCGTTGACTCACATATAGATAATATGATAATAGAGGATTTTTCTATTGATGGGATGTCATTAAAAACAGGTGAATCGTTATCTATAAATAAAGAACTTGTTTCATTAAACTTTAACCCTACGACTTCTAGTGAATATACAGAGGTAAGAGTTCAAGTTAATAATGGACGAGAATTTAATGCTGTATGGACTGGCTCTGGTTATGTTGTATTTGGTATGCCATTAAGTGATGGAATTAATAATATTACAATTACGGCTTGGGACCGTGCTGGCAATTCTACGACTATTAATCAAAAGGTAGTTGTTAAAACTGAATTTGATGTATTGGAATTATCAATAGATGGGACTCATCAGGATAACTTAAATAATATTTCAGATATTTATAGTAATTCGGATGCTAGCACAATAACTTTAAGTGGTAATACAGATCTTGGTTCTTCTTTTGTTATCCTTGTTGATGGACGTAAAGTTCATGAAGGAACCGTGAATGAAAGAGGAGAGTGGGTACATGAATTAGTGTTATCTGAAGGTTCTAATAAGGTAGTTATTAATTTTACAGATATAGCTGGTAATGAAAAATCACTTTCATTCAATGGTATTATCGATACTGTTAATCCTATTATTACAATAGATAGTATTGTAGGAGAGGGCTATCAAGTTATCGATGGAGATAAAACTATTCGAGGCGATTCTGTTATACTACAAGGAAGAATAGATGCAGGCTCATTGATTACCAGTATAACTCTTAATGGTGTATCAATAGTACTTGCAGATGATTACCTTTCTGCTGGACGTTGGAATATTGATATTTTGAATTTGGTTGAAGGTAATAATGCGATTATTATTACAACAGAAGATAAAGCAGGTAACATAACGAGTGAAAACTTGGTTATTCATCGTGATTCAATGGTTAGTGATTTCACTGTTGTTCTATCAGACAATGAACCGTTTGTTACTGATATTCCAACGTTAAATGGCACTGTAGAACAGGGTTCATCGATGACTGTTGAGTTATTAACTAGTGATAAATCAGTTGTTTATACAAGTAATATATCAGTTAATGCTGAGGGTGATTGGGGTGTGTCCGCTCCTACGCTAGAGTTAATTGATGGTCAATATACATGGAAAATAACAGCACAAGACCTAGCGGGTAATGAACTTGTTAGAGAAATATCTTTTACATTAGATACCTTAGCGCCAAATGCCCCAAGTATTGCGTTAGATACAGACAGTGGTACGGTAGGAAATGATCTGATCACCAATGATGGGGCGTTTACTGTTACCCCAAGTGAAGTTGGTAATCGCATTGAATACCTAGTTGATAGCAATTGGGTAACAACACAACCAGTGGCAGTGGAAGGGATTAACGCCATCGTTGTTCGTGAAGTGGATGCAGCAGGTAATGCTTCTGAAGAAACTCGATTTAACTTTACATTAGATACTCGAGCGCCAAATGCCCCAAGTATTGCGTTAGATACAGACAGTGGTACGGTAGGAAAT
>NZ_CAMLHO010000053.1 GCF_946479765.1 uncultured Aliivibrio sp.
ATTCTCAATAACCTTACATAAAACTGTTCATATATTCAACGATTATTCAGTTTATAAATTAAAAATATGACGTACTTAGAGGTTATTTTTAAAAGTTGCAATCATTTACTCTTTAAATAGAGCGTAACATACAAAATTATACCAGTAATCATAAAGAGGTATAAAAAACTTTTATAATTGAGCCAACGTCATTTGCTGTTTTGTTGTAAACTGTACGGGTCTAAAGCTTGCCATCGGTAAGATCAACGAACTAAGTGAGATAGTATGAAACATACAGTAGAAGTAATGATCTCTGAACAAGAGGTAGCCCAACGTGTTAAAGAATTAGGCCAACAGATTTCTGAACATTATAAAGAGTCTGATAGCTTAGTGATGATTGGCTTGTTACGTGGATCATTTGTATTTATGGCTGATTTAGCACGAGCGATTGATACACCAATGACCGTTGATTTTATGACAGCATCAAGCTATGGAAATAGTATGGAAAGTACGCGTGACGTACGCATTTTGAAAGATCTTGATGATGATATAAAAGGCAAAGACATCCTATTAGTGGAAGATATTATCGATACTGGTAATACACTAAGTAAAGTTTGTGAGATCTTGTCTATTCGTGAGCCAAACTCAATTACGATTTGTACATTGCTTGATAAGCCTTCTCGACGTGAAGTAGAAGTTAAGGTTGATTGGTTCGGCTTTTCTATTCCAGATGAGTTTGTTGTTGGTGTGGGTATTGATTACGCACAAAAATATCGTAACCTACCTTATATCGGTAAAGTTGTACCACTAGAATAATATTGCTCTTAAATTATTTTATCGATTTGTACGCCTAAGAATAGTAACGTAATAAAAAGCCAGAGAAAGGGAAGTGAAATATTCTCTGGCTAACTTTTTTGATAATTAAGATGCAAATCTATCTGGTTTTTATCATCATTTATTCGCAATTAGTTATTACAGACATTGCGGCTTGGTAGGAGATTTCCAATGATTCTCGACTATGGCCTTTAACACCAAGATCATTTAGCACGCCATCGCCCATACCATAAACAACGCCGTGAACTTGAACATCTTGTCCTCGCTCCCAAGCGGTTTGCATTACGGTTGAATTACCTACGTTATACACTTGCTCTGCAACATTTATCTCGCATAATTTATCGCCCCATTTTTCACGAGGAAGATGACCAAATACGGTTCTATGCTTTAGGTATAAATCTCTAATGTGAAGTAACCAGTTATTGATTAATCCTAATGGAGGATTTTCGATTGCCGCATTTACACCACCGCAACCATAATGGCCACATACGATGATGTGTTTAATTTTTAATACGTCGACGGCATATTGTAATACGGATAAACAGTTCAGATCGGTATGAATCACTTGGTTGGCTACATTTCGGTGGACAAACAGCTCGCCGGAATGAAGCCCAGTTAAACGCTCTGCTGGAACTCGACTGTCTGAACAACCAATCCATAGGAAACCTGGGTTTTGTCCTTCTTCAAGTTGGGAGAAGTACTCTGGACGGCCGGCTTTAATTGATTTTGCCCATTTAGAATTGTTTTCAAAAAGCTCTTTAATTTCTGGCATTTTAAATTTCTCATCCCTTAAATACATGAGAAGAAAGGGTATTACCTAAACTTCTTTCTGTTAAAAACGTTAACAGGTTTATTTACTATACACAATGTTACAATTTCAAGCTGCTAAAAAGTGCGCTTAAAAGTACTCATCTGAGGAGTAGGAGCTTGAAATTAGGCACTAACAGCATCTATTGGATAAATAGGATATAAGCAAAAGTCATTCGTTCTAATTAACTATTATGACAGGTGAGTAACATTTGTTAGATTAACTACCTTATCTTTAGTTCATTGTGTATAAAACAAATACTATTACAGAGTTAGCATTATTTATTTCAGGGAGTGATTTGTGTTTGGGCAACGATTTGAAAATATAAATTTAAAAGGCGATTTGTTTGGTGGGGTTACCACCGCCATTATTTCATTGCCATTAGCGTTAGCATTTGGTGTCGCTTCAGGTGCTGGTGCAGAAGCCGGGCTTTGGGGCGCGATAATGGTTGGTTTCTTTGCATCCTTGTTTGGTGGTTCTTCAACATTGATCTCTGAGCCAACTGGGCCAATGACTGTGATCATGACTGCGGTATTAACCAGTATGGTTGCCAAATACCCAGAGGCTGGAATGGCAATGAGTTTTACTGTTGTTATGATGGCTGGCGCATTTCAGATTTTATTGGGAACCTTGAAATTAGGTAAGTACATTACGCTAATGCCTTACAGTGTTATTTCAGGCTTTATGTCTGGAATTGGCATTATTTTAATCATTCTACAACTCTCTCCATTATTAGGCCACGCTGCACCTGCTGGTGGTGTTATTGGTACTCTTAGTGCATTACCTGAAACGTTAAGTAATCTTGATGTAAAAGAGTTATTTCTTGGTTTATTAACGTTAGCCGTTTTATTTCTTTTCCCTGAAAAATATCGCAAATATGTGCCAGCTCAACTTGTCGCATTAGTTGCAGTAACTTCATTGTCTGTTCTCTTTTTTGATATGGACTCAATTCGACGAATAGGTGAGATACCTGCGGGGCTTCCTTCTTTAGTGATTCCAACCATTAATGCAGAGATGTTTACTACAATGGTCATTGATGCGTTGGTTCTAGGAACTCTTGGGTGTATTGATACGCTATTAACTGCCGTTATTGGTGACTCCCTTACACGTAAAGAGCATGATTCAGATAAAGAATTACGCGGCCAAGGTTTAGCAAATATGATCTCAGGTTTATTCGGCGCTTTACCTGGTGCAGGTGCAACAATGGGAACCGTCACTAACATTCAAGTTGGCGCGCGCTCTCCATTATCAGGCATATTCAGGGCCGCGGTGCTTGCTTTAGTTGTCTTAGTCGCTGGTGGATTAACAGAACCGATCCCAATGGCGGTATTGGCTGGTATTGCCGTTTATGTAGGATTTAATATTCTGGATTGGAGTTTTATTCAACGAGCTCATAAAGTAAGTTTTGCTGGGATGGCGATCATGTATAGCGTAATGCTATTAACTGTGTTCGTTGATCTAATTGTTGCTGTTGGTCTTGGTGTATTTATCTCAAATATTATTATTATTGAGCGTTTAAGCCGTGAGCAAGCAAGGAAAGTTAAAGCGATTAGTGATGCAGATGAAGATGATGTTCCGCTGACGGACAGTGAAAGGCGTTTGTTAGACCAAGCAAATGGCAAGGTATTGTTCTTTTACTTATCTGGACCGATGATTTTCAGTGTATCTAAAGCTATTTCTCGTCAGCATAGTAGTATCTCTGATTATGAAGTGATGATCTTAGATTTAACGGATGTGCCAATGATAGACGTTACTGTTGGCTTGGCTTTGGAGAATGCGATTAATGATGCGTTAGATGCAAACTGCCAAGTTTATTTATTGTGCCCTAATGAGAATACGAGATTGCAGTTGGAGAAATTTCATATATTGGATTTAATTCCGGAGCAAAAAACCTATTCTTTCCGTTATGAAGCTCTCAAGTCTGCGGTTAAACAAGTCTCGCCCAATATGGACTAAGCTTTTGAATTAAAAATCAAAAAATGGCTGAATATAATTATTCAGCCATTTTTATTTATACGATTTATTTTCGATGTTTAGGTGTGTTTAACATTAGGTTGCTTTGATTAATCGCAAGCATGTAATTGCATTCATCGTAATTCAACGATAAGCTAGGTATATTAATAGATGCTAATCTAAGTGATGGGTGAAATATGTACGCATTAGAAATAGAACAATTGCGAAAAACTTACACGGGTGGTTTCGAAGCACTAAAAGGGATAGATCTAACGGTTGAAAAAGGCGATTTCTACGCACTGCTAGGCCCAAATGGGGCTGGTAAGTCAACAACCATTGGCGTTATTAGTTCACTCGTGAATAAAACATCAGGTCGAGTTAAGGTGTTTGGTTTCGATATTGATTCTCAGTTAGTTCAAGCAAAACAACAGATTGGATTAGTACCTCAAGAATTTAACTTTAATCCATTTGAAACTGTGCATCAGATAGTTATACAGCAGGCTGGTTATTATGGTGTGCCACGTCCCCTTGCAAAAGAGAGAGCAAAGAAGTATCTCTCTCAGCTCGATCTTTGGGATAAAAAAGACGAACGTGCTCGTCATTTATCAGGTGGGATGAAGCGTCGCTTAATGATTGCTCGTGCATTAATGCATGAGCCAAAGCTATTAATTCTTGATGAACCAACTGCTGGTGTTGATATTGAACTACGTCGCTCTATGTGGGAGTTTTTAAAGCAGATCAATGAGCAAGGCGTTACGATTATTTTAACGACACACTATCTTGAAGAAGCAGAAATGTTGTGTCGAAATATCGGTATCATTAATAAAGGTGAAGTCATTGAAAATACCTCAATGAAATTGCTACTTAATAAACTTCAGGTCGAAACTTTTATTTTAGATTTAGCTGAAGGTAGTCCAGTTCCTCAATTGGAAGGAGCTAAGGTATCAAGCAGTAAAGAGGGATCGATAGAGGTGAAAATCGATAAATCTCAAGGATTGAATTACCTTTTTGAGCAATTGAATCATCAAGGCATTAACGTACTTTCTATGAGAAATAAAGCCAATCGATTAGAAGAATTGTTCGTAAGCATCGTTCGTAATGGGGAAGCTAAATAATGATGAATCTATATTGGACAGCATTTAAAAGCCTTATATCTAAAGAGATAAATCGATTTACTCGTATTTGGGTGCAAACACTTGTACCACCTGCTATTACCATGACTCTTTATTTTATTATTTTTGGTAATTTGATTGGTTCTCGAATTGGTGAAATGAGTGGTTTTAGTTATATGGAATATATTGTTCCTGGCTTGATCATGATGTCAGTGATCACTAACTCTTACTCTAATGTGGCTTCTTCATTCTTTAGTGCTAAGTTTCAAAAGAATATAGAAGAGCTATTAGTGGCACCTGTGCCTAACTACATTATTATTGCTGGTTTTGTCGGTGGTGGTGTTGTACGTGGACTATTGGTTGGTGCTTTGGTTACTTGTGTATCGCTATTTTTTGTAGATATTCAAATTGCCCATTTTGGTGTGATAATGCTAACGGTATTAATGACATCAATTGTATTCTCTTTAGGTGGATTAATTAATGCGGTGTTCGCTAGGACATTTGATGATATTAGTATTATCCCGACCTTTATTTTAACGCCATTAACGTATCTGGGTGGTGTGTTTTACTCTATTAATTTATTGCCTGAATTCTGGCAAGACGTATCAAAACTCAACCCAATTGTTTATATGGTAAATGCTTTTCGTTATGGATTTTTAGGGGTCTCGGATGTAGGTATTGGAACAGCTTTTGCTGTTTTATCGATATTTATTCTTGCGTTATACGTTATTGCTTTGCATTTAATATCAAAGGGTACGGGTTTAAGAAGTTAGAATAAACGTTTAAAAAAAGGGCTGATGGTTATTAATCATCAGCCCTTTTTTAATGTGTTGATAGAGTAAGAGTTACTCTTCTGTTTCTTCTTCACTTGGCGCGATATGAAGTTCAACAACTAAGTTATCGATCAGTCGCACTTGACCAAGGAATGCCGCCATCAATATGACCGCTTGAGTTGTCTCTTCTGTTGGTTCTTGAAGTGTTCTGGCATCGCGAATAAATATTTCGTCAGGCTGTAAATCCGCCGCACGTAATTGATCATTTGCATCTTCAATTAGTGAAGCGTAATCGTTACGACCACCGCGCATTTGGCTACTGATCCAACGCATAGTACGAGCTAAAACAGGCGCACGTTGACGTTCATTTAATGTCAGAAGGTTATTGCGTGAGCTCATGGCTAAACTGTCCATTTCACGAACGGTAGCAACACCGACGATATCAATGTCTAAAGCCATATCGATCACCATTTGACGTATAAGCGCTAATTGTTGAAAGTCTTTCTCACCAAAGCAAGCAACGTCAGGTTGAACGATATTGAAGAGCTTATTTACGACAGTAGAGACCCCTTTAAAATGTCCTGGGCGAGAAGCGCCCTCTAAAATAGTCGAAATAACAGGGACATCAACCGTCGTTTGTTTGTCTAATCCTTCCGGATACATGATTTCAGGTGTTGGAGTAAAAACTAAATCCACTTTTTCAGTCGTTAGTTTCTCTACATCATCATCAAGAGTACGAGGATAGTTAGTTAGGTCATCAATATTGTTAAATTGCATTGGGTTAACAAAAATACTTGCAACAACAATATCGGCATGTTCGCGTGCGGTACGCATAAGTGTAAGGTGGCCTTCATGCAGATTGCCCATGGTAGGAACAAAAGCAATACGTTTGCCTTCGCGCTTCCAAGTTTTAATCTGCTCACGTAATGGCAGAATTTCAGAAAAAATGTCCATTACGTTCCTTAATTAAATGTATGTTCAGCAGCAGGGAATAGACCTTGCTCAACATCTTGAATGTATTTAGTTATTGCAGCACGCATATCGCCAGTTTCAGCTAAGAAGTTTTTAGAGAATTTAGGCATGTAGTTCGCAGAGATACCAAACATATCGTGCATTACTAGGATTTGACCATCAGTGCTATTACCTGCACCAATACCAATAACCGGAACTCTACATGCTTTAGTGATACGTTCAGCAAGAGAGGCAGGTACACACTCAAGTAAAATAATTTGAGCTCCTGCTTTTTCAAGCGTTAATGCATCTTTTACCATTTGGTCCGCTTTTTCTTCATCACGACCTTGAACTTTAAAACCACCAAAAATGTTTACTGATTGAGGCGTTAAACCAAGATGAGCACAAACAGGTACTGCGCGTTCAGCAAGGATGCTTATTGTTTCGGCTATCCATTCACCACCTTCAATTTTTACCATGTTAGCACCGGCTTGCATTAATTTTGCAGCGTTCTCACAGGCTTGCTGAGGAGTTGCATAGCTCATGAATGGCATATCAGCCATTACTAAGCTATTTGGGCTCCCTGCACGAACACAGCGAGTATGGTAAGCGATCTCTTCTGTTGTTACAGGTAATGTGTCATTTTTACCTTGTAAAACCATACCTAATGAATCACCAACAAGTAAAACAGGAATTTCTTGCTGTTCAAACAGTTGAGAGAAACTAGCATCGTAAGCCGTTACTGTTGCAAATTTACGACCTTCTTGCTTCCATTTCATTAAGTCATTAATAGAGATTTTTTTCATAAAACATCCTTACTAGAAGCGATTACGCTTTCCAAATAGTTAAGCCATTTCTCTCTACTTGTGTAAGTAGCTGAGAAAGCGTTGTTCCATCAGGAAAGGTTAAATCGTTATAAATTTCTGCGAGCGGATAAAGAACAAATTCACGTTCTTTCATGCCGTAATGAGGCACTATTAATCGCTCATTGTCGATCGTTTGATCGCCAAATAAAATAATGTCGAGATCGAGGGTTCTTGGTCCCCAGCGTTCATCTTTTCTTACTCGACCTCTTTCAAGTTCGATTTTTTGGGTAAGATCTAATAATGCTAAAGGAGATAATGTTGTTTCTATTTCTATTACCGCATTAATATAATCAGGTTGGTCTTGAGGTCCCATAGGTGAGCTACTATACAGTGATGATACCGCCGTCACTGTCGAGTGTGGTAATTGATGAAGAGCATCAATAGCAGCTTCTGCTTGGGCTACAGGGTTCCCTAGATTACTCCCTATGGCGATAATTACTTTGATCATGAATCGTTATTCGTTCTTTTTTTCTTACGATAAGGGCTACGACGTTTACGTGTACCGGTTGAACGACCACCATGTAAGCCTTGAATCATGTTATTACGGTGTGGAACGGGTGCGTCCTGGAATTCAGTCCACCATTCAGCTAGTGCTTTTACATCACCACCTTCCACTTTTCCACGCATTTCAAGGAAATCATAAGCAGCACGGAATTTTTGTTGGTCAATAAGAATAAACGCACGTTTACCAGTACGACGAGGTAAACGAAGTTGTAATTGCCAAATATCACGAATAGTCGCGGTTAAGCGACGAGGGACCGCCGTGCTTTTTACTTGAATATCAAGCATGATATTAGACGCTTCCATAATGGATTCGTATTCATCAAGTTTGCTATTTTCATTTTGAATTTCTTTTGCTTGAGCCGTTAATGGATACCATAACATTGCTGCAAACATGAATGCAGGGTTAACTCGTTGACCGCTATTTATACGTTTGTCTGTTGAATGTAATACTAGTTCGATCATTTGTTCCGTTTGACTGTTGCCTTCTTTTGTTAAAAATGGCGTAAGCGCGGGGAACAATTGTTGAAACAAGTTAAATTTACGCAGCATTAAATAGGTATTTAAGCCTTTTCCTGCTTGAAGTAGTTTAAGTGATTCTTCAAATAAACGAGCCGCAGGGATATCACGTAACAGTGGGGACAATTCAACCATTGGTTCTGCGGTTTTATTGCAAATTGTCATGTCTAATTTTGCAGCAAAGCGTACCGCGCGTAGCATTCTAACTGGGTCTTCTCGATAACGAGTTTCCGGATCACCGATGAGACGTACGACTCCATTTTTTAAATCTTCAATGCCATTTGCGTAATCATGAATTGAGTAATCTGCAATGTTGTAATACATCGCATTAATCGTAAAATCACGACGCTGGGCATCTTCTTCAACAGTGCCATAGACGTTATCACGTAATAGCATACCTTCTTTAGACTGAGATGAAATATTCTTTGTCTCAGACTCTTCTTCTTTGTGGTGGCCACGAAACGTCGCTACTTCAATGACATCTCTACCAAAAAGAATATGAGCTAAACGGAATCGACGACCAATTAATCGGCAATTTCGAAATAGTTTTTTGATTTGCTCTGGTGTCGCGTTGGTTGCGATGTCGAAATCCTTAGGCTCTTGTCCTAGAAGAATATCGCGCACACCTCCACCTACTAGATAGGCGTCGTATCCAGCATTACTTAAACGGTAAAGCACTTTTAGCGCGTTATCGCTAAGGTCTTTACGTGAAATATTATGTTCTTGGCGTGTGATAACGTTCAGTTTCAAATCCTCGGTTGAGCAGATTTCACTGTTGTTTTTGAGTAAATTACGACAAAAACGGGCGACTTGATTAAAGATAATTTACCTCGATATTCAAGTGAGCAGTCAAAAATAGGCGCACATCATAGCTTATATTGAAGGTTTTGAGAATGGGGTAGTGATCTCGAGCCCAATTGGTAGCTGTTTTAGTTGCCAATTTTTGATTGCCCACTGAAAAATTTCATTCAATGTGGCGTTTTCTATGTCCTTTGGTAAGGAAAAACCTAAAAATCGCAATGCTTCAAGTAATGTTGGTCTTGGATTGGCATTATCAATTGCAGGTGCATAGTTTTGTTTTGATAGTTTATTCCCTGAATCATCAACAGCAAGTGGTAAGTGCAGATAACTGACTTCTTTTTTACCTAATTGACGATAAAGTGAGATTTGACGTCCTGTTGGTTCAATTAAATCGGCCCCTCTGACTACTTCTGTGACACCTTGGTCAATATCATCCAATACAACTGCTAGATTGTAAGCAAACAAACCATCTCGGCGTTTGATGATAAAATCTTCTTGGGCTAATTGAGACGGAATGTAAATGGTGCCGTGTTTAATATCAAAAAATGATTCAACAGGGTGTTGCATAACAAGGCGTACGGAAACGTCTTTCTCTGGATGCTGTTTATGTTTACAGCGTCCAAGATAAAACCCACCGTCTTGTTTGATTTGTTTACGAGTACACTGACAGAAATACGCGTTACTTTGTGTAATCCATTGGTCGATTTGAGATTGATAAATATCATGACGCTGACTTTGATAAACAATCTTACTATCCCACTCAAATCCATAATTTTCTAAGGTTTGAATGATCAGATCTGAAGCTCCTTCGATTTCTCGTGGAGGATCTAAATCTTCAATGCGAACAAGCCATTGACCTTGTTGAGATTTTGCTTGCAAGTAACTGCCTAAAGCTGCAACAAGAGAACCAAAATGTAGAGGGCCTGATGGCGATGGGGCAAAGCGACCTATGTATTGAGTTGTCATAATATTTCACAGTATAAACGTAAAAAAGGGAGCCAGGCTCCCTTTTTATTATGCTGATTGGTAATTAGCCAGCCATTTGCTTTTCTTTGATTTCTGCAAGTGTTTTACAATCAATACAAAGATCAGCGGTTGGACGTGCTTCTAGGCGACGAATACCGATTTCAACACCACAAGAATCACAGAAGCCGAAATCTTCTTCTTCGATTTTGTTAAGTGTTTTTTCAATCTTTTTAATTAGACGGCGTTCACGATCACGGTTACGCAGTTCTAAACTAAATTCTTCTTCTTGGGCTGCACGATCAACAGGATCAGGGAAGTTTGCTGCTTCATCTTTCATGTGGTTCATAGTGCGTTCAACTTCTTCCCTAAGTTGGTTGCGCCAAGCTGCTAAAATCTTGGTAAAGTGTTCAATTTGAGCTGGGCCCATATACTCTTCACCAGCTTTTTCCTGGTAAGGTTCAACACCAGCGATAGCTAGAATACCTAGCGTTCTTTTCGTATTGCTCTCTGGCATTACACTTCTCCTAAAAACGTCTTTGACTCCCACTAGCCAAATGAGGGCGCTATCTATAACAGAAAGAAAACAGGCAATCAAATAATGATTTCATCATTTGAGACTTAGTAACCAGAACGTAGCACTTTTCTTAAAAATAAAGTTAATATGCTGCTATTTTAAGCAGTTAAATACAGAAAGGTAGCTTGTGTACGATCTTCATCTCTTTTGATGACATCTCTGCTTGGTAACAGAGAACAGTAACCCCACTTTCAATCGCATCAATTAATAAAGAATAATATTGTTGGTCTATATGGTGTGCAATTGATACTTTTTCAATACCTGAATGCAAAACAGCGAAAAATAATACCGCTTTTTGTCCATTTTGTGCAATTTCACTCAATTCTCTAAGGTGTTTTTGACCTCGAGTGGTGACTGCATCTGGAAAATAGCCTTGGCCTGCTTCCCCTAATAAAGTAACGCTCTTCACTTCAATATAGCAGTCAGGTAGTGAATTTTCACTAATAAGAATGTCAATACGACTATTTTCAGAGCCATATTTAACTTCCGTTTTAAGTGTGTTGTATTTAGTTAGTTCGTCAATTTTTTTATTTTGAATAGCTTCAACGACTAATTGATTTGCTCGGATGGTATTAACGCATATTGTATGCTTATTTTCTGTGACACTTAACTCCCAACTATTAGGGTATTTACGCTTTAAATTGCTGGATGTTGAAAAAAACACCGTATTACCCGTGTCAGCACAACCTGTCATTGCTCCTGTGTTAGCGCAATGGATAGTTCGTTCACTTCTATCTGGTAATGTAATGTCAGTTAAAAAGCGTTTATAGCGTTTAATTAACACTCCAGATTCTAATTCAGGTTCAAATTTCATTTAACTACTGTTTTTTTGTACAATGGTTTAATTCGAGATAATGCCATAAGGCGAAACCATTGTCACAGTTACCTATTGAAAAGGTGATCCCATCATTAATTGAGGGATTACACCACCATTCTCAACTTATTTTAAAAGCATCAACGGGGGCAGGGAAATCAACATTGCTACCTTTAACGCTATTAAAAGAAAAGGTGATTGAGGGTAAAATCATTATGTTGGAACCTAGACGGTTGGCTGCGCGAAATATTGCTAATTATCTAGCCTCTCAGCTTGGTGAATCAGTAGGTGAGCAGGTGGGCTTTAGGGTGAGAGGTGAAACTAAGGTTAGTGCGAATACTCGCTTAGAGATCGTCACCGAGGGGATCATGACTCGAATGATCCAATCCGATCCTGAATTATCTGGAGTGGGATTACTAATTTTTGATGAATATCATGAACGTAGCTTGCATGCTGATACTTCTTTGGCATTTGCTCTCGAAGTACAAGAAGCGTTAAGAGATGATCTAAAATTACTCGTGATGTCAGCAACGTTAGATCAAGAAGCACTGCAAGATTTATTACCTAATGCCGTATATTTAGAGTCTGATGGTCGACTGTTTCCTGTAGATACATTTTACGTCCCTCTAAAAACGAATCAACGAATAGTCGAGGCAACAGAGTTAGCTATTCGTAGATCTCTTGCTAATGAAGAGGGCTCTATGCTTGTGTTCCTTTCTGGCGTAGGGGAGATAAAGCAGTTAGAAGAGCGATTAAGGGATCTGCCCTCCAATATCCTCATTGCTCCTTTATATGGTCAGCTTGATCCAAAAAAACAGCAACAAGCGTTAAAACCAGCAGCAAAAGGGCAACGAAAAGTGGTATTAGCGACCAATGTGGCTGAAACCAGTTTGACAATAGAAGGGATCCGAATTGTTATTGATAGTGGTTATGAGCGTAAAGCCACCTTTGATGCAAAGACAGGAATAACTAAATTAGAACAGAGACGAATAGCTCAATCATCAGCAGAGCAAAGAAAGGGGCGTGCGGGGCGTTTAGAGCCGGGTATTTGCATACGCTTATACAGTGAGTCACAGTATCAACAACAAGCCTTGGTTCAATCACCTGAAATTGAATCATCGGATCTATCTTCTTTGATTTTAGAGTTATCTAAATGGGGAGTCACTAATCCTCTCGACTTACAATGGTTAACGCCTCCCCCTAGTGCTAATTCAGAACAAGCTCGTTTCTTATTATGTCAATTAGGGTTCATTGATCAACAAGGTCAATTAACCAGCTTGGGTGAGCAGTCACAATTATTAGGCCTTGATCCTCGACTTGCCGCTGTGGTGTTACAAGCTAAAAAACATTCTGTTGCTCACTTACATACTGCTTTGTATTTACTTCCAATTATTGAGGAGTCTGCAAAATCTATCTCGTCGAAAGATCTTAGTTTTCATCTCTCTCTCTTATTGGATGGTAAGTACCCTAAACAACACTATTACCAACAAAGAGTTCAGCGTTTAGCGAGTTTGTTGTCGGTAAAAGAAGACGTCAAGCAAGTATCTATTGATTTGATTAGTGAGGTGCTTGTTGTTGGTTTTCCTGATCGAATAGCGATGGCTAAAGGAGAAATAGGACAATTTCAATTAGCAAATGGTCATGGGGTGCAATTGGATGAGGTTGAGTCTATTGCACAAAGTGATTATTTGGTCGTGGTGGATTTATTAAAAGGCAATCAAAACCGCAGTTATGTGTTTCTTGCCGCTTCATTATCTAAAACCTCATTAATCGGAGCTGTTTCTCATTTAATTATAGAGAATGAATATGTTGATTGGGATGAGAAATCGGGCAGGATGGTGGCTGAAAATCGAACGTGTTTAGGTAAGTTAGTGATTGAACGGAAACGAATAAGTTCACCTGATCCTGACAAAATATCACTAGCATTGCTTAGTATGCTCAAGCGGAAAGGGTTGATGTGTTTGAATTGGAATAAAGACGTTCAAGATTTGTATTCTCGTCTACTTTGCTGTGCTGAATGGTTGCCGGAAGTTGAAATTCCCTCTATGAGCGAAAATCAATTACTTAAGAATGTCGATGAGTGGTTATTGCCTTTCATGAATGGTATTAAAAATGATAAACAATTAAAAACAATTAACCTTATTGATGCGCTAGAAGCTTATGTTGGTTGGGATAAGATAAAGCAGATTAATGGCTATTTACCGACGCATTATTTACTACCAACAGGAACAAAAGCAAAGATCTGCTATGAGTTGCAATCAGCCCCTAAAATTTCAGTTAGAATGCAGGAAGTATATGGTGAAGCTCAAACGCCGCTATTGGCAAAAGGGGCAAAGAGGTTGGTGATGGAGTTATTGTCACCGGCTCAAAGGCCATTGCAGACAACCAGTGATTTAGCTGGTTTTTGGGGGGGGTCATATAAAGAAGTACAAAAAGAAATGAAAGGGCGATACCCAAAGCATATTTGGCCAGATGATCCTGCAACTCATCAAGCAACGAAAAAAACAAAACGTCACTTTAATTAATGTTTCTCAATTTAAAAGATTTCTCATGGCTGAAAAGAAAAAAACACCAGTAAAAGCGGCGCCGAAAAAGGCGATAATGAAAAAAAAAGCACCAACTGAAAGAAAAACGACAAGTAAGAAAAATTCAAAATCAGCTCGTTCTTTTTGGAAAGGACTGATAATACTGGGTTTTAAATTGAGCTTGGTGGTTATGGCTATTTTACTTATTGCTGGTATTTATCTAGATACAGTAGTTAAGAACCGTTTTGATGGGCAATTATTTAGTTTACCAACAGTGGTTTATAGCCGAGTGTTAACGCTTTCTCCAGGACAAAACATAAGCTTACAGTCAGTAAAAAAAGAGTTGGATATATTAAAATATCAGAAGGTAAGTCAACCTCAACGTTCGGGTGAATATTCGTCGTCATCGACAAAAATCGAATTAATCCGTCGTCCTTTTGAATTTCAACAAGGGCCAGAACCAGATCGCCATGTCATGTTGTATTTTAACGCTGATGGTTTGCAAAAGATTGAAAACCGAACGGCTAAAAAACAGATGGGATTTTTGCAAATTGAACCTCAATTTTTAGGGATGCTAGATGCGGATGATGATCAGCAACGTTTATTTTTACGAAGAGAGCAATTCCCTGAAGTGATGGTTGATGCATTATTAGCAACCGAAGATAGAGATTTTTATCAACATGACGGCGTTTCACCATTAGCGATAGCACGTGCTGCTTTGGTTAATATGAAGGCAGGAAGAACAGTTCAAGGTGGAAGTACCTTAACTCAACAATTGGCGAAAAACTTATTTTTGTCTAGTGAGCGCACCTTATGGCGTAAAGTTCGAGAGGCTTATATTGCTCTTATTTTAGATTATCGTTATAGCAAAGACCGAATATTAGAAGCGTATTTAAATGAAGTATATCTAGGACAAACGGGGGGGGAGGCTATTCATGGTTTTGGTTTAGCGGCACAAGTCTATTTTGGTCGTCCAATCGAAGAGCTTAGAATTGATCAATTAGCGATGTTGGTTGGTATGGTTAAAGGTCCTTCTTATTATAATCCTATGCGTTTTCCTGAAAGAGTAAAAGATCGTCGAGATTTGGTTTTACGCTTGATGATGCAAGAAGATATTTTATCGCCTCGTCAATATGAAATGGCGGCTAGTCGTTCTTTAGATGTGAAAAAACGGGCAACAATCGCGACAAGACAACCTGCATATTTTCAGCAGTTGAAGTGGGAATTAAAAGAAAAGGCAGGAGATGCATATCAAAAAGGTGAGGGGTTACGTGTATTTACAACACTTGACCCTTTATCGCAACAAAAAGCAGAACAAGCCGTTGAGAGGATGGTACCGCAATTAGAAAAACGTGCAGGGAAAGGGTTAGAAGCAGCAATGGTGATTGTAGATCGCCAAAGTGGCGAAATTCGAGCAATGATAGGGGGGAGTAGGACAAGGTTTGATGGTTTTAACCGCGCTATTAATGCGAAGCGTCCGATAGGCTCTTTGGTTAAGCCCGCTATTTATTTGTCAGCGCTAGAAACTCCCGGTAAATTTTCATTAGCGACAACCTTAGATGATAAAGCGATTTCATTAAAAGGCAGTAAAGGAACAACTTGGTCTCCTCGGAACTTTGATCGTAAATTCAGAGGGCAAGTTCCTTTGTATTATGCACTTTCTCGTTCATTGAATGTACCTACTGTTAACTTGGGGTTAATGGTTGGCTTAAGTAAAGTCACTGATACCTTAGTTAAGTTAGGTGTCGATGCTCAAGAGATTAACCAAGTTCCATCAATACTATTGGGATCGATTAATTTATCACCGTACCAAGTTGCTCAAATGTACCAAACTCTTGGTAATGGTGGTAAAAAAGCGAAGTTAACTGCATTAAAGGCGGTGGTGGACACTCAGGGTACTTTGCTTTATGAAAACTTCCCAAGAGCTTCAGCTGTTATTCCTGAGCAAGCGGCTTGGTTGACGATTTATGGTATGAAAAAAACGGTTAGTGAAGGAACAGCTAGGTTTCTGAACAGTAAATACAGCTGGGCGGCGTTAGCTGGAAAAACGGGAACCAGTAATGACTCAAGAGACAGCTGGTATGCGGGTATTGATGGAAGAGAAGTCGCGATTACTTGGTTAGGTAGAGATGATAATAAACCAATGAAACTGACAGGCTCTAGCGGTGCATTAAGGGTTTATGCCGATTATCTTAGTTTACGAATCCCAGAAACGTATCAATTGCCTTGGCCTAATGATGTGATAACTGCGGGGTTTGATTTAGAAAATAATAAAACGTTAGAACCAAACTGTAGGGGAAAGGTACAGTTGCCTATATGGGATAAAAGCGCTCAATATAAAGCTGAGTGTGATAGAAAAAACACTCCAGCGGCTTGGCTAACGGATATTTTTGGGCTTTAGATTACATCTAATTATGATTGATATCATAGTGATAATTATGAATTAAAGTGATGTTTGATGTTATCTATCAGTATTTTGTTTAATGAAACGTTATAAAAACAAGCATTCAGTACGTATTTTCATCAAACAAACTTTTATTTGTAATTATTGGTTGACCTAAAGGCTTAAAAGCCGTTTAATACACCTGTTGCCCGGATAGCTCAGTCGGTAGAGCAGAGGATTGAAAATCCTCGTGTCGGTGGTTCGATTCCGCCTCCGGGCACCATATTATATTGTTGGTGCTTAGTACTTATTAACACGAGCAATGAAAAAATTAGTGTGCCGACTTAGCTCAGTAGGTAGAGCAACTGACTTGTAATCAGTAGGTCACCAGTTCGACTCCGGTAGTCGGCACCATTAATTCTCTTTAATGAGATGTAATACCTGTTCCCTTTTAGTTCAGTTGGTAGAACGCCGGACTGTTAATCCGTATGTCGCTGGTTCAAGTCCAGCAAAGGGAGCCACATTTAAAGCCTCGTCAGAAATGACGAGGCTTTTTCCGTTTTTGGTTAATGTAAAAAACGGATATAAAAAAGGCAAGCAATTGATGCTTGCCTTTACTTGTATTAAATATGGTTAACTTTTAACTTGAAATTTGTTTAACCAAGTTTCTAAATCATCAGCAAGTTCCGTTAATATATGAGTACTGTCTTTACTTTCAGCAACAATAGTTGCTAATTTCTGACCGTTTTCTTCAATCATATTTACTCTTTGAGTAATGTCTTCACTCACGTATCTCTGTTCTTCAGAAGCAATTGCAATTTGATGGCTCATGCTTGATATTGATTCAAGAGCAGTAACTATTTGTTGTAAGGCATTTGACGCGTTTTTAGATTCAGAAACTGTACACTTACTTGTTTCAGCACAAATATCCATTGTAGAAATAGCGTTTAGAGACCCCTTCTGTAAGTTAGATATCATTTGTTGTATTTCTTTAGTGCTGCCTTGTGTTCTTCCTGCAAGATTACGAACTTCATCAGCAACCACCGCAAAACCACGTCCTTGCTCTCCAGCTCGAGCCGCTTCAATTGCAGCGTTTAAAGCAAGTAGGTTCGTTTGCTCTGCAATATCACCAATCACATCAAGAACTTTAACGATGCCATTAATCTCACTGTCCAATTCAGCGACTGCTGTACTTGCGGTATTAAGCTGTTCAGCTAGTCCCTCTATATTATAGACGGTTGCAGTAATTAACTTTTGAGTTCGAACACTCTGTTTATCTGCTTCATCCGTATTCATTGCCGTTTGTTTTGCTGATTCAGCTACATTATTTGCAGAGGAAGCCATTTCAGTTATTGCAGTGGCGATCATCTCGGTTGATTGATGTTGGCTCTCAGTTAATTGACTAACTGATCCTGATCTTGAATGTACGTCTGCTAATTCTGCTTTTAAAGCCAACATTGATTGAGTTAAGTGTTGAACTAATTCTGCCAATGAAAGATTCATTGTTTGAACAGCGTGATAAATACTACCTTCACTTGCTTTAGTATCAAATTGAGTAACGATCTTTCCAGCTGCGACTGTTTGGATAGCAGCATGTACATCTTGTGGTTCTCCGCCTAATAAAGAGATCATGCGCTTCATCGATATCATTAGAATACTAAAAATTAAACTAGCAATAATAAAAGCTAATCCAAATTGCCATTGAGCGGTAGACCAAAAACGAGCATTTACCTCTGTTTCACCGATACCAGTACCAACGATCCAATTCCAGTATTTTGTCTTTTTAGCAATAGATAGCTTTTTATCAATGCTACCGTTAGGCATTTTTAATGACCAAGTATATTCAGCAGTACCATTTGGAGTTTTAGACATTGCATCATCTAAGATTTGTCCAACACTTTGACCCTTACTATCTCTAAACTCATGAAAGCTAGTGCCATGAAGCTGAGGATCAAGAGGAGCAGCTAAGAACGTTAAATTATCATCAGCCACGTAAATGTATTCATTATCTTTATAAACATTATTACGTAAGATGCTTATAGTGAGTTCTTTTGCTTTTGCTTCATCAATCTTACCTTCTCTTACCATATCTTCCATATTGGAAATTAAATTATAGGTTGTTTGAAAAAGCTCAGTAACTCGCGCTTTGTTATCAATAGTGCTTGCTACTCGTAAGGTCCACAGCCCAGTAGCTGTCATTATAATGAGTGAACATAAAATAATAGCTGCGAGAACATAAGATTGTGTTTTTAGCTTCATGTCTGTTGATCCTAATTTTGATTATTACTTTTAACTTGCAATATCGACCCAAAAAAGAAATAAGTTTAAGTAATGAGTTGCCTTGGTTTGATGTAATAAGCTTATATAACACTTTATTGGTCTCCGGTTAGATCTAAATCATGGAAGATGGTCATTACGGTATACTTAGAGTGTTAATTAATAACGATGTAATTTGAGTATTTAATCTATAAAAGCTCGTAATCTGAGTATTAAGCTGTATTAATATACGTTCAAGGTGGATTATTGTGCACTTAAATTGAAAGTTGATAATAATCACATAAAACCCTTGCCAATGTGATCGAACTCTCTATAATGCGACCTCACTGACACGGAGAGCCCCATCCCATAAGGGATTAGCAATTACGGTTAGTAAGATGGTTTAGAAATTAAGTTTCAAATAAGTGCTTGACACTGAGGCTTAATTCGATAAAATGACCGTCCTCTTCACAGAAAAGCGAAAACGCTTTGAAAGTAGAAGAAAAGCTCTTTAACAATTTGAAACCTATTAATCTGTGTGGGCACTTGTGAGTTGATAATCACTAGTTTGCTTTTACTTTTCGGA
>NZ_CAMLHO010000054.1 GCF_946479765.1 uncultured Aliivibrio sp.
AAGAATTTGTATTGTTGAAACAGTTTCTTCTGTAATGCATTCGATAAGTTTTTACGTGCTGTCTTTAGTACAGAAAGTGTGGTGTTAAGTTCATCTAATTGATATTGAATATGGCTTATTTTTTGATCCCAAAAGATCTTAAGATCTCTTAAGGTATTTTTTTCTTGAATGCTTTCTCTGCCTAATTGTGTTTTTAGTTGCTCCAATGCATCTAGATTTTCTTTAGATCCACTTTGGGCTTTTTCTTCCGCTTCAGCTCGCTGTTCTTTACGCGACTTTCTGCCTTCAATCATGACTTGGCGCTGTGCTTCAAGCTGCTCTTTTGATGAGTTTGTTTCTTGTAATAGAGATGCATTTAATTCAGCGAATAATGGATTGCTTTGTTGTTGTTTTATTGTGGCATTGATTTCTGTAATTTCAGCTAACTCTGTTTTGAAGAACCCATCTTCTTCAAGCATATCAAACACAGGTGGAACAAAGTAGGGCAGGTGATTGCTGTCTGCGACTTTACCTGAAAAAGCGGATAAGAAACCGATCTCGCCTGATGAATGCTGAACCAATAACACCCCAAACATTTTTCCAATGGCTTTTTCATTAGTCTCTATAGAATCTTGATCTAGACCAAAGTTATGTTGCCAGTTGGTTTGTGATTCTAGATGACGCTGTAACTGACTCGCGGCTAATTCACATAATGGGTGTGGTTCATAATAAAATGGGAAAGTGAATCGCTCGGGTAAAGCATATTGGTCAATTGATTGAGTAAAAGAAGTAAAGCAAAGGTCAGAAGTTGGCATAGTCATGTCTATAATCGAAGAGATAAAATCAGGGGAGGAATAACTTGAATTGCATGCATAAAGATAAGTGATTCAAAAGCAGGTTGAGACCCATGATTTTGAATCACTCGAATGCGTTTTATTTACAGAGTAAACGTTCTTAGTACTCTGTTGCTTTTACGCGAATTTTGTCTTTACCAAACTTTTTACCGTCTTCCGCTGCGATAGCTGCAAGCGCTTCATCTTCATCTAGCATTTCAACAAAGCCAAAGCCTTTTGATTCGCCAGTAATTTCGTCGATTACTAACTTACAGTATTTGAATGAACCGTGTTGCTGGAACATTTCACGAAGTTGGAATTCAGACATAGTACGAGGAAGGTTGCGAACAAGTAATTTCATGAGTAACCATATAGTAGTGATTTAAGAGTACGTTATAACAGATCTTGGAAGTTAACCCAAGTATTCTATCCTTTGAGTAAAAAGAAAATCCGAAACAGGAAAATAAACGGTTTCGAATGTGTATTTAATATCTACTTAAAGTGAGGAAGGGATACGTTTGGTGTTTTTCTTGATACGCTCTTCATCTGAGAGCAGATGGCAAGTAGCACAGTTTTTCTTGCCCTCTATTTTGTATTTCAAACAGCAAGTCTCACGCTGAACATATAAAATAGCGCGTTGATCTTTCTCTGCAACATGAATATGAGCAAGGTCTTTACCTATCGTTGGCATAATTACTGCCAACCACTGTTGTGCGTTTGGTGCAATCTGTTTAGCCAGCTCAGCAGAAAGGCCTTTTTCCGTTAATCGCATAAAAAACACACTAATGGCTAATGAAATACTGCCCCAGAATGGACGATGTTTAAGTCGTTCTTTTTCAAATAAAACACTTAATCCACCACCAATTTGTTGTATTAAATGAGTAAAGGCATCATCAAGCTGTTCCTGGTTAGACACAACCGTCGCTTGAGCTTCAGATGCTAAGGGATCAGTAGCTAAGCAGACAAACGGGCAGTTGTTGTTAATTTGCAGAGACTTTATTTTCTCACCATTAGGCGTAGAAATAAAAATGTCATTAAATTGAATAATAGGAACACGATTAAATTTTAAGCGTAAGGCTGTTAAACTCGTAAAAAATTGGTTATTGAATGATTTTAACCACATAGAGGCGGCTACGTTATGGTTCACCTCTGTTTTCTTCGCAAATAATTCAATGGCACTTGTTAGATTGGCTGGTAGCCACTCATTGAGTGGTAAGTGTTTATCATCAAGTTTGTCTTTATTGATCGCTTTGAGTTTAAAGTTATCGTCAGCATCATGTAACCATGCCAATTGTTCTCTTAAAGAATGGCATGAGTCAGGTGACTTTTTACTGCGCCAAAGTGGCTGTAATTGAGCTGAAATATGCATAATAAGCTACTTCTTAATTATTCTTATTTGTATTTACGAAGCTGGGTAGAGTACACCTAAACTTGCGTAACGTGAAGCGCCTGTGACATCAGGTTCGTTACTTGGTTGGTTATGCATACGCTGATGTGCAAGCCAAGCAAAGGCCATCGCTTCCATGTTGTCACTATCTACATTATAGTCGTTAGTTGTACCCACTGCCCATTTTGGTAAGTGCTGCTGTAATCTTTCCATTAAATATTGATTATGAGCGCCACCACCACAAACCAATAATTTTGCGTCTTCACCAATATGAAATTTAACGACTTGATCAACAATGGTGGTGACGGTGAACTCAACCAATGTTGCTTGTACATCTTGTGCTTTGTAGGATTTATTGTCGATAAACTGAGCAAACCATTCTAAATTAAACAGTTCTCGTCCGGTGCTTTTCGGATAAGGACGAGCAAAATAGGTGTGTTGCTTTAGTTTTGTTAACAATTCTTGAATGACAATCCCATCACGTGCCCAATCGCCATTATGATCGTATGTTTTGTGCTTATGCTCATAGATCCAAGCGTCCATCAGCATATTACCTGGTCCCGTATCGTAGCCAATAACGGGGGAGTTCTTCTGCAAAATGGAGATGTTTGAAATTCCGCCAATATTTAAAATGATGTGTGTACTTTCAGGTTTACCAAATAAAGTATGATGAAATGCAGGAACTAATGGAGCCCCTTGACCACCAAGCGCCATGTCCTTTCGACGAAAGTCAGCCACAGTATCTATACCTGTTTTAGCGGCAATAATATTGGCATCCCCTAACTGCATGGTAAATGGATGTTGCGTATCTGGTGAGTGAAATACAGTTTGTCCATGACTACCAATCGCTGTAATGCTCGATGGGTCAACAGAGAGTGTGTTGAGTAAATGTAAGGCGGCATCTGCAAATAAATGGCCTAAACGATGATCGATTTCCCCAATCATTTTTAAATTGGTGGCTTGGCCAGTACAGACGGACAATACATCAGATTTCAATGTAGGCTCCATTGGATAGTCAGCATGACCCAGTAAGTTGATTGTTGTGCCATTAGTTTCAACCAAAACAGCATCGACGCCATCTAAACTCGTGCCTGACATTAAGCCTATGTATTTTTCCATTACCATCTATCCCTTTGCCGTTAATTACCCATAATATTATAAGGCAATTTTGCCATAAAGGAGATAAAGAATATCGAAATTTTGAGTAATAAGTACCAGATATAAGATGTTAAAAGAAGAAAGACCATGATACTTTAAGCCTATAAAAATTAAGATGATTTGGAGAAAGTGATGGGACCGTTATGGTTAGATGTTGAAGGATATGAGATTGATGCTGAAGAGCGTGAATTATTACAGCACCCAACAGTAGGAGGCTTGATCCTATTTGCTCGCAATTATCATGATCCGAAGCAGTTGGCAGCGTTAACTGCCTCAATTCGTAAAGCAGCAGGTCGCCCTATTTTGATTGGTGTTGACCAAGAAGGTGGCCGTGTTCAACGTTTTAGAGATGAATTTACCTTAATCCCACCCGCGCAAGCGTATGCTGAAATGAATAATGGCTTAGCATTGGCGAAAACAGCAGGGTGGTTATTGTGTTCAGAGTTAGTCGCTCATGATATTGATCTTACCTTTGCGCCAGTGTTAGATAATGGCTTTGATTGTAAAGCGATTGGCAACCGTGCGTTTGGGGATGATATAAATACCATCGTTAAATATAGCATGGCCTTTATGAAAGGAATGAAATCAGCAGGTACATCTACTACAGGTAAGCATTTTCCTGGCCATGGCGGTGTAATTGCAGATTCTCATTTAGAAACGCCATATGATCACCGAGATAATATTTTTGAACTCGATATGGCGATCTTTAAAGCGCAGATTGAAGCGGGTATTTTGGATGCCATGATGCCTGCTCATGTAATTTATCCTGAATACGATTCGTCTCCAGCCAGTGGATCGTCATATTGGTTAAAAGATGTTTTACGTAAGCAACTGAACTTCAATGGTTTGGTGTTTTCGGATGATTTGAGCATGGAAGGTGCGACAATCATGGGAGGGCCAGCAGAGCGCTCTCAGCAAGCACTTGATGCCGGTTGTGACATGGTGTTGATGTGTAATAATCGACAATCTGCGGTTGAGGTTTTGGATAATCTAGAGATTCAAACAGTAGAAAAAGCAAATGCATTATTGAAAACTAAGCATTTTGATAGAGTGACACTATTAAACAGTAAAGAGTGGAAAGCGGCGAATAACGAAATTACCCGTGCTTATGATCGCTGGAAGTCATAGACTGCTTTACACCGAAAACCGATAATTTTCAAAGCCTGATTATGTTTATGGTCAGGCTTTTTCTTTTTGGTTTAGAATAGAAAGAGTTAACGCTATAATCAGGAATTACTCTTTACTTATTGGATAGTGAACATATGACGAAAAAACTGACGATTCTTGATATAGCTAAAATGGCTGGTGTTGGGAAATCAACCGTCTCTCGTGTATTAACCAATGATCCAAAAGTAAAACCTGAAACTCGCCTTAAAGTAGAACAAATTATTAAAGAATCTGGTTTTACGCCCTCAAAATCGGCTCAAAGTATGCGTGGTGGTAGTCAAAAAGTGATTGGCATTATTACTTCTCGCCTTGATTCCCCTTCTGAAAATAAAGCTGTTAGCGGTATTTTAGAACAACTATATCAACATGGTTATGATGCTGTGATCATGGAAAGTCAATTTGATACTGAAAAAACCAATGAGCATTTAGAAGTATTACGAAAACGTAGTGTGGATGGGGTGATTTTATTTGGATTTACTGATTGTGATATGAATCAAATCGAGCGTTGGAATGAGCGCATGGTTGTTATTGCAATGGATACCGATAAAGTCAGCTCAATTAACTATGATAATCGTGGGGTAATTAAACAAGCTCTTCACCATCTATCTCAGTTGAAGTTAAACAAAATCGCTTACATTGGCGTTGATCCAAGTGATAAAACTACGGGTAAATTACGATTAGATTCTTATTTAGAGTGGTGCTCTGAAAAAGGACGAGTGCCTAATTTTGCTACTGGGCAACTAGATCACCAAAGTGCGTATACTTTAGTGGATTCCGTTCTTAATGACGAGGTTGAAGCTATTGTTTGTGCTAGTGATACATTAGCCTTAGGGGTTGCCAAACGTCTTCAGGAGTTGCAACGCAATGATATTCAGATAACAGGTGTCGGTGGTAATGAGCTGCTTTCATTTTTGTTCCCAAACATTATTAGTATAAACCCTGGTTATCAATCGGCAGGTAAAAATGCTGCCAAACAACTTCTACAGCAATTAGAAGGTGATGTAAGTATCACGCATCTAACCCAGCCTTTATTTCTTTAAATTGGTCTAAAAAACACGCTTTATTGTGATCTAATTCACCTTGTGGGATTGTTCCCATTTATTTCTTGTTTCATCTTTGTAATTATACTTAAAACGAAATGGGAACATTCCCATAAATATAAAACAATAATCAACGTGGACAAAGATATGAGTAAAATAGAGAGAAAGGACGTACAGCGTTTGATCGAACTGATCGGGGGATCAGAAAATATCGCTAGCGTAAGTCATTGTTTGACTCGCTTACGTTTTGTATTAAATAACACCAAAGGTGCTGATGTAAAAGCGATTGAACAAATCCCAATGGTAAAAGGGTGTTTTACCAACGCTGGGCAATTTCAAGTTGTGATTGGTACTGAAGTTGATGAAGTATTTAAGATATTGAATGAACTTTCAGGCGATAAAGGTGAGTCAAAAGAGGATGCAAAACTCGCCGCTCGCCAAAATATGAATATATTAGAGCGTGGAATTTCGCACCTTGCTGAAATATTTGTTCCATTACTGCCTGCCATTATCACTGGTGGTTTGATTCTAGGTTTTAGAAACGTCATTGGCGATCTAAAAATGTTTGATGGCCAAACCCTAGTCGAGATAAGTCAGTTTTGGGCAACGGTACATTCGTTTTTATGGTTAATTGGTGAAGCGATATTCTTCTTTTTACCTGTTGGCGTGTGTTGGTCGACGGTGAAAAAGTTAGGCGGGACGCCAATTTTAGGTATTACATTAGGAGTGACTCTCGTATCGCCACAATTGATGAATGCTTATCTTATTGGTAAACAAGTACCTGAGGTATGGGATTTTGGTTTGTTTGTTATCGAGAAAGTCGGTTATCAAGCTCAAGTTATACCTGCCATGCTTGCAGGTGTAGCACTCGCCTTTATTGAAACAAACTTAAAGCGCATTGTTCCTTCTTATTTATACCTTGTTGTTGTGCCTTTTGTTTCTATTCTTTTGTCTGTGATTTTAGCTCACGCATTTATTGGCCCATTTGGTCGAGTGGTAGGTGACGGTGTTGCAATGGCAGCAAAAGCGGCAATGACGGGAGATTTTGCGATTGTTGGCTCGGTAATATTTGGTTTTCTTTATGCACCATTAGTGATTACGGGTATTCACCACACAACGAATGCGGTTGATTTACAATTGATGCAAGAGTTAGGTGGAACACCAATTTGGCCTCTAATCGCATTATCAAATATTGCTCAAGCGTCTGCAGTTGTTGGAATCATCATCATCAGCAAGAAAAGTGGAGAGCGGGATATTTCAGTTCCAGCAGCGATTTCTGCTTACTTAGGTGTTACTGAGCCTGCTATGTATGGCATTAACTTGAAATATAAATTTCCAATGCTAAGCGCAATGATTGGTTCTGCTATGGCTGCTGCTATCTGTGGTGCTGCTGGTGTGATGGCAAATGGTATTGGTGTTGGTGGCTTACCCGGTATTCTTTCTATCCAACCACAATATTGGGGCATCTATAGTATTGCCATGCTAGTCGCGATTTTTGTTCCAGCGATTTTAACATTAGCGATGTATAAACGCGCACAAGTGAAAGATCAGCTAGATGTGTCAGAGGCATAAACAGTAATAAATACGAAATAACACCTCTGCATGATGTGAATATGAACAGAGGTGTTCTCTTTTTTAGTAGTTGAGAGAATAAACATGACAAATTCAGAATGGTGGCGTACAGCGACTATCTATCAAATTTACCCAAAAAGTTTTTGTGACAGTAGCGATAAAGGTACTGGTGATATTCAAGGTATTATTTCAAAATTAGATTACCTTCAAAAATTGGGTGTCGATGCGATTTGGCTAACACCAGTGTATCAATCACCGATGATCGATAATGGCTATGATATCGCTGATTATTACTCAATTAATCCAGATTTTGGCACCATGGATGACTTTAATCATCTACTTAAAGAAGCAAAGTCTCGTGGTATACGCATTATTATGGATATTGTGGTTAATCATACTTCGACTGAGCATCATTGGTTTCAATCTGCCTTGGGAAATAAAGAGAGTGAATACCGTGATTATTACATTTGGAAAGATCCAGTTGATGGTAAATCCCCAACTAATTGGCAATCCAAATTTGGTGGCAATGCATGGGCGCTAGATAAAGCGACAAATCAATACTATTTGCATCTGTTTGCTAAAGAGCAAGCGGATTTAAACTGGGAGAACCCAAAGGTTCGCCAAGAAGTAAAAGAAATCATTAGTTTTTGGGCAGAGAAAGGGGTCGATGGTTTTCGATTAGATGTTATTAACCTTATTTCAAAACCGCATGAATTTACTAATGATGATAGTGGCGATGGACGTCGTTTTTATACCGATGGTCCTAAAGTTCACCAATATCTACAAGAGATCAGTGACGCTGTTTTCCAAAAGTATGGTTCCGTAACGGTAGGTGAAATGTCATCAACTACGTTAGATCATTGCCAACAGTATTCAGCTCAAAATGGAAAAGAGTTATCGATGGTATTTAATTTTCACCATCTTAAAGCCGATTATAAAGAGGGTGATAAATGGACAAAAGCGCCGTTTGATTTCTTATCATTAAAAGCGATCTTCAATCATTGGCAAACGGGCTTAAATGGTAAAGGATGGGGAGCACTTTTTTGGTGTAACCATGACCAACCGAGAGTGGTAAGTCGTTTAGGTAATGATGAAGAATATCGTGAGTTATCAGCAAAAATGCTCGCTTCATCAGTGCATATGATGCAAGGGACACCTTATATTTACCAAGGTGAAGAGATTGGTATGACTAACCCGCATTATACGTCAATTGAGCAATATCGGGATTTAGAAAGTATTAATATGTTCGATATTATGGTCAATAAAGATAAATCGGTGTCTGAAGCTGAAATGCTAGAGATTTTAGACCAAAAATCTCGTGATAATTCTCGTACTCCGATGCAATGGAATGAATCCGATAATGCAGGATTTACACAGGGGCAGCCTTGGCTTTCAGTTGCAAGTAATTATAAAGAAGTAAATGTAAAAAATGCGGTCCATAATGCAAATTCTGTTTTTTACTTTTATCAAAAATTGATTCAGTTACGTAAAGATATTGATGTGATTACAACGGGTGATTACTACGATCTTATGCCTGAGCATAGTGATGTGTTTTGTTATCAACGAGAAAATGCAACACATAGGTTAATTGCGATTCATAACTTCTATGCAAATATGGTAGAGATCTCTGTGGATCTAACAGGAAGTAGTTCAGAATATATTCTACTGAATTATAATGATATTGAATCAACTCAACCACGTTCTTCTATGAGCTTACGTCCGTATGAGTGTCGAGTTGTTTTAATTAAAAAGTAAGTAACATAATAAAATAAAACCCTGAAAATCTTCACGATCTTCAGGGCTTTTTATTTAACTATATCTTATAGAAGTAGTTAATTACTCAACGGTAATAATACGCATACAGTTAGTAGAACCAACGATGTCCATTACATCACCTTGAGTGATGATTACAGTGTCACCAGTTGATAATAAGCCTTTTGCTTTTAGCGTATTAATTGCAGCGTGCGTTGATGGAAGGCCTGAGTCAGCATTTTCATCAAAGAACACTGGCGTAACACCACGATAAAGTGTTGCACGGTTCAGGGTGCTTTCGTTACGAGACAAAGCGAAGATTGGTAAACCAGAGCTTAGACGAGACATCATTAATGGTGTACGACCAGACTCAGTCAGCGTAATCATCGCAGTGATGCCTTCCATGTGGTTTGCTGCATACATAGTAGACATTGCAATCGTTTCTTCTGGCGTAGTGAAACGACGGTCTAAACGGTGGTTAGATACATTCACTGTTGGTACTTTTTCAGCACCAATACATACACTTGCCATTGATGTTACTGTTTCAACAGGGAAGTCACCAGCGGCTGTTTCAGCAGAAAGCATTACCGCATCCGAGCCATCAAGTACGGCGTTAGCAACGTCCATAACTTCAGCACGAGTTGGCATTGGGCTTGTGATCATTGATTCCATCATTTGTGTTGCAGTAATAACCGTACGGTTAAGGCTACGAGCACGACGGATAAGTTGCTTTTGAACACCAACTAGCTCAGGATCGCCAATTTCAACACCTAGATCACCACGAGCAACCATTACCACGTCAGAAGCCATGATGATGTCATCCATTGCTTCTTCTGTTGCTACTGTTTCAGCACGTTCTACTTTTGCTACTAATTTAGCCTCAAGACCTGCTTCACGAGCTAGACGACGAGCGTAGTTCATGTCTTCGCCGTTACGTGGGAAAGAAACGGCTAGGTAATCTACTTTCATTGCAGCAGCTGTGATGATGTCTGCTTTGTCTTTGTCTGTTAGCGCTTCCGCTGAAAGACCACCGCCTTGCTTGTTGATGCCTTTATTGTTTGATAAAGGACCAGCAACCGTTACTTCAGTGTGAACTTTATTGCCTTCAACTGCGGTAACTTTTAATTGAACACGACCGTCATCAAGAAGCAAAACGTCTCCTGCTACAACGTCACGTGGTAATTCTTTATAATCAAGGCCAACGCTTTCTTGGTTGCCTTCACCTTTTGGTAAATCGCTGTCTAGAGTGAATTTATCACCAATAGTTAAGTGGATTTTACCGTCTTTAAACGTAGATACGCGAATTTTAGGGCCTTGAAGGTCACCAAGGATTGCTACGTGTGTGCCTAGTCTTGCTGCGATTTCACGAACTTTTTTTGCTCGTTCGATGTGGTCTTCTGCGCTACCGTGTGAAAAGTTCATACGAACAACGTTTGCACCAGCGACAATGATTTTTTCAAGATTGTTATCACGGTCAGTTGCAGGGCCAAGAGTACAAACGATTTTTGTTCTACGTAGTCTGTTAGACATATTATCTCCAAGAGGATGTTATTGTATTTACTTAATTATTAGATAAACATATATCGAGAATGATGACATTTCCATGATTCAAACAAGGAAATAGTAAAACTTTATCACGCAATCGCTAAATACTTGTGTGTTTGTATGGAAAGTCGCCAGTTTTTCTTAATACAGGTTTCAATACACAGTTCGGTAGCGCGTGGTTTCTGGCTAATCGGTTGCAATGCAATCGTTACATCAGTTAATAGATTAACGCCATCGAGTAGCGCTTCTAGTTGTTCGATGTCTTTAGTGGTGCCAACAGGGTGTTTGATTTCGTTGGCACGCATTAGGGCTTCTTCTAAAATAGGAAGTTTGCCTTTCATATTAATTTTTGGTGAGACGGTTACCCAAGTGTTATCTGAAGTAAGAATAGGGTAGGTGCCACTGGTTTCAATTTGGCAGCGGTAGCCATGTTGTTCTAATACTGCAGTTAGTGGTGTTAAATCATACATGCAAGGTTCACCACCAGTGATAAGCACATGTTTTGCTGTATAACCTTGTTGTTCAAGCATATCGATAATTTGTGAACTGGTTAGCTCAGTCCAACTTGGATTGTCTTCTTTTTTTGCTAAAATCGTAGCTAAATCAGTTTGGTCATTTAGTTCAACATCCCAGGTTTGCTTGGTATCACACCAAGAACAACCGACAGGGCATCCTTGTAAGCGTAGGAAAATAGAAGGAACTCCGGTAAATGTACCTTCGCCTTGAATGGTTTCGAATAACTCATTAATTTTAAATGATGATGCAGACATAATTATTTTACTCAAATAAAAAACTATAAAATTCGATGGGCGAAACATGCATTAAAGTCGCATTTTCAGTAAATATTTCATAAACATCGTGATAAGTGTCACGTAGGTTGACACTAAGACTTCACAATTTGTTCGCAAAGTAAAAAAATGAAATTTGATGCAAATTTATTTACTGGAGAGACACATGTACGTGGCCCAACCCGGACACATTGATCACTTAAAACAAGTAAATGCTGGACGGGTATATAAGTTAATTGATCAACTTGGCGCTATCTCTCGAATTGACCTTTCTAAAAAAAGTAACTTGGCTCCTGCCAGTATTACTAAAATTACTCGTGAATTGCTTGATGCACACCTTATCAAAGAAACGCAACTACAAGAAGCAAATAGTCGTGGTCGGCCTGCAATTGGGCTAGAAGTTGACAATGAAGGTTGGCAGTTTTTATCGATGCGTCTAGGTCGTGGTTATTTAACTATTGCTTTACATAGTTTAGGTGGAGAGCAAATTATTGAAGAAAGACAAAATATTAATGAAATAGAGCAAGATGAGTTACTGGCTAAATTATTAAAAGAAATAGATCTATTTTTTCAAAAGCATTCTAGTATTCTCGGTAGAATTACCAGTATTGCTGTCTCTTTGCCTGGTCTAGTGATCTCTTCACAAGGTCTTGTCATCCAAATGCCACATTACAATGTAGATAATTTACCTCTGGGACCTAAAATCTACGAAGCTACTGGTTTACCTGTCTTTATCGGTAACGATACTCGCAGTTGGGCATTAGCTGAAAATCTGTTTGGTAATTCCCAAAGCTACGATAACTCGATTCTCGTGTCTATTCATCATGGTGTCGGTGCTGGCATTATTATGGATGGTGAGGTTCTGCAAGGGAGAACGGGTAATATTGGTGAGATGGGGCACATTAGAATCAATAAATTGGGTGCTCGTTGTCACTGTGGTAATTCAGGATGTTTAGAAACAGTCGCTAGTGCAAAAGCAATTAGAGATCAGGTAAATACTCTTATTAGTAATGGGCATCAAACATCGTTAAAAGATAAGGTCATAACAATAGAAACTATTTGCTTAGCAGCGAATGAAGGCGATATTTTAGCAAAGCAAGTGATTACCGAATTAGGGCACAACTTGGGTGAAGCCATTGCCATTATGGTGAATTTATTTAACCCTGAAATTGTATTAATTGGTGGTGAAATAAATGTGTCTAAAGAGATCCTTTATCCTGTGATAATGGATTCGATTCAAAACCACGTATTGCCTCTGTACGCTAAAGATACCAAACTTGTTGAAAGCCGATTTTATACTCAAGCCACCATGCCCGGTGCCGCTTTAGTTAAGCAGGCGATGCGCGATGGTTCACTGTTGATGAGGGTGATTGAAGGCTAAAGAAAGACTCTTTACCGTTTTTATAAAAGAGCAGTCTAATTAAACTGCTCTTTTTATAGGGTTCTTGTAAATAAACTCTAAATTAGATCTTATTTTGTAAAAATTGAATAAACGAATCAATGTCTTGTTTTGATATGTCTTTATGAGTAACAAAGCGAATAGGGTTACCGGCAGAGATTAATATATCTTGTTGTTTCGCTTTTTGTTCAATATTGTGAATATCGACGTGGTTATCTAAGCGAGCAAATACAATGTTAGTTTGGATATGCTCAACATTCACGCTGAATCCTTCAACGGTATTTAATTGTTCAGCTAAATATTTAGCATTGCTATGGTCTACTGCAAGTTGCGGAACTTGTTCAGTTAAAGCAAGTTTGCCTGCAGCTGCTAGAATTCCAGCTTGACGCATACCTCCGCCTAACATTTTTCGTATACGGCGTGCTTTTTGTATGTATTCTTTGGTGCCTAATAATAAAGAACCAACGGGTGCAGATAATCCTTTTGATAAACAAATCGTCATGCTATCAAAATGCTGTGCAATCTCTTTAATATCGACATCCAATGCTACCGCGGCGTTATACACACGAGCCCCATCAAGATGAAGTTGTAAGTTGTGCTTATTTACAAACTTACGCGCTTCTGCCAAATAAGATAAAGGAAGCACTTTTCCATTTATGGTGTTTTCTAAACTCAATAATTTGGTTCGAGCAAAGTGAAAATCATCAGGCTTAATTGCAGCGGTTAGTTTTTCAAAACAAAGTGTTCCATCTGGGTTATTTTCAACAGGCTGGGGTTGAATTGAACCCAGTACGGCAGCACCACCAGCTTCGTATTTATAGTTATGCGCTTGTTGGCCACATAAATACTCATCACCACGTTCACAGTGTGCCATTAAACCAAGCAAGTTGGCTTGAGTGCCTGAAGAGGTAAAAAGAGCCGCTTCAAATCCGTGTCGTTCAGCTGTCCACGCTTCAAGTTCATTAATGGTAGGGTCATCCCCATAAACATCATCGCCGACCAATGCATTGGCCATAGCTTCACGCATTGCTGGCGTCGGTCTTGTTACGGTATCGGAGCGAAAATCAATCATATTACTTCCTTGCATTATCTATCGTCTATATTAGAAAAATAGAGGTACATTGGCACTGTTATTATTATGTATCATTTTAAGTTAACGATAACATAGTGTTTATAAATGTGTAAATTATAGAGGATAACGATTACTAACGGATGTGAACAAAGAGTGTAAATTTAAAAATACGACTAATTGGGTAGTTAAAGTGATTGTTTATTAAGCGGATATGTAAATATGTAACTATAATGACTCAACAAATTACATTATACTCAATGTCATATGACATCAGAATTGTAAGGGAATGTAATGCAATGTAACTCAATTAGAACCAGTGCAGAACGCGCATTGTTATCAGAACGTATTCAAAAACTGACAACAGCCTTGTCTGATGGCGTATATGAAAGGGAAGACACTATGAGACTGTGCTTACTTGCAGCACTCTCTGGAGAAAGTGTTTTCTTGCTTGGGCCTCCGGGTATCGCCAAAAGTTTAATCGCTAAACGTTTGATCAAAGCTTTCGATAACAGCAGCTATTTTGAATATTTAATGACGCGTTTTTCAACGCCTGAAGAAGTATTTGGTCCGTTATCGATTCAAGAATTAAAAGACAATGGTAAATATGTACGCTTGACTGAAGGGTACTTGCCTAATGCTCAAGTTGTATTTTTAGATGAGATCTGGAAAGCAGGTCCTGCGATCTTAAATACCCTCTTAACCGTTGTTAATGAAAAAACATTTAAAAATGGCAGTGAAATTCTTCCAGTGCCTATGCGATTACTTATTTCAGCATCTAATGAATTACCAGATGAAGACAGTGGATTAGACGCGCTTTATGATCGAATGTTAGTTCGAGTGTTCGTAAACCGCATTCAAAATAAAAACAATTTCAAGTCGATGTTAATGACTGGAACGATTCAAGAAACTGAAGTTGACCCTTCTTTAGTGGTTACCGATGCAGAGTATCACCAATGGCAAAAAGAGCTTGATGGGTTAACACTATCTGAAGAAGTGTTTGAAAAGCTTTTTGAGCTAAAATCGATGCTAGAGAAACATAATGCGACGTATGATGATGATCTTTATGTCTCTGATCGCCGTTGGAAAAAATCAGTTAAATTACTAAAAGCGTCAGCATTCTTCAGTGGACGTGATGAAATTAATCCAATGGATTTATTATTACTGCAAGATTGTTTATGGACCACGCCTGAAAATCGTGAGCAAGTAAGAGAAAGCATTCGAAAATTTGCCTCAGAAAAAGCATTCGACCAAAAGAATGTATCGATGAATATTGAAATGATACAAGCCGATATTATTGAGATGGAAGCGGAAGTATTAGTTGAACAAAGTATTAATTTCCATATCGAAGCCAGTGGTAATCGATTAATGAAAAAAGAAAGCTTCGAGTTCGATTTTAGTAAAGGCAAAAGATACAGCGTTGGTACGGCTCATCAACTAATTAAGTTGGTGGTGTTGCAATCAAATATGTCGGTTTCAGAAAGTGAAAAGGGCGACAGTCGTTGGGTTTACGTAAACCCTGATGATATAGCGAAACAGATGAAAGAGGGCAAAGCGGTTGTTTATGGTTACGTGAATCAAAATCCAAATTTATGTACCTTGAAGTTGGAGTTGGATGCTGATTCCAGATTGGTAATCAAAGATATCGCAAATCGTTCTGTTCTTGTGGGTATGGTCGGTCATAATAATCCACAACAAAGTCAGTTTGAAGAATGGGAACAAAGTATTGCTAAAAACAATTCAAAGCTGAATGAAGCAGAGCATCAATTAAGAAAAAGTAGAGCTCAGTTTCATGCGGCGCTTCCGCATAACTTTATTGAAGAGAATCTACCGTCTGTTATTGAAGGTAGTCTACAGTTATTAGCTCAACGAATTGAAGCTTGCAAAATTCAATTTGAAAGTACAAGTCGTAGAATGTTAAATTTTAATGACTATTACTCTTAATTCACTCTCGTATTATTACTCACAAGGAACTTTATGTTAGGTGCTGACGCGTTAAATTTAGTTATGATGGTTGCAGAGTCAGGGATGATTGACTCTTCAATTACTGAGATATTATCAAGGCCTCAGTTTTTAACGGCAGCAAAGTCGAACCCTAATATCAAACCAACCATTAAAAATCATATTTTAAAATGGCGCGGTAAAGTTAAACATAAAATGACAAAAGTGTGTGAAACTGAGCGAATTCAAGAAGAATTAGCCTTATACCAAGAGGTTATTCATTGGACTGAAACTGAGTTTTATCAACAAATTGATAGCGTTATTATTAAATTAGAGTGGCATTCTTCATTTTATATTGAAGCCAGCAAGTTGGTTAAAAACAATAAAGGTCTAATGAACCCTATGTTCCCGCGTTTCTTTTGTGATCGCTGGTATGACAGTTTTTCTGATGCGATAAAAACAGCACAGTTAACAGAGCTAAAGGAAGATAAAGAAAAGTTACTTGCTGATCTGTATCAACGCATTGAAACCTTGAAAGCAATGGAAGCGGTAACGACTGAAGGTGATGAAGCACAAATTGGGAAATTGTGGGACATGGCTTCAGCAAGGTTAACCAAATCAAATGTAGATATCATGAAACTGCATGCCCGTTTTTTAAGTAAGAATAAAGGGCTTCAAAATATTGCGTCAAAACTCGGTCGTATGGCAAATGAAGCACCAGATCATGATCGCTCTCAAACGGTAATGGAAGAAGTTAAAGTGGTGGAAGAAAAAAGCGACTTTGTGACTGATGATATTGTCGGTATACAAGAAGGAGATGATCTTAGTCGCTTATTGCCAAACGAAACCTTATTTTTATCTCACCCTGAGCTTGAAGTTATTTTCTATCAGCACCTTGTTGATAAACGCTTAATGAACTATCGCATGGAAGGAACAGATAGAAAGTTACGTAAAGTTACTGCACATTCTAGAGCATCCAGTAATGCGTTAGTTGAAAAGGGCCCTTTTGTTGTCTGTGTTGATGCATCAGGGTCAATGAGTGGTTTTCCAGAGCAGTGTGCTAAAGCGTTAGCGTATGGATTAATGCAAATAGCATTAGCAGAAGAACGAGATTGCTACGTTATTCTATTTTCCACACAACAAATTACCTATGAACTGACAAAGCAAGATGGCTTGAAAGAAGTGGCAGACTTTTTATCGTATAAATTCCATGGCGGAACGGATTTAGAACCGGTGCTGGAGCAGTCAATTCAGCTTATGCATGGTGATAAGTATAAAAATGCAGATTTGGTCGTATTGTCTGATTTCATTGCTCCTACGCAATCAGAGCATATCGATGCGATGGTTCAAGAGGTGAAACAGCATCAGAATCGATTTCATGCGGTTTGTTTATCTAAATATGGAAATCCAGCATTAATGGCGATGTTTGATCATACATGGTCTTATCATCCATCAATGCTAGGTAGATTAACGCAAATCAGATAATTACGTTATTCGTCATCTCTCACAAAACGAACTTTACTAAAACCTAGTTTACTAAAGTAGCTGTGGCGAAAATCTTTTACTGCACCAGGGTTACTTGATGCCATTTCCACTTGTTTTAGCATTGTATCAAATTTAGAGATATCAATACCTTCAGCAGCTGCGGCTGCTTCAAATGGGCCGTGAAATTCACGAAATGAGAAGGCGATCTCTTTCGTTTCTGATTTATAAGTGTAACGAACAGTACGAGCCATTGTTATTCCTCGAAAAAAAAGGATGGCAGTAAACCATCCTTATCATCAATTATTTTTTGAAGATATCAGCAAGTTCACGTCTCATGATTGGATCACGACGTGCTTTTTTGATTTGCTTAGCAAGATCTTTTACACAGTTGTGAAGAACTTGGTCAAGCAATTGAGAGCGGTACTCTGCTTGTGCGTCTTCATCCATGTTTTCAGGAAGTTTGATAGTTTCGAATTCTGCCATGAAATCATAACCTGCATAGCTTTGGCTTAAAGAAACTAATGCGTGGAATTGCTCAAAGTTATCTAGAACTTCTTGAGCACTTCTTGGCATTTCATCCCAAGATTCACGAACGGCAATTTCAGCCACTTCATGAACAGAAACAAGCATGTGCCACATTTCTTCAGGAACGCTTTCAAACTCAATTACTTTCTTAAGTTCTGGAGAGATAGTTTCTAAATCAATAGCTTCTTTTTTTGTATTTTCAACTTCAGACATGGGCATTTCTCTTCATATAAAAATGAAATGGTAACCAGACCACCAGAAATGTCAATTCTATTCCTAGCATGAAGAGTAAATTGGCTTCTAATTGTTGTATTAAGAAGCAAAAATAATGAATTGATGTCATAAAATGAAAGCTTTAGGTAAAGAAATAGAATCGCTTGTCGATACAGATAATAGGAATGTTATTACTTGGATTAATCATGCTTCGAATTTTCTTATTTTGTACTTCATTATTATTAGCTGGCTGCGTTCAACATGGCGGCAGTTTATTAGATACCGCACCTAAAACAAAAGATGAAACCCCTCATCCAACCTTTGAAGACCCTTATAAGGAGCCTACAGAAAATAAGGAATCTACTGAAAAAGAAGCAGTAGAAGAGCTTACTCGCGCATTAACGGGCCCAAATGGTGAATTAAAAGATGATGACATGAGGAAGGTAGCAGAGCAGCTTACAAGCTTAGGTGTTGTGTTTCATGAAGTTAATAATGATCAGCTTATTATTTCGATTCAAGAAAAAGTACACTTTTCGAGTGCAAAAGCTGAATTGACGCCATTAGCTCAAAATTTACTGAACAAAGTGATCTCAGTAATGGCAACAAAACCAGAGTTAGCCTTAGTACTTGATGGGCATACAGATGGAACTGGCGATTCAGTTAAGAATCAAAATCTGTCAGAAATGCGT
>NZ_CAMLHO010000055.1 GCF_946479765.1 uncultured Aliivibrio sp.
GAGTGTGACTGATGTCGATACTGGCGAAGCACACTTCTCCAATAGCAATATTATTGGGACATTAGGTACGCTGCACTTAACTGATAATGGTAGTTGGACTTACGATCTAGACAATACTAACCCAACCGTTCAAGCATTAAGCAAAGGCTCGACAGCTACTGATACTATCACCGTTCATTCTACCGATGGCACACCACATCAAGTAACGATTACGGTTAATGGCACTAATGACAAAGCGGTGATTGGTGGCTCAAATACTGGTGCGGTGACGGAAGAATCTCAACTTCAGACTTCAGGAATACTGAGTGTGACTGATGTCGACACTGGCGAAGCACACTTCTCCAATACCAACATTATTGGGACGTTAGGTACGTTGCACTTAACTGATAATGGTAATTGGACATACGATTTAGACAATACTAACCCAACCGTTCAAGCACTTGGGCAAGGTCAGCAAGTAAAAGATATTATTAATGTTCAGTCAGCCGATGGTACACCCCACCAAATTTCAATAGTTATAAACGGTCAAAACGATGCAGCTGCCATTACGGGGACAACCACAGGTGCGGTAACAGAAGATCGTATCAATGGTATGCAATGGTTGTTAACAGGTGGGAAAATGCATATCTCCGATAGCGATTCTGGAGAGGCTAAGTTTGATCCTGTAATACATGCACACAATTATACGGGTATTGGTTATACCTCCGCACTTGGTGCGGAGGTCATCGTAACTCCGGACGGTGATTGGCACTACCAACTTGATAATAATATAACTCAAGTACAGTCTCTAGGTCAGGGGCAGTCCTATATCGATAAAGTCACAGTGCACACTGTTGATGGAACCATGCAAGAGCTACAAGTCACCATAACGGGTACCAATGATGCGCCTACCGTTACTGGTAGTCGCGTATTGCCTGCGGGTACCGAAGATCAAACACTACATATCACTCAAGCTCAGCTCCTTGCTGGTACGAACGATATTGATAAAAATGATGCAGGCACTTTGCACGTAGATGCTGTAACCGCTGATCACGGTACAGTAACGAATAACCCCGATGGCTCATTTACTTTCCATCCAGACAAAGATTATAACGGCCAAGTTCACTTCACTTATAACGTAAAAGACGCTCATGGTGGCTCAGCACAAGCAACGGCGTCGACAACGCTTGCTGCAACATCTGATTCAGCCATCATTAGTGAAGTATCGACTGACCACGTCACTGAAGATGGTTCACACAGCAGATACAATGCGGGGGTTACAACTGAGCTCGCGAATGGAAGACTACAAGTTGTGGATCCAGATAGCGGGGAGAATAAATTCCAGTACAGCCAGTTTGGTGAATCAGCAGTTCACGATCCGTTTGGTGGCATGTTACGTATTGATAGCATGGGCAATTGGGGGTACAGCGTTAATAATGCCAATTTGCAACACCTTGCTCAAGGGCAAACTGAAACCGTTATCTACCGTGTTCATAGTTATGATGGAACGGCATACGAGTTGCACATAGACGTTGTAGGCACCAATGATGCGCCAACCGTTACCCAAGTAGCACTCAGTAACGGCACTGAAGACACGCATTATCAAATGCAAGCGAGTCAGTTTGGGTTTACGGATGTTGATAGCGGCGATACGCTACATTCCATTGCAATCACAGATC
Source organism: uncultured Aliivibrio sp. (assembly GCF_946479765.1). Taxonomy (GTDB): domain Bacteria; phylum Pseudomonadota; class Gammaproteobacteria; order Enterobacterales; family Vibrionaceae; genus Aliivibrio. The sequence continues at coordinate 1,659 of NZ_CAMLHO010000055.1, forward strand.
TACCACCAGCAACACAAGGTAAGTTTGTACTCGATGGCCACGATATTACTGCGGGGCAACACATCCCTACAGCTGACATCAGTAAGCTTCAGTTCGTCCCTGCGCAAGATTTTAATGGTGATGTTCAGTTTAAATATACTGTTAACGATGGGCATACCGACTCTACAGAGGCTACAAATACTCTTCATTTTGATGCCGTTGGGGACGTAGCAGTAATCACTGGAACTACAACGGGCGATGTCGATGAAGGACATGGTAGTTTCGGTGATATGTCACCAGATTACGCACAACCTGGCATGGCGAAACTAGGACAATCTGCATTAACGGTTGATGGTAAGTTAGATATTGTTGACCCAGATACGGGGGAATCTCAATTTGACGCTAAAGGCGGCGCTTGGAATAACTCCTATCATGGACAATACGGGCACTTATTGTTAAACAGCGATGGTACTTGGCATTACGACGTGACCGTTGGCAGCATTGATTGGGTTGGTAATCGTAAAACAACCATCGGCACTACCATTGATGAACTGGGTGAGAGTCAAACCCTCACCGACACCATTACCGTTTATTCTAAAGGTGGCACAAGCCACGACATAGTAATTACCATTCACGGCGATAATGATAGACCTTATATCAGTTCTGAAGTCACACTTGCCACAGGTACAGAAGATACCGCGCAAACATTAACCACTGCCGATTTACTTACTAATACTGTTGATGTAGATGCCAATGATGCTGGTAAACTTACTATTGAAAACTTAGTTTCCGATCATGGATCACTCTTAAATAACAAAGACGGTACATTCACTTTCACACCAGAGAAAGACTATAACGGTGTTGTTCATTTTAGTTATGATGTTAAAGATGCACATGGTGGTGTGACACATACAGGTGCAACTACCACACTGGCAGCTGTGAATGACAACCCAGATACACAACCAGTTATTGATAGCATTACAGAAGATACAGATACACATCATGCGGTTAATTTATTAAGTGGTGCTACCGATGTAGATGGTAACTCGCTATCGATTAGCCAAGTCCAAATCACTTTTGAGGGAAAAACAGGTCCATTACCAAAAGGGGTTAGTTTTGCAAATGATGGCCATACCCTCGTTATAGATAGCCACAACCCTACTTTCCAACACCTAAGTGCAGGTCAAAATTCTGATATCGTTGTGCATTACATGGTGGATGATAACCATGGTGGGCAAACTGCAGCTATAGCAACCATCACCATGGTCGGTACGGACGATAAAGCCACCCTCGCTTCAAACGTCATTCAGATGACTGAAACACAAGCGATTGATAGTCAGCACCATATGTTCAGAGGAACACTTCAGCTTATCGACCCTGATAGCGGCGACAATACACACTTTGAATACAGCGGAACATATTTAGGTAACGGGTTCCCACCTGGTGATCTCACTGTTCACCCTGATGGGTCTTATCAATTTATCTTACAGTCCGCCAACAATCGCTATGCAAATGACCATATTGCTAGTTTACAAACTGGCGAATCGATGCAGATTCCTTACGAAATAAAAACCAGCGACGGGCAATCACTGACAATCATGGTGAAAGTGATTGGAGAAGATAATCAAGCAAGAATTGAAGTTGCCCCCGGATCAAGTTTCACTGAACATGCCTTTGAAGATCGCACTTCAGTAAGCACTCCTAATCAAATATGGAGTGGCGGAAATTTACATGTGATCGATCCCGACCATGATCAAGCAGGTTTTATTGCACAAAATATAGCAACACCTGAAGGAGGGAATTTTTACATCAACCCTCGCGGTAACTGGGCTTACACTATCGACAACGCAAAAGTTCAGCATTTGGGCCAAGGCGAATCTTACCAAAAAACATTTTCTGTTGAGTCTATCGACGGTAGCGCACATCAAGATATTACCGTAACGATATATGGCACCAATGATGCGCCAGTTGTTTCCGCCGAAATACGCATAGCTTCGGGCATTGAAGACACTAGCATGCAACTGAGCACTGTTGAGTTACTCGCCAACGCAACTGATGTTGACCACAATGATATTGGCCAATTAAGTATTGCAAATTTAGTCGCTGATCACGGCGTCATTATTGACAATAAAGACGGCACCTTTAGCTTCAGCCCTGAGAAAGATTATAACGGCCAAGTACATTTCAGCTATGACGTAAAAGATGCACATGGCGGTGTTACGCATACTGGCGCAACGACCACATTAAGCGCAGTTCAAGATAACGCAGTCATTACCGGACAAGACAGTGGAGATGTAAAAGAAGATGTTAATGTAGGCCCTGTAGTAGCAGGCAATGCAAATATGATAGAAACGCATGGTCAAATCCATATTAGCGATCCTGATGCAGGGGAAAATCATTTTCATGTTAAGAACTATGGTTTTATTAATGATGCAGGCCACCCTGAACTTCATCCTATTATTAGTTCGTTAGGCGGATATCTTAGTATAGGCTCAGATGGAACTTGGTTTTATAGAATTGATACAAGAAAAAGTGTTATACAAAACCTAGGTGAAGGCGAAAGTACAACTGACACAGTAACAGTCACATCGATAGATGGTACTAGCCATATTGTTACAGTGACGATTCATGGAACAAATGACGCACCTTATTGCAGCTCAGAAGTCCAATTAAGCTCGGGCACCGAAGACACGGATATTATTCTTACATCAGCTCAACTTCTAGCTAATGCCAGCGATATAGATGCTAACGATTTAGGCCTACTCAGTGTTGCTAATCTAAGCGCAGATCACGGTAATATTGTTGATAACCACGATGGTACCTTTAGTTTTACCCCTGCAAAAGACTATAATGGTCAAGTACACTTCAATTATGATGTGATAGATGGGCATGGTGGTTTGGCACACACTGGAGCAAGTACCACACTTTCAGCAGCTCAAGATGCGGCAATAGTAAGTGGAGACGTTACTGGCGATGTTTTCGAAGATCATAACATTTATTCTCAAAATCATATTGAAGTAACCGGCCATCTGCTTATTACCGATCCTGATGCAGGCGAACAAGGTTTCCAATATACTCGTTCCACCAGCGTGAATGATCCCTTTGGCGGATCTTTGCATATAAGAGCTTCAGGTACTTGGACCTATGACGTCGATAATGCCAAGCTTCAGCACTTAGGGGTTAATCAGGAAGTATTGGTTACTCATCGTGTTTATACTACCGACGGCACAGCACAAGATATTATCATTAAAGTAACGGGTAGCAACGATGCACCAACCGTTACCCAAGTTGCGCTCAGTAATGGTACTGAAGACATGCATTACCAAATGCAAGCTAGTCAGTTTGGGTTCCATGATATCGATACTGGCGATACACTACATTCCATAGCAATCACAGACCTACCACCAACAACACAAGGTAAGTTTGTGCTCGATGGGCATGATATTACAGCAGGCCAAAATATTGTCATCGCCGACATCAGCAAGCTTCAGTTCGTGCCTGCGATAGATTTTAACGGAGACGTTCAGTTCAAATATACAGTGAACGATGGTCATGCTGATTCTGTAGAAGCTTCCAATACACTTCATATTGATCCTATCGCCGACACCGCAATCATTTCCGAAGTCGACACTGGCAGTATCAATGAGGACACAAACCTTCAACACAACATACATATGACTGGCTCATCAACCATTCCAAATGCCCTCGTTTGCCATGGACATCTAGTTATTTCTGATGTTGATGGCCAAAGCGAAGCAGCATTGGATCTCAAAGGTCAGCAACATATCTCACAGGATGGAGCCTATGGTCATTTCATTCTCTCAGCCAGTGGTTCTTGGGCTTACACTGCAGACAATGATAATACGCGCATTCAAGACTTAGACAATGGACAAACACTCACAGATAGCATTGAAGTCACATCAAAAGACGGTACCAAGCATTCAATTACCGTCACGATTAATGGGACCACCGATGATCCTGTTCTACACAGCCTCAGTGATTCTGGTGTTCAACATAGTGGTCCAATCGAAGGGAACCTAATTTCTGGATTAGGGACTCATGAAGGATTGAGTGGTGCAGCAACGGACACAGATTCCAACACGCATCTCGTATTGCAAGATATTCAAATAAAAGACCCCGTGTCGGGTTATGTCACGGTAACGCCCGGGCAACCACATACTATGACCGGGATCGGTACACTCGCGATCGAAGCGAATGGTCATTATACCTTCACACCAGAAGCTGGTTTTATAGGTAAAGTGCCAAGTATGGTTTATCGTGTCGGCGATGATGGTGGTAACCCAATAGGAGATTCTTCTCAAAATAAACTTACTATTGAAGTCACGCCGCCAGCACAGCATGCTCCAACTGTTGGATCTGGTTTTATTAGTTCTTTAGAAGATAAACCTCATGCGTTCACCACTGCAGACTTTACATATTCTGATATTGATGGCGATGCGTTAAACCATATCACGATTAGCAATGTCGCCCATGGCGTGTTATCGCTGAATGGTACGAAGGTGAATGTTGGGGATGACATCAGCGCATCCGACTTATCATCACTCATTTTCACCCCGACTCACAATTACTCTAGTTCCGGACTTAGCGGGCTAGGCGCGGTGAAATTTACAGCAAACGATGGTCATGTTGATTCAAAAGAAGGGTCAATACTCATTAATATAGCGAGTGTCGCTGACCCAGCAACATTCGGTGGAGACTCCACAGGGGTTGCCCAAGAAGACACGACGCTTCAAGCATCAGGTACGTTGACGGTGAGTGACCCTGATGGAACAGTAGGGTTTATCTCGGTACAAGGTGGATCTGGTATAGCAGGAAGCAAAGGCTATGGGCATGCTCATATCGATTCAAATGGGCACTGGACTTATAACTTATACAATAATCACTCAATCGTTCAACAACTAGGCCAAGGACAAACGGATACTGAAACCATCACGGTTCAATCTGCAGATGGCACGCACCATGATATCGTAGTTACCATTACCGGAACCAATGACCTACCGACTGTATCAGAGAAGCCACAAGCAGGTCATGTTGTCGGCCAACATTCGGTCGATGAAGATTCAGGTCTTAACCCCGCGGGTCAACTAATCATCAATGATGTCGATGGTGATATCACCACCGTAGCTCTAGATCCAGCACACAGCGCCGCCTATGGCCATGTTGTTTTTGATTCGCATAGTGGCACTTGGGTTTATCACCTAGATAACAACAACCCTGCCGTAAATGCGCTTAACGATAACGACACGCTGCAAGACAAGTTTACATTGCTTGTGGATGACGGGCACGGCCTAAAGGTACCACAAGAGATTACGATGACCATCAATGGTCATACCGATGCGATACCTCACGCAACATTACTTAACCCACCCAAAATATCAGGAGGTGCCGGACATCAAGATCTCCATGCAACCCTTGGTATACCCCCCATGACTCATCAAGGCACACCAAGCTTGCTCACTGGTTGGGGGATCTCAGATAGTCATGGTCATTCTGTTAATACTTTGCACGGACAATTCGGAACATTGCATATTAATCCTGCAACCGGAGAGCTTCATTATGATTACGCCCCCTCTTCTGGTGTAATAAAGACCCACTCAAGAGGAAACTCCGTAGGTACCGACGAAACGGACACATTTGTATTGACACTAGGAGGCTCTCAAAACTCTCACGTTGAAGTCCATCTACACTTACACTCCCAATCCGTAAACGGCAATAGTGGTCATCATATTGATCAAACAACCTTAACAGGAATGGATATATCACCCATATTACCGACTCATCCCGCTCCATCACCTGCCGTGCAGCATGATGAACCCGATTTTAGTAATAACCCTATAAGTGAATTATCATTCTCGGTTGATTTAGATGAACACTCGTCTGGTGCCTCAGCCTATTTAGATGCTTTAGGTATCACACCACCACCAAAGCTTACAGAACATAACGATCACCATGCGCCTACAGACCTAGATATTGTATTAGCGCATGACAATACTGATATAACAGAGGATCACTCATCACACATCGATTTATCTGATGCAATGGAACATCACAATCAAGATCATAGCCAGAATAAACATGAAGATGAAAACCACCATCATCACAATGACATTGATGGTTTGCCTGATATTGACCCTAATACCTAAAAATAACGAAACTGGATCTAAAAAGGAACGCGATTTAGCGTTCCTTTTTATTTTTGGTTAGTATTACACCTACCTATTCAGCTTGATGATTAACGCTCACCAAATGCCCGACTAACATTGGTGTAAATTGGTTTCCATAAATACTGGAAGACACTTTTTTCACCCGTTGTTATATCAACCTCGCCAGTCATCCCTGGTATTAAAGAAAAAGCGTCAGGGTTATCGCGAAAATATGACTTTTCAATAGAGACCGTAACTTCGTAATAAATATCTCCTCTTTCATTTTTACTCGTCGTTGGAGATATTTTTTCAACCTCTCCCTTTAACGCCCCAAAACGACTGTAATCAAACGCATCCACTTTAATACGTGCGGGTTGCCCAATAGAAACAAAACCAATATCACGAGGAGATAAACGAGCTTTGAAACTGGCTTTACCCTCTACTGGCACGATTTCAGCAATCGTACCTCCAGGAGTAATAACGCCCCCATTTTGAGTTGATGGGATACTTTGAACCAACCCTTTTACTGGCGATTTAACTACGGTATCTAATACTTTTTCTTTACCAGATCGAATACGAGCTCTTAATCCACTTAAATCCGCTTCTGCTTTAGAACGCTCAATATTAGCCTGAACTCTGGCCTCTGCCCCTAACTGTTTTAACTGAGCGCCAACGGTTTCCGCCTTACGTTTCAATACATTCTCTTGACTCTTGGCTTGCTGGATCTCTTTTTCGATCGAAGCCAATTTTTGCTTCATTTCTAAAACTCTTAATTTAGATATGTTCCCTGCTTTTTGCCCTTTAATCAATATGTCTAATTCTTGTTTAATCGCATTTAATTGACGTTGATAAACAGGTAACTCTGTTTGTAATCCTTCTAATTCCGCGGCGACCTGAGCTTGCTCCTTAATCACAGCACTTCTCTTTTGAAAAAATAATTCCTTCTCTGCGGCTAGTTGTTTTAACTGCTGTGAAACCTGTCGAGGGTAAAAATCAGCATATTGTGAGAAATCAGGATCACGAATTTCTACCAATGAATTTAAGCGTTCAATCGTTAATTCTAGCGCCGCTCTTTGTGCATTCAATTCATCTAATGCGGTATTCTGAAATTTAGAATCAAACTCAACTAATATTTGCCCCTTTTCAACCAACTCACCTTCAGAAACTAAAATCGATTTAAGCCGTCCCCCCGTTTCACTTTGAATGATTTGGCGCTCTCCTTCAGGAATAACCGCGCCCTTTGCTTTCGCAATTTCATCGACATTAGTAAATACAGACCACCCAATAAATAAAATCAAACATACTGCAATAAAATAGGTACTCAATGACAATAAACGAGCCGTCACTTTTGATTCAACAATATCTACATTTTGTTTATTCATAAAGATGTCTCCGATGAACTCTCTAAGTTTGATTTTTCTGGTAATGGCCCTGCATATACAAGCGCCCCACCGTCAAGCACAATGATTTGATCCGCTAGCTGTATTAATTCAGGATCGTGAGATGAAAAGACAATAGTCGACTGCCCACGACGTTGAGATAACCATTGTTGAAAAGGTTCTCTAGATGCGATATCCATCACTGGGTTATCTAACAAATACAATGGATATTCATGTAGATATAACTTTGCTTGTGATAGTACCTTTGCTTCATAGCCCGATAGAGAATGAGAAATACTTGCTACAACAGATTCATTTAACTGAGTATCTAAACCACTAGGTAATGTGGTAAACCATGCTTCACCGCCTACTTGCTTAATCGCATTAATAATAAGAACATCATCAATACTTTTGTTATCACTTACAAATTCACGAATAGTTAGCAATAATAATTCAGGCTTTGCTGAATAATACCCTAACCATTGTCGATATATTTGAGGGTCATACTGTGACAAATTATAGTTGTTAACCTTAATAACCCCATTCTGAGGTTGATTTAAACCTGCCAATAATTCGAGTAATACCGTTTTTCCACTTGCCATTGGCCCTGTAATAGCAACAACTTGGCCTGGTTCTATTTTCAGAGAGAGCCCTGAAAGTGCAGGCTTCATTTGCTGAGGAAAACGCAAAGTAATTTGTTCTAACTCAATCGTTGGATTATCTAACGGTAATGTATGATGTTGAAATGAAAAGTCACCTTCTACTTTTTGATTCATTGATTGATTGATTTGTAATTTTGCTTGTTTAATTTGAGTAAAACGAGCACTGCTATTTGCAAGCATTTGCGCAGGCCCAGTGACCCTTGAAATGAGCATCATAGTTGCAATTAATCCCCCAGCAGTCATTACTTGATTAAAAATAAGATCAATACCGAGTGCCACTACTGCCAATGTACTGAGTAACCCTAATGCATAATAAATCGAAGTGTATTTAGTCTGATGTGAATTATGAAAAAAACCATTTTTAGCCGCTAATGTATTCGTTTTTTCAAAACGCTGCATCCAAAACTTACTCATATTAGCGCTACGAATAAATGCTAATTTGCTATTTAATTCAAATAATAATGAGTAGCGTGTTGTGCCAGAAGTGGTAGTTTGATGAGAAGAGCTTGCCAGTTTTTTTTGACTGTGGTGAGCTAATCCATAATAACAAAGCAAAGAAATAATCGGGACTATAACTAACCAACCACCTAAAAAGCCGATTGCAATAATAAAAAGTAAAACGAAAGGAAGATCAAATAATGCCCCACCAAGTGGGCCGAGAAGTAAACCTTTAAAGCTTTCTGCTGTAGTTAATCGAGACATTAATACAGAGGATGGTACTGCTCTATTCACTAATAGCGAAGACCTAAAAATTCGATACAATACCATTTCAGAAATTTCTCGACTGATCCGATTAGAAATGGTTGTTAACAATTGACTACGGATCACTTTCAACAAGAGCATCATTAAAAATAATAAAGCCGCACCAATAGCAATCCCGAACAACTCATGTCCAGCATCCCCACCAATAACATGATCGTAAATTGACATCGTAATAAAAGGAATAACCAAGGTAAATACATTAGCAAAAAAGCTAACTAGCAGGAGCATAGGCACCAGTGGTTTAAATTTACTAATCCGCTCTCCTACCCAATCAGGAACATTTTTTTCTTTAGGCTGGTCATGTATAAGAACGACAATAGATGTAAGCGGATTACCACACAACGCCTCATTCTCAAACTCACCTTGTTTATAAGTTTGAAACTCATTTAATAAAAATCGACAGACTTTAATATCGTCATTATTAATATATAGTGCTGCTAAATGAAAGGTAGACGCTAACTTTTTTGAGTAAGGATGTACCGTATAAGCAATACCTAAACGATCCAATAAGATAAAGATATCATCTATATTTTCAAGTTTATTTGAAGACATCCACTCTCGACTGAAAGCATGAACATTCGTATTTACGTCTATCGCCATCAATAACTTAGCGATTTGAGATTGATAACTCTTATCCATTAACGTTCTCCTTGTAATGGCATAAGCTCCGCTCGTTTTTGAGCTAATTTCGTAAAACTCGGATGATCTGTGTTTAAAATAATGGTTTTGCCATTTTTTGATAATAATGACAGGACGGTTGCTAATCTTGTTACAGATTCAATATCTAAGGCAATTTCTGGTTTATCTAAAAATAATAACGGCACTGGTTTTGCCAACTGACACACTAATGAAACCAGTTTGATAGCTCCTTGACTAAGTTGATCACCCAATTGAGAACCGACCTTTGTCTCTAAACCATTAGGAAGATCCGCTATCACATTATTTAAACCAAGAGCTTCTATTAATGGTTGAACATCTTCCACTCTATCAACGTTAAATCCAGTTAGGTTATCTAATAAAGAACCCGAAACAAGAATTGGTCGGCTGGTAACAAGTGCCGTTTGATTACGAAAATCATAATAGTCTCCTACTGAAATGGTACTATTCCAAAGCAATTGACCATCAGCTTTCGCATCTAACCCTGATAAATTAATCACCACCTGACTAAGTAAATCGGTATCCCCACCTTTTAGGGCAATTATTTCTCCTTGATTTGCACAAAAATCCAATTGATAGCACGAACCAAAACGTTCAATGTGGTACTTATCTGTCGTTAATGACTCAAAATGAGGCAACTTTTCTGTTCTTCGCGCTTCTTGTGATGCAATATTCTTAAATAAATCTTTTACTGAGTTGTTTGCTACTTGAAATGAACTGTATTTCAATCGTAACCCGACTAGAGCGCTCATAGGAGCAACCGCTCGGCCTGATAAAATAGAGCATGCAGCCAACCCTCCAGTCGTTAATTCACCTGATAATACGGATAAACTACCAATAATAACCATAACAACCGATGTACCTAACGCGGCAATTTGAATGCACTCTTGAGCAATAGCGGTATTTCGTTCAGATTCAGCGACGGACAACCATCGATTTTGGTTTAATTGTTTAAAATATTGAAATGTTCTTGACTCTGCCGCTTGTTTTTTAACCCCTTCCAGCATGGAAAATACCACGACTAAAAAGTTCATACGGACAATCTCATTTCCTGCAGCTGTTTTTGCATGTTGATATGATTTATTTGAAAATAGCCAAACAAATAGAGCCGCGGCAACCCAAACAATAATAGGAATAAAAACAAGCCCTCCCCCAACATAAGCAACCAATGAGAGAAAAATCAAAACAAAGGGCACATCAATCAATCCACTTAATAAGCCACCAGAGTAAAACTCTTTAATTGACGATATCCCTTTTAATCCCTCTTGCAAATTGCCAGGTTTTAAACTTAAAAGTTGTTTTGATGGTAATTCGGTGAGCTGATGCAATATATAAGAATACATGCTTTTTTCTGTATTTATTGAAGCGGCTGCTAATATCCAAGAACGGACAAATCGCAGAAAAGCATCAAGCACAATAGCAATACTAGCGCCTACAATGAGTAATGTGGCGGTTCCATAACTCTGATTTGGCAGAATTCGATCATAAATTTGCAATACCACTAACGGAATCGCTAATGATAAAATATTAATAAGCAATGAAGATGGTAAAACCTTCAGCATCACTTTCTTTTGAGTAGAGTAGTAAGAAGACAACAAATCCATTTATAGTCACCCAATAATAAAGAATATAAGACAAGTCTTGGACAAAATCCTTTAATTATCAAGTAAACAGTTGGTTTTATGTGCTTTTATGCACTAAATTAAATGTTAGATGGTCAAATCAATTTTTAAAGGAAGATATAATGAGACGGATATCATTAAAAACGTACTTATTTATTATTTTTACGACTATTTTTGTCCTGTTTTCCGCACATTTATATACCTATATAAAAAGCGCTGTCACAAAGCTATCAAGTGAACATATCACTGATGTTGCCGAGCTTCACCAGCAAATTATCAGTAATAATGTAAACTTCACCATATACCAAATAGACGCATTAGCAGAAGAAATTTCTGATATGAGCTCATTGGATATTAATAATATTCCCCCATCGCTCATCAAATTTATCTCTTCCGCTTTCTCTCACTCTCCCGCATTAACTAATGTATATATCTATGACATTGAAGATAATGGTATTAATTTAAAAAATATTAATGGCACCATCGAAGCAGAATATGCAACTCGATTATCATTGGAGGAGATGTGGAAAACAAACAAAACATATACCTTCAATAATGAGTATCTTTATTTAAGCCGCTCTAAAAATACGAATCTAAAAATTATCTTACAAATATCGACTTCAATTTTCTTTAAAACAACAGACCACGAACTTGTAAATAAAAGAAATGTCGGATTTTATCTTTATGATTACCAGTTAAAAGAGATAATTTACTCTGACCATGTGCCAACTCCTTTATCTTATTCACAACTACAAGGCGTGCTACATGATGAGCATGAGACCGTGTCTCTAGATGGCTCTACCTACACAGCTTTTGTCCACAAATTAAATCGTAGCTCTCTGTATTTTGTGTCTCTCATCCCTGAAAGTGTTATTAATCATAACTTTAATACTATATCTAATGATTTGTTTTTGAATGTCATCGCCTACATATTTCTCGCGATATTGATTATATTTCTATCCTCTTCTTACATATCAAATCGATTAGTTACACTGCTTAAAAACGCGCAAAAAATAAATCACTTCCAATTTAATCAACAGAAAAAGCAAGATTCAATTGTTAAAGAAATTCATAACCTCAGCAGCACGCTTGAAACGATGGATCAAACTATTGATGATATTTTAAAAATGGTTTTTATCATTGCAAAAAGCGGTAATTTATTTCAATTAGGCGCGATTGTTGATAAAAAAATCCATAAGATTACGACAGGACACAGTTATCTTTATATCACTGATAACGAAAATACATTAAGCAGTATCGAAGGTAAGAAAAAGATCCCTATCAAGAATGAAGATCAATCTTATTACTACGATGCATCTGTCCATTACTTCAATTTACATAATGATAAGAAAAAGCTTATTGGCTGCCTACTCATTGAAGTCCCTCTTAATCATACTGTCCCTAAATATCGACTATTATTTATTGAACGTTTAGTTCAAATAATCTCAGTGTCCATTGATAAAAATAAACTTCTAGAGCAGCAAAAAGCCCTATTACTTTCTTTCACTCAATCCATTGCCTCTGCCATTGATGCAAAATCGCCTCATACTGCAGGCCATTGTCAGAGAGTGCCTGAATTAACCCTAATGTTAGCAAGATCGGCTCAAAAAAATGAAACACAGTGGAAAGAGTTTTCGCTTAGTGAACCTGAGTGGGAAGAGTTGTACCTTGCTTCTTGGCTGCACGATTGTGGGAAACTAACCACCGCAGATCATGTTATAGATAAAGCCACAAAGTTGGATATGTTTACTAACCGTATACACGAAATACGAACACGCTTTGAAGTGTTAAAAAGAGACGCAGAGATTACTTACTTAAAAACAATTATTGAGCACAAAGAGAATACGCCAGAATTAGAGAGAGATTACCATGATACGATCGCTCAATTAGATCGTGAATTTGCTTTTATTGCTGAATCTAACCTCGGTGATGAGTTCTTTAGTGAAGATAAAATCAAACAATTGGGAGAGATTTCAAATAGGCAGTTTGTAAGAACGTTAGATAAACAACTTGGATTATCATGGGAAGAGACTAAACGCCTTTCTGAAACAGAAAAAGTCACCCCTTCTATAGAGAAAATTTTACAAGATAATCACAGCCAACAGATCCCTTGGGATAAACATCACGTTGCAGATAACCGTTTCTCACTTCAACCTCACCAATTCAAATTTAACTTTGGTGAAATGTATAACTTATCAGCACAACGCGGAACGCTCACTGATGAGGAACGTTTTTTAATTAATGATCATATTATTCAAACAATAAAAATGCTTGAAGCGCTCCCTTATCCTGAACATTTAAAGAATATTCCAATAATTGCAGGTGGGCATCATGAACAAATGTCTGGCAAAGGCTACCCTTATGCGGTTCCAGCATCAGAACTCCCTGTTACCGCAAGGATGATGGCTATTGCTGATATTTTTGAAGCACTGACTGCCAGTGATCGCCCTTATAAAACGCCAAAAACACTGTCTGAATCATTGAAAATCTTGGCCTTCATGGCAAAAAATCAACATATAGATAAAGAGATATTCCAACTATTTTTAGAAGATGACGTTTACCTTGAGTACGCCCACAAATTTTTAAAACCAGAACAAATTGATGACGTTGATGTTTCGACTTACCTTACTCTTGCAAATTCATGAACAAAAAAACCGCCATTTTAAACAAATAAAATGGCGGTTTTATTTTTACAGTATCCTACGTTTATTTTTCTTTAAAGCGCAATAGACGCAGTGCATTCAACGTAACTAAGGCTGTCGCACCACTATCAGCTAAAACTGCTACCCATAAGCCAGTAATACCAAACAAACTGGTGACTAAGAATACCGCTTTTAAACCAAGCGCTAAGGTAATGTTCTGACGAATATTACTTAATGTGGCTTTTGATAGCGCAACCATTGGTGCTAGTTCTTCTAAACGGTTATGGGTTAATGCCGCATCTGCGGTTTCAAGAGCAACATCGGTTCCTCCACCCATCGCAATACCAATAGAAGCGGTCTTCATTGCTGGTGCATCATTAATACCATCACCGACCATTGCCGTTTTTGCATTAGCCGTTAATTGCTCAACGTATTTCACTTTATCTGATGGCAATAAACCCGCTTTATAGTCAATATTCAACTCTTCAGCAATCGCTTTTGCTGCGCGTTCGTTATCACCCGTTAACATGATGGGTGTAATGCCGAGTGCAACTAACTTCTGAACTGCAATTTTCGCATCAGGACGTAATTCATCTCTCCACGCTAATAAGCCAGATATTTGATCATTCACTAACACTAAAACAACCGTTTTTCCTTGTTCTTCTAGAAACGCGATTTGGCTCTCGGCTTCAGAAGTAACTTCGCCATCAAATTGTTGAGGCGCATAAAGTGCGATTCGTTTTTCATCAACGATCCCTTTTATCCCTTTACCTACAACCGTTTCACGATCATCCGCTTCAATAACCATCAAACCTTGTTCTTGTGCTTTTATTACCACAGCTTTTGCTAATGGATGTGACGATCCCATCTCTACCGCGGCTGATTGCAATAAGATACTGCCTTCAGTTTCCGTCTCAACAAGCACTCGAATATCAGTGAGAACTGGCTTACCTTGCGTTAAGGTACCTGTCTTATCAAACGCGATATTTTTAATATGGCCTAGCTCTTCTAATGCTGCGCCACCTTTAATTAACGCCCCTCTTTTAGCTGCCGTTGCCAAACCAGAAGTAATGGCTGCCGGTGTGGATATCACTAATGCACACGGACAAGCGATAAGTAGCATTGCTAAACCACGGTAAATCCACGTATCCCATGATTGACCAAACATCAATGGTGGAATAATAATAACGAGTAGTGATAACAGCATCATTGCTGGTGTGTACCAACGGCTGAATTTATCAAGAAAACGTTCTAACGGTGCTTTACGGGATTCCGCTTCTTCAATCAAATGTAAGATACGATCAATCGCGTTTTCACCTTGAGCTGACGTTATCTCGATTTCAATCACACGGTCATTAACAATCGACCCTGCCATTAATACATCACCCGTCTTTTTATCAACAGGAACAGACTCTCCCGTTAAGGCGCTTTCATCAAAAGAAGCAAACTCTGACGCTAATATTGCATCGGCAGCTAATCGATCACCTGGAGAAACTTGAACTCTGTCTCCTACTTTCAGATCGGAAGCCGAAACCTCTTCTTTAGTGCCATCTTTATTGATGCGTAGCGCTGTATCTGGCACTAAGTCCATTAACGCTTTCACGCCACTACGAGCTTTCGCTGACGCATAGCCTTCTAATTGTTCACCTAACATAAACAATAAGATAACCATGGCGGCTTCAACCGTTTCACCTAAATACACAGCACCAATAGCGGCAACTGTCATTAACGTTTCTATCGAAAATGGAGAGCCATTGATCGCTAAACGAATCGCTTTTTTACCAATTGGAATAAGGCCAAATAAACCAGCAACCGTAAATGCAATGGTCCCGAGTTCTTTGTTAACTAAATTAATACCTGTCGCAATGACTAAAAAGGCAACAAGGATGATCAATAAAATATTTTTACGCCAAAATGGTTGTGCATCACTTTCTGATGCGTTTTTTGACCCCACGTCAGATAATGGAAAACCCGTGGTTTTCGCAACACTAATCACTCGCTCAAACGCCGCTTCGTTATTCGTTCTTACCGTCAGTTTCTCTGTTGCAAAGATAACGTTAGCGTCCGTCACTTCTGGAATGGCAAGAATCGCTTTTTTTAATTTAGCAGCACAACTTGGGCAATCCATGTCAGCAATCAGCCAACTGCGAGAAAAAGTACTTGTTGCAGGAATGGCAACTGAGGGGTCTGAATCTCCAGGATCCGAACCACAACAAGAATCACTGTCACTTGACTTATCAACTGAGCTACAACAATCAGACACTGCCGATTCCGCTTTAATGCTTGTGATTTGTGGTGCGGCACAACATGATCTTGAAGGATTATGTTTATGATCGTGATTGTGTTGCTTGGTGTTGAGATCGAGTGTTTTATGAGATGTACACATGAGAATATCCTTTCTTACTGTTAGGTATTATTAACGATTACAATAACTATAAACCTTAGAGTTAACTCCAAGGTCAAGCGATAACATTAATTAATACAAAAAGAATAAGATCATCGAGTAGGGTGAGGCTTTTGCCTCATCCCTCTCACAGAACCGTACGTACGG
>NZ_CAMLHO010000056.1 GCF_946479765.1 uncultured Aliivibrio sp.
TATTATTTGGCACTTAGCTGCATTTAACATTTTAGCAACTCATGCGTGGACCCTGAATGATAATCAAATTGATGTCACGAGATATCATGTAGATAATTGGCTTGAACGAATCTTTGCATTAACTGAAAAATATAATAAAGGTAATAGGGTATGAAAGGAATAATTTTAGCTGGTGGAAGTGGTACAAGGCTGTATCCCATAACAAAAGGGGTAAGTAAACAGCTTGTTCCAATCTATGATAAACCAATGGTTTACTACCCATTATCAGTTTTAATGCTTGCGGGTATTAAAGATATTTTGATTATTTCTACAGCTAGTGATTTACCTAACTTTCAAGCTTTGCTTGGGGACGGCAAAGACTTAGGAATGAATTTTGAATATATAGTGCAGCCTTCGCCGGATGGTCTTGCACAAGCTTTTACTCTTGGTGCTGATTTTATTGGTGATGATGATGTCTGTTTGGTGCTTGGAGATAATATATTTCATGGGCATGGACTGACTAAATTATTAAATAAAGCGGTCAATACTGCGAAAAATGAACAGAAAGCAACTGTTTTTGGTTATTATGTTAAAGATCCAGAGCGTTATGGTGTTGTTGAATTTGATAATGCAGGAAACGTTAAAAGTATCGAAGAAAAGCCCGTTATAGCAAAATCTAATTATGCCGTTATTGGTTTGTATTTTTACCCCAACTCAGTTGTTAAATTAGCTAGTAATGTCACGCCAAGTGATAGGGGAGAGTTAGAAATTACTAGCTTAAATCAGCTTTATTTAGATGATAGTAATCTTAAAGTTGAAATAATGG
The DNA here is from genome assembly GCF_946479765.1 of uncultured Aliivibrio sp. Lineage (GTDB taxonomy): Bacteria > Pseudomonadota > Gammaproteobacteria > Enterobacterales > Vibrionaceae > Aliivibrio. Next base: position 806 of record NZ_CAMLHO010000056.1, read on the forward strand.
GCCGAGGATATGCTTGGTTAGATACTGGAACACATGAAAGCTTAATAGAAGCAGGACAATTTATTCAAACAATAGAAAATAGACAAAGCTTAAAGGTTGCCTGTATCGAAGAGATTGCTTATGAAATGGGTTATATAAATAAAGATCAATTATTGGCATTAGCAAAACCTTTACAAAAAAACCAATATGGACAATATTTAATCCGTCGAGCTAGTGAAGGTCAAATTTATCATGAAATTTATAAAGACTAGTATACCTGATGTCATTATTTGTGAGCCTTTAGTTCATGGTGATGATAGAGGATATTTTATTGAAACTTTTCGTCAGGATAAGCTTGAAGAGTACTTGGGTTTTAAGCTGAGTTTTGTACAAGATAATGAATCTAAAAGTACCAAAGGGGTATTAAGAGGGTTACATTATCAATTAGCTCCAGCGGCGCAATCGAAACTTGTAAGGGTAATAAAAGGTAGTGTTCTTGATGTCGCTGTTGATATAAGGGTAGGTTCCCCTACTTTCGGTAAGCATGTAGCAGTTGAGCTTTCTTCTGATAATCATAAACAGTTATTTATTCCTCGTGGTTTTGCTCATGGGTTTGTTGTACTTTCAGAGTCTGTAATATTTGCTTATAAGGTAGATAATTATTACAACCCTAGTTGTGACAGAGGAATTAGTTTTGACGATGTTGATCTAAAAATAGATTGGAGCTTACCAGTCGATCTTTTACAGTTATCTTCTAAGGATTTAGGGCAGCCTAGCTTAAGAATGAATAAAGATCTGTTTGAGTATGGAGTGAGTTATTATGATTAATGTACTTATTACTGGAAGTCAGGGGTTTATTGGATTAAATATAATTGCTTTATTAAATAAAAGTGATGATATTCAGATCTCAGAATTTAAACGAGGTGACACTTACCTTGAGTTAGAGCCCCGAGTATTGGCTGCAGATTATATTATCCATTTGGCTGGGGAAGTCAGACCAAGTAGTAGTAATGAACAATTTACTTCAAGTAATTTAGGTTTGACTGAGGATATTGTAGACATATTAACTAAAAATAAAAAATGTACGCCTATAATATTTACATCTACGATTCATGCAGAAAACCCTACCCATATATATGGTAAAACTAAGCGCTCAGCAGAATTGTTAATTGAAAGATATTCAAGTGAATATAATGTGAAGTGCCAGATTTATAGATTACCACATGTATTCGGAGAAGGCTGTAAGCCTAATTATAACTCTGTCATATCTACTTGGATGTTTAATTCAGTGAATGGCTTAGAAATTAATGTGTATGATCGAAGTATAAAGATGACTTATTGCTATGTTCAAGATGTAGTAAAGCAATTTGTTGATATTATCTTTAACCAATCAATTGATACTCATATATACTGCGTTCCCTCAAAGAACTACCATATAACACTGGGTGAAGTCGTTGACTATATTAATGAGTTTAAAGAGAGTAATGAATTTATTTCATTTTCTGCTAAAGATGAATTTAAATCTAAATTAGCGATAACTTATATGTCTTATCATAAAGAATACAATGATAAGAAGTAATAGTAATAAGTTAACGTGTGAGTTTATTGTTTTATTAATGTTTATTTATGAAAGGTTGTAACGTAATGAAAGTATTGTTGTTAGCTGGTGGTTTTGGCACTCGTTTAAGTGAAGAAACGGATGTTCGCCCTAAGCCAATGGTAGAAATTGGTGGAAAACCAATTCTTTGGCATATTATGAAAATGTATTCTCAGCATGGGTACAATGATTTTGTTATATTACTTGGCTATAAGGGATATTATATAAAAGAGTATTTTGCTAATTATTTCTTGCATCAAAGTGATGTAACAATTGACCTTTCTACTAATGAAATGAAAATTCACAAAAACACATCAGAGCCTTGGACTGTTACCTTATTGGATACCGGTTTACATACAATGACGGGTGGACGTGTAAAGAGAGCACAGGAAATTGTCGGTGATGAACCTTTCTTGCTGACGTACGGCGATGGTGTTTCAGATGTAGATCTAACTAAACTAGTTGATTTTCATAAAAAACATGGAAAAACAATTACTATGACTTCCGTTCAGCCTGAAGGGCGATTTGGGGCATTGGAAATAGAAAATGATAAAGTAGTTAATTTTCTAGAAAAGCCTAAGGGTGATGGATCGTGGATAAATGGTGGTTTCTTTGTTTGTGAGCCTTCTGTTTTTGATTATATCAAGGAAGGGGACTCAACTGTGTTTGAGCAAGCTCCACTTCAAAATCTTGCGCTAGATGGAGAATTAATGTCGTATAAGCATGATGGTTTTTGGAAGTGTATGGATTCATTAAACGATAAACAAAAATTAAATGATATGTTTGATGACAATAAAGCAAAATGGAAGAGTTGGTAATATTATGTTTGGTAATGTTTATAAAAATAAAAAAGTATTAATAACGGGTCATACTGGTTTTAAAGGTACGTGGCTTACAACGTGGCTACTGGATCTTGGTGCTGATGTTTGTGGAATATCTAAAGATATTCCGACTAAACCATCAATGTTTGAAGAATTAAAGTTAGAAAATAAAATAGAACATAATATTGCTGATGTAAGAGACTTATCTACAATTGATAAAATAATTACGGACTTTTCTCCTGACTTTTTGTTCCATTTAGCAGCGCAGCCAATTGTTTCTTTGTCATATAGTGATCCACTAGAGACAATCTCTTCAAATGTGATGGGAACGGCAAACATTCTTGAAGTACTTCGTAAGTTAGAGAGTAAGTGTAACGCAGTTATTATTACCAGCGATAAGTGCTATGAAAATGTTGAGTGGGTATGGGGTTATAAAGAAACTGACCATGTAGGTGGCCGTGATATTTATAGTGGTTCAAAAGGTGCCGCTGAAATTATTTTTCATGCTTATCAACAGTCATTCTTCCCTACGTCAGATGGAAACGTAAAATTAGCGACTGGACGTGCTGGTAATGTAATTGGCGGCGGAGATTGGGCTGCAGATAGAATCGTTGCCGATTGCATGAGAGCTTGGAGTAATAAAGAGCAGGTTGAGATTCGTTGCCCTGATGCAACCCGCCCTTGGCAACATGTATTAGAACCTCTTAGTGGATATTTAGCTTTAGGCCAGGGGCTTGTAAATGATGCTAAGAACCATGGAGAGCAATACAATTTTGGTCCTAGATCAGAACAAAACCATACAGTTAAAGATTTATTATCAGATTTGAGTGATTTCTGGCACTTTGAAAATACAAGTGACGCATATGTTGTTACCGATAATATACCTTTTCATGAGGCGGGTTTACTTAAACTAAACTGTGATAAAGCACTATTTAATTTAAAGTGGGAAGCCAACCTTAATTATACTCAATGTATCAAGTTTGTGAGTGAATGGTATTATGAGTTTTATCGAGGTAATAAAGATATGATGAAATTTACTTCAGATCAAATCAATGAATACCAATGCTTTGCCAAAGAAAAGCAATTAGTTTGGTGTGAATAATGATTGAAGGTGTATCTGTTACTCCACTGAAACGAATTTTGCATGATAAAGGGGATATTTATCATGCAATGAAGTGCTCTGAAGAGAGCTTTTACTCTTTTGGTGAAGCCTATTTTTCTAGTGTCCATTATGCAGATGTTAAAGGCTGGAAAAAACATAGTAAGATGATACTTAATTTGGTGGTGCCAATAGGTGCCATTAAGTTTGTTGCATATGATGGTAGAGAGGACTCTAAGACATATGAAAGTTTTTTCGAAATAACTATATCGAAAGATAATTATTGTCGATTAACTGTCCCCGCGGGTGTTTGGTTATCATTTCAAGGTGTCGATAAAGAGCTTAACTTACTACTTAACCTTGCCAGTATTGAGCATGATCCTGATGAAAGTGTCAGTTGTAGTATCGAGAGCATCGATTATAACTGGAGTATTTCTGATATTTCATGTGACCGAGTATTATCATGAAGATTTTAATTACAGGGGGGTTAGGAAATCTAGGTCTCTGGCTTACTTACCATTTCCTCGATGCAGGTAACTATGTTACGGTAATAGGGCGAACCGAATCTATATTTATTGAGCATAAATCCTATCAATTTATTTCTGCTGATGTCACAGATATTAACTCACTATCAAGCGCAATAGATTGTTACTACGATATATGTATCCATACTGCAAGTTTTAATGAACACTTTGCTGAAAGCTACTCTGAAAAAGCATTACTTATTAACTCGCTTGGCACTGAAAATCTTTGCCGTAGTTTACTCAAAAATGGCGTTGGAAAACTAATTTATTTAAGCACATTTCATGTTTATGGTGTACATAATGGTTTAATTGATGAGAGTACTACAATTTCACCATTGAATGATTATGGTTTGACACACTATTTTGCCGAAAAATATATCGAAAAGCACGCGGCTAACTCAGGGTTGAAGTATGTTATTTTTCGACTTAGTAATAGTTATGGATGCCCAAGAGATATCAATACTAATAAGTGGTACCTAATATTTAATGACTTCTGCAAAGAAGCTTTTGAGCATAAGAGGATAACGATTAATGGTAATCCTCTGTCCATGAGGGACTTTATCTGGATGGGGGATGTTGTCAATATCATTCATCAAGCGTGTGTAACTAAATCTTGTTTAAACACTTGTTTTAACTTGTCAACATCTCTGTCAGTGTCATTAATGGATTTAGCAAAGCATGTAGTAAGTGCGTATTATGAACTTTTTGGAGAACAAGTAGATATTGTATTACTTAAGGAATCGATAGAAGTTGATGAACTAGTCGTTTGCAATGCAAAGCTTAAAAGCATACTACCGGTTAATTTTAATGGAAGGTTTGGCTCGGAAGCAAAAGGTATATTCAAGTTGTTAACTCAAAGGTCTAAAGTTGTCTAATAATTTTTATAAAAATAAAGATGTATTATTGGTATCTCCGTATTTTTATTCATACCATAAGGGAATAGTTAAAGCACTAAAGGACAAAGGAGCAAATGTTAAGTTTGTTCCCGAGGTTAATAATAGTTTTTTCTATAGGTTATCTAAGAAAATAAGCCCTAAACTTCAATGTTTTTTAGAGAATAAGCATAAGAAAAAAATTCTGAACGCCTGTAAACAAAACTCTTTTGATTTGCTTTTAGTTATACGTGGTGAGTTATTTGATAAGAATTTATTAACTTTGATTAGAAAAGAACTTCCTAATGCTGACTTTTATATGTATCAATGGGATTCATATCGACATGCAGACTACCGTGATGTGATCAAATGTTTTAAGCGAGTCTCCACTTTTGATTCCTCTGATGCTAAAGAGCTTTGTATTCCTTATTTACCTTTGTTTTATCTTCCTGAGTATAAAAGTAATACATGTTATTCTGAAAAAAAATATGCTTTATCATTTTTTGGCGCTTATCATGGTGACCGTTTAGATGTGATAAAATTTTTCACTAAAGAGCTTGAACAAAATAGCTCAAAGCATAAGTTTCACTTATACATGCCTCTACTTTCTTTCCTATACCGACTACTTGTTAGAGAAGTAAAGGTTTCGGATTTTAAATACTTTACTTTTTATAAGGCAAAGTCTTCAGATATCAGTAAAGTATATAGCGAGTCGATAGCAGTGTTGGATGTTGAACTTGCGATTCAGTCTGGGCTAAGTATCAGAACCTTCGAGGTGCTCAGTTCGGGGGCAAAGTTACTGACTACAAATTTTAATATAAAACGAGAAAAATTATATAATGAGGATGTAGTTAATTGTATAAATAGAAATGATTTAATATTTGACCCTCACTTTTTTGAAAGTAAAAAAATAGAGATAAGTCTTGACGATTATTCAGTATCAAAATGGCTGGATAATGTCTTTTTAGTAAAATAATTTTTTGGATAGTTATTATGAAAGTATCAATTTTAATGAATGGTTATAATTGCCAGAAGTATGTTAAAGAAGCTATTGATTCTGTAATTGCACAAACATATGAAAACTGGGAACTAGTATTTATTAATAATTGCTCTACAGATCAAACATTAGAAATTGTTGAGTCTTACGACAATGAAAAAATAAAGTGTATCTCTACTTCGGAGAATATACCGCTGGGAGCTGCTCGAGAGGTAGGTTTAAAGTATTGTGATGGCGATTATGTGTGTTTTTTGGATACAGATGACTTGTGGTTAAGTAATAAACTTGAAAAGCAGCTAGAGATGTTTAAAAAAGATATAGACTTAAAGATGGTTTATACAGGAGTTTATTTTATCAATGGTAGTGGAAAGTGTATTGGAAAATATACTCCTAGTGCTGGTGGTGACATTTTTAGAAGGCAGCTAGTCCGTTATGAAATAAATCAGCAGTCAGTCATGATTAGGAATGACTTTGACTTTAGTTTTGATCAAAATAAAAAATACTCTGTTGATTATTGTTTGTTTATGTCAATTTGTGCAAAGTATAAAGTAGGGGTATTAGAAAGCAAGTTAGTTAAGTATAGAATGCATGACTCAAATTTATCGCATTCAGTAAATGAACTAGAATGGATCGAGCAAAAAGATACTTTAGATAATGTATTCCAAAATAATCTAGACCTTGAACATATGTATCCGAAAGAGTATCAACTTGCGTACGCAAGAGTCTTTTATTATAAAGCTAGGTATTTAATGTCAGTCAATGAAGCCTCTAATGCTCGAGTTGAGTTAAAAAAGTACTATAAAACAAATTTATTCTATTGTAGTTTATATTTATTATCATTGTTTCCTGTATCGCTTTGGTCTTTTCTACATAAAAAAATCAGGAGATTTTCATGAGAATGAAAATAAAGATGAAAGAAAATGCTACTTATTTTCTTTTTTTCTTTTTACTTTTATCTATTTTTGTTAGGTATCTTAAGTTAGCACTTGGTGACGTTGTATATGTCGTTGTGTTATTGCCAATATTAACCTTTATATTATTGTCTTTTTTTGAACCGAAAAAGATGCACTTCCATAAGTTTGATCTCATTCTACTTTATTGTCTAGTGTTACTGTTCTTTAATTTATTTATGACAGGGGTACGAGGTGGGTTGCAATCACAAGCAATTTTTATCATCTATATTTTTATCCCTGCATTATTGTACTTTTCTGTTCGTAAAGTTGATATTTCGAAAGAGTTGTTTTGTAGATTTTTAGTTCTGTTTTCTTTAGTCTTTGCTATTACAACAATCTCTGAATTTTTACTCTATAAGTTCTCGCCCGCTTCTCGAGAGGTGATAACGTTATACTTTAAAAATGTTGTACAGAATAATAATTTTAATCCTCCACATGTTAACTATCCTTTAATTGGTTATCACACGAAACCTTGGGGGCCAATGTTCGACGCTTCTGGTAATGGTGCTTTTTTATCCGTATTGGCTTGCTTTGTTTATGAGCGATATAAAAGCCATAAATCCATGCGCTTATTTTGTTGTGTATGCATTTTATTTGTTTCTGTTTTTGTTAGCGGTTCAAAATCTGCATACGTTATGGTTTTGTTGTATTTCTTTGCAATAAACTTTATGTTGTTTTTTACTAAGCCTACGTTCTCTACTACTGTTTTATTTATTTTTTCCCCTTTTTTATTTGCTGCTGTGGTTACCTTTTTTGTTTCTTTTTTCTTTTCTCCTGAGTTATTAGGTTTTTACATTGAAGCTCTTTTTATAAAGCCATTATATAATTTGTATGATGGGATAGTTTTTCATAATTTTTCATTGTTTTTTGGGCTAGGGCAGGAAACAAACATTAATATTATTATAGGGACTGGCGAGATAGACTTGATTAACTCACTATTTCGTTATGGCTTTATTTTCACTTTAATGACAGCGTCACTTTTGATAATATTATCATTAAAGGCATTTAAGAGTTCACCTGAATTTTCAGCCTTATTTTTTATGTCTACATTGGCAATGAACCACTATCAAGTATCATTTAAATTTCCTGCTTCTATTATATTATTTATGGCTATAGCTACTTTTATGAATAATGAAAAATCTAAAAAAAATAATTGTAACAAGGTGTTATCATGAATGTTGCAGTTTTGATCTGTACTTATTGTAAAGACTCAAATGAACATTTAAATGAAATGTTTGCTTCCGTATTTGCATCTGACCTCCCTACTGGTATTAATGTTAGGCTTTATTTGCATATAGATGGTGAAATTTGCATTGAAAAAGAAAAGGTCATTTCAAATTATCCAATCTATAAAATATTAAAAAGCTCTAACAATGTTGGTTTAGCTAAAGGCCTTAATAAATTGATCGCCACTATAGAAGATGAAAGTTACCTATTTAGAATGGATGCTGACGATTTACAAGCTTCAGATAGATTTATTAATCAAATAGAATTCATGGAAGAAAATACAGGAATTGACTTTTCTGGTGGATCCATTACAGAATTTGAAGGTAACCAGTTAAACGTAGTTCAAAAAAGGTCTTACCCTTCGTTGCAAGAGGGGATTATTTCAACTGTTAGTCGCTCATCTCCTTTTGCTCATGTGACAGTTTGTTTTAGAAAAGGCTTTTTTGAAAAGTTTGGTAATTACCCCGAGAGTTATCCTTTGAATGAAGATATAGCCTTTTGGCTTCAGTCCTTGAAACTTGGTGCAAAAGGCGCAAATATTGAACAAAACTGTGTTTTTGTCCGAATGGATGGGGCTTATTCAAGGCGCTCTTACTCAAAAGCGGTTAATGAATTTAAGGTGTTTAATATGGCTGCAAAGTGGAATAAGAGTGGACGTATCTACCCTTTTCTTCGTTTTATGTTTCGACTTTTACCTAACAATTTAGTCCAAAAAGTGTATCACTCAAAGTGTAGAAACTTCTTTTTGGAGAGGTGATTTATATGAACTTTTTTTTGACTGGTTATACTGGATTTGTTGGCTCAAATATCTGTAACAAACTGAAAGATTATAATGTTGTCTTGGCGGGAAGAGCGACTAGTAAGAATAGCTCGTTTAAAAATGCTGTATATTGCACGTTTGACCTTAAAAAAACAAATATACTTAAGCCATATTTAGATGGAATTGATGTAGCTATTCACTGTGCTGCGCTTGTGCATATAACGAATGATGGAAATCAAGAGGACTATAAAAAAGAAAATGTTATAAGTACATTGGAGTTCGCTAAACAAGCAGCCAGCTCCGGTGTGAAACGCTTTATTTTTATCAGTACTATTAAAGTAAATGGTGAATCAACGGAACTCGGTCGACCTTTTAAACCTGATGATAATTATGTTCCTACAGACCCTTATGGGTTAAGTAAATACGAAGCTGAAGTTGGTTTGCGTAAAATAGCTGATGAAACAGGAATGGAAGTTGTCATTATTCGTCCGCCTTTGGTCTATGGGCCGGGGGTCAAGGCCAACTTTGCTTCTATGATGAAATGGGTGAATAAAGGTGTTCCTCTGCCATTGGGTGGAATTAAGAATAATAAGCGTAGCTTGGTATCTGTTGATAATCTAGTTGATTTGATAATTACTTGCATTGAACATCCCAAAGCGGCTAATCAAACTTTCTTAGTTTCTGACAATGCAGATGTCTCAACGACCGGTTTATTAAATAATATGGCCGTTGCATTGAATGTGCCTAACCGATTGATACCCATTCCCGCATCATGGTTTAATTTAGCGAGTAAATTCGCTGGTAAACCGGCAATATCTCAACGTTTATGTGGGTCATTACAAGTTGATATATCTAAAACAGTCGATCTGTTAAACTGGAATCCGCCCTATAGCAGTGCTGAATGTATGAAAAAAACGGCCGATGCTTTTCTTGATACTATAAATAAAAAGAACCAATGATGAATAACTTTATAATTCGAGTTTTAGATTTTTTAATGGCCTTCTTTGGCTTAATTATCACTTTTCCAATATTATTAATTGTTACTCTCATTGGCTATTTTGACACTGGCTCTCCTGTATTTATCCAGCAACGTGTGGGGAAAAATAAAAAGCCTTTTAACCTTATTAAATTTCGCACCATGTCTGTTGAAACTAAATCAGTAGCTAGTCACTTAGCAAATAATGCATCAATTACTAAGCTCGGTAATTTTTTACGTAAAACCAAAATTGATGAATTACCGCAACTAATTAATGTGGTTAAAGGCGAGATGAGCTTAGTTGGCCCACGCCCAAACTTGTTTAATCAAGAAGAGTTAATTAAAGATCGTGATGTATTAGGTGTGTATGATGTTCTTCCCGGTGTTACTGGTTTAGCTCAAGTACAAAATATCGATATGTCTACACCACAACTGTTAGCCAAAACTGACAAACAGATGATTGATACCTTAACCATTAAAGATTACTTTAAGTACATCATCATGACAGCAACAGGCAGTGGCTCTGGTGATGCAGTAAAATAATTTGCGTGAAACAAACTTAAAATCCCAGAAAAGTGATCTATTCACTATAACTTCTGGGATTTTTTGTATCTAATCCGTATCATTCATTTTGCTGATTTTTCTTATAAAAATATAAACGGTTTATTATGCTTAATTTAAACGACATTTGGTCTCTATCTCGCTATAAAAAGCGCCTTATCAGCTTAATTATTGATTTCTTTTTTATTGCTCTCTCTTTTCTTGGTGCTTATTGGGTTCGTATTGGACAGTTTAAGGCTTTACCTTCAATAGAAAGCCAGTATGTTTTAGCTAGTACGCTTATTATTACCTTGCTGATTTTCACAAAGTTAGGCTTATATCGAGCAGTATTAAGATATCTAGGTTTACATGTACTTGCTTTGGTTGGATTAGGTACTGCCTTATCTGCGGTTGCTATGGCAGGTTTAGCATTTTGGTTTGATGCTGCAATTCCACGCTCTGTACCTATTATCTATGGTGCATTTTTAGCTATTAGTGTTGGTGGTAGTCGTCTTATTGTTCGTAGCTTAGTTGCACAATCGTCCAACAATTCAGGTAACCCTGTCTTAATTTATGGTGCGGGCAGTGCAGGTCGCCAACTAGCGCTAGCATTACGTCAATCAAAAACTCATAAAGTAGTGGGCTTTGTTGATGAGGATGTAACACTGCAAAACACCATGATGATGGGTTTGTATGTGTATACCGCTGCTTGTGCAGAAAAAGTAATAATAAAGCATGGTGTTAAGCAAATATTACTAGCAATACCAAGCGCTTCTCGTCGCCGTCGTAAAGAAGTGTTAGATACCATCTCTTTGTTACCTGTTGAGATACTTACTGTTCCTGATATGTCAGATATTGTTGCAGGCAACGCGAGTATTGATGAGCTTAAAGATGTCTCTATTGATGATCTATTAGGTCGTGACCCGGTTGCACCACAGCAAGCCTTAATGGAAGCTAACATTAAAGATAAAGTGGTTATGGTTACTGGGGCGGGTGGCTCTATTGGCTCTGAACTATGCCGTCAAATCATTCGCAATAAACCTAAAACGTTGGTGCTATTTGAATTGTCTGAATTTTGTTTGTATCAAATTGACCGTGAGCTCTCTTTGCTTGTTGAGGCTGAAGGCTTAGGTATTCAAATTATTCCTCTGCTTGGTTCTGTTCAACGTATTAACCGTTTATCTAAAGTGATGGAAAGTTTTCAGGTTCAAACAGTGTATCACGCCGCCGCTTATAAGCATGTACCATTAGTTGAGTACAACGTAGTTGAAGGTGTGCGTAATAACGTCTTTGGTACTAACTATACGGCGCGTGCTGCAATTGAAGCCAAAGTAGAGTCGTTTGTTTTAATCTCTACCGATAAAGCGGTTCGTCCTACTAATGTAATGGGCACAACTAAGCGTATGGCTGAGCTAGGCCTGCAAGCGTTGGCAGAGCAACAAAATAAGATCCGTGCAAAAGACGCAACAGCAGGCACGCGTTTTTGTATGGTACGTTTTGGCAATGTATTAGGGTCATCAGGCTCTGTTGTACCTGTATTTAAGCATCAAATTAAAAATCGTGAGCCTATTACCGTTACTCATGAAGATATCACTCGGTACTTTATGACCATTCCAGAAGCGGCTCAATTGGTTATCCAAGCGGGTGCGATGGGCAAGGGCGGTGATGTGTTTGTGCTTGATATGGGTGAATCGGTTAAGATTGTTGATTTAGCTAAGAATCTTATTCACCTTTCGGGTTTGGAAGTGAAAGATGAATCAAACCCATATGGTGATATCGAGATTCACTATACGGGTTTGCGCCCAGGTGAAAAACTGTATGAAGAGTTATTGATTGGTGACAATGTTGGTTCAACGGCTCATGAGCGTATCATGACGGCACAAGAAGACTTCTTGCCATTGGATGAATACAACGCTTTGTTAGATAAGCTAGATACTGCTTGTCATGATTTTGATCATGAAGGGATACGTCAATTACTTCTTGATGCACCGACAGGCTTTAACCCCGTTGATGGAATAGGGGATTTAGTTTGGAAGGCGGAAGAACAGGCGTCTAGAGGCTAAAGACTAAAAGATCAAAAGCGAGTACTGCGCTTGCTTTTGATTTTATAGAAGCGAAGCGTTCTAGTTTCTAGTTTCTAGTTATTACCAACCCCTCCCAACCTCCCCTTATATCGATATTTTCAGCCAAGTGATTAGTTCGATAAAGGGGAGGAGCGAAGATCAAAAGCGACTACTTCTGACATTTGCTTTTGATCTCCTCAAGCGTAGTGTCTCTAGGACGAAGTCCGTCTTAAGCGAAGCGCCCTCAAGCAACCTGTTGCGTCTGTCTTTTATTGCTTCTAGTTAGCGCAGCGTATCGTTTCTAGTTATGTCCTTTCCTTCACTCAAATCTCTCATTCAAATAACGTATAAAATTGCGTTTTCTTTTCATTAATTCCCCAGTTGCTTTTACAAAACAATCCCACCGTTTTTTATGTTGTAGCGCATCAGTGGCAGGTAGAACTTGATATTGAGCCAATAAGCTCACGGCGTAAAGATAAGCCTCGTTGTTGCTCTCTTCAATAATATGAGTAATGCTCGTTTCATAAAGTGTGCACGCCAATGGATAATTGATGCTTGCTATCGCATCAGCCACTAAAGGACGGGTGCGCTGTGCTAAGCGAGGGTGCATTCCCCAAGTATTTAATATCGTAGTGTTTTTATAGCGCAAGGCACAGTCAATCAATAAAGCAAGGTGATGGATAGTGTTATCTTCTTTTATTTTATCCTCAAGGTAACTCACTACTAATGTTTGATATTCTTGGGCGACATCGGGGGCGGTTGCTGCCAGCTCATCCAAGTGCTTCACTTCGGAATAAAAGGGGTTTTGTTTGAATAGCTCAACTCGAATGGCCCAGTGACGAGGGTGGTCTTCCATCGCTTGTGCTAAATCACATTCAAATTGAGAGCAGCGAGAATCATTGTCGTTATTGAGTTTTCTGGCTTGTTGCAAACAACGCTCGGCATGCTCATATTGGGTGAGGTGAGTATAATAACGCCCCATGGTGAGCCAAGCGTGCCAATCCAGCTGGGTTCTCAGTTGCCACTCTATGGCTTCTTCCCACTTTGCATGTTTTTCTGCTTGGTAGCGAAAATGATCACACAGATTTTTTTGAATTAACGGAGTGATAGCGAGCTCTCCAGAGGGGCTGATGATTGCACTTTGTAGAGCTGAAATGATCGCTGGGTAATGTGTAGTGAGTTGGTCAAGAAAGTCATAATTGAGATCAAGGTCGTGATGAATCACCTCGATAATTAAGACGAGTTTGTTATGCATGATGTCATCACTTTGCGTTAGGCCAGTGACGAACGCGGTTTGAAAAACATGAAGTGCGGGGCAGTAATCACCATGGCTAGAGTCAACGTATTCCATACAAACAGTATTGAGGCGTTGTATTGCTTGCCAAGCGAGTTCGGCTCTCTGGTTTGCTGGGAGAGTATTGAGGGCGGTTTCTAGTATCTCTATTTGTTTGGATAAGGTGTTAAAGTAATCTTTTGTTTCGTCGTAATCCCAAGCTGCGTCATAAGGCAGAGCGTTTTCTATTAATAGGGCGACTTGTGCTTTGGTGAGTGGGGTTTCTTGGGTTTCAATAAAGCAGCGTTGTTGTAATTGCTCCCATAGGTCGGGGTTCTCTTGGTATTCTTGTTCGATAATGGCGATCAGGGCTTTTTTGTTTAGTTTGCTAAGCCATGTGTGTATTTGGTGTTCATTAGGCAGGTCGATATGGGCGTGTGGTTCGGGCATGGTATGTGAGGTATGTTCACCCAAATTCACGAGTAATGTGGCGACCGCATGTTTGCAAATGGTTTGATATTCGGCCGCTGGGCAACTGCAAGTGAATTGGCGTAGGTTATCGATACGTATATCATAAAGGTGGTGTCCTTGCACTTGCGCGGTGATGGTGTGTTTTTCTTGATGGTAGGCGTAGACGTGCCCACTTTTGGCAAGTTGTTCTCCGCGAGAAAAGGTGCTGATGCCAGCGAGTTCTCGTATTTTTCCTTTATTCATTTGATGTACCGACATGATCATGATGATGTGAGATTGTATCTTATTTTTTACTCTTTTATTCATCACACCGATCTCATAATGATAGCGATAAAGGAGGGGTTACTGCGATAAAGGTTGAATCGGGTGCATAGTTAACTTGATTTATACGCGGTGAGTTCTTAGTAAGGGGGAGGAGCTAAAATCAAAAGCGAGTGCCTTCTGAATTCTACCAGCGCAGCGTATAGTCTCCGAATTTTATTCTTCAGTAGATTTCAATGAGATCGTTGTAGGTAAAGCGTCAAAGAAGGTTCTCCCCCTTGAACACAGAGCTTGTGAGAGTCGTGTAGTCAATAGAAGGGGGAGTTAGAGGGGGTTGTTGATTTATGCTCTTATAGCAGCGAAGCGGTCTAGTTTCTAGTCAGCGCAGCGTATAGTCTCTAGTTATTTATAACCAACCCCTCCCAACCTCCCTTATATCAACATTTTCAGCCAAGTGATTAGTTCGATAAGGGGGAGGAGCTAAGAGCAAAAGCGAGTGCCTCTGAATTCTAGCTTTTGCTCTTTAATTAACCACAGTATATACTCATGTTTACCTGTTTATTCTTACAGTAGGCTTAGCATGACGTATCTCACCGACAAGTACCTCAATCCGTTTACAGACTTTGGCTTTAAAAAGCTGTTTGGCTCTGAGGCAAACAAAACCATCCTCATTGATTTCTTAAATACGTTATTAGAAGGAGAGGAATCAACGATTGTAGATTTAACCTTTATTTCTAATGAGCAATTAGGTAAGCAGATTGTCGATCGTCGAGCAGTGTTTGATATTTACTGTGAAAACGAGAAAGGTGAAAAGTTTATTGTTGAGTTGCAGAAATCTAAACAAAACTTCTTTAAAGATCGCAGTGTGTTTTATTCGTCATTTCCTATTCAAGAGCAGGGACAAAAGGGTAATTGGAACTTTGAATTAAAGGCCATTTATACGATTGCCATTTTGGACTTTGTCTTTGATGAAGATAAGGAAGACAAAGAAAAGTATTTTTACAAAGTGAAATTGTCAGATGTAGATACCAATAAGGTGTTCTACGATAAGCTCACTTTTATCTACCTTGAAATGCCAAAGTTCACTAAAGCATTAGCTGATCTAACTACGCATTTTGAGCGTTGGATGTATGTATTTAAGAACCTTGAAACTTTACAAGATTATCCAGAATCGTTGACTGAAGGTGTATTTAAATCTTTCTTTGCAGAGGCTGAATTAGCACAATTGCCGTTAGAAAAACAAAGAGAATACGAGAATAGCCTTAAATATTACCGAGATTTAAATAATGTTATTGATACGGCATTTGATGATGGTAAAGCTGAAGGCAAGGCAGAAGGTAAAGTTGAAGGGGAATATAATAAATCAATCGAGATAGCTAAGAATCTGTTGAGTTTGTTAGATAATGAGACAATAGCTGCAAACACGGGGTTGAGTGTTGAAGAGATTCAAAGATTAAGATAGCAGGTTTCATAGGTGATCGCTGTGATTACAGCGAATAATATACTGTTCCCTCCCCTTAATAAGGGGAGGGTTAGGGAGGGGTTATTGAGATAAAGATTGAATTGCGTTCATAGTTAACTTGATTTATGCGCTGTGAGCTCTTGACCCCCTCCCAGCCTCCCCCTTAGTAAGGGGGAGGAGCTAAGAGCAAAAGCGGGTGTCTTTGAACTTTGAAAGCGCAGCGTATAGTCTCCGAATTTTATTCTTCAATAGATTTCAGTGAGATCGTTGTAGATAAAACGATCATAATACGGTTCCCTCCCCTTAATACGGTTCCCTCCCCTTAATAAGGGGAGGGTTAGGGAGGGGTTACTACGATAAAGGTTGAATTGCGTTCATAGTTAACTTGATTTATGCGCTGTGAGCTCTTGACCCCCTCCCAGCCTCCCCCTTAGTAAGGGCTGTCTCTTGATCACATCTCATCAAGAGACAATTGTTGGTGCACTAATCTTGCA
>NZ_CAMLHO010000057.1 GCF_946479765.1 uncultured Aliivibrio sp.
AACTGCACCGATGCCAGAGCGGTTGCTTAAGCTGGCTGAGTCTCGGTGGTAATCAAGAAAAATTTAAAAAATGCCGTTATAAAGGGGATTAATCTTAACTTTATCTGATTATCTCTCAAATTTCGCTTAAATTAGACTACACTTAGAGTGAAATAAATAATGAGGTAGCTATCATGGTTAAAAATAAAGTTACATTTCAAAAAAAGTATTTTAATTCATGGGTTTATTGCACAATTAGGCACTGAAGATCAATACCGTAAATGACCATTACAACTTTCAGAGGGTCAATACCATAATTAATAATGTGAAAAATTCAATGCATGGAACTTAACATACTATAAAAAAAGAAACATCTACCTCGTTATTTAGGTGAGCTTTCTTTTAAGTTCAATAGGCGCTTTAATCTTGAAAAGATACTTTACCAGCTTATGTATTCAAGTGTTTATACTGCACCGATTCCAGAACGGTTCCTTAAACTAGTTGAGACTCGGTGGTAACCAGATTAATTTATGTTACGTTTTACCCCCTTAATCCCAAGTTCTAGTCGTTAGTGCTTGGGATTTGCCATCCCAAGCACAATTCGACAAAACAACTAAACTTAATAATTATAATAGCAACACCTGTAAATGACGCTCACTCTCTACATTCTTGGTTTTGCTGCACTTTTGTAAATAGGTAATGTCTTATGCTGTCTATCTTTGATATCTACAAAATTGGTGTTGGGCCATCTAGCTCACACACAAACGGTCCTATGATTGCTGGGTATAACTTTACTCAACTAATTCAACCTCATTTAAAGCAAGTAACTCGTGTTCAAGTTGATTTATATGGATCGCTCTCGCTGACGGGTATCGGCCACCACACCGATCGCGCGACCATTTTAGGCTTATTAGGCAACAGCCCCGACACCATCAAGATTACTAGCGCAAATTTGGCGATGAAAAAAGCCATTGAAGACAAAGTACTTACCGTTGCCAGCGATCATGAAATCACCTTTAATTATGAAACTGACATGATTTTTCATAAAACCAACTTGCCATTGCACGAAAATGGCATGACGATTTCAATCTTTGATGCCGCAGACCAACAACTTGCCATCGAGACTTATTACTCTGTGGGTGGCGGTTTTATTGCAACCGCAGATGAACTCACTAATGGCAAAAGCACCGCTGATGTTGACGTTGAATTCCCATTCAAATCAGCTGATGAGATGCTAGAAAAAGCCGAAAAACAAGGCCTAAGTTTAGGTAGTTTTATTCTACGTAATGAAATCGCCTTCCAACCAATGGAAACTATTGATGCTAAAGCTGATCAGATCTGGAAAGTAATGTCACTGTGTATGGAACGCGGTTTCCAAACCGAAGGCATTCTTGATGGCGGCTTAAACGTGGTTCGCCGTGCACCTGCATTATTGAAAAAGCTAGAAGCCAACGCTTCAATTGAAAACGATCCAATGGAAATCATGGATTGGATTAACTTATTTGCCTTTGCGGTAAGTGAAGAAAATGCAGCGGGTGGCCAAGTAGTAACATCCCCAACCAATGGTGCGGCGGGTGTTATTCCGGGTGTGTTGATGTATTACCATCGTTTCATTAAAGAACTAGACACCAAGCAACTGAAAGATTTCTTAGCGGTATCTGGTGCGATTGGTATCTTATACAAAACCAATGCGTCTATTTCTGGCGCTGAAGTGGGTTGTCAGGGCGAGGTTGGTGTTTCATCATCAATGGCGGCGGCTGGCTTAACCGCACTTCGCGGTGGCAGTAATGAGCAGATTTGTATGGCGGCTGAAATTGCGATGGAACATTCGTTAGGTATGACGTGTGACCCAATTGGTGGCCTTGTTCAAGTCCCTTGTATTGAACGTAATGCAATGGGTTCAATGAAGGCGATTAATGCGTCTCGTATGGCGTTAAAGCGCACGAGTAAGTGTCTTATCTCATTAGATAAAGTGATCGACACCATGTACCAAACAGGTAAAGACATGAACCGTAAATACCGAGAAACATCTCTCGGCGGTTTAGCGTTAATTCACATGGCACCACCGTGTGAGTAGCTATTTTTTATAAGGGGATACGATTGTGTTCCCTGTTACTGCATGGTGTGACACCATGACTAAGTCTTGATATAACGTTCGAATATTCTCTTCACTCAATACCTCATTTGGTTTGCCTTCTGCCATCACTTCACCTTGGTTAATCAAGATTAGGCGATCACAAAATTCTGCGGCTGTATTAAGATTATGAATAGCAACCAAGGCTGACTTTCCGTTTTTGCATTCTTTATGAAGCACATTCATTAACTGCGATTCATGTCCTATATCTAAACTGGCCGTTGGCTCATCAAGCAACATTAATGACGTTCCCTGCACTAACGATCGCGCAAAGTGTACTAACTGTTTTTCACCACCAGATAAATCAGTCACTGTTCGATTATGTAAATGCCCAATCCCTACTCTTTCTAACGCGGCTTGGCTTTGTTCTTCAATTATGGCTTTAGAGATAAGCTCTTTCTGTTGCTTCGCATGAAACCCTAAACCAATAGTTTCCATGACACTGAATGGAAAGGCTGCTTCGCTGTATTGGGGTAAGTAACTCATGCTTAAGGCACGCTCAATATGAGAAAGACTAGATAGCGATTCGCCTTTAATTGATATATCACCCTGAGAATAGACTTGAAAACCACTGATGCATTTCATTAAGGTACTTTTACCTGCACCATTAGGGCCAATAACCCCAACTAACTCCCCTGCATTCACAGAAAAAGAAATGTTTTTTAATAGCGCTTTTGAACCAACTTGATAACTTAGGTTTGATACGTTTAGTAGCGCCTCTGTTGAATTCATCATGCTAAACGCCCTTTTCTTTGGAATCGAATAATTAAACCAATAAAGTAACAACCACCAATAAATGACGTAATTATCCCCGCTTTCAATTCATTTGGTGCGATAACCCAACGGCCTAACAAGTCACATACAAGTAAGAAAATAACACCAAAAATAGCAGAAAATGGCAACAGTTTTTCATGTGCAGGACCAACCAATAAACGCACCAAATGTGGCACCATCAAACCAATAAATCCAATTGGTCCGGCAATCGCTATCGACATCGCGGTAAGTAAGGTAGCAAACATCAATAGTTTGAATCGAGTTTGTTTTACGTTCAACCCCATGCCGTGTGCGCTTTCTTCACCCAAAGCCAACAGGTTCAAGGCTCTACTTTCTTTTAATAATAAGATTGAAACGATAATAATAACGGGCGTTGGCCATAATAAATGCTGCCACATACGACCATCTAAACCGCCCATTGCCCAGAATACAAACTGACTGACTTCGTATTGTTGAGCCATTAATAACAAGCCCATTCGAGCTCCACCCAGTAAACTCGACAGCGCCAAGCCCGTTAAGATCAAAAACAAAATTTGCGAAGAAGAGCTACGAGAAGCCAGTACATAAATAAACGCTGACGCCGCCAATGCTCCCACCGTAGTAAAAATCGGTAGCCACATTGGGTTCATAAATGAAAAACCCGTCACTATCGCAATTACCGCACCAAAACTACTACCAGAACTCACCCCCAACACATCAGGACTAGCTAATGGATTTTTAAATAGCCCTTGCGTACATGCACCTGCCAATGCCAATGATCCACCTGCTAATATCGCAGCACAGGCTCTTGGTAATCGAATATGCAACACAATGGCAGATGCCAAAGGATGATCTTTCGCAGCCAACTCACTACCATCGAGCACATAGCTTTTAAACATAGCAAGTATGTCTACAATTGGAATATGAACAGCACCGACACTTAGGTAAGTGAAAAATAGCCCTATAAATAAGCTAACTGAAAGCAATATTTGAAATGACGTTAAACGATAAAAAGGCATTACAATTTCTTATAGGCAGAATGGTTAACAAAAAGAACAGCATCAATAATGTACTGACTATAAACGCTTCTTAATACATGAGGCATTTGATACACACGCCCTTCTTTAATTGCAGTGACCGATTGCAATGACGGATCAGACATCACTTCTTGCTTGAACTGCTCTGCTCCATTGTCATCGCCATAAACCCAAGCGGGAATAAACAACACATCCGGATTAAGCACAATCACCATTTCTTTTGATACTGGCACTTGTCCGTATTTATCACTCACTAGCCCTTCAATCGCATTATCTAGATCTGCTTGCTTTAATACTTCATCCCATGTGGAGTCTTGCCCGCTAGAGGTCCCCCAAGGGTTGTAATCTAACGCTGTTAATCTTTGTTTTGGCTTAATCACATCTTGAGCTAATCGCGCTTTCATTTTGGCAACGACTTTTTTAGCCGCTTCGCTTTTGTTAACTATCTCGCCAACACGTAAGATCTCAGCGTCGATCTCTGCAATCGTTTTAGGTGTTTGAATTCGATAAACCGGAATACCTGCACTTTCAATAATCGCCAATTTTGATGCATCACTCCAATTGGCAGCAAATACAATATCAGGGCGATTTGCGATAATCATTTCTACATTCAACGCCAATAGTGGCACCGATGTAGGAAGAATATCTTTCACGGCAGAATAATTAGGATTATTGGCTAAATCAGTTAAGCTCGATAGTGAACTGTCATCCACCAATTCTAATAACACCGCATCTGTGAATAGGGTTTTGGATGAGATTTTTTGAGGTTCTTTCTTTATGGTTACCTTGTTGCCAAGACCATCAATCAAAGAAAGTGGATACACCGTATTTGCCAGTGAAGATACAGATAAGAATAAAGAAAAAATAATAAAAAAAGACTTAAACGCCGGCCAGTGCATGGCAACTCCTGTAAATCGCGTACCTAATTAAACGGCTTACATCATTGTAAACCATGATCTTCGTATCTGACTTGAATACACTTAAGTATTCTCACAGTGGCGCGCCCGTTACGGACTTTCACCGTATTCCGAAGATGGGCGGTATTGTACTTTGCTGTCGCTATATATTCTATCTTTATACTTTCAAACCATTTTTTATTAGAGCTAAGCCATAGTAAGAAAAGGATAATCAATCCTAAACTAGACGTGATAAAGTACATTCAATTATTATGGATAACTAAGTGATTTAATTATGGCGCTAAAAGCATCAGGTGTGGTTGGTGAACTTTCATACCCTTTCATTTTTGAAGACAGCCCACTATGTGATTTTGAGATATTAACCGATGAGCTATGTGCCTATACGGGTTTGGCATTGTCTCAAATCACTCACCCCCAAGTAAGAGCATCTTTGGAGCGTTTACAACCAAAGATATTTCATCTAAATGGTTCAATACGTGGAAAATGCGGTATTTTTGAGGAAGACGTACAAGAATTGCTCGCCGAAATGCTCGCGTTTAAAGAACAAGTAGAAGATAAAGGAAAACGCTTTGTCCTTCCAAGAGGGACTGGTCCAGTGATCCAACTACATCAATGCCGTAGTCTAAGTAAAAAAGTGGTTCGAGCACTCGTTCAGGTCGATAAATTAACCACTAAAAAAATACCAGAAACCCTGCCTCGTTTTGCCAATGTATTAGCTAATTATTATTTTGTGTTAACACGAGTATTAAACCAAGAAGCAGGAATAGAAGAGCCTGAATACGTCAGTATTAATTACCCAATGCCAAAGTAAGCGTTAACAATTCACAAAGTAGTGTCGTTAATAAATAGCGACATACTAGTTATTAAATAGTTTCAAAATGTGAATCTACGTTAAATAACAGACATAACGACACAAACTAAACCTCCTTAGTATTTAATTTCTAATATTAATACGATTTAGGTCAATTTCATTTCAATTTTATCTTCTATTACATTGATAGAATCACCCATATAATATAAAGTCCGCCAAATTAATGGCAGCAATCAAAGATGCCTTACAAAGAATTCAATAACATAATGGTTTTTCTTGGTTAACTTAAGGTTAAATGAAGTGATAAGTTTTAACAAGCCTAATGCGCTATTTTTTTTACCACGCTTTATCGGTTTATTTTTGTGTTTATTTCTATTTTTATTTTCTATTTTTTACTTTTACAAAAAATCAGAAAACACATTATATATCAATAAGATAAAAACAGAGCAGCGTGCACTAATTACCGCACAAAAACAATATGTCGCTATTACCTTAAATAACATTGGACAAGATTTACTTTTGCTTTCTGACTTTATTAAAATTAATAAAGCATACAAAAAGCATGATAAAAAACTAATCAAGTTAGCAGAATTAAGTACACTTGCTTTAAGCTTTCGAAAAGGGCTTTATGATCAACTTCGTTACCTTGATTTAAATGGCAATGAAGTTATTCGTATTAATTACAATAGCGGTATACCAACAATTGTTCCCAAAAATGAACTCCAAAACAAGAGCGATAGATATTATTTACAAGATAGTTTACAGCTAAAAAATGGAGAGATTTATATCTCTATTCTTGATTTAAATATTGAACATGGTGAAATAGAAATACCACATAAGCCAATGATCCGCCTAGTAACACCTGTATTTGATGATAAGAATATAAAACAAGGTGTTGTCATTCTAAATTATTTAGCTGATAACTTACTTGATGGTTTAAAAATCTTCTCATTAGTACAAAAAAATCATCACATGCTTATTAATAGTGAAGACTATTTCCTTGTTCATGATAAAAGACCAGAGCTTGAATTCGCATTTATGTTTGGTGAATCCCCAGAGAAAAAATACTCTGCAATTTACCCAAAAACTTATCGTTGCTTCAAAGATCGAACAAAAGGTCAATTCGTCATTGATTCAGGAATTTTAACGTTCGATTCTGTTTTTTCGTATCCTGAAAATCTAGAAGAAGATAAAAATATTTCGATTATAAATAAGGATTCATGTTGGCGCCTAATCACTTTTGTTCCAAATGCACCAATTTGGAATATCGATAATATTAATAAAAGTGAATTACTCATTACCCTTAGTCTATTAAGCTTTTCACTGCTTGTTTCTTTACTAATTACACAATTACTACTCAGAAAAAGAATCAACCATGACGCAATTAAAAAACTAGCTCAACACGATAGCTTAACTAGTCTAATTAACCGTGGTTACTTTAACAAACTGTTTCATTGGAAAATGCAGAGTGCACGAAAAGAGCAAACAAAACTGGCTCTAATCTATATCGATCTGGATAATTTTAAAGATCTGAATGATAACTTTGGTCACAGTGCTGGTGACTTAGCATTAAAAGCTATCGCTAAAAACCTGTACAGTGCTTTTTCAACTAATGCTTATGTAGGTCGCCTTGGCGGTGATGAATTTGCCGTACTCATGTATGACTTAACGGACACACAGTCTGCCATCACCCAAGTTGAACAATTTATTGAAAATACGAATGAACCATTCATGCTAGAAGACATGCCTTATCAACTAAGTACTAGTATTGGCGTGGCATTCTTTCCTGAACATGGAAATTGCATCAATGATCTTATGCATAATGCAGATTCGGCTATGTATGATATAAAACGTTCAGGAAAAAATGGCTTTAAAATATTCACTCTTTAAGAGTCCATTAAGCTCTCAATAACGCTTTTCTACGCCCATTCCACTTTGGTCTGGGCGTAATGATATAAACGCCAACACAACCAAAAGATAACGCCATATAATACACCAGCGCCTAATATCACTCTTTCCCATCCTCCATCCTGCCAACAATACATTAAATAAAAACCACCTAAACTACCGCTGAGATAGTAATGAACTAAATATAACGCCGTTGCTGTAGATTTTGCGGTTTCCGCTTGTTGACTAACCCAACCATAAGCCAAAGAATGAGTAAAAAAAGCACCAAAACTAAGCACATTCAAGCCTATGATAATCATAAGTAATGATTCATTGCTTGCAATTAGCATTCCCACTAAACTTAATAACGATCCCACAAACATCCCTGATACCGAACTAAAATGTTGACACCATATCCCTACTAACCGAGAGCTGACAGTGCCGGATAAATAACAGAGGAAAATCATTGAGGCGATACTAATCGGCAACATATACGGCGCACTAACTAAGCGAAAACCAGTCACTGTATATAGATTAACAAACAAAGCAAAATTCACCCCTCCAATCAACATAGCGTACAAGATTTTTTTATTCCTAAGATGTTGAAAAATAACTCGATGATACTGCGAAAGTTGTAGCACTTTAAGGGCTGATTGCGTTTCTTTAGGAAGGACGAAAGCGACCACTATGGCACCCATTAAACTAAGAATTGCCATACTAATAACGGCAGTCTGCCAATCAAAATGATCCGTAATCATGCCTCCAAAAATACGACCAGATATCCCACCTAATGAATTAGCACTAATATAAGCCCCAATTGCATGGCTGAATGCCTTTACCGAAAACTCTTCCGCCATGTAGGCCACCGCCACCGCCGCAAATCCCGCCAAAGCAAAACCCATTAATGCACGACTGATGATAAGTAACAGTAGATTGTCAGTAAGTAATGACGTCAAACCAATAACAGGCAATAAGAATAAGCTAATGAGCAACACTCTACGCCTACCTATCATTTCAGAAGCAATAGCCCAAGGTAATAACATTAAAGCGAGAGTGAATGTACCTGCGGCTAATAACCAATTGATTTGAGTTGCAGAAACCGAAAAATGATCCGCTAAAACAGGCAGTATAGGCTGGAATAAATACAAATTACAAAAGACCAAAAACGATCCAAAAGCCAGTGCGGCACTCACTTGGTAATAGGCTCGACTACGAAATTCAATCATCTCAGTGATCATCATCAGGAAAACAATATCAAAACAGTAGCAAGTTCATTGAAATAATGAAAATATATAATAATTATTGATTTGATAGTTTTTAGTTATGGCGGGTTATTAAAATGGATACAAGATTACTGAAGTATTTTGTTGCGGTTGCCGAGCACCAAAATATCACTCATGCAGCCAAAGCTTTGCATATTGCCCAACCCGCTCTTAGTGTTGCCATCAAGAAATTAGAAAACCAATTAGAACTTGAACTCTTCCGTCGTAATGAACGAAAAATAGCGCTAACCCACGAAGGTGAAGTATTACTTACTCACGCAAAACTAATCCTACAACAGTTAGATGATGCGACCTTAGCCATGAAGGAATTAAGGGGACTAGAAAAGGGAGAAGTTCGATTAGGCGTACCAAGCATAATGGGAACCTATTATTTTCCCGATGTCCTGATGGCTTTTAAAAGCCGATACCCAAAATTAAAACTCACTATGGTAGAAGCGGGAGCCCAATCAATTCAAAAAATGCTACTTGATGGGGAGATCGACCTTGGTATTACTCAAGTAAGAGACTTACCTGACGCACTTGATTCAGACCATTTATTACGTTCTCAAATGGTTGCAGTGGTAAGTCCTGAGCATGAGTTTTCAACAAAAGAAACGCTGTCATTTAAAGAATTTTTCTCTCAAGAGTTGGTCATGTTTAAACAAGGGTACTTTCACAGAGAAAGACTAGATGCCATTTGTAAGCAAGAGAATTTAACTGCCGATTTTTCTTTTGAAACCAATTTATTACCTGTGATATTAAAAATTGTAAAGCGAGATTTCGCCATTAGTGCCTTGCTTGAATTAGCCACAGAAAATGAGCCTGATATTGTATCTATTCCTTTTAGTGAGCCTATCTTTTTAGATATCTCAATTGCATGGAGAAAGAACGGTTACCTCTCTAAAGCCGACAGAACCTTCTTGGACTTTGTAAAACAGAATCACTAGAGCGGCCTCTAAATTTGTGACAAGTTCCTTAAATTCCCCCCCCCTCATTTATGCTCATTATGATGACCAAAGACGGATCATTAACCTATTGGAACAAACATGGTTACCTGAAAGTTAATATCAAAAATAACAAGAAAGTCCTTATATACAATTAAATATAAGGACTCTTTATTTTAAAATAATTACATTTTAAATTGCTTCACTGTGTTATTAAGGGCAATAGATAACTTTGTAAGGTCTTCGCATGATTTAACCGTATTCATCATAATTGTGTGATTGTCTTGTGATATACCGTTCACCGCATGCATACTTTCGTTCACTTGACTCGTTGCTACGCTTTGCTCCTCTGATGCACTGGCACTTTGTGCATTCATATCATTAATTTTAGTTATTGATTCTGTAATCGCAGAGAAGGCTTCTCCTGATTTACTGGCAGATTCAATACTCGAAACCAATAAGTGTGTACTTTGGTTCATACTGTTCACGACCCCATTTGTCCCATTTTGAATTCGCTCAATAAGAGTGTGGATCTCAGTTGTTGATTCTTGGGTTCGTTTGGCCAAAACTCGTACCTCATCAGCTACCACCGCAAAGCCTCGACCTTGCTCACCCGCTCTTGCTGCTTCTATCGCGGCATTTAATGCAAGTAAGTTGGTCTGCTCTGCAATTCCTCCGATAACTTCTAAAATCTTACCGATATTATTCGTTTCTTCAGCAAGGTGTGATATTTGAGAAGACGTTTGTTTTATCTCTTGATCCAATTGACCAATCTTCTCAATGGTATTTTGGATAACGCTAAACCCAGCTTGAGCCTCTTCATCAGCATCCGTAGCCACTTGAGCTGCATTCACCGTATTTTGAGAGACTTCTTGAACCGCTATCGATAATTGTTGCATCGCATCAGAGATCTGCTCTGTTCGATTAATTTGCTCTTTAGCGCCATTGCCCGTTTTATCTAAAGCAGTGGTTAAATAATTCGACGAATCATTTAACTTATTACTGGTTTCAGCAATATTACCAATCATCTCTTTTAAGTTGTTAGAGACAGTTTGAATGGTAAGTAACAGTACTCCTGATTCATTAGAACCTTGTTTTCCCACATCAATATTCAAATCACCTACAGACAACTGTTTAGCGTAAGCGACTGCTTGGTAGATCGGTTTAGTAATACTAAAAGAGGTAATAATAGAAAATATCAGAGCAAGTAAAACAACAATAATACTCCCAAAAATAATAATATTATTTGCCATTGTGGCAGCACTAGATGATTCTAACTTCCTTTGTTCCATCAAACCCATTTCAATATCGATGATTGTAGATACTTTACTACGGAGTTCATCCATATAGATTTTACCTTGCTTTTTATTTAGCTCGATATAAAGATCCGACATCGTATTGTATTGGTTTGATTTATTAACTAATACAATGGCTTTTTCTGCATAATCATTTATCCAACCGTTTACATTATCGGATAACACAGTGCCTTCTATAAATTGATTCTGCTTTTGAATCACCTTCAAACCATTAAAATATGGTTCTAAATACTGTTCTTCACGGTTGAGCATGTAACCTCTTAAACCCGTTTCCATATTAACCATTGCATTGATGATAATATTTCCAACCATTCCAAAGCTTCGCGTATCTACTTCTGCACGTAGCCCATCCATTTTATCTTTGCCAATACCCGATTGCATCAACGTAATTAATTGATTATTTACGCCTTCACCACTGCGGATATCTTTTCGTAACGTGATAATCGATTCTGCGTAATGGCTCCAACTTTGTGCCTGAGCACCAACGTCATCAAAACGCTGTTGTTGAGCAGGGTTATCTAACGTTAACTGTTTCGCTGATTGTAAATACTGTTGAAAATCTTCCTTCCCACTAAAATAAGGATCTAAATAATCATTTTCCCCAGTAATAGCAAAACCTCTTAATCCAGTTTCTTGGTTTACCATTGAGTTAACAAGACCTTTGCTCTTGGTGATAACCTCTTCCGTATGCTCTACCCACTCTGATGTTTTCTCCATTGTTGAAATTGATGTAAACACCACTGCATTGAGTAAAACTAGTAATAAGCAGATAATAATGTTGCTACTTAACAAGCGTCCTTTGATCGATATATTATTTAAATCCATTTAATTCACCATAACCTTGTTTTTAACATATTCGCAACAAGCATAGGATGTCAATTAAATAAAACCAAGGTCAATATGAAAGAAAAACGGCACCTCTTATAAAGAAGTGCCGTTTGATTATTTAATGACTGTTTCTAATGTATTTCTAGCTTAATTATTTAACGCTAGTTACTCGACTAACACGCTCGCCAGTAAATGATGCTGAACGAATTTGAACCTCACCCGTTACTTTTGGTTTGTTCGCATTGTCATATGCAGCCCATGTTTTGCCGCCATCAACAGAGTATTGTAGCGTTACACCTGGGAATGAAATGTTCATGCTTAGCTCGCCGTTTGCAATTTCTGCACCTGGGATTGGTAGACGGTAATCAATACCCGCTCTTTCAAGCTTCGCTAACTCACGTTGACCCATAGTGTTTGCAAAGTTCGTCCAATCAGTAAGCTGTGCTTTCTTATTCACTAGGTTTGTTTCTAGAGAGTATTTAACACCTGCTTTGTATTCATTTTCCCAAGACGCTTCATGCCATGCACGCTCTGCTGCTGCGATAACTCGTGGGAATACCATGTACTCATATTGCTCATCAGTACGTACTGTTTCAGACCAAAGTTGCGCAGACATACCGTAGAATGGTTTCTTCGGAGTTACTGTTCCCGCACTTTCAAAGCCGTTACCGTCACGGTCAACTGATGTTTCTGCATTTTGAGGTAGGTTTTCTGGTGCGAAACCGAACATTTTACGAGTATCTGTTGCACGAGTTGCCCAGTAGTAGCCACGCTCTTTTGCATCAACTTCGTATGGGAAATCCATGTAAACGTAATCAGGATTAGAGATAACTACGTCGTAGCCTTTATCAGCCCATTCGTACGCTGAAGCACCACCGCCCCAGTATAGAGTATCCCAGAAATTTGCACGTACAGATTCAGTTGCGAATGCATCTGAACCTTCAGAGTGTTTCAGACCATCTTGCCACGCTTGGAAGTGCGGAATGCCTTTATCTGCAACAATTTTAGATACTTGCTCTGCAAAATGACTTGGTAGGTGTTCGAAATCTGCAACTTCGCCGCTTGCAATCAAAGACTGACACTGTGGCGATTTAGCAAATGGGAAATCTTGTTTAGACAGGTCTAAATCACCTTTCCATGCAAGTTTTTCTTCATCGTTGATGTCTTGGAAACCCGCGTGAAGTTTGATGTTTTTCGCTTCATCACCACCGAAGTGCCATGTTGATAAAGGAACACCAGCCGCTTTGTGCATTGCTGCAACTTCAGTGATTACTTTATCTACAAACGTTGCAGATGAATCTAAACATGGGTTGATGAAACTTTGTTTGTTGTAGAACTGAACCGTTGTTACGTTTGATTCGTCTTTTGGATCCATCAGGCGGTATTGGTTCGCTTCTTCCATTTTGCCTTCAGCAGCAAGACGTGCGTAACGCGCTTCCATTGACATAACTGCTGCACGTGAGTGAGCTGGCATATCGATTTCTGGAATCACTTCAATGTTACGGTTTTTAGCGTACGTTAGGATCTCTAGGTAATCTTCTGTTGTGAAGAAACCAGAACCAAAGTTATCTGAATCTGCACCTGAGCCTAGTTGAGGTAGTAGACATGATGTTTCTGACTCATCAAAACAACGATTACCACCGATATCAGTTAGTTCAGGAAGACCAGGGATCTCTAAACGCCAGCCTTCATCATCCGTTAGGTGAAGGTGTAGTTTGTTAAGTTTGTAGGCTGCCATTTGGTCAACAGTCGCAAGAATCGCTTCTTTTGAGTGGAAGTTACGAGCAACATCAACCATTACGCCACGGTATTCAAAACGTGGAGCATCTTCTACATTTAGTGTTGGAATTTCTGAGCTATCTAGGCTTACTAGTGCTAGTAAAGATTGAACACCGTAGAACGCACCAGCTTGGTCAAATGCAACAACCGTTGTTTTGCCTTCAGTTACATCTAGTTTGTATGCACCAGATACGCCATCTTTGAATTGCGTCTTATCTACAGAAACTGATACTGGGTATTCACCCGTAGTTTCTAGACCCAGAAGTTCAGCACGTTGATTTAATGCTGCAAGTTGGTCTGCATCAATACCGTTAGCTGTAATTGAAATACCTTTTGCTAAATCAACAGTCTTGTTAGTTAGCGTCGTTTTTAAAGGTGTTGGAATAATATGAGAAGACGCATCTACTTCTGCTACATCAGCATTTTTCTCAAAACGAGTATGTGCTGTTGCTGTTACGTTATTATCTGCAAGAGTACGCTTTAGTTGAACACCAATGATTTCATCTACGTAATCACCCGTGTTTTCAGTATCTAAAGAAATGATATTACGAGCTTCTGCACCTGGAGCCGTTACAAATGCACCCGGCATAAAGTCAGTTTCGAATAACTGCCAATATTCAGCAACCAGTGGAATTATCACTTCTTCACCAGCAGCAAAACCATCAAATTTATCTGTTGGTTCAAGTTTATGTAAGTCACCCGTTACACGAGTAATTTTGAATTGGTCATTCTCAACATCTAGAATTAAACGAATACTGTGGAAATAGATTGTCCAATCCGCTGAATCAACCGCTTCACCAGTGTTAGTAATGGTCATGTTTACTTTGTTACATGATGCCCATTCAGCTTGAAGCTCTTTACATGCAAGGCCGTCATCAGCACCTTGGTTAGTAATCACGGTGTAATTAACATCTAGGTTTTCAGCTAGTTGATTAACTGTTGATTGCTCTGCCGTTGTTGATGAACATGCCGCTAAGCCAGCAAGAATAAAGGTCGATAAAAGCGTTTTTTTAAACATAAGATCAATTCCGTTATGAGTAATTAAATTTCAAATCTGGAATTACAATACAAAAGTTTTTTAACTTTAAAAATTAAGATAATCCTGATTTATGCTTTGAATCACACTTAATTCTATATTTCACGGTATAAATTAAAATAGTGGGATTTACATCAACATATAACAGGACGGCATACTAGAGGTTCCACTAAAAATAAAATTATCATTATGTGAAGTAGGACTCAATAACAGCTAAGTCGTTGAGGTGCAAAATAAATATTTAAGACAAACAATACATATTTTAAGCTAAAAACACTTAATTCACACAGAAATAAAGTTTTACAAATATATGAACGTCATATGCAAATTTAATCATTCTGTTTACATCTGCACGCAATTAAATTGTAATCGATTGCTCTCACACTTTTAAAAGAGAGCAATGTAATAATAATTAGTTAAAGAGATTTAAATCACTAAAAATCGTTATTAAAGACATTATGATAGGTGATTAGCAAATAAACGATATAGGTATAACCATGAGTACACTAATTGCCATTGCCATTACTACAGGCATTCTTTCTGGTCTTTGGGGCTGGGTAGCTGTTAGCTTAGGGCTATTAAGTTGGGCTGGCTTTCTTGGTTGTACTACCTACTTTGCCTCTCCTACTGATGGTATAAAAGGCATAGGGTTAAGCATTGCGACTAATCTTAGTGGGGTATTTTGGGCAATGGTAATAATCAAACTTTCTTCAATGATAAACCTAGAGATCATTGGCTATGTTATTACTGCTATTGTTGCTTTCTTTATGTGCGCACAAGCAAAGAAGAGTTGGTTAAGCTTTATTCCTGGAACCTTTATTGGTTCGTGTGCAACCTTTGCTTCAAATGGTAATTGGCAGCTTGTTATTCCATCTCTAGTTTTGGGTGTGGTATTTGCTTATGTGATGAAGACATCTGGTTTATGGTTAAAAGAAAAATTAGACACTGAAAAATGCAGTAAGAGTGGATTAGTGAATGCAGATAAGTAACATTAATTTCATTAGGCAATAAATACAAAAACGCCGCTTGATATTGCTATCAAGCGGCGTTTTCAAAGGTGGCTCCCTTTGCTGGACTTGAACCAGCGACATACGGATTAACAGTCCGGCGTT
>NZ_CAMLHO010000058.1 GCF_946479765.1 uncultured Aliivibrio sp.
GAAGTTAGTTTTTTCATATTCTTTTTCATTTTTAAATTTCCATTTTTATAAAAATCAGTAACTATTTACTGATGGGAGAATGATAGCGAATTAAATTTTAATTAATAGATAAATATTTTAATTAAAACCATTAAATTTATTAATACTTTAGGAGTCTGTAGAATATTATTGTTTTCATTTAAATCGTGCGCTGCAAGGTTTAAATTCTGTTCTTGAACTTATCTTAACGAGAACTATTATAAAATAGCTTGTATCTAAAGGATAAGTGTTGCCTTGATTCTTTTTTGCAATGAGATATTCAATAAACAATATGTTCCCTTGACTGTAAGTAAACCCGCGATGAAGTTATAATAGCTTTGAATTGACTAAAGGTTAGGTATGTATGAACAATAATCGAGAGATCATCGCTAGTCTGCGTGAGCGTATTCCAACGTTTGAATGTACGCCAGGGTGTCATGATTGTTGTGGGCCAGTGACTACTTCTTCGGAAGAAATGTCGCGTCTGCCAGTGAAAAGTGATGCAGAGCATGAAGCCGCATTAAATGAATTTGATTGTGTTCATTTAGGGTCTAAGGGTTGCACTGTATACGAAGAAAGACCGTTAATATGCCGACTTTTTGGTACAACACCAAATATGCCGTGTCCAAATGGGTGTCGACCTAAAGAAATGATTGATTCGAAAACGGAACGTCAGATCCATAACTACATTGCGAATACACGGCAAGTGTTAGTATAAAAATAACCGTTTTTATTTCGTTAAAAGTTTAATCCGAGTAGGCTAATTTACTCGGTTTTTTTTCGTTTTATACAGAGCATTCTATCCAGCCTGATAATTGTTATGTTGCACCTGAGTTTAGGAATAATGGCTAGGCAAAACAGTTAATGAATGCCGCAAAAGAGTTGGCTTTAGTGGATAACGTAAAAGGGTTATCGTTAGAGATAGCAGAAGATAATGTAAACGCTCAGAAGCTTTATGAATCTCTAGGCTATGTTAGAGAATCAGGAGCGTATCATTACTTTTTGAAGCTATAGGTATAATAAAGCGATAGACATAAGTATGCTTAGGTTTAAAGATAAAATCATAATAATTAAATCAGGACGGAGTTCTCGTTATTTGTTAGTTATTACAAATATGATTACATAGTGAGTGTCGTGATCACTGCCGTAGTAAACGTGTTATTTCGGCTTTTTCCATTCTTGTAGGGTAATGCCCAAACGGTCTACCCAAAAATTGATGGCATCTTTTGCATCATCCAGTGAATCAATCATGGTTGAGAAATCTTTGTTTCCACCTTCACGATCAATCGCTGCAAATAATGGTTGGTCAGTAGACGCATCACTCACCAGTAACTCGATAGTCGCGCTGCCTACATTGGTATGCTCGCCTGTTGCTAGTTTCGAAATGGTAGAGATAACTAATCCATAAGGAAGCACCGTACTTGTTACCGCGAGTATCGGGTTTGGTGTTTCAACATTACTTAATGCAATACTAAGGCGTAATGAGTTTTCAGTAGGGGCCTCAATCACTGGTTTATATGGTGAAATCTTTAGCGTGAGCTGCTCAATGGTGTACTCGACTAACTCTTCGATTTGTTCTTTATCTAACGTATCGTCATCGGCAATGACAATCACCTTATCGATAACGATAGAATCATACGTCATCAATTTTTGGTGTAAACGGTCAGGATCTCGCAAACCAATTCTTGCCCAGACTAAATCAACGCCACCTTCTGGGCCTGCTTTAAAATCGTCATAAGAGGTAAATTTTGCTGCGTGATGAAGAGGACCATTGGCACAACCAAATAAAAAGACAGACAATAGCGTGATCACGCCGATTTTAAACGATGTTAACTTCATTTTATGCCTTCTAAGGGTCAAGGGTAATATATAACTAATGTGGTTTATTATACTTATTTAGGCAAGAAAAACAGAGATTAAGCGCACTTTATATAATGATGGTGTTGGTTAAATGATACTTAAGCAAATACTTACCCTAAAGCAAGGGTAAGTATTTATATTAACTTAAACTATCGTGCGATTTTCGCGTTTTACCTCTGCCATGTCTTTAAAAAAAGCTCTGACTAAGATGACGAGCATGACCGCTGATATTGCTGGCCACATTAAAATATATAGAGATAGCATAATGTTGTGTTCCTTATCTTAGTTATCGAAATACTGAATACGTTGATGGATCAACGAAAAATCAAATCGTTCTAACGGTGTTAAATCAGACATTAGTTTTTTTAATTGTAATAATTATTTTAGATAATCAATTAAGAGGGAAATAGAGGCCGATTTCCATTCAATACCGCCGATTTTTATGAGCTTGATTCTTTTTCTATCCAGCCTGACAACTGTTTTGCTTGTTTTAATGCATCGAAGTTTTTTTCTACTTGCTTTCTTGCCATGATCCCCATTTTTGATCTTTGTTCAAAAGTAAGTTTGGCAAACTGTTCAATGCTGTTTTTTAGCTCGATGACACTTTTTTCGTTCACTAAGTAGCCAGTCTCAGACGTTACGATTTCTTTGCAGCCCATAATATTCGTGGTAATCACAGGGGTTCCGACTGCCATCGCTTCTTTCAACACTAATGGGCCGGTATCAACACAGCCTGTTTGAGAAAAGCAAAAAGGGGCGACGAGACAATCGTATTTAGATAAGTGTTCTTTTACCCAACGATGTGGTTTTGAATCTAAGAAACGTACATGGTTTGATAACCCTTTACGTATTACCTGATCTTTTAGCTGCGCTTCCATCTCTCCTGTACCAACAATATCTAAATGAATGTTGAGACGTTTAGCTATGGGCGCGAGAGCATCAATTAAATGATGGCTCCCTTTTTGTTGAACTAATCGACCAATAAATACAAAGCGCAAATGGTCAGACGGTTTTTTATTTTTCATTACAAATTGGTCTATTTTTACGCCGCAATGTAAGAGTTTAATATTACCTGTCGCCATTTTTTCAAAATCGTTTTTCATGTCCTTGCAAACAGTCACAATGAAATCACTGGCTAAAATTTTCTTATCGATATCATAAGCGGTTTCATAGACATCATGTCCATGGGCAACAAATGAGCAGGTGATATTAAGGAGTTTAGCAGCAACAATCGCGTGAGCCGCAGTATGTTGGCAAAAATGTGCGTGAATGTGCTCTACGTTGAGTTCTGCAAGTTGTAAAGCGAGTTTCAATCCATAATTAAACAGCGATCTTTTAGGAAGGTGCTGTTGTTCACGAATGAATATCATCGCTTCTAAAGCGCCTGATAGGTGAAGATTCTTATACATATCGGTCTGTATGTTTTTACCTATTTGAATAACGTTATAATCAAACTTATGTTGATAATCTTCAATTTCGAACGTGAATACACACACATCATGACCGCACTCCTTGATGGCATCAACCTCGGTTTGAATAAAGGTCTCACTAAGTACTGGATAGGTTGGAGCGATAAAAGCCACTTTTTTCATATTCTCATCCTCTAGCACTGATTAAGTAATTAAAGCAAAAGGTAAGCCATTAATTATAGTCTTTAATATCAATTACTTAGTTGTAGGTGTCTTTGTAGGCTGCTGTTATTCTCAATATGACAATCAATATGAAATGATTGTAGTCGTAGTCTTTATTTAGCGGATGAATTTTAAGAAAATTACAAATAACACAATAATTTCAATGGTTTATATTTTGGCATATTTTCTGCTGTAGTTAATCACGACTTCAGTTTTTAGGGATAACATTATGGCTAAGGTATCGATCATCATTCCAACGTATAACTGCTTAGTTTTTCTACCGACCGCTATCGATAGTGTATTAAAGCAAACACATCAGGACTTTGAGTTGTTGATTATTAATGATAATAGTACTGATGGTACGGCAAGCTATTTAAATACAGTAATGGATAAAAGAATTATAACGATAACGACCAATGGTGTCGGCGCTGCTCAGGCTCGGAACTTAGGAATAGCAAAGGCATCTGGTGAGTTTATTGCTTTTTTAGATGCCGATGATTTCTGGTTACCAGAAAAACTGTCACTACAGTTAGCACTGCATGCTGATTCTCCAAATTTAGCGATGAGCTTTACCAATTATGATCATCTCACTGAAAGTTATCAGTCGATAGTCGATTGTTTCGGTTATTGGGATCAATTTCAGGGGCAAGATGAAAAGTTTATCACGCTTAAAAATCCACTCGATTTCATTATTAAGAACAATATCATCGGTACATCGACGGTAATGGTGAAAGCCTGTGTGTTAACTCAAATGAATCGCTTTAATGAAGAGCTGAAATATGGTGAAGATTGGGAGTTATGGCTAAGAATATGTGAAAGCTATGATGTCGGAGTACTTAACTCTATTCAAACGGGATATTTGATGCGTCAGAATTCAACGACACAAACCGATAGCTTACGATTGAGAAATCTTCAATGCATCGAGTCTATTTTGAGTCGTTATCAGGATGAGAAGCAACAATGGGATTTGTCTTCTTCGTCGC
This sequence comes from uncultured Aliivibrio sp., assembly GCF_946479765.1. Taxonomy (GTDB): domain Bacteria; phylum Pseudomonadota; class Gammaproteobacteria; order Enterobacterales; family Vibrionaceae; genus Aliivibrio. The sequence continues at coordinate 4,493 of NZ_CAMLHO010000058.1, forward strand.
TTAAAAATGCAAGAGCAAGAATATTAGAAGGGTATGCTGATTATCATCGTGGTTTGCGCCAACATCGCTCTGCAATAACGTATGGAATTTACTCACTATTGCTTGCTCCTCAAAAGAGAAGGGTTCGCAGCTTACTTGGTGATTGTAAAAGTATGTTATTACCCGTTTAAGAGGAAGATAGAATGAATTCACTTAAGCAATCAGCCTATTACGCTGTCGGGATCTTAATGATGAAGGGGATATCTCTTGTGATGATCCCTTATATCACCCATAAGATGACGCTTGAAGAATACGGTTCTTTAGAGTCTTTAGTGCTACTTGCCGACATAGGAACGATTCTGTTTGGTTTTGGTATCGTTGATGCAATGTATCGTTATGTTGGAGTGGCTAAAGGAGAAGAAAAGCGTAAGTTGGTATCAAATTGTTTTACGTTAAGTGTGTTTGTTTGTCTGTTAGGCGGGCTATTAATAGCAATTAGTTTGCCTGCTTTATTACTGGTATTGCCAGTTAAATTTTCAGCCTACCAAATATGTCTTTTGCTTATCCCTACTATGCTAGACGGGGTTATATCGATACCGCTGACGTTATTGCGAATGAACGCAATGGCTAAGCGTTTCTGTTTTTTAAATGTATTTAAAGGGGGGATACAAGCTTTAATGACATTTACTCTTTTGGAAGCAGGTTATGGCATCGATGGTGTGCTTATCTCTGGTGCGGTATCAAGTATTGTCTTATTGATATGCTTGCTTAGCTATCAATGGCAAGAAATGGGAAAGTTTGGCTATGTAAAATCGTCAAAATTAGTATTGAGTTTTGGGCTTCCTGTGTTAGTTGGTGGTGCGTCTGTTTATATGATTAATGGATTAGATCGATGGTTTTTAGCCAGTTTTATTGGAGTAGAAGAGCTTGCTGTCTATGCTGTTAGTGCTAAATTTGCGTTGATACTCGGTTTAATTCTTCAACCTTATGCGCTGTGGTGGTTTCCTAATCGGGTATCGATATTACAGCATGAGAATGGAAAGCAAAAATGTGCAGATAAGGCGTTACTTGGAGTAAATATAGGTATTGTGATGGGTACTTTGTTGATCCTTACTGTACCGGGATTAATTATGATCATTCTACCGAGTAGCTATCATTTAGCAGGAACCATTGCGGTGGTTTTATTGGCGATTGGTATGATTAAAAACGCAGGTGACTATTTGAATTTAGGTTGTTACAGTGGTAATTCGAGTCACTTTCAAATGTGGATACAAGGAATTTGTGCCATTGTTGCTGCTATGGGGTATTTTGTTATAACACCAATGTTTGGTTTATGGGGTGTTGTTGGTGTGCTTGCTACTGCCTATACCTTACGTTTGGTATTATTATACATGGCAAGTCAATCAATGGAGTATCTTCCTTATGAACATTCAAAATGGCTAACCTGTATTGTGATCGCTTTTTTTGCGATTACATTGAATCACTTTCTTGGAAATGTATTTACAGGAATGCCAGAGCTTGTGATTGGAGCAGCCGTAAGTTTACTTGCACTGCTTAGTTTCGTTAAAAGTGCTGTTATCCCTTTACCTGATGATTTTGACTCTGTTTTACGCCGTACTAAGTAGTATCGATTTAACGTCGATTCATGTTTTGGTTAATAATGACATCAATAAGAGTGATTACCTTCTTTAGTTTCAGTGATTTAGGTGGTAAATTGAAACTCTCGCTAGCATCATTAGCGTGTTATGTTGACGATGTATTGGAATTATTCAAGCTCAGTAAGATCAAGGATTAAGTTATGAATGTGGATAAAGCAAAAAAGCGTATAGCAAAGCAAGTTAAAAAAGGCTTCAAAGGATACCCTCAGCTTTCTCTGTCTTATTTTGGGAAAACATCGGACTTGGCAACAGAAGTGGTTGTGACGTTTATTTTAGAAGAAGGTGCCGAGCCTCAAGAGCAAAAGTTTGTCTGTGAAACTGATGTTCGAGAAGATGAAACCATTCAATCGGTATTAGTTAAAATTATCGATCGTGCTGATGCAAATAGCGTGATGGAAGTAGAAGGTGTTGCTATTCGTTAGTAATAGATTAATGACATTACCTAGAGTAAATAATATGAATAAAGCAACAATCACGGGTGTTTTGGTCTCATTGTTAGGTTTGATGGGGATTATTTCTGCATTATCTATTGGTTCGCATTTTCCGATATATCGATGGCCTTATGAAGCCTTTCAAGGTATTGCCTTTTCTTTAGCGTTTGGTCTCGGTTTTTCCAATGGTACTAGTTACGCTGTCACTTTAGTTTTGGTTTTTATTGTGGTTATTATTTTCTTTATGTTAGGCACTAAGTTATCGAATATTTTATTTGATGTTAAGTAAACTAAAAGCAAGTTAAATTAATCAGCTGAAGTTCATTAGTAAAGTTGGAAATAAGGAAAACCTCGGTGAGTATCCGAGGTTTTTCATTATGCAGCTATGAGCATGAACCACAACAAACACCTGGCTCTCCGTGCTTTTTCGCTTCTTTTTCTTTAGCGTTAAAAGCTGTGTTTTCATTGGAATTTGGCTGTTGTACGAATTTCTCTTCTGTTGCTTTTTTTTCGCTTTTTTTGAATATCTTTGTAAATGAAAGTGCCATTTTGATTCCTCGTTAATTCATTAAGGTACATTTCAAATGCATCTTAATGTGCATGGTATAAATAGTCAATACTGGTCACATTCGTTGTTATTTAAATGAGTATAATCGAGCGCTAATTATTACTGTGATTTACTTTTACTTTTACTTTTAGTTTTGGGTGTTGAAATGACAGAAAAAGGATAAATACTTGCAGGTCTTCCTTATGATGCTGGTCCAGATGACATCTAGTTCACACTATGACTAATGAATAATAGCATTCCCTTATTTAAGCGGTATTTTTATTAAGGTAGATAACAATACTAATAAAATACATAAGGAAATGTGATGCTCAATGAAAAGCTATCAGGCTTAGAATTAATGCAAGCGATGATAACAGGGGATTTTCCTCACCCATCAATGGCTGACGTTGTTCCAATGAAGATTATCTCGGCAGAGTATGGAAAGGTTATCTTTGAAGCCATGGCTGATGATCGACACTTAAATCCACTTGGTGGTGTACATGGTGGCTTTTTCGCAACAGTGATGGATTTAGTAACAGGCTGTGCTGTTCATACGACATTAGAAGCGAACATTGGTTATGGGACCATTGATCTTCACGTAAAGATGCTGAAGGCGATACCAAAAAATACGTTATTAATCGCTGAAAGTAGAGTCATACAATCGGGTTATTCTTTGGGGATATCAGAGGGAAGCTTAAAAGATGAAGTGGGGAATTTGTATGCTCATGCAACCGCCACTTGTATGATTTATCGTAATCAAAAATAGTGCTTAACAGATACGTGGTAATTACAAAGCAGAAGAATGAGCTAAAAACAGTATATATCTATACTGTTTTTAGCTTTTATAATATTACGCGTTTTTCAGCATATCTAGAGCAACGGCTTCTGCGATCTTAATTCCATCAATACCAGCAGATAGAATACCACCCGCATAGCCAGCACCTTCACCACCAGGGTATAAGCCTTTAGTGTTGATACTTTGGAAATCAGCGCCACGTTTAATTTGAACAGGCGATGAAGTACGAGTTTCAACACCCGTTAACATTGCATCTTTGCTGTCAAAGCCACGGATTTTTTTAGCGAATGCAGGCAGAGCTTCACGAATAGCTTCAATAGCGAAATCTGGTAATGCATCACTTAAATCAGTCATTTTCACGTTTGGCTTATAAGATGGCTCAATGTTTTCAAACGGTTTACCTTTACCACCCGCCAAGAAGTCACCCACCATTTGTGCAGGTGCATCGTAGTTACTGCCACCCATTACGTATGCATTACGCTCTAACTTACGTTGTAGTGCAATACCTTGTAGTGGGTCGTTATTAAAGTCTTCAGGTGAAATGCCAACAACGATAGCACTGTTTGCATTACGCTCACTACGTGAATATTGGCTCATGCCGTTAGTTACGACGGCATGCTCTTCTGAAGTCGCGGCAACAACAACACCTCCTGGGCACATACAGAAACTATATACTGAACGGCCATTTTTACAGTGATGAACTAATTTGTAATCGGCGGCACCTAGAAGTGGGTGACCTGCATTTTTGCCGAAGCGTGCTTGGTCAATCATTTCTTGTTTATGCTCAACACGGAAACCAATCGAGAATGATTGAGCTTCCATGTGTACGCCTTTGTCATGCAGCATTTGGAACGTGTCACGCGCACTGTGGCCGATAGCGGCAACAACATGCTTACTGCTAATGACTTCGCCACCGTTTAGTGTCACGCCAGTCACTTGTCCATCTTCGATATTGATTTCATCAACACGAGTGTCAAAACGAATGTCACCGCCCAGTTCAATAATCTGATTACGCATTTGTGCAACCATGGTTACTAACTTGTAGGTACCAATATGCGGTTTACTTACGTAGATGATTTCAGCAGGTGCGCCAGCGGCAACAAATTCTGTTTTTACTTTAAGTCCTAGGAAACCTGGATCTTTCACTTGGCTGTATAGCTTGCCATCAGAGAATGTGCCTGCGCCGCCTTCACCAAACTGAACATTTGATTCTGTGTTTAATTCGCTGGTACGCCAAAAACGGAAAGTATCTTTTGCACGTTCATGTACTGATTTTCCACGCTCTAATACAATCGGTTTGAATCCCATTTGCGCTAGAATAAGGGCAACAAACAAACCACAAGGACCCATACCAATTACGATAGGGCGTTCATCTAAATCAGCAGGGGCTGTTGCAACATATTTGTATTCTGTGTCAGGTGAAACACGAATATTATGATTGTCTTCAAAGTTGCCCAATAATTGATCTTCATCTATATCTTGCAGTGTGATATCTAGAGTATAGATTAAGAAAATTTGGTTCTTTTTACGTGCGTCATAGCCACGTTTAAATACATGGATATCAACCAGCTGTTCTTCAATAATAGACAGTGTGCTTAAAACATAATTTTGTAATGCATCTTCACTGTGATCCAGCGGTAATTTAACTTGGTTGATACGTATCATAATTCACCTGATAGTTGGCATGAAAATAAGCGCGTAGTTTACGTGATCTATCTCAAAAATGTAATCTATATTGCAGGCTAAAAACGGCAAAAGTAATCATTTTATATCACGCCATGCTAATGATGTTTTTCTGATAATTTTTCCAATAGGTTAATTTCGTCTTTTTAACTTAGTTTTAGCCACTCAACCAAATCATCAATTACGATTAAATCCTCTATTTTCATTCTAGATATATTAATAAGTTCACAAATTCCATCCTAAATCCATGGTAATTTATCGCTATGTTAAATGTTTTAAATCAAGAGGATGTAATGGGTTCAGTAATAAATATTCTGTGCTAATGCTACTTCTGTTACAAGTTTGATTATATTGTTGTGTTTATAAAAGGAATTTATGATGATTCACACGATTAAAGAGACGGTATTTACGTATCCTCAACGATTACTTGATGATTGGAAAAAAGAGAAGAAAGAAGAGTGGTTACCTTCAAACTTATTCATTCCTGAAGAGGTTAATCAACACCCTAATGAGTATTTTGGAGCGTATTTTGGATTATCTCAATACATGAAGCAAGGATGGTTAGGTACGGCATTTTATGCATTAGGTAATTGGGAACTTGATAACTCATTGTATACAGAAGGCCGGATTTTACTCGCTCAATACATAAACCCAAATAAACTGTCACTCTTTAAAGGATTGCGAACAGGGCTAACCTCAGGAGAACCGGACTTATTCTTATATAAACCCGACGGTTCAATATTGTTTGTGGTGGTGAAAAAAGAGAATGAATTTATTTCAGATGCCGAGTTAATTTGTTTATCAAACATTAAATCAGTATTAGAATGCGATGTAGAGGTTGCCTATCTCGCAGAAGAAGGTAGTCTTTATCGTCCCAAAAGTTATGATATCAAGGTTGTTCAATTTCCAAATCCACTCGGTGTTTAATTCCTTTTATGTGTTAATGCCAGTATTCATGGTCAACCTTTTAATATTTTATTAAGCAGTAGATAATAGAGTCCATTATGGTTAAACGTATATTAGTCAGTTTATTATTTGTTCTAGGTCTGTTTTCATCTTCAGTGTGGGCAAGTAATGCCGATGTGAAGCACGCTTTTGATTCTCATCGTAGTGATGTTCAAGTTGAGGGGGTTGGTGAGGTTATTCGAGTGTTACCGGATGATAATAAAGGGTCAAGACATCAAAAGTTTATTCTTCGTTTAGATAATCGCTTAACCATTTTAATTGCGCATAATATTGATTTAGCGCCGAGAATTCCAAACTTAAGAAAAGGAGACATCGTTAAGTTTTATGGAGAGTATGAATATTCAAATAAAGGCGGTGTAGTACACTGGACTCATCTTGACCCGGGAAATCGTCATACTCATGGATGGTTAAAGCATAACGGACGTACTTACGAATAGAAATTAAAAAATCCTCTTCCTCAATAGAAGGGGATTTTTATAAATGGAACAACAATCGACTAGATAATTTGATATAACTGAACAATACTCAATCTCTGCATGTATGAAAAAGGACTTTCAATGCGTTTGATGATCAAAGTTAATTGGTTTGTGGCATTTATCGGAGTAGTTGGTAGCCCGAGTGCATTTTCGGTCTCAGAACTGTGGTTAAATCGTTACGCCTATGATGCTATTCAGCAAGGGTTCAATAAAAGCGATATTTCTATCTATAACAAAAAGCGGGCAGATATTAATAGTTACTCACTTGCAGCTTATACAGATTATCGTGCTTTTTTATTTGATATAACCAATAAAACACCAGAGCAGGTTAACCAATTCTCATTAGATTACTCTGATTACCCCTTCTCGGTGTCCATCAGAGCTGACTACCTTAATGCAATGATTGCTTCTAAAAACTGGGAGCCACTATTAGGTTACCAAACCACGCCTCCTAGAGATCAAGATTATCAATGTTGGTATTACACCGCTTTTTATCATCAAGATAATAAAGAAATGGCATTTAGCGGAGCGAAAAAGCTTTGGCTAGATGGTGAAAGTGTCTCTCATGCGTGTAACGGCCTTTTTTCTTATTGGGATAAGGCTGGCGAAAGAACAGACGAGGTGATTTTTCAACGTGCATTGTTAGCTGTTCAAAGTAAAAATCCTCGACTAATTACTTATCTTCGTAAACTTGTGTCTAATGAAGAAATGAAAGATCTCCTTTCTGAAATGCTTCGTTTATATAAGCAACCAGACAAACTGATAATGACGTTTGAAACAAAAGAAGATTCACGCTTTACTCGTGATTATGCTCAAGTGATGTTCCGGCATTTAGCTCGACATGATATTGACAAGGCCTATGAAACCTCTGTTTTTTTGAATGATCATTTTTCATTTCCCACCAATGAATTCCAACCTAGTTTAGAATATGCGGCCGTTCGACTTTTAAATATAAAGGACGAAGAAAGGATTCAATGGCGAGATAGCACCTTCGAGCAATCAACCAACGATCAAGCATTAGAGCAAAGAATACGCTTAGCAATACGAAAGACTGAATGGAAAGACATTCAGCATTGGATTTTGCGCCTTTCAGAGGCAGAACAAGCGACTTATCGTTGGCAATATTGGTTAGGACGCAGTGAAATAGCTTTGGGAGAAGAAGAAAATGGAGAAGCCAGATTAAAGCGCATTGCAGGAGAACGTCACTTCTATAGCGTTGCAGCTGCAATCACGTTAAACAGAATAGTTAAGTATCCGATTGCTAGCGTTGATTTTGATACCGATAAGCTATCTCCATTTCTTCCAGATATAGATCGAGTTAATGAATTGCTCGATTTAGGAAAAGAAGCCGCGGCTAAAAGTCAATGGCGTCATTTAATTTCTAGAGTAGATAAGAGTGATAAAGCCTTATTGACTCGCTATGCAATAACGCAGAACTGGAATGCCTTTGCTCATGATGCAACGTTGGTTGGAGAGTTGTGGGATTACATAGCGTTGCGTTTCCCAGTGCGTTATCAAGATCTATTTAAACGTTACAGTAAGAAGCATAAAGTGAGTATGGTTACCTTGTTGTCTTTAACAAGGCAAGAAAGTGGGTTTGAGCCGTTAGCACATTCGCCAGTAGGGGCGTTAGGGTTGATGCAAGTGTTACCAAGCACAGCAGCTTATGTGGCCGGTAAGTATAATTTAGCTTATAAAAAGCGCTCTGAACTTTTTGAACCAAAGAAGAACGTTGAAATAGGGAGTCGGTATTTAAGCCACTTACTTCGTCATTATGATCAAAATAGAGCTCTCGCTTTTGCAGCTTACAATGCAGGGCCAACGATGGTAGCGGTATGGCGACGACAAGCAAGTAATGAGATTGATATCTTTGGCTATATTGAATCTATTTCCTTTAAAGAAACTCGTGTCTATGTAAAGAATATCTTAATGTTTGAGATGTATTACCGAGACTTATTAAAAATAGAGGGTGATTTTCTTACCGCTTCCGAGCTGAGATGGGTTTCTCCATTGTGATTTCATTACAACGTAACCTCTACTGTTCTTTATCATCTAAATAACAGATGGTAACTAACTTTTTCTATCGATTTGTATTTGTATAATAGCACCAACATTAACGTTTGGAGTTATATAATGAGAACTCGTTTTGATCGTATCCGCCACGCTATTTTATTTGAGTTAATTGGTCTGTTATTAATTGTTGGTGTATTGAGCCAATTTGGTTTTGAAATGGGGCATGTTGGTATGATGGGAGTCGTCTTTTCTGTGGTGGCGACAGGTTGGAATTATGTCTATAACATTTTGTTTGATAAATACATGATGAAAAGAACAGGCAGTACAGTAAAAACGACGATGAATCGTGTAATGCACAGTTTATGTTTTGAAGGAGGGTTATTGATCCTGACGATTCCTGCCATGGCGTGGTTCTTAAATATCAGCCTAGTTGAAGCCTTTATTCTTGATATCGGCCTTGTCGTGTTCTATTTGTTTTATGCTTATGTATACAACCTTATTTATGATAAGGCTTTTCCTGTACAACCAGCCTAAATAAAAATGGCACTTTAATGCTCTATTTTTAGAGTGCCATTACTGAGTGGCTTGATAATTTTTGTATATATCATCGATTAATCGAGCTTGCTCTGATTCATTTATCCCATCTTTTGTTAATAGTAACTGTTGTTCTTTTAAAATGTTGATAAGCGTTGTCGGTGTGAAGACTTCATTACCAACAATCTTTACATGACCTATTTCAACGGTGATAGGAATAATCTCTGAAAAAGCATCAACGGTGGTATTGGATTGTTCCTCAATACTAAATACATAGTCATCTTCTATACAGCGTTGATTTTCGTCCATACGGCGGCATTGATTGCGTTCATCTGTCTTTATTAATAAATGTTGTGATACTAAAGGAGATAACTCTCCTGGTGTGGTCATAAAATCAACATTGGGAGGAATTTGTTGGTATTTTTCACCGGTAACGGCATAACAGATAAGGTCAACAATGCCGAGTGATAATATGCGCAATGAAGTGATCCCACAGTGTGAAGAAGCATTAATTCCATTAAAGGGCGAAGAGACGGTCGTTAACTTAATGTGTTCTGAGTGGATGGTTTGCTTATCTTCTCTATCTAACGTTAATGCTCGCCGTGCAACAAGACCTCCTTGACTATGTCCAATAACGTGTAACGGCTGATCTGGGTTGTATTTAGATAATTGATTTAAGGCAGAGACTAATTCACCTGAAGAGGTTTCGAGACTGTCTCTATCATCGTATTCAAAACAAACTGCCTGTTGGTCATTCAAATCGTAGACTTCTGATAAAGCTCGAAACTTTCCAGCGGAAGAAAAGCAGCCATGAACAATAACGGTTAATGGGGTGTTTGGGTCAATATTAATGGTGTTGTTATCAATATCAGAGCAATGCTTTAATCTTGGTATTTGGAGTGATTGTTTTGCGACTGACTCTATTTGTGTGGTGGTGGCTTGTTCCGTAGAAGTACAACCAGAAAGCATAAATAGAAGAGTAAAACTGACGGAAGCAGGCGTCATTATTTTTAATTTATTCATAGACAGACTTACTTACGTGATCCAATCAATTAAGTTTCATCTTATACTACTGACTCTAGAAGATGGTATTTAATTGTTCTACTTGGTGGGTAATGTGACCTGTATCAGTATTAGGAGAAGTAAGATGGTAGTTTGGCCTGCAATGGTAAAGTTCGATGGTGATCCTGAACTTGATTATCTTGCTGATGAAATAGAATGGAAACGTGAGTCTGAATTGCACTACTTAGGTTATCAAGAGGATGATGTTCTTATCGATTCAGTAGGGTCTATATTTACTCTTAATGATCCAAAAGATAATAGCACTAAGATTATGCCTACCAATAAGAACAGTACACTTGAAGAGGTCATTGAATTAGTTAAAGCACATGAATCAAGCTTAGGATCATGCTGTGTCGCTAAAATTGGCTTTGATTCTATTTTGGTTGCGGTTAACTCAATAAAATCACCATTGTAGGTTGTGGTTGTTTTTTAACCTGATTTTATTAAATTAGTGATCTTCATTGCAGTTATTTTTAATGATGTATTTAGACTTAATGATAATGTTTTTTACATACTCAAGGATTGAATATGGATAACTTGTCAATTGCATTACATCAAGTAAATAGGGCAATCAAATTATATTTAAATGAGCGAGATTATTTGAGCACCATAACGTTAAGTGCAGCAGCTGAATCTATTCTTGTAAAAATGCTTGTAGAGCAGCATCAAAAAATTGCTTGTGAAGAAGTTATATTTAAATGCAAAAGCGAAACTAGTGAATTGTCTATGTTAGATAAAGACGGCGTCGTAAATTACTACAGTAAAAGAAGTACTCAAAGATACTATTACTCAATACTAGACAGTCATGAAAGCAGCCTAGATTGGGAAGCAAAGGCAACGGAGTTATTAGGTCATTGTTGTGACAATATACTAAAGCTGAATATTTCTCCGAGTACGGACGTTCTTCAATTTATTAAACAGAAAGATATCTAACTTAGCATCAATTAGTTATGTGTTTATCGTTAACTATTGATGTCGCGCTAAATTACGCGAGATGAGCTGAAACTTTCTTTTTCAGCACTGTAGCTTCAAGTT
>NZ_CAMLHO010000059.1 GCF_946479765.1 uncultured Aliivibrio sp.
TCGCAGTCGCTCAATGGCCTAGAATAGAGAAAAAGAATACATTTACTGGATAAGTTGTTTCATCCGCCATAATAACTATACGGCAAAAGAAGAGATCACCGCATTTGATATTCCAGCGTATTTAGACCACCTAGTTATAAAACAAAACGTCTCTCCTAATACCCAGAAAACGGTACTCAATGCACTGGTCTTTTTATGTAGAGAATTTTTACAACAATCTGTCGATAACTTAGATTTTAAACGATCAAAAAAAGCGACCAAGTTGCCGACCGTATTTACTCACAGTGAAGCAATGGCTGTTATAAATGCGCTAAAGCATCCAATAAAACTCATCGCGCAGCTTATGTATGGCAGTGGCCTTCGGATCAATGAAGCGCTTCGTTTAAGGGTAGATGATATTGATTTGATTCACAAAACACTTACTGTACGTAGTGGGAAAGGAAATAAAGACAGAACGACCGTATTACCAGAAAGCATAATTACAGAGCTTAAAACTCAACTTGCTTTTGTAAAGCAGCAACATCAAATGGATGCAATCAATGGCGATGATGAAGTCTACCTTCCCTTTGCTATTGCCGAAAAATACCCGCATCGAGCAAAAAGCTATGGTTGGCAATATGTATTTCCATCAAAACAAATCAGTAAAGATCCACGCTCAGGAAAGCGTCGTCGCCACCACATTTTAGACAGAAGCGTACAAAAACAAGTCACAATTGCTATAAGAAGTGTAGAAATAGATAAAAAAGCCAGTAGTCACACTTTTCGGCACAGTTTTGCGACACGGATATTAGAGCGAGGAGGCGATTTAAGAACAATACAGGAATTATTGGGTCATTCTGATATCAAAACGACCCAAATTTATACGCATGTCATTGGATTACATTTTTCAGGAACTAAAAGTCCACTCGATTTTGATTAAATCGTAAATGAAAAATTACATCTCATATTGGCGATGTTTTAGTGAGAAGATAATTGCTCTGATCGCTTTCGCCAAAAAGAAGAAAGCCACTAAAATAAAGAATTTACTCAGTAAGAAGCCTGGGTAAATAAACGACAATATGACAAAAAAAACACCGATTAAGGCTGATAACATCCACTCTTTTTGCATGTTTACATTACCAATCGAGCCATTTCTACACCAGACCCTTTCACACTATCTACTTTTTCAGCAATTGACGGATCCACAAGTAAAATGTCCGCCTCAATCTGCTCAGATAACCACACAGATTTCGCATCCATTGTTGATAAGTTATCCCAGTCACGATTAATGGCATTAGCTAAACGTACTGTAGCTGCAAGTGGAGAATAGATATTATCAACTTTCGGTTCATATTGCTCAGAAATAGCGAAGACTAGATCTTCAGAGAAAGACCAACTCTCAGCCAATTTAGCACCTAGAACTGCACTATCAGTACCGACAGTTGAACGTTGTGCTGCAACTTTAGTACTACCTGCTTCAATTTTTTCGAAGATAGTAGGAACTTGTTCAGCCATTACGGTATAAATCATTAAATCGCCAATATTATGCAACATCCCTGCGGTAAAGGCCGCATTTGGGTTCACGTCACAACTTTGAGCAATGGCTTTACTTAGAATTGCTACTTCAAATGTCTCTTGCCAAAATGCTTCTAAATCGATGACCTCCACGTATGGGAAAGCACTGACCAAAGAAGAGGCAATGATCAATGTTTTTAGCGGCTCAAGTCCTAAACGTACAACCGCTTGATCTACTGATGACAATCCTTTACCACGAGAAAAATGAGCAGAGTTCGCTAAACGGATAACACGCGCACTTACTACTTGCTCCATTGAAATGGTACGAGCTAATTCTTGAAGCTCGACTTCTGGATCATTCACAAGTTCCATCATCTCGCGGATCACTTTCGGGATCCTAGGTAATTCATGCGCATGACTTAAAATTTCATTTTGTTCCATGTTATTCTCCATAACGAGTGCTACTTTTTCTTTTTCATTACAGCAACAGTGAAACGACTGGTGCAGACTAAGCGTTCTCGTTGATCTTTAATTTCAATTAGCCAGACTTGAGTGGTTGCACCTAAATGCACCGGTTTTGCTGTGGCGTAAACCGTTCCTTCTCGTACAGCACGAATGTGGTTGGCATTAATATCCAACCCCACGCAATATTTTGTTTCATCGACACACCAATTTGCCGCAATTGAAGCAACAGATTCAGCCAACGCAACAGAGGCTCCTCCATGTAACATTCCTAGCGGTTGATGCACTGTATTATTTACAGGCATCGACGCTGTAATGGAATCCTCAGTATAATAACAATACTCAATATTCAGAGCTTCCATTAGGGTATTTCGTGATGTTGCATTTAATAGTGCCAAATCCATTGGGCGTTTCCAAATACTCATTACTTACCTCTTAATGCGCTTACTTATGTGTCTTCCTCAGTTTACACCCATCAAACCAGATCAAAAACACATTTTCACTTGTTGTCTGCTTTTAGTAGCTGATAAACTTCACAAAATTTTTTACTTTCTACTTCATAGGCTTGATATGTTAAATAAAAGCATGGTCACCAACTTAATCTCACTACTCTTATTAGCAGTCGGTTATCATACGCAACAAAATACGCTGTACTATATTGGCTTGTTTGCTTTTTCTGGTGCATTAACTAACTGGCTTGCCATTCATATGCTGTTTGAGAAAGTTCCTGGCCTATATGGTTCTGGCGTGATCCCCGCTCGATTTGAAGAGTTTAAAGCGAGCATCAAACATTTGATGATGGAGCAATTTTTCACAAAATCAAACGTAGATAAGTTTTTATCTAAAGAGATGGCATCTGCAACTAATATTAATCTAGAGCCAGTGATTGAGAAAATAGATCTCTCTCCTGCGTTTGATTCTTTAGTCGAAGTGATCATGAACTCTCAATTTGGTGGTATGTTAGCGATGATGGGTGGGCAAGAAGCCATAGACCCATTGCGTGAACCCTTTATTGAAAAAATGAAAATATCAATTACTGAGATCAGTCAGCAAGAGCAATTTAAGCAAGCCTTGAAAGAAGAATTAGAAGCGCCTGAAATGATGGATGATATACAAGTCACGATTGAGGAGATCATTGATCAACGCCTTAATGAGCTAACCCCTAAGTTAGTCAAAGAGATGGTTCAGGATATGATTAAAAAGCACCTTGGTTGGCTTGTTGTTTGGGGCGGTATCTTTGGTGGTATGATTGGTCTTTTATCTACGCTAATACAGTAATACCTATTTCAAATATACAACTACAAAAATGCCAGCATCTCAATTGAATTGCTGGCATTTTTATTAAATGAAAAATCAACTCAACAATTAGTGAATTGGAGCTTCATCATCTGCGTTAAACTTACCAAAATGCGCTTCAAGAATTTCAGGTGTCAGTTTCCCTGCTGCTTCAAGGCGCTTAAACTCTGCAACAATCGCTTTTTGCTCTTCAATTGAAGGCAATGCGACTTCTGGTTTATCTGATTCTTGTTGAACCATGTCTTGCAATTCTTTTTCAACATCACTCATGATTATTTTCCAATTCATTAAAACAATTAGTGAGATTCTACAAGAGAACCCCACATAAGGTAAACCTTAAACAAATGCTTATACTTTAAAAGCACCCACTAATTGATCTAATCGTTGTGAAAGTGCGTTAAGTTGCTGGCTCGAATCTGCCAACTCTTGCGCTGTTGCTGTAGTTAACTCATTAATGCCATTTATCTCTTCGATATTTTGATTAATGGTATGCACCACGGTAGATTGCTCTTCTGTTGCCGTTGCTACTTGAGTATTCATGTCTGAAATATCAGTGATACTTAATGCGATACCAGCTAAAACGTTCGTTGCTGTGTCTGCTGATTTAACACCACGAGCGGTTACTGCATGACTTGCTCCCATTGCGGTTACCGCATTTTGAGCCTCGATTTGCAGTTGATCGATCATTTTCTGAATTTCATCCGTTGATTCAGACGTACGACTTGCCAGTTGGCGTACTTCATCAGCTACGACAGCAAAACCACGACCATGCTCGCCCGCTCGTGCAGCTTCAATGGCTGCATTCAATGCAAGTAAGTTAGTTTGATCTGAAATACCACGGATAACATCAAGAATAGATCCAATGTCTTGTGTTGTTCCAGCTAGTTGTTCCACCACATGACTAACTTGAACTAAGTCACCTTCTAATTGTGTTATTGCATCACGGGATTCAATGACAGTTTGACGTCCTTCTTGTGTGCTAACTTCGACCTTACTTGCGGATTGAGCAGCGTTCGCAGCATTTGAAGCAATTTCATTAATAGTACTACCCATTTGGTTGATAGCTGTAACCACTTGCAAAGTTTGATCGCGTTGCATTTCACTATTATCACGCGTTGATGTTGCTTTTAGTGCTACTTCCTCCGCGGTTATATGTAAAACACGACCAGTAGCAACTACTTCCGATACCGTTGCATGGATCTTTTCAACAAAACCATTGAAGCCTTTTGATAGTTCAGCGATTTCATCATTACCTTTTACTTCGATACGATGAGTTAAATCCCCCTCGCCTTCGCCTAGCTCACGAAAACGATGCGCTAACTCTTTAAGTCTATTAGTGATAGTGCCTGCGCCCAAAATTGCTAATGAAATAAACACAGCAATGATAACTAAAATAGATAGGATGATTTCTTGTGTTGATCTATGCAGGCTTTCAAACACTTCATCTACAGGGACTTCAGCAACGATGAACCATTCCATTGACGGAATATAATGAGAAGCAATGAAGATCTCTTTGCCATTTTTTTCAATACGACTTAGGTTAAACACCTGTTTAGATAACAGCGTTGATGCTTCATCGCCTACTACATCACGAATAGATTGTTTACCCATAATGCTATCGTTTTTATGGATTTTAATATCACCATTGCCATCCATTAAATACACAAAACCAGTCTTTTCAATTCTAAAGCCGTTTAGTAATGACACCATATCGTCCAAAGATTTAGATAAACCCGCCATTGACGTGCCATTTAGTTGTTGAAAATTAACAAATAGTTTTACTTCGCCGTTTTGTTCAGTAAATACATTCAACATCCGTTCAGGTCCACTTTGTGTAAAACCAAAGAACCAACCATCTTGTTGTTGAGTTAATTGACGTAAGAAACCATCTTGATTCCAATAATTCGCAGTTTGTCGGTTTGCGACTGATGCATCATTCAATTGATGTTGTTGTTTTAATTTATTCAATTGAGCAATAAGAATCGTTTGATTCTCCGGTGAAATATCAGGGTTTGAAATCGCATCAATAATAAATGGATTATTTGCCATTTGCTCTGCCGCAGAAGAGATCACGGCAACCTCTTTATCAACTTCCCCACCAATTTGCTTAAGAATGGTAGGTAACTCAAGGGTGGTTAAACGTTCATCAAGAGTTTCGAATGCTTTTGTTTGGGCAACAAGTCCCACAAGTGACGTCGATGCGATAATCGCTATAACGATACCGGCTACGAGTTTCTGTTTTATTGTTAGATTAATCATAATTTTTCCACAGCTAAAATAGACCCTTTATATAACGGCAAGCTATATCATTACTTTAATATATAGTTAAACTTTAATTCACAGACTAAATAGTTGAAAAATCATATTTAAACCCAATCTTATAAGGAACTAATGTGATTTTTATAAGTCACAAAGAAATAATCACTAAACAATCCAAACATTGGGTGAACTATGCCAGCGTTAAAAATTCAACAATTACAAACTTATCTTGAGTCTCAAGTCATTGGTCAACCTGCGCTTGTTAAGCAGTTATTGATTGCTCTGCTTGCCGATGGTCACATTTTAGTTGAAGGTCCTCCGGGTTTAGCTAAGACTCGCGCAGTAAAAATCCTTGCTGATTCTATTGAAGGTGATTTCCACCGTATTCAATTTACTCCCGATCTATTGCCATCAGATTTAACTGGTACAGACATTTACCGCCAAGAAACCGGAGAATTTACTTTCCAACCGGGTCCTATTTTTAATTCATTGGTTTTAGCCGATGAAATCAACCGTGCGCCAGCCAAAGTGCAAGCAGCCATGTTAGAAGCAATGGCTGAAAAACAAATCACGGCTGGTCGTAATACTTACCAGTTACCAGAGCTTTTCTTGGTAATGGCAACGCAAAACCCGATTGAGCAAGAAGGGACATACCCTCTTCCGGAGGCACAGCTTGACCGTTTCTTAATGCATTTAGATGTCGATTACCCAGGTGCAGACGATGAATTAGCAATCCTGCGTTTAAACCGTGGTGAAGCCTTAGGTGAGCAAGCAGTAAAACCTCAGCCCCTAGCACAAAGTGAGATATTTGCTGCACGTAAAGAGGTATTGTCTATTTATATGGCACCAGAGATTGAGCAATACATTATCCGTATTACGATGGCGACTCGTAAGCCAGAGCAATACTGCCAAGAGTTAGCTAAACAATTAGAGATGGGCGTCAGTCCTCGTGCCACATTAGCGCTTGACCGCTGTGCACGTGCTCATGCATGGTTAGCAGGTAGTGATTTTGTTAGCCCTGAAGATGTGCAAGCAATGGCGTACCCTGTTTTACGTCACCGTCTGTTATTGAGTTTCCAAGCGCAAGCAGAAGGCACAACGGCAAATAAAGTGGTTGAACGATTATTACAAATGGTTGCGGCTTCTTAGTCGTAAAATAAAGTTATGAATAAGATGACTCTCTCACTACCACCACACAGTAATGGCGTAACATTGTCACTTAATGAATTGGTTCACTATAAGAATCATTCATTACAGTGGCTACCGCCGGCACAATCGGTGTGGTCAAAAATGAATGGCAGCCACCAAAGCCGACAAAAAGGTCGCGGTATGGATTTCTCAGAAGTACGTCAATACCAACCGGGCGATGATATTCGCTCGATTGATTGGCGCGTTACTGCACGTACAGGCAAAACCCACACGAAACTCTACAGTGAAGAGCGTGAGCAACCGACCATGCTCTTTGTAGATGTCAGTGATACCATGCGCTTTGGGTCTCAACTGCTGTTTAAATCAGTTCAGGCCGCGCATTTTGCTAGCCTACTCAGTTGGATAACGTTAACCGCAAAAGATCGCGTCGGTGGGATCATATTTGATGGTCTTTCAACACTCGATTGTAAGCCCTCTTCTCGTCAGAAGGTGGTGTTGCAGTTTCTTCAAAAAATCATTGAGAAACATAACACCAACAGTGACTCTGAGCCTCAAGAGGCAGCGCAGCAAACACGCTCGTTTACTAAAGGACTAAGTCAGTTACTACGCTTATGCCCTAAAGGTAGTGAGATTGTTATTATCAGTGATTTCTATGGCCTTACCGATGATTGTAAAGCGATCTTCAGCCAACTAAGTAAACACAACCGTATTCAGTTTGTGATGATAAGTGATCCTCTAGAACAAGGCTCTACACGTTTTAATAGCGCCGAATATGTCTCAGATAATAAACGCTCAGCATGGCTTGATTTCTCTTCATCGTCGACTAAAAAGGCGTTAGAGCAACAAGCCAATCTTCATAAAGCCTATGTGCAGAATATGGCGATGCAATTGGGGATTAAATTACACAGCTTGTCGTCAGGTTTACCTCTATTAAGCCAATTGACCTCTTCACAAGAGCCGTCATCACAAGATAAAGGAGCTTAGTAATGTCTTTATCTTCGACACAGCAAGCGCCAGCAAGCAATGTATTGCCATTGGCAGATATCCACTTGCCAACAGCGCCATCGTGGGGATTATCTCTGCAAGGTTATACTCTAGTTATTGCGTTACTGTTACTTGTTGCAGCCATCGTGTGGTTTATTCATCGTAAACAAAAGCAAGGTTCACTTAAACGTTTAGCACTAAAGCAATTAGCGAACTTAACACCACAACAAACCAGCGACATTGCCCGTTTATTAAAACAAGCGGCATTGAGTCATTTCCCTCGTGAACGCATTGCCTCACTTCATGGTTTAGCGTGGTGGCATTTTGTTGAGCAACAGCTACCTGTAAAAAAACAAGCCAATGTCCATTTCTCATCTCGTTCTGACATATTAGAGCTGGCTTTGTATGGACAGCAACCTTTATCAGAGACCAATCAGCAACGTTTCTATGATGATACACGCTACTGGCTATCTCATGCTTTGCCTGCAAAAAAAGTAACAATGGCAACAACACAAGGAAATCAACATGCTTGAATTTGTTTGGTGGTGGGCATGGTTTTTACTGCCTATTCCTTTCCTGTTTTACTTTTTTGTTCCTGAAAAAGACGTAGGCACAGCGATTCATCTCCCTCGCCTGCCTGATCAAGGGGAATACAAGCAACCTAATAAACGCATTAATATCGGTTTATTGTCTGTCGCTTGGCTGTTATTGATTGCCGCGTTAGCTCGTCCGGTGTGGTATGGCGATCCCGTCGATATTCAACCTGAGCACAGAGACATGATGTTAGTGGTCGATTTATCTGGCTCAATGGCCGAAGAAGACATGAAAACCGAGAATGGGAATTTTGTGGATCGCTTAACCGCGGTTAAAAAAGTGGTGTCTAATTTTATTGATGAGCGTAAAGGCGATCGTCTTGGCTTAGTGTTATTTGGTGATCACGCTTATCTACAAACCCCACTCACCTTTGATAGAAAAACGGTTGAGGAACAACTCGACCGTACTGTTCTAGGTTTAGTTGGGCAAATGACAGCAATGGGTGAAGGTCTAGGTTTAGCGACCAAAACCTTTATTGAAAGTAACGCACCGCAACGCACGATTATTCTACTCAGTGATGGTGGCAATACTGCCGGTGTATTAGAACCATTAGAAGCGGCGCAACTCGCCAAAGACAATAACGCCAAGATTTATACTGTCGGTATTGGTGCGGGTGAAATGCAGGTTCATGGTTTCTTTGGTAAACAAACCGTCAATACCTCTCGTGATTTGGATGAAAAAACACTCACCGAAATCGCGACAATGACGGGCGGACAATATTTCCGAGCACGTAATGCCGATGAGCTAGCGCAGATCTACCAAACCATCGACAAACTAGAACCGATTACTCAAGCAACACAAACGTGGCGACCGCATGAAGAGTGGTTCCGCTATCCGTTAATGGGTTATCTCTTTTTCTTCTTTATTATTGTGGGAGTAAGAAAGCGTCATGGCTAATTTTACTTTTCTGTATCCACTGTGGTTTCTAGCCCTTATCCCTCTTGTGGTATTGGTACTGATCCAACGTAAAAACAAAAACACCACAGGGTTGATTGCACCGCACATTGCTAAGCAATTGGGAATGACTCAAAAGAAACAAGGCAATGGCTTTACCCTTGGTTTAGTTCTCGCTTGGGTTTGTGTAACTACGGCTCTCGCGGGGCCAAGTTTTGGTTATAAAGACTCGCCGAGTTTTCAGCTCTCTGGTGCGCGAGTACTTGTGATGGATATGTCTCGCTCATTGTATGCGACCGACGTAAAACCGAATCGTTTAACCCAAGAAAAATACAAAGCTAAAGATCTGCTTCCCTATTGGAAAGAAGGTATGACTGGCTTAGTTGCTTATGGCGCTGACAGTTACTTGGTGAGTCCATTGACTGAAGATAGCCAAACGCTCAATAACTTAATCACTAACCTATCGCCTGAAATTATGCCTTATAAAGGGAAAGGCAGTAATTTATTAGCCGCGATTGAACAGAGTATTGAGATGATGACTAAATCCGGTCATCAGCAAGGTGACATCATCGTATTAACGGATGGGATATCAAACCAACAACTCGATAAAGTAATGGGCCGTGTGAAAAGCACAAAATGGCGCATCAGTTTATTAGGTATTGGTACGAAAAATGGCGCGCCTATTGAGCTGCCTTCAGGTCAGTTGCTCACCGATAGCTCAGGTAAAACGGTTGTCGCCACACTGGATTCAGATCCTATGGTAACACTAGCGCAAGCAACAAATGGTGTGGCGCAGCTTATTCAATCCGATAACAGTGATATTGAAACCATTGCTCGTTTAACCAAAACACCATTAGAGCAAGTGACGCAAAACAGTGATACCCAAGTGAACAGTCGTGCCAATCATGGCTATTGGCTACTCTTCCCATTGGTGTTGTTTTCATTGCTGTCTTTTAGAAAGGGAATGTTCTTAGCGCTGCTATTAGTGTTATTACCTGTCGATAAATCCATGGCAAGTACTGAACTATCAAACCGCTTAATTTCTAATGATTACAGTGCTCATCAACAATTTGAGCAAAAGGACTATCAAGCGGCAAGCGAGCAGTTCAAATCCAAACAATGGAAAGCGGCTGCGCAATACAAAGCGGGCGATTATAAAGGGGCGATTGAGAACTTAACAGGACTTGAGGATACACAGTCGCAATATAATCTTGCTAATGCTTTAGCGCAAAATGGCCAATTGGAAGAAGCGAAAGAGAAGTATGAATCTTTGTTGAAAACCAATCCTGATTTGAAAGATGCCAAGACTAACTTAGATATCGTCAATAAAGCGCTAGAGCAAAAACAGCAACAGCAAGACGATAAGAATAAACAAAACCAAGATAACAAAGATGGTTCTGATCAATCTTCAGACTCTAAAGACTCACAATCAAAAGATTCACAGCAGAATCAGCAGAATCAGCAGAAAAATGAATCTCAATCGGATGATGAATCAAAGTCTGATAAGCAAGATAAGTCCGATGCTTCTTCTCAAACTAAGGAACAGAAAGATCAAGCTAAAGAAGAACAAGAGAAGAAAGACAAAGAGCAAGCCGCACAAGCTCGGAACAAAGACGATAAGCAACCTAAATCAGACGAAGAGAAAGAGCAGCAAGCTCAAATGCAATCACAACAGGCAAAGGCAGACAGTGATGCAATTAAAACCGATCCTCGTTTACAAAAATTAGAGCAATCTGGTGCAAAAGAAGACGAACTATTGCGTGCCCTATTGTATTTACAAGCTAAACAGCAAGAAGCGCCACAAGCTTCTGAGAATGAATGGTAATTAAAATGAGTATAAGACAAATCAGTCCCTACTCTACTGTAAAGAGTTCGACAATGAAAGCTTCTATGAAAAAGACAGCGCTAATCAAAAAAGCGATTTTATTTGCCGCATTATGCGTTAGTGGTATCTCAGCAAGTTACGCGCAAGCTATTGCGACGGTCAGCAAAAATCAAATCACTGAAAACGAAGTGATTCAATTAATGATCTCTGTTGATAAAAGTGCAGACCAAAGTAAATTTGACCCTAGCCAACTCGCGCCTGATTTTCGCAGTGGCCAAGTTAGCTTTGGTAGCTCACGTTCATTAGTCAATGGCGACTACAGTGTACAGAGTCAGTGGACTGTTTCTATTGCCCCGACAAAAATGGGCACATTAACCATTCCAAGCATGGCGGTGGCAGGTCAAAAAACCAATCCTATAACAATTAGAGTAACTAAAGACGCTACCGCACCAAAAAGCAGCGATGTCATTAAAGTCAGCGGTGAGCTAACTAAAGATGAATTGTATGAAGGTGAGAGTGCTCAATTTGATGCCAAGATTGCTATCTTTGCGGATATTCGTCGTTTAAAAGATCCAAACATCATCACACCACAAGGAGCTGGTATTGAGTTCTCTCCTATTGGTGAAAGCAAACAATACCAAACAGTGATTGATGGACTGCAAGCCACAGTGGTTGAACAAGCCTTCAGTGTCAGTGCAAGCCAAGCAGGTAAATTACATTTTGATGGCTTAGCCTTTACTGGTGGATTAGTGCAAACTGACCGTTATGGTCGTAGTACTAAGTTAATTCCACTGAATGTTGTGCCAAAACAATACGAACTTACCGTGTTAGCCAAACCTGCCGACTTTACTGGTACTTGGTTACCGACTACGGATTTAAAACTAGGCCAGCAATGGCTAGTTGATGGGAAGCCATTATCTGATACCAAAGTAGAAGCGGGTACTGCGATTACTCGTCAAATCACCTTAATGATGGCTGACGTACCACCAGAGAAGTTGCCAAAGCTTGATATTGATTATCCTAAATCGGTTCGTATGTACGATGAAAAACCAGTCATTGGTACGGATAGCCAAGGAAACAGTGTGATGACTATTAAACAAGTGATCATCCCGCACACAAGTGGTTCTGTGACTTTACCTGCCGTTTCTATTCAATGGTGGAACAGTAAAACACGACAATCTGAGGTAGCAAAATTGGATTCATTGACATTAACAGTGACCCCAAGCACTCAAATTAGTGAGCAAAAGATCGAGCATCAAACAAATGCGCAACCACAAATTACAATAAAACGTGAAGTTGATCATGGTTTTTGGCCATATACAACACTGGCTTTTGCTCTTCTGTGGTTATTTACCGCTTTAGGTTGGATGATTAACCGCACAAAAAATCGCAAAGAAAACACTGTCATCCATAAAACCACCTATACACTAAACAATGACAATAAAGCACTTATTGCCGCGTTAAATAATAACAATACTATTCTTGCCCACCAAATCCTTGCTGACCACAGTGAGCAGTGGACTCAGCAAAACATTGATGTTGTTGGTATCAAACAGTTAATCACACAGATAAGCCAGAAGAAATACGCTAAAAATAGTGATAATAGCTCTATAAAACAAATTGTTAGCGCGGTAGAAAACAAACTATCTATGGCAAATAAACATTCAAGATCATCTTCTGAACTTGAGAAGTTATAACAATTTATCTTTCCAATAAACTTCTACCAATTCAGGCTGGCATCAATATATTGCCAGCCTTTTTTCTAGTTATCTTTCTTAACTCGCCACTCATCATAATTGGCCTCTCTGCCTTATTAATCCTGACTTTCTTTATTCACCCATCAAATTAATGGCCTCTCTAAACGGTTTGAAAATTTGCGCAAACGATCTCCCTCAAAGATTCACATAAAAATCCATGTATTCTCAAACTATCTTCGATTTACCATTGACATCTTGCTCAGAAAACTCAATTATCAATATATCAAATGTTCACTACCATCGCATTTGTTCAGTATCAACTGAAGCGGTGGCAGCGAAACGAACTTTCAAAGATGATGCTAAATAGCATGTGATCAGTAAGGGTAAGTAGTATGACAACTAAATTAGAACAACTTCGTAAACTAACAACAGTAGTAGCAGACACTGGTGATATTGAAGCAATCGCAAAATACACACCAGAAGATGCAACCACTAACCCTTCTCTAATTTTAAAAGCAGCTCAAATCGCAGAATACGCGCCACTGATTGATGCTTCTATTGAATACGCAAAAGCGCAAAGCAACGATAAAGCACAGCAAGTGCAAGATACGTGTGACATGCTTGCTGTTAGCATCGGTAAAGAAATCCTTAAAGTTGTACCAGGCCGTATCTCTACTGAAGTAGATGCGTGTCTTTCTTACGATACTGAAGGCAGCATCACAAAAGCTCGCCAACTTATCAAAATGTACAACGATGCAGGCATCACTAACGATCGCATTCTTATTAAACTAGCGTCAACGTGGGAAGGTATCCGCGCGGCTGAAGTTCTAGAAAAAGAAGGCATCAACTGTAACCTAACACTTCTATTCTCTTTCGCTCAAGCACGTGCATGTGCTGAAGCTGGCGTATTCTTAATCTCTCCTTTTGTTGGTCGCATCATGGACTGGTACAAAGCAAAAGAAGGTCGTGATTTTGAACCAAGCGAAGACCCAGGCGTTATCTCTGTTGCTGGTATCTACGATTACTACAAAGAACACGGCTACAACACCGTAGTAATGGGCGCAAGCTTCCGTAACATTGGTGAAATCCTTGAACTTGCAGGCTGTGACCGCCTAACTATCAGCCCTAACCTACTTCAAGAGCTTGAAGAAGCAACGGGTGAAGTGGTTGAGAAACTGATTGATACTAACGGCAACAAAGAACGTCCAGCTGCAATGACTCACGCTGAGTTCTTATGGGACCACAACCAAGACCCAATGGCGGTTGAGAAACTGGCTGAAGGCATCCGTAACTTTGCGGTTGACCAAGGCAAGCTTGAAGAAATGATCGCAGCTAAGCTTTAATACATAATTTCAAATTGGGCTGATATTTATCGGCCCTTCTTTTATTCAAATATTCGAGTTAATCATTATGAACCGTAAACATTTAGCAAATGCAATCCGCGCGTTAAGTATGGATGGTGTACAACAAG
>NZ_CAMLHO010000060.1 GCF_946479765.1 uncultured Aliivibrio sp.
GTAAAGAAAGAAAAGGAAAATAACAATGGAAAAAAAGCTAATAAATAATAATGAAATAATTGATAAAGCTTATATTGAAAAAGCAATATCAATGTTGAATTTAAGTGATAAGCTATCTAAGGCACAACAAGAGCTATTTATAGAGAAGTGTATTATCAATAAACTTAACCCTATTAAAGATGAAATCTTTGCTGTACCATTTAGAAAAAGCTCACCATCAGCTAATGGAGAACAATATGATTTAAGTATCTTTGTATCTTATCAAGTGATTCTTAAAAGAGCAGAAAGCTTTCCACAATTTGATGGTTATGAAGTATTTTGAAAAGAAGCTCCAGCCGACCAACCAGCTGCTAATAAAGTATGTGTGTTTGTAGGACATAGAAAAGATAGAAAGATACCTTTAAGAATGGAGTTCTTACTAGGTGAATGATATAATCAAAAAAGTCCATTATGAGCTTCTAAAAGAAACTTTATGATGGAAAAGACAGCATTAAGTGTTGGACTTAAAAGATTATTTCCATTAGAGTTTAATGGAATGCCCTATACAGATGTAGAGCAATGAAATAGAGAAGTGATAGAAAAAACAAAAGATACGATTATTGTTAAAGATAATTTAGAACCTAAGGAGTTAGAAAATGAATAAGACTAAAGTAGAAGGACTTGTAAAATTTGTAAAAGTTCATGAGTTCAATAAAAAAGATAAAGATGGAAACCCTAGGCTTCACCCAAATGGATCTCCAATGACTATCAAGAAAGTTAATTTCTTATTAGACATAGTGATAGGTGGTAGAATGGAGGGGTTTAATTGTTCGTCTTGAGATAAAGATATAGTAGAAAATTTAAAGAATGAAATGTTTATAGAATTAGAAAGCTATTTACCAAGAATGAATGAGACAGAAAACCCATTAGATTTAGGTAAGAAAAGATTTTACTTCTTAGATGTTAAGGAAATAGTAGTATTACCAACTCCAGCTAATTTAGTTAAGACAACTAATGGAGGGTTTAGAATAATGAAGGCCGAGGACGACATAGCTAAACCAACTAACTTAAAATGAAGTAAGACATCTAAAGATGGTTTAGAATATACTGAAGCCTCTTTTCCTAAACCTAAATTACCATTAGATATGAGTTCATTTGAAAGAAAGCCATTTTTAAATGAGATGCCTGTTATAGAACCAGTACCAGTTATAGAAAATAATATAGTTAATGAAGCTATAAATAACTTCGAAAAACAAAGAGATGAAACAGTGTTAGACTGAGAAAGAGAAATAGATGAAAAATAATAGAATAGAAACAAGCTTAATTTGCTTACATTGTGCTAAGGACATTGATAGCCTTCATAAGAACTTTAGAATATGTACTGACTGCTACGATACTTCTTTAGAGAAACAATTAATAAGTCATAGAATTTATAGAATTGGTAAACACTTTAAAAAAGAAGCAAGAAAGATAGCTAAGAAAAATGCCTAATGAATTACCAAGACTAACTAAAGACTTAACAACTCATGAATGTAAGAAGCTCTTAGTAGATATCAAAGATACTATAGAATGAATACGTAATCAAAACAATTACGCTCACGATAAAGAAGTAGTGATAATGTTCTTAGAACAATTAACATTAGATATCAAAAAAAGATTAAAAAGCTTGAAAAATAAAAAGAATTAATATATACTATTAATAAGCACCGAGGTTTAAAAACCTCTATGAGAGTATAGGTGCGGTCTCTT
This sequence comes from uncultured Aliivibrio sp., assembly GCF_946479765.1. Classification (GTDB taxonomy): domain Bacteria; phylum Pseudomonadota; class Gammaproteobacteria; order Enterobacterales; family Vibrionaceae; genus Aliivibrio. Next base: position 1,729 of record NZ_CAMLHO010000060.1, read on the forward strand.
ATTATAAAATTCCATTTTATTTTTGTTACAGAAAAAACACAACCCTTCTCTCCGTCGGTGTTGTGTTTTTTCTATTTATGTTATAATATACTCATACCAATAGGTTTGAACTCGAAAGAGAAAGCGTATTTTAGGTTGGGGTGTCGTCAAGTGGTAAGACTATAGAGATTCTCTCTATGATGCGTATGGTTCGATTCCATTCCGCCCTAACCTTAAATCGGGAATTAGTTCAGCTTGGTAGAACACTTAGTTTGGGGCTAAGGGGTCGAAGGTTCAAGTCCTTCATTTCCGACCATATAAAAATAAAAGACTACACTATAATGGTGTAGTCTTTTTTTTATTTAGCTTCGTCTTTCTTAGCAATAACTTTTTTTTGTAAGTCTACTGAATTACTAATAAATTCAAATAGTTCAAATTGACTATCAAAAATGATATCATCATCAGTTTTCAATAAGAATTTACCATTAGCTAATTTAAAATACTTATACTCACCAACTTTTTCTTGGTTCATCTTTTTATTTAGCCTTTTAGTAAAGTAATTCTTTATTCTTTTTTTCATTTAACTCTCCTTTCGATAAGGTCTTAATGCGGCCGCGATAGCATCATCAACATACTTTTTAGTTGTTGCGTCAGCGTCTAGTGTTGGAGCACCTAAATCCATTATCTTCCTACTACCCATATTAAGAGTACCTCCGGAGATTGATGTACTACCTGTGATAGCAAGTCCCCTAGTAAGCGTTAGTTTATCGTTTAATCTTAAACTGTCCATTGTTGTAGCACCAGTTATAGTTGTAGCACCATTAATTTTTATTCCATTAGTGAAGGTTTTTATACCTGTAATTGTTTGTGCTGTATCTGTAGTAACCATATTGGATGGAGTACCACCTCCACCTCCTCCACCAGTAGAACTAATAACATCACCAGTAATAGTTATGTTAGTTCCAGCAGTAAGTTTGTTTTGTTTTAATGCTAAACCATCATCAGCATATTTTTTAGTTGCTGCGTCATCATCTGCTGCTGGAGTTCTTACTCCTTGTAATCTAGCATTACCAAATTTAATATTGTTCGCAGTAAACAATAAATCATTAGTACTTACTATATATAAACTGTTATCCTGACGTACTTCAATAACTGATGTTAATATTTGAGTTCCACTTTCAGTCCTTATAAAATTTAGACCAAATCAATTTTTATAACCAGAGTTATAAACTTGTTCTATTTTGAAATAAGCACTACCTGCTCCTGAATTTTTCATAATTAACGGGTTTCCATTTATTTCTAATAGGTTAGTATTTAAACCGTTTGAAAAAGTTTTTATACCTGTTATAGTTTGATCTGTATCAAGAGTAACATCTCCTGTTCCAGTTCCACCAGTAGAACTAATAACATCACCAGTAATATCAATACCTGTTCCGGCTGTTAATGTATTTTGTTTTAATGCTAAACCATTATCAGCATATCTCTTGTTAACGGCATCTGTAGCATCTGTTGGGTTACCAATATATAATAACCTTTGATTAGCAAAAACTACTTGTGTGGAACTTAACTTCAGTGCTAATGTTCCCCTATCGTAAAATACAAGAGCACCACGACTATTTTCAATTTTAGTATCACTTTTTCCTTCTGCTATTTTTTCAAAAAATATTCCTTTTTCGAAAGTTTTTTCACCTGTAATAGTTTGATCTGTATCAAGAGTAACATCTCCTGTAGCACTAATAACATCATCAGTAATAGTAATGTTAGTTCCAGCAGTAAGTTTGTTTTGTTTTAATGCTAAACCATCATCAGCATATTTTTTAGTTGCTGCGTCATAGTCAGCAGTAGGTGCTCCCACCTGTTGAAGTCTTACATTATTAAATTTAATATTAGAACCTTGAATTGATACATCATTTACACAAGCAATATATAATCCGTCATCTTGTCTTATTTCTAAATTTGCTAGTCTCGATCTTGATGTTCCGGTTGTTCTAAAAAGTTGGATTCCAAATCAATTTTTATATCCGCTTCCAGAATAAACACTTTCGACCTCCAAATATGATGCTGCTGTATTTGAGTTTTTGATTATTAAAGATTTACCATCAACTTCAACAAGATTATTTTTTATTCCATTAGTGAAGGTTTTTATACCGGTAATGTTTTGTGCTGTATCTAACGTTACATCACCACTACCACCTCCACCAGTAGAACTAATAACATTATCTGTGATATCAATACCTGTTCCGGCTGTTAATGTATTTTGTTTTAATGCTAAACCATCATCAACGTATTCTTTTGATACTCCTGATGGAGAAGCAGCAATTAGTTCCTCTGCTTCTTGTCTTGTAATAGCATTATCTAATTGATTACCAAAGAAAGCTATATCTTTTACATCGTGAATGTCCTCGAAGCTCTTAGTAGCTTTATCTCATAGCAAATAAGCTCTTGGAACAGTTAAATCTAATTGTTCTACTGTAAAGAATTTAATCTCACCTTTTTCAACATATAAAAGAGAGCCTTCTTGTCTGTTGTAAGGCATTTGATTATAAGTTACATACCTTACATCTCCTACACCGAATTGAACGTAATTAACTAAACTATTAGCTGTTGGTTTTTTACCAAAGTTATTTCCACCTAAGTCATAAGATTGAAGTTCATACACTCTACCTTTTTGAAGTAGAATGAAAACTCCAGGAGCTATATTCTTTTTATCTAATGGACGTTGAAAAGAAGCACTAATACCAGAAGCATTAAAAGAAGTAGAGCCATCAGTATAGTCATTACCTAAATTAATAAAGTATTGCGTCTGCATTATAGCAGCTTCTCTAATGTAATTCTTTTCTTTTCCAGTTCTGTAGAACTTACTTTCAACATCTGTAATAAATCAAACTTCTTGAATTAGTCCATTACATTCAGCATCTAAAAGAGCTAAAGATGAATTAATAGCTGTTTGTATTTCATCAGTATCAAAAGACGACATATTAGGACGTTCTAATCTAAAGAACTCTACATCTAAAACTTTTAATTTTCAACCATTAATGGTATTATCATTATCGAAATCTGGGTCGATATTCCCTCATTTTTTATTCATATTAATTTGCCTTTCCTTTCGGTTTGAAGTTTTGTTGTTGTCTTGCTTTTTGTTTTGCTTTAGGAACAACGTGCTTTCTTGTTTGACTTCTAATTGTGTGAGCTGGAGCTATAGTATATTTGAATCACTGGTCTCATCAATAAGTTCCTGCCTTAGCTGGTAAGGTTGATAAGTGTATTCATACTTCCTTAGGAACATTATAGAACTTGTAAGAAGCTCTACCTCTAATCATAGTTAAAGATAACTCTCTAACAGTTCAATCATAAGAAGCTGTTAAAATATAGCTTGAATGAATAGCTTTGATAGGAACATTCATTTTCATAAAGAAACAACTGAAGTCCTCAACAAACTGCTTTTCCTCTGTAGTTAAAAGTTCACCTTTACCTTTAGACTTAAACATTTTCTTTGTAATAAGATTTACATTCTTTTCTATCTTGAAAACATAAGCTCCAATAGTTTCACTTGTTTCACTTTTCTTTCTAATGTTTTTAGCAAATTGAAGTTTAGAAGGCTCATCTAGCTTATCATAGAACTTTCTTAAAGTTTTAGCTTTACCACTATTGTTTGTAGCTTTCATATTGTCTAAAGTGTTTTCAATTATTTTAGTTGTAACTTCATTACTCTTAAATTTTAATAGTTTAAATGATTCTTTAGAGAATAAGTTTGCTACTGTCTCTGTAACTAAGTTTGCGCTCATAAAAAAAATAATAGCTATTTTGTAGCTACTATTTTTCAACTCCTGCTAAGTTTTTCATAACTTCAGCTTCTGTTTCACCAGCAATAGCGCCATCACTTTCATAAACAGCATTAGCTTTATATTTAGCTTTTTTACCAGCTTTTTCTTTAGTTGCTTTAAATGGAGCTAAAGCAGTTCCTGTAAAAGCTCATATTAAATCTGGTCTAACTAAACCAATACCATATTTATATTTAGCTAAGAATAAAGGGTTACCATTGAATTGGTTCACCATATTAAAAGTTCCATTATAAACTATAGGCATTGCTATGGCTTCATTATGAATCATAAAAGCAGCTAATGTAGATGTATCTAAATCAGTATCTTTAGAGAAAGATTCTCCCTTTAAGATTTTATTTTGAAGCATACCATCTTGAATAGTAATTATGTCTTGGAAAACATAGTACTTTTCTCTACCTAATAACATAGGTAAAGAACCTTGTTGATTTCAAAATGCGTTCATCATATTTACGTGAACTATTGGACTTGTAACAGTAACAAATTGACCGCCATCAATTCCAGCTTTTTCTTTATCGTAAATTTGAGTGAATCTTGCTAATCTTTTAGTTAGTTTATCTAAGTCAGCTCTACAAGCTTCTGGAGTATTGTAAGCTTCCTTATCTAATACATCTAAAGCTGTGATTTGCTTAGAACCAGCACCAGCAAAGTAATCTACTAAGTATTGTAAGAATGTAGCATTTAGTTGCTTAGTCATAGCCATAGCTAAAGATGAAGCAATTTGTCCTAATATAGCATTAGGGTTTGCTAAAGAAACTAAGTCAAATGTTTCTACTTGATAACCAGCTGCTCTTGTCTTATCAATGTTTATAGCTATTTGCCCTGATACTGGAGTTTGGTAATAATTTTTACCACCACCAGCTGGAGCAGGAGGAGTAGGTTCCTGTCCGTCAGCAGTTGTTGATGGAGTATTATAGTTAGCTACATACTCCTCATTTTGTATGATTTCAGGTTTATCGAATCAAACAGTACCAGCTCTTGCTTGAGCTTCATTAATGGTACAAGTTAGAAAAGATAATCTGCCTGAATTTAAAATTGTAAGGACACGTCTATTAATATCAAGAGCGATTTTTCCACCAGCTCCATCATTAAGAAACATACCTTGAATACCTTGAAGTATCGCCATATTTAATTCCTTTAATTATTTTTTTTTGAAATGAGATATTAAAGCATTATTGAAAGCATCTTTTGAACCATCAAAAGTTTCACCAGGTTCTTGTCCTAATCATTCATTAAGTATTCCATCGTTTTTATTAGCAGAGTTATCTCTGTTACCGAAGGCTCACTTAAATTCTTTTGATAGAACTTCCATAGATTTTTTTAAATCTTGGACTTCGAATAAGTCATCGTTCAATTTAACAAAGTCATCAAATTCTTTACCATCTTTTCCACCAGCTTTCGCATAAGCTTCTTTGATAGCAGGAATACGATTTTCTTTTTTAAGTTGTTCGTTTTCTTTTTTCAACATTCTAATATCTGCCGCTGATAGTGAATCATTAGAAGGTTTTACTCTTGCTAATCTTTCAGCTATCATCTTATTTACCTGTTCTTGAGTGAAAGTTGCTTCACCTTCTCCAGTTGCTTTTCCACTATTAGCTTCTGCTTCTTTCGTAGCAGCTGCTATAGCGTCTTTTTGTTCTTGTGTTAACATTAACTAACTCCTATTTTTTACTGTGATAGTTTCACATATCTTAATATTACCATATTTTTTATTTTCTTGGAATTACTTTAATAGTGAATCTATCAATAGCTTGAGATACAAAATTCTTATTATACTCTCAGGCATTAAAAACAAATTGATTATTAAATGTTTCTTTTCAATTAAAATAGTTTCCTCTACCATATTCCTTTTGACTACTAACTATTCTAAAAAAAACACCTTCTCCTACTCTTGGAGTAACTTGTAAAAAGATTTCATTAGAATACATATTATTTCTATTTGTAAATCTATACTCAGCAAAATCACCTTTATTAAAGCTATAAGTAGCTCTAAACTTTTCTGCCTCTATTTCTTTATTTTTAATACTATCGTCCATATTAAATTTGTATGTGTATGAATTAGTATTAGTAGCTCCAGATAAGTTATCACTAACTTCAGCATAACAAGTAAATAAACAAGTTGGAAAATAGTATTTAAATGTTTCTCAGTCCTTAATAATCTTATTGTACTTGAATAGTAAATTATAGTTTTCTGTCTCTGGGTTAAGTCTACCCTTTCTAACATCTATTGTTTGAAAAATTAAATTTCCACTATAAATAGCAAAATCTCTATCAAAGTAATTAGGTTTATTAATTTCTAATTTAGCTAAAGCATCTAATCTCCTTTTTTTATTTTCATTGTAAACATTTTGAACTACAGTCCTAATACTTATTGATTTCTCTATCTCACTTAAATCAGGTGATAAACCAGTTGGAGCTGGTGGAGCTAATGGGTAAGGAATAGGTTCACCAATAAACATATTCTCTCTACCGAAAATAGAAGTATTCTTTCAAGTATTAATTTCTCTTAAGGACTTAGTAAATTTAGCTTCACTTTGATAGATACCACTTCAAATAACATTATCATTAACATCTAAAAACTCTACAGAATATTCACCATCAAATAAAGCTTGAATATTAAAGCTATCAACAATAAAACCATATTGAGGAGACATTTCTATTAAAGTAGTATCTCCATTTAAAAGGAATGGTTCTCTTGATGGAAGTATATAAGTACCATCAACATATTTATCTTGTCCTATATTAGAAGTGTTTAAAAACTTAGCAGGTAATCTTGAACTAATAAATTCATCTGTTAAGTCAGCTGTAAAAGCAGTAGTCATAGTTGAACCACTAAAAAAAGCATTAGAAGGACTTTCGCTACTTGTTGAGTTAATTGTATTAAATGGAATTTTATCAACATTATCAACTCCACCAGTTGGGAACTGGTCCTTATTCATATCAACTAAAGCTGTAGGAATAAAACCTAAAAAACCTTCCATTGGAATTCTAAATAGATTTTGAGCTAATGAAGCAACTATTCCTATTGTAGCTAAAACAACTGCTTGCTTTCAGCCCTTAGTAACAGCAGCACCAATAGCAAAACCTAAAAGAGAACCGAAACCTAAACAGCTTTCAGCACTCATGGGAAGTGTTCTATATTTTTTTTGAATTCAATAGCTATGGAACATTCTATCGTGAATAGCTATTTCCTCATTCTTAATTTTATAAGTTGGTTCACAACCATAATTTAAACTTGTATCATATGTTTTATCTACACCTAAATTAAATTTTCAAGGTGTAAAAACTGGTTCTCCAGTAATAGGGTCGACCTTACTAAAACCAAATAATTGATTATTATAAATGCTATAAGTTGAAACATTAACCAAAGCATTTGACTTGTCTAATTCTCTTTGTCTAAAAACTAAAAAACCTTGAAAGTCTCATTGATTAACTGGAGTTAAACTATCTTTGATAGTAGCCATTAAATCTTTTCAAAATTTTAAAGTAGGAGTAAAATTACCTCAGTAGAAGTTTGACTCTGGTTGTTGAGAACGAAACAATGTAGGAGTTGTAGCTGGTGCTAAGTTAATTGGAAAAGCTTGTCTTGGTTCTCCAAATTGAGTAAACGATTTACCTTGTTCTACTCTCCTAACTTCAAATGAAATATTAGAAAAGATACAAGCACCAAAAGCTTTAACCACTACTTTTTTTACAGGGTTAAAGTTTAATGTTTTATTTTTATCAGCTGTGATAATTCTATCGTATAGCTTGTAGTAATCTATACCTTCCTCTAAACCAGTTAAATCAATTTCACCTTCATTGTAAACTATACACTCTAGATAACCTTGTCCTGGAGCAGAAGGCATAACATTTTGCTGTTTAGCTTTACCTGTACTAGAAAATTCTTGATTAATAGTAGCAAGTTCAACAATATAAGAAACTTCATCTTTACCAAGATAGCTTTTAGTCAAATTCATAATTCTATATAATTGACTTCCAGATAACTCAGGAATTTTATAAAAATATAATAAATAGTTATCGTCCATTCTAAAAGTATTAGCATTAACTCTTAATCTTAAATTACCTTTAACTTGTTGAGATTTATAATCACTAAAGCTTTCATCATTATTAACTTCACCATAATTATCATCTCCTATGATTTGTCCTAATATAACTTCACCTAAAGAATATCTTGTTTCAACTATCTTAGTTGTTGTGTCTTGTACGAAAGTAACACTATCTTTTCAAGTAAGAATGAAAGCATCATTACCACTTCAAACTCTTTTAAAAGTTTCGTGGTCGTCAATATTTTGTTGTGTAGAAACAGCACCTTTGTTTGTGTAGTCAATATAACCTGAAGCTAAATATGGTACAAGAACAACAGACTGCTCGAATAGTTTTACATCACTATCAAGCTTAGCTTTCCTTGTGGCGTTTTTTATCTTTAGTTCATTACTCATCTTTTGTATCTTTCTTTTTCTCTGGAGCTCCACCTTTATCATCTTTAGGTTTTTTCTCACCATTACCTTCGCCATCAGCTTCACCATCAGCATCTCCGGTAGTTGTTATATCATTTTCCTCATTGAACTTAGATATTTCCTCGAATATAATTTTAGCAGCTTCCGAACTAATTCCTCTTAATTGAGAAATAGCTTCTGGAATAGAAATAACTCCTATTTGAATTTGTTTAATTAAGTTATCCATATATACAGTCTCATCTTTTTGTAAGTTACCTTGTATCTTAACTTCAAAATTTCAATCACCATAATAGTCCATTAAACCATCAGCGTGAAAACATTTAGCTAATAAATCACTAACTACTCTAATTCTATTTTTGATTTTAAATGTATTCATCTCTTGTGTTTCCGACGCCATTGAACTTGTTTCAGCAGAAGTCTTTTGAGCTCCACCACTTACAGCAAAAGCAGACGAACCTGAGAATTTGTAATATAAATTCATTATGCTAATAAAAGCATTATTATATTGATTCAAGTCAGGAACACCAGCTTGAACTTTAATATTAGCTCCATTCTCACCTTCAATAATATAATCACCAAAGACATTAGAGATAGATGAATTTTGATTAGCATATCTTAAACTTTGAATAATCTCTTGTGAAGCATTTTCAACAATAATTCTACTATGGTTATATTCAAGCTCTTTCTCTAAATTCTTTAGTATCGACCAAGCAGTTTGTTCGAATTGCTGAGCGTAATATCAATCAGCTAAAGTAACAAATTGACTTGGGTTTCAAAAGTTTTGTCTAATAGGAATATTAGTCATTTCTATAATTGGTAAAAAACCTAAATTGTGAACTCACCTTTTAGGAATACCTAATTTTTTTTCAAGCTCTTTAGTTTCAGCTAATATTATAATATCTTGTAATTTACCATTTTCATATTCACCAGAATAGAAAGTATTATTTACTTCTTTATTATCAACTACACTTTTCACAACATAAGAAGCATTATCTAATACTACCCTTTGATAAACAACAGCTAAATTATTTATATAGAAAACCTTTGCTACACCATTTAAGTATCTAACATCTGTTTTATTAATTCTAATTTCACCTTCATTATCTTTATTGATAATTAAAATAGCTCTACCTACTAAACTAATTTCCTTTTCTAAATCATAAAAAAGTTCATCAAAATTAGTGTATCTATCTATATCTCTAAATTTATCTACTAATGCTTTATCAGGGCTTGAAAAAGTGATTCCATTACCCATTATATTCATTGCGTTTTTTTTAGCTAAGACATTTCTCATAGAAACAACAAACCTATCATATGGTTGTTCTGCTTGTGCCTCAGCATTTATATCTTGTCTTTCTATAATCATACATTCTCCTTAGAAACGTGTTTAAGCTTTTCTGTATTGCCTAAGTACTTTAATCAACGGTATTGAATTGGTTCAAAACCATACTCTAAAGCATTCAAACAATGGTCGGCTTCTTTTACTCTTTTTTGAGTATCAAGTTCTTCATAACGAGCCATTTCAAACTCTTTCAATAAATGAACTACAGGATAAGGTGTCTCTTTGGCTGATACTCTTATATTTTGTGAACCTAAAGCAGATAGCTCTAAAACAATTCTATCTTGAATTGGGTACTTTCTACTTTTCATAAAATACAATCAGGAGCTAACGCCTCTTTTTTGAGCTTCGTTATTCAATAAAGTAATTAAACCTTGAGCCATATTATCTACTCTAACTTTAATATAAAAAGGCTTAAATGCGTGAATTTTACGACAATACCATTCCATCATCACAATATAGAATTGAACTACTTCTGTAGCTAATAAGTTTGTATTCTTTTGAATTTTAGAATTGTCGTGATAGTATTCACCATAAACGTCCATACCAGAACCATAACTAAAACCTGTAAAATAGAAGGCAGTCTTACCACCACTTGCTCTATTACTTCAACCATAATCTCCACCACATAATATCTGGTCTTGTTCTTTTCAAATTGAACCACCTATATGATGAAGTAAGTGAGTATAGATTGCTCCATTCTCATAACCTGGAAGCCCATAGTCTGTAGTCAATGCTCTATTTCTATCTATCTTTCAAGTATTTAAAATGTTCTTTATTTGGTCGGCAGCTAATACATCTTTAGCAACCCTTCAATTAGTATAGTGAATAGCTATTTTCTTTGTTCTTTGTTCGTCACCTTCACCAACCTTAATTTCTCTAATACCAAATTGACTTCCACAAGATTTTAATTTAGCTAAGTCCCAAGGTTGTAAATCACCTAAATAAGCAATATAAGGGTGTCCTTTACTTCAAGGGTTACAAACAAAAATATCTAAGATATAAGTTTCCTCGTCGCTAATAGAACGAACAGCTTCTCTAATAGACATTTTATCTGTCTCAGAAAACTCATATGCTTCCTCTCAATATCTAATAATATATTTAGCATTAGTCTTAGCTAAACCAGACTTCTTAGCAACATTACCTTTAGCCATTGTATTTAAACCGATAACCCTTATTTTGTTACTACCCAACCTAATAATTTGTTTCGTGCCGGTCGCCGAAAATTTGAAATCAAAAAATTCAAAAGCTTCAACAATATCTGTATACAACTCCGAGCTATCTTTTACAGAGTTCCTTAGAGCATAAATTGCTATCTTTGTTGGTAAGCTTGATATTATACCCAACACACCCTGAACCGAAACAGTCTTTCCAGATAACCTTCCTCCAACTAAGTGAATTTCATTTACAGGAAAAGGCTTATTATTTTTTATAGCTTTAAAGATTTCAAATAAATAAGTATAGTCTTTAATAATAAACATTAATTGTTGCTCTCTTTTTGAGTTTCCGTCAATGTGAAACCACTCTCATTATCAATAGAAAACACATTACCATTTTTAACCAAATTACTTTTCACTTCAACCTTTTTAGAATTATCACCCCAGAAAGATGGGTTGCTCTTTTTTAACAACCACTCTATATATTTCAAATCAACAATAATCTTATTGTACTTGTCCCTTTTTAAATTCTCCTGATACCTTAACATTTTCTCCATAGCCACTTCTAAATCAAACTTAAACATTTCAAAAACCTTCTTAGCTTCACCAGTCACCTTATCATATTCATCTCTGGTAATTCCCACATCTAACAACAACCCAGAAAACAAAGGCATCTCCCCACATTCCGAAAGGTACTTATCTACTAGAGCAATAGCTTCATTAGTAGTTAACTTTTTTAAATCTATAATCAATTTATTTTTTAAACCCATATAATTCCTTATTGTTAAATTATATCATAAGTTGGAGCAACACCCCCCAACCCCTTTTTAAACCCGCCCCGTTCCTCTCTAAAAAATAATTCTCGCTCCTCCTTCGATGACTTGCCTAAAATATAGATTTGACTTTTCGCTTAAAACGTGATACCATAGCCTTATGCTTGCCGGCGGCGTGTGGGAAGTAAAAATACTTTCCCCCTCTCTACTCTCTCCCTCTCTCCCTCCTCCTCTTATATGAGACTTGTATTAAATGTATGAGAATATAAAAATTCAGGAATAACAATTATAGACATTACAAATTACATATATAAAAAATATAAATAAAAGTATTGACTATATATAAATATGTGGTATACTAATTATAGGTTAGCAATAACCGAATATAAGATATAGCAATTAGCGATATAAAAAATTATAATAAATAAATGTTGTAATTATAAATAGTTGTGTTATAACTTATATGTGTTAGAGATAACATAAATTATATTGAATAGACGGAGAAATTAACAATATGAAAAAATGAATTATAGAAATTTCTAATAATGATTACTGAGATGGAAAAAACCATATTAGAAAATTA
>NZ_CAMLHO010000061.1 GCF_946479765.1 uncultured Aliivibrio sp.
GAGACTATGGCAAAGCATGCTTAATATTGATATGTGTGGTTAGTTAAGCGCTTACTATGAATATTGGTAATATCTGTTGCCCAATAAGTGTTTCCATTTAAATTCAGAATTGGTCATTGACTACTAAATGACATAAAAGATTGCAAGATCTTGATATTAAACTAGTTTCTTGCAACAACCTTGCTTGAATTAAAATGCTACCTCTAACAGGAAAACATAAAGACATGGGAAAGTAAAGTTAAATTTATTGAAAATGTCACTATTAATAGATTAAAAAAAACGATGACACTTATCGATTTAATTCCCTATGTAAATAACAAAATTGAACATAATATGCACAAGAAGAAACCCTTCTTTTACTAAGGTAATTACAAAATGAAAAAAATAACTACTCCATTAACTCTTGTTTTATCATTATTATCTGTGAATGTGCTTGCGGCTGAAAACTACACCTTAGAACCATCCCTATCAGCAATAAACTTTGCAACAATAAAAAATCAGTATGTAGTTGAACCTGCAATGATAGATACTCTTTCCGGTAAAGTTAATGATAACGGAAGCTTTAATTTATCTGTTGACTTAAAAGGTCTTAGTACCGGCATCTCAATTAGAGATTCCCGTGTAAACGAACTATTTTTTAACTCACTAAAATTCCCAGAAATTAAAATCGATGGCCAATTTAACTTAGACAAAATAAAGAATGGCCCAATAAAAACAACCGTTCCAACAAATGTCACATTCTATGGAACAACGAAATTAATTAACTTCCCTGTAATTATTGTTCCAACAGAAAATTACCTAACTATAAACTCATACACACCAATAATCATTGATAGTGCTGACTTTGGTATACCAGAAAACAATTTAACGGCACTAGCAGAAACTGTTGGCGGTATAAAAATATCAAACAGAGTACCGTTAAATATAAATTTAACATTTAAGAAGCAGTAATCACAATTTATAAAGGATCTATTAAAATGAAAAAATTAACCTTATTGGCTTTAATCGTTTTTTCACCTTTAAGTTTTTCATAAGCTGCTATCGCTTCTAATTTAGACTTAGGTCCACTAAGTACGTTAATAGGTACATGGAAAAGTACTGAATCTGGTGGTGTTGATGTCGCTCCAGGTAAAGAAGGGAGCAAAGTAGGAAAAGGAGGCCCTGCGCTTGAACCATATTATGAAACATTTACATTTGAACCAGCCGCCGATGCAACAAATGCTAGTGAGCAATATTTAACCGCCCTCTATTACAAACAAGAAGTTTTTAGGAAAAGTGATAACGGTAAATTTCATGACCAAAGAGGATATTTAATTTACGATAAAAAAAACCAAATGGTATATAACTCTTATTGTATACCTAGAGCGGTATGTATCGTTTCTGAAGGAAAATCAGGACAAGTCATAAATTTTGAAACTTCACCTAAAGGTATTGCTGAAAGTCAATTTATGACAGAGAACGGAACAACAACTAAATTTACAATGTCACTAGACATGTCTAAAAAAGACATTTTGAGATACTCTCAAACAACAAACTTACATATTTATGGTAAACCATTTGCTCATGCTGACTCTGGAGTACTAGAAAAAATAAATTAATTATTATTTGAAGCCATTGCTCATATTTTGGCTTCTTTGCATATACTATCAACGATCCTATGAAATTAAGAGTTGCCTTAATTTCATATAACAATACAGCTATGACTAATTTTAGCTGTATTTAAATTAAAGCGTGATCACTAGCTTCATCCCTCACATAAAGACCTCGTATACGGCTATCTCCTGACGAGAACGCCTATCTTCACTTCATCTACTGAATACAATCCTATACTTTTAAACCACTGATTAGGTATTGCATAGCTCGCTAACACTATTTCGCTATTAGACCATTTTTATAGTAAACATGAGAAAAACCACACCTAAAAAATAATCGAGTAGGAGGCTGCCTCCATCCTCTCATATCACCGTACAAGCGTGGGTCGCATAGGCGGTTCCTAATATATTTTCAGTGCCTTATACCCATCCAGTAATGAGTATAATCCCATCTCCATCAGTTTTACGTTTGAAAGGGCATGATTCACTTTAGGTGTTCTTGAGAGTGTCCACCAACCTTTATCTGACATCGCTAATTTCCAAGCATTTCGCATCTGTTGATAGACGGGTCTGACCTGAGCAACTAAAACTGTGGTTTAGATAACTGCGCTCCGTTATTCTTGTCGCTGCACTTTTCTCTCGGTTAACTTTGAGTTTCAGCTTATGCTCTAAGAATACGAAGATCGAGTCTTTGACTCGTTCCGCAGCTTCCTAACTACTCACATAGATTTGGCAATCGTCTGTATATCGACAGAACTTATGCCCTCTACGTTCTAGCTCTTTATTTAACTCATCTAATACTAGATTGGATAATAAAAGGGACAGAGGACTACCTTGTGGGGTTCCTTTACGGTACAAGCGATTAGGTGAAGACCGCTTCAAATGATCACGAAATATAAATAACGATACGTTAGCTCACTAATTTAATGTTCTTATGATTAATAATAGCGAGTGACAATATCGAAAGCCATGCTAATAAAGAGGTAGTTCCACCTTGGTTTGATTTACGTCAACAATTGTTGCATTAAAAATGCACCTTTGATTTTTAGGCAGTAAAAAAGGGCTACCAACTTTCGAATTGAAAGTGTCTTAACCCCTTTCTTTAAAATATTTGACTCTTAGTGAGTAGTACGGCTTGAGCCATTACGTACTAAATCTTGACCCGTTTGGAACACTTCTTCTGTTACCCAACGAGACAATAATAGTTGATGCTTATCATCTAATACCGCAACAAAGCGACGACCATCTTTATTGTTTGTCGCCATAGCAATACCAGCAACGTTAGTTAAACCAAAACCTCCATTTTCAGCAGCAACAATAAATGTTTCTAGATCTTCTAGGTTCGTGATCATCTCTAATTCTTGGCTCATATTGCTATTCTCTTGTAAGCTAAATCAATAATCACGAATGGTACGATTTTTATCTTATCAAGGCAATAATTGCTGATATATATACAAAAAAACCGCCAATCATAGACAGGCGGTTTATTCTGTTAATTTATTGTTTTAGCAAAAAATTAATAAGTGCTCGTTTCATACTCTTTTTTACGGCTACGAGCATCAGCGATAGCGCCATGAACCATTTTGCCAAAGGCTTTATCTTTTGCTCGTTGTTCTGCCACACTAGCGCCATTAATCGCTTGCTCTCTCATTAATTTTTGAAAGCTAACTAAACGACGCTCTTCAAGTTCACCTGACTCAACGGCTTTTAAAACCGCACAGCCGGGTTCTGAAATATGAGAGCAATCACCAAAGCGACATTTTTCAGCAAGATCAGTAATCTCGCTAAAAGTTGCATTCACTCCTTGTTCGCAATCACTAAGTTGAAGCTCACGCATTCCAGGGGTATCCATTAACAGACCGCCTTGTGGCATCAATTTTAAAGCGCGATGCGTCGTCGTGTGTCGACCTTTGCTATCATCTTCACGGATCTCTCCGGTTTTCAGCGCTTCAAATCCAAGCAGTCCATTTACCAACGTAGATTTCCCAACACCTGACGAGCCTAAGAAAGCGATAGTTTGGCCATTTTTACAATAGCTATGCAGAGCAACTAAGTCATTAGTATCCAGGGCATTTACACTGTAAACACTCATCATTCGATTTAGCTTCTGAACTTGATCTTGCTTATCATCTGCATCGTCACACAAATCAGCTTTAGTTAGCACAATAACAGGCTCAACTTCCGCTTCTTTTGCAATAGCAAGGTAACGTTCAATACGACTCAAATTAAAATCATTATTTAATGAGCAAACGATCATAACGGTATCTACATTCGCGGCAATTAATTGCGTTGCCACTTTTGATCCTGGAGCTTTACGATCAAACAGAGATTGTCTATCTAGTACACGTTGAATTCGTAGATTTTCATCAAACAATACCCAGTCACCCACACAAACACGATCATCACCTGATGGTGGTAATAAACTCACTTGACCTTGCTCACTCAAAACAATAATGCTGCTTCGGTGTTGCTCAATAATTCGACCAGTTTGAAAATCAGTTAAATCATCTAGAGTCAGTTGTTGTTGAAAATAAGGACGCCAGCCTAATTGTGGTAGTGTGAGAATTTGCTCACTCATTTGTTGCTCCATACATATGGTAGATTGTTTGCCATTGATGAGACATTTCATTTATGACGCAATTTATGTGTCATTACATATCAATGGTAAACATTCTTTATCCAACTGAATTCATTGTATTTTAGTTTCCAATTAAAGCATGAGAATACTAGCACTTTCTATTGGATAAATAGCAATAATACTTTTTCAGTTTGGGCTTATTTTTGTTGTTTTAAGACCTTGGTAGCAATTATTTCACTCTGTATCTACCCTAACAAAGGCATTTGATCCCTATAACAACCCAAACGTATAAAATAGGCCTCACTTTTATTTATGTAAAACAAGTTTGTCTTGTGATTACGATAAAAAAAATTGATTAATAGAAGATGTAATGACAAAACGAGCGGAATATCTGAATTGAAAAGAGTTTAAAAACCAAGAGAGTTGGCTTTCTGTTGGAAATAAAAAACGCCGATGTCGAAAGAAACATAAGCGTTTGTTAGAATATGACAGCTTAAAATTAGCCCTGTTTCTTTAAAAAAAGATCGATTGACCCTTTGGGTGTTTTTCCAATCTTCAACATTAAATCAAAACTTGGATTTTTAATGCCGTGATCACGCTCTAATGTTTCTAGCTGCACTAACCACAATGAGGCGGTAACTTCTGCATCGGCTAACGCCCGGTGAAATACTCCATCATTTTCAATTTGATGATACGCAACTAAATCACCTAATTTATGCGACGAGACCTCTTGGATTAATCGTCTTGATACCAATAATGAACACGCGAACGTTCCATCATAATTTCGTTGAATATCTTCGAGCTCAGCATCTAAAAAACGCTTATCAAATGAGGCATTATGAGCCACCAAGTTACACCCTTGAATGAAGTCTGCAAATTCATGCATTACCGTTGCACAATCATCCGCACCGACTAGCATTGCATTGGTAATGCCTGTGTAGTTAGCAATAAATGAGCTTACTCTAAAACCAGGATTCATTAGTTTTTGAAAGCGATCGACAATAACGCCGTTTTCTAGCTTTACTGCACCAATTTCTATGGCACGATCGCCTTGGTTTGGAGATAAGCCTGTGGTTTCAAAATCGAGTACCACAACGGTGTTTGCTGGTGTGGTTTTTTTAGAGCGAATTAATGACACTGAAAATATCCAATATAAATAATGAGAATAGAATTAGATCAAAAAACGCGAGCTGATCATCAGTCTCGCGTTTTTATATTTACTTAATACTTCATCTTAAAATAAGACTACTTAGCAATGTTAACCTGTAGCATTTTAGTTTGGTGATCTAAGTACTCATCATAAGTACCTTGGAAGTTCACTATTTTCTTATCTTTAACATCAATAATTTGTGTCGCTAGAGAAGAAACAAACTCACGGTCATGGCTTACGAAGATTAATGTACCTGTGTACACTTTTAATGCGTCGTTTAGTGCTTCAATCGCTTCCATATCCATGTGGTTCGTTGGTTCGTCCATAACAAGTACGTTGATGTCTTGCATCATTAACTTACCAAATAATAGACGGTTTTTCTCACCACCAGAACAGTTTCTTGCTTGCTTGTTAGTGTCATCAGCAGTGAATAGTAGGCGACCCAAAATACCACGAACCATTAAGTCATCGTGCTTGACTGTACGCCATTGCGAGATCCAATCAAAGATACTTAAATCGTTATCAAAATCAGCAGTGCTGTCTTGTGGGCAGTAACCGAACGCTGCATTTTCAGACCATTTAACAATACCTTCGTTTTGTTGTAAGTCTTGAACTAAACAACGTAATAAGGTTGTTTTACCTACACCATTCTCACCGATTACCGCTAAACGAGTGCCTGCTTCTAATAGTAAGTTACCGCCTTCAAACAGTACGTTACCTTCAAATCCATGCCCTAGATTGTCAAGCTCTAGCGCTTGGCGGTGCAGTTTTTTACCTTCGCCAAAGTTAATTGATGGACTCATACGGCTTGATGACTTAACTTCATCTAGTGAGATCTTGTCCATTTTCTTTGCACGAGAGCTTGCTTGTTTTGCTTTAGATGCGTTTGCACCAAAACGGTTTACAAAGTCTTGTAACTCACTAATCTCTGCCGATTTTTTCGCATTTCCTGCCAATAACTGATCGCGGATCAGGCTTGATGCTTCTAAAAAGTACTCGTAGTTACCTGGGTAAACACGCAGTTCACCGTAATCGATATCTGCCATATGAGTACATACAGAGTTCAGGAAGTGTCTGTCGTGCGAAATGATGATCATGGTACATTTACGTTGGTTTAACTCACCAGCTAGCCAGTTGATCGTATTAATGTCCAAGTTATTGGTTGGTTCATCAAGTAGTAAAATATCTGGGTTTGCAAACAGTGCTTGTGCTAATAATACTCGCAGTTTCCAACCTGGAGCTACTTGCTTCATTAGACCAAAATGAAGTGCTTCATCAATACCCGCTTGAATTAGGATATCACCTGCACGGCTTTCTGCACTGTAGCCATCCATTTCTGCAAATTCACTTTCAAGCTCAGCTACTTTCATGCCGTCTTCTTCACTCATTTCTGGTAGTGAATAAATACGGTCACGCTCTTGCTTGATTTCCCATAGTTTTTTGTCACCCATGATCACAACATCAATTACGTTGTATTGTTCAAAAGCAAACTGATCTTGACTCAATACGCCTAATTTTTGTCCCGGTGTCATTGAAACATTGCCTGAACTAGGAGTTAATGCACCACTTAGAATTTTCATAAACGTTGATTTTCCGCAACCATTCGCACCGATCAAACCATAACGGTTACCGTTGCCAAATTTTGCTGAAATATTTTCAAATAAAGGCTCTGCGCCAAATTGCATTGTGATGTTGTTTGATTGTATCAAAGAAATAATTCCTAAATGCTTACGGACAAGTCAATTACGAGGCTAAGATGTAGCCAAAAAAATGAAGTGCAACAGTATGAATAAATATGAAAAAGCTAGGCGCGGATTATACAGAGATCTGGATCACAATGTCGAGAAAATACGGCGTTTTAATACACAATAAAAAAGCCTTAACTCTCATTAAGGCTTTAGCTTATCAGTCTGTGCTTACTTTTAATCAAAGTTGACTAACAACAAAGGGCATAGTAGTCGATATTACTTCTCTTCAAAACGTTGCGCTAATTGATAAAATTCATTCACTTGATTTTTTAACTCCTTAGAAGTGCTATTTACTGAATAAGTAGTCTTTAAATTTTGCTCCGCCGTTGAAGCAATAGATTGAATATAAGTATTCACATCACCAGACAGTTGACGTTGTTGGTGTGCTACACTTTCTACTGACGTCATTAATTGATTCATTGATTGCATCATTGAATCCACCTCAGATAATCGTTGCATGCTCACCTCTCCCATTTCATTGCATAGTTCGGTTTGCTCTCGGTTAGAGATAATCTCTAATTGCCAAGATTCAATCGTCGACAGCATCATTGCGACACTTTCTTTTATCTGAACGGTTGCATTAGAAGTGCGATTAGATAATGCTCTAACTTCATCGGCAACGACAGCAAAGCCTCTTCCTTGCTCTCCCGCTCTTGCTGACTCAATGGCGGCATTTAACGCGAGGAGGTTAGTTTGATTAGCAATACCACCTATCTCTTCCATGATTTGACTGACTTCTTTTGCTTGTGTACTCAATTGCTCTGTCATTTGTGTAGCAGATCTCGCTTGGATCGCTAATTGTTCTAAATTTACATTGGTTTGAGTAATACTTTCTTTTGTTAATGCACATGACTTAATCGTCATATTAATGAGTTCATATGCCTCATTTGTACTTAATGACACATCATCAGCTAACGATTTAACCTGCTCTGTTGCTATACGAACGTGATTAATATCTTTTGTTTGCTGTTCTAATTCCTGCGTTACCAATATTGCCGTTGAGCTTAAATTATCAGCCAATTCTTGAAGAGGTTTCGCTGAGTCCGTCATTCTACCTAAGACGGTTCTAATCCGAGATGAGGATAATTTCAGATGAAAATCAGCAATTGAAAACTGATTATTGCCAGAAAAAATAAGACGACTAACACTGTCATATTTCGCATGTAACTTTTTCAATTGACGCGGTGTATCAATGAGTTCTTGACGAAAGAACAGGCCCACGATGCACATAGGAAGCGCGCTGCATAACAATGCCATCACTCCATTTAAATTGGATAATGTCGATAAAACTGGAGCCGTCAATGCCCCAAATAATAACGCATAACGCAAAGTATCATTTACTGAGAATGACCACTGTTGTCCACCGTTCTCTGCTTTTAAAAGAGCCACATAAGCTTTTTCAGCAATAACAACCCACTCACGTTTAGGTTTCACACGCACAGACTGGTAACCAATCACGATATCATGTTCATAAATAGGCGTAACGTAGGCATCTACCCAATAAAATCGACCTGATTTTGCTTTATTTTTTACTATTCCTCGCCATGCTTTTCCCTCTTGTAAATTTCTCCACATATCTGCAAATGCTGCTTTAGGCATTACTTCATGACGAATAACATTATGATTTTCACCTTCAAGCTCTTCCTTACTATATTCTGCAATGCGACAGAACGCTTCATTACAATAAGTAATAACACCTTTAAGATCAGTAGTAGATACAAGTTGTTCGTCATCACTTAAAAAAGTTTCAATCATTTTCGCCCACAATATAAAAAAAGAAGTTAATGAAATTTTCTTTATCATAGATGAATATCACTATTCACCACAATCAAAACTACATTTAATTAAAAAAGAAGGCCTTTATTTATCCAAGTCATTGGTCAGATCATTGCATTATGATTAATTTCATAATTTTGATCCGTGTTAATATTTCTTTAAGCCCTAAATGAACTTTAGAGCTTAAAAGACAACAAGTTTTTAATATGTCCTTCTATTAACGCCAAACACCCCATTCTCCAGTCGTTCCCGGCTCTTCACCTTTTGTCCACCACTGTGCTGTCCATTCTTTATTGTTATAGCTAACAACATCCCCAGTGTTATAGATTAAACCTGCTTGCCATGCGTTTGTTGGTTCAACTGGTGGCTCTACCGGTGATGTTGTATCCGCTTTAATTAAAGAAAGCTGATAACTAAGATCTGCACTTGGTGCAAAAACTCGGTTTGCGTAAATATTATTGATATCGTACATATAATGATTCATTTCTTGATGCCAAATACCAATAAACCATTCTTTATTTTTTAACTGATTAAATTGCCCTGCCAGTTCCGCTGACCATGTCGCCGCATTATTCACATTAATGGCTAAACTGATGTCTGTTGTTTCCCCCCCTGTCGCATCAAACGTTCTGAACCGAACCGTATCGCCTGATTCTACTGGCCCAAATCCTTGGCTAATGTAATAACCTAAATCAGAATATGATGGTGGCGGGTCGACTGGATCTATCGGTCCTGGAGGTGTAGTTCCCGTTCCATCAAATGAAATATCGCTACAGTTATAAAAGCCTTCACCAGCAGCATCTTCACGCTGCCAGCGAGTATAAAGGACGGCCGAATCTGCTCTATCCGCAGGAAGAGTAATATTTATACGGTATTTCTTATCTTCCCCTACAGGCACATTGCCTACGGTATCAATTAGATCTAAGTCACCCCATGTTAATGGAACGGTTGGATCGTAATTAGAATTAGATAAATAGAATTGCCAGTAAGAAGGGGTGTGAGGTGCTGTTGCATTAAAGATAAGTTCAATCTGATTATTCTCATCTAAAGTAACCGCCGTTTTTTGCCAATGAGAAGAACCTACGTTTAAGCCTGCTTTTGCATTATCCCCTGCTGAACATAAGTTACCATCACGAACAATGGCTTGAACATGTGCCATGTCTTTATAGTTTGGTACATTGGCCGCAACCTCATTACGTTGAACAAAAGGAAACGCTCCTGATTCATCATACGCCGACTGACATGCCTGATTTGGAATAGTGTTATCCCAAAATCCTCCATCTAAATAACACGTATTTTGTCTTGCACTCGGGTACTCGACCCAGCCATGAGCCTGCGCTCCCATTGATGATAATGCACCAACAAAGGCAATAGTGAACGAACTGATTTTTATTTTATTTTTCATGATTTCATCCTTGTTTATAAACAATAAAAATGAGGCGATTAACGCCCCACTTTCCTTTATAAAATTAGCAAGGATTGATGAATTGACGATAAAAATCGAAACAAATAAGCGCTTTATTTACGCATTTGTTATCTGCTTTCCATCTAATTATGAGTTAAATGAAAACACATTATATTCTTTCGAGTCAGTTCATTATTTATAACTCATATCACCATAAAATCTGAGTTACTTAGTACTTCTCTGCTGCTGTTTTCTCTCTTTCTTTTCTTGCTTACGTTGCTCAATGAGTTTGGCTGCATCTCCACCTACGTGAGTTTCGCCTCTTTCGCCCGCCAACTGCACTTGTTTTTCACGCTCACGGAAACGAGACTTTTGCTCATCACTGTGCTGATCAATACATTTAGGGCAGCTAACGCCTTTCTCAAACGCATCAGATTGTTTGTCTTCATCTGTAATAGGTAAACGACACGCATTACACACGTCATAATGGCTTTTCTCTAATTGATGGTTAACAGCAACTCGGCCATCAAATACATAACAATCGCCTTCCCATAAGCTGTTTTCTTCTGGTACTTCTTCAAGGTACTTTAAGATGCCGCCTTCAAGATGATAGACCTCATCAAACCCTTGCTCTTTCATATACGCGGTCGATTTTTCACAACGAATACCACCAGTACAGAACATCGCTACTTTTTTATGTTTTTCAGGATTTAAATTATCAGCAACGTATTGAGGAAAATCGCGGAATGTTTCTGTCTTTGGGTTAATAGCATGTTTGAATGTGCCGATGCCCACTTCATAATCATTTCGAGTATCAACCAATAGCACGTCTGGATCAGAAATAAGGGCATTCCAATCAGCAGGTTTAACGTACGTACCCACCACATGAAGAGGATCGATACCTTCTACGCCCATGGTGACGATTTCTTTTTTCAATTTCACTTTTGTACGATTGAAAGGTTGAACGTCATTGATTGATTCTTTATAAACCACATCCGCTAAACGAGGATCTTCTTTAAACCAAGCGAGTAGCGTATTAATCGCTTCACGAGAGCCCGCAACCGTGCCATTAATCCCTTCACTTGCGAGCAACAATGTGCCGCGAATATGATTATCTTCTAATACTTGAGTTAATGGTTGACGAATGTCGGTGTAATTTTCTAATGAAACAAATTTGTATAACGCACAAACGATATATTGAGACATGGGTAACTTTCCTTTTTTGCGAGGCTGGATCGTAAGTCCAGAGCAATGAGTATTTGCTTTAGCGGCTTATAATAGTGCGGGGAGTATAACGGAGGTCTATCGACACAAATACCGACAGTTTTTGTGGTTTTTCTAACCAAATTGAATTAAATAATAAAATAACCACCTTTCAAATAGCAAGAGAGCTAAAATTTACAATGTAAACAGACATAAAAAAAGCGCTGAATGTAATACTCAACGCTTTGATTTATAGTTACTTAATAGGATTAAATTACGAGTTAAATTCACTCACATCAATATCAAGTAATTTACCGATACCTTCGCCATAAGCTGGATCGGCTTTGTAACAATGTCTTAAGTGGCGAAGTTGAATTTCTTTTGGCACACCGTTTAAGTTACGCGCTGTGTTATCAAACAAGATGTCTTGTTTTTCAGCGGTCATTAGACGGAATAGATCGCCCGGTTGTGAGAAATAATCTTCATCTTCACGGTGATCCCAATGTGCTGCTGCGCCATCTAAGTTTAGTGGTGGCTCAGAAAAATCTGGCTGCTCAGCCCATTGACCTTCATTATTTGGCTCATAACCTAATGTGCTACCGAAGTTACCATCAACGCGCATTGCGCCATCACGGTGGTAACTATGTACAGGACAACGAGGTGCGTTCACAGGAATGTGTTGGTGGTTTACACCTAAACGGTAACGCTGTGCATCACCATACGCAAATAAACGGCCTTGTAGCATCTTATCTGGAGAGAAGCTGATACCCGGAACCACGTTTGCAGGGTTAAATGCCGACTGCTCTACTTCTGCGAAGAAGTTTTGTGGGTTACGATTTAGCTCAAATTCACCTACTTCAATTAATGGGTAATCTTTATGTGGCCATACTTTGGTTAAATCGAATGGGTTATAAGAAACTGTCGCCGCTTCTGCTTCTGGCATGATCTGAACTTTCAATGTCCATTTAGGGAAATCTTGGTTATCAATGCTTTCTAGCAAATCACGTTGATGACTTTCACGATCATTACCAATCACTGCACCCGCTTCAGCATCTGACAAGTTTTTAATGCCTTGCTGAGATACAAAGTGGAATTTCACCCAGTAACGCTCGTTATCACTATTGATAAAGCTAAACGTGTGGCTACCAAAACCATGCATATGACGGTAAGTCGCAGGAATACCACGATCACTCATCACGATAGTTACTTGGTGAAGCGCTTCAGGTAATGATGTCCAGAAATCCCAGTTATTTTTCGCGCTTCGCATATTTGTGCGAGGATCGCGTTTAACCGCATGGTTTAAATCAGGGAATTTTAGAGGATCACGTAAGAAGAATACAGGTGTGTTGTTACCCACTAAATCCCAGTTACCTTCTTCTGTGTAGAATTTTAGCGCAAAACCACGGATATCACGCTCTGCATCTGCTGCGCCACGCTCACCAGCAACGGTTGTGAAACGTGCAAACATGTCTGTTTGTTTGCCAATTTCAGAAAACAGTTTTGCTTTTGTGTATTTAGTAATGTCATGAGTTACAGTAAATGTGCCGTAAGCACCAGATCCTTTGGCGTGCATACGACGCTCAGGGATCACTTCACGATCAAAATGCGCCAGTTTTTCTAAAAACCACACATCTTGCAATAATTGAGGACCACGTTTACCCGCAGTTTGAACATTTTGGTTATGTGCAACAGGGCAACCTGCTGCTGTCGTTAATTTCTTACTCATTACTCATTCCTTAATATTATAATAAAGTACACAAAAATGGTTTTCTAAAAATCGTGTTAAATACAAAAAATGACATACATTGACCCACTTTACAGCGGCTAATGCACTCTTGGTCATCTCTTTAAACCTCAATAAACTATGGGTATAGAATAAACACTAAAAAGAATAAGAGATAATCGCTTGTACTTATAGTTGTGATTCACAAAACCTATCAAAAATAGATGTAAATCATCATTTTTACTTATTACCTCATCAAATATAAAATAATTATTGACCAAATAAAAAAAGTTACAAAGCCAATATAATCGTGAAACAAATTTACGCAACATCATTTTCGTTGAAAGAAATAAACCTCATCACATTTCTTCTTAGCTTTAATTTTAGCTTTAAATATAAAGAGCACGGTGTTTTTCAAGATAGTTGACACTCTTTGCTTAAATTTTACGCTACCTTTCCC
>NZ_CAMLHO010000062.1 GCF_946479765.1 uncultured Aliivibrio sp.
ATTGTCTAATGGCCATTCGCCTTGCTGAACTTTATTCATTTCTTCACGGATTGCGATCATTGCTTCACAGAAGCGATCCAATTCGGCTAAGTCTTCGGATTCTGTGGGCTCAATCATTAACGTACCAGCTACTGGGAACGACATGGTTGGTGCATGGAAACCAAAGTCCATCAAACGTTTCGCAATGTCTTCTTCACTGATCCCTGTTGCTTCTTTAAGCGGACGGATATCAATAATACATTCGTGAGCAATTCGACCATTCGTACCACGGTATAAAACAGGGTAGTGAGGGCGTAAGCGCTCCATTACGTAGTTCGCATTCAAAATAGCCACTTTAGTCGCTTCAGTCAGACCCATTTCACCCATCATTGCAATGTATGCCCATGAAATAGGAAGAATAGAGGCACTGCCTAGATCAGCTGCAGAAACCGCATAATCTGAACCTTGAACCCCATTTTCAGAGTGACCCGGAAGGAAGGGGGCTAGGTGAGATTTAACACCGATAGGGCCCATACCCGGACCACCGCCGCCATGCGGAATACAGAAGGTTTTATGCAAGTTTAGGTGAGAAACATCAGAGCCAATAAAGCCCGGACTGGTTAAACCAACCTGTGCATTCATGTTGGCACCATCAAGGTACACTTGGCCGCCAGCGTCATGAACCATGTCACACACTTCGCGCACTTGCTCTTCATACACACCGTGTGTAGAAGGGTAAGTGATCATGATGCTTGATAGGTTTTCTTGATGTTTAGCGATTTTTTCAGCCAAATCGATCATGTCGATGTTGCCGTTGTCATCACATTTAACAACCACCACTTTCATTGACACCATTGATGCGGTCGCAGGGTTAGTACCGTGTGCAGAGCTTGGGATCAAGCACGCATTACGGTGACCTTCGTTGCGGCTTTCATGGTAACGCTGAATCGCAATTAACCCTGCGTATTCACCAGATGCGCCTGAGTTCGGTTGCAGAGAAAAGTCATCGTAGCCTGTAATTTCACACAGCATCGATTTTAGTGATGTCGCTAACGTAGTGTAACCTGCCGCTTGGTTAAGTGGTGCGAATGGGTGAATGCCACCAAATTCAGGCCACGTGACGGGAAGCATTTCAGCCACGGCGTTTAACTTCATGGTACAAGATCCAAGCGGGATCATGCCGTGAGTTAATGAGAAATCTTTGTTTTCCAGTTTTTTCAAATAACGCAGCATTTGTGTTTCGCTGTGATGCGTATTGAACACTGGATGAGTTAAGAACGATGAAGTACGACGACACGCTTCAGGAATAGCCGAGAACTCATCTTGACCAATATCATTTGATAAGCTGTCACACTCTGCGTTATCAACACCAAATACAGCCAGTAACGCCACTAAATCAGAAACCGTGGTGGTTTCATCAAAGCTAATGCCTAATTCAGTATCAAATTTACGTAGGTTGATGCTTGCGGCTAGGGCCTTGGTGTAAAGAATGTCAGTTTGTTGTTCTGTCTTAACCGTTAACGTATCAAAGAAGTGTTGATGCGCTAATTCAAACCCTGCTGATTGCAGAGATTTTGCTACGATAGCCGTGAAATGATGCACACGACGAGCGATGGTTTTTAGGCCTTCAGGACCGTGATACACCGCGTAGAAAGAGGCCATATTTGCAAGCAGAGCTTGAGCCGTACAAATATTTGATGTCGCTTTTTCACGACGAATATGCTGCTCACGCGTTTGCATTGCCATGCGAAGCGCTTGGTTGCCTTTTGAATCAATAGACACCCCAATCACACGACCCGGCATAGAACGTTTTAGTTTTTCACGTGTTGCCATGAATGCAGCGTGTGGACCGCCGTATCCCATTGGAACACCAAAGCGTTGTGCGCTACCAATTGCTATATCCGCACCCATTTCACCAACAGGTTTAAGAAGTACTGAAGCAAGCAGGTCGGTAGCTACAACCACTAAGGTTTTCTTAGCGTGCGCTTGTTCAATCAATGTTGTTAGATCTTTAACTTCACCCGTGGTTCCCGGGTATTGAAGTAGGGCACCAAACACATCATGTGAATCTAAATTTGAGTCAGTATCAACAACAACGTCAAAACCGATGAATTTCGCTCGAGTTTTGATTACCGCTAAGGTTTGTGGATGAACATCATCTGCCACAAAGAAAGTCGAACTCTTGTTTTTACCACCACGTTTACACAGTGTCATGGCTTCTGCTGCTGCGGTCGCTTCATCAAGAAGAGACGCGTTAGCAATATCAAGGCCTGTTAAATCCATTACCATTTGTTGATAATTAAGTAATGCTTCTAAACGACCTTGAGAAATCTCAGGTTGATATGGCGTGTAAGCGGTGTACCAACCTGGGTTTTCGAATACATTACGTAAAATCACATTAGGTGTGTGCGTATTGTAATAACCTTGGCCGATATAGCTTGTGTTCAATGTGTTTTGTTGAGCGATTTGTTTTAACTCAGCAAGCATGGCATTTTCAGAAAGGCCGTGAGGTAATTGCATTGGCTGAGGCAAACGAATTGAGCTTGGTACGGTTTCTTCGATTAATTTTTCTAGTGTTTCAGCGCCAACCGTAATGAGCATATGTTGATGCTGTGAAGAAGCGGGACCATTGTGGCGACGAATAAACTCGTTATCCGTGCCTAATTGTTGAAGAAGCTGACTCATTATCTTAATCCTTCTTGTTGTTTTTATTCTTCTTCGATGCTTTCAAGATATTGATCGCCAGGGATTAAGCTTTCTAGTTGGCCTTCATCAGACAGTTTGATTTTAGCAATCCAGCCGCCTTCATAAGGTTCTTCATTTACCAGCTCAGGGCTGTCTTCTAATTCTTCGTTGATTTCTACAATCACACCAGAGACTGGTGAGTAAATATCTGAAGCCGCTTTTACTGATTCAACTAAAGAGAAACTCTCTTCTGCTGTTACTTCATCATCAACGTCAGGTAAGTCCACAAATACAACATCACCAAGTAAACCTTGAGCATGAGCTGAGATGCCAACAGTTACTGTACCGTCGCCATTTTCACGTACCCATTCGTGGCTTGCTGTAAATTTAAGATCTTTTTCCATGATTCTTCTCCAGTATGAATTGTCTTTAAGCAAATTAGTTCTTGCAAAGTAGCGTTAAGCGAGTCGTGTTATATCTATTAACAACGATAATTATTCCTAAACATACAAGTGTGAAATGCAACATTCAACACAGAAGTTTCCAATAAGAAACTTTGTTTCCCGTTTTGCTACCTAGCGCACTATTTGAGCATCCTTGTTGCCTTTTCTCTCGCAATTTTTCTCTGTAAAGTGAATATTAATAGAGCTATTTGGATGCTTAATGAGCAAGGAGGTTCGATTGCGTCAGTCTGGAAATATTATGGCAGAGGGGAAAGTCGTCAAAATAGAGAAAAACAACGAAGAGCAACCGATTGCTCCGCTTGATCTTGGTAAAAGATTAAAAGACATTCGCATTCAGCTTGGATTGACACTTGAAGAAGCGAGCAAGCGGACGGGGTTGGCTCGTTCAACGCTATCAAAAATAGAAAATGAACAAATATCACCCACATTTCAGGCGCTTCAGAAACTAGCAAGCGGGTTGGATATTGATATTCCACAAATATTTGAGCCACCGAAACAGAAAGGGGCGGCGGGCAGAAGAGATATTACTCGTGTAGAACAGGGGAAACCTCATCCTACAGCGACTTACGAGCATGAACTGTTAGCGACGCAATTATCTAACAAAAGAATGATGCCATTTAAAAGCCGTATACGTGCTCGAGATTTTAATGCGTACGCAGAATGGGTGCGTCATGACGGAGAAGAATTTTTATTGGTTCTAGAAGGTGAAGTTTGTTTTTACAGCGAATTCTATGAACCTGTTAATTTAGCGGTAGGGGACAGTGTTTATTACGAAGCAAGTATGGGACACGTACTTATTTCAATCAGTGAAGAAGACGCTCAAATTCTCTGGGTTACGGCCAAATAATACGTAATCAATAAACGCTTACTTAATTAGAAAAATAACGACTAAATCAGCCAGTGATGGCACATGGAGAAAGAAGAATGTCAGAACAACTAAATAAAACTGCACTTTTTGATATGCACGTAGCTGCTGGCGCAAAAATGGTGCCATTTGCTGGTTATGATATGCCTGTCCAGTACCCACTTGGTGTGAAAAAAGAACACCTTCATACGCGTGATTCGGCGGGGTTGTTTGATGTATCGCACATGGGACAACTGCGATTAAAAGGTGATGGGGCAGCTGCTGCTCTAGAGGCTCTAGTACCTGTTGATATTATTGACCTTCCTTCTCAGAAACAACGTTATGCGTTCTTCACTAACGAAGAAGGCGGCATTATGGATGATTTGATGGTGGCTAATTTTGGTGATCATCTGTTTGTGGTGGTGAATGCGGCATGTAAAGAACAAGATATTGCGCATTTACAAGCACACTTACCAAAAGGCGTTGAACTTGAAGTGATTGAAGACCGCGCATTATTAGCGCTTCAAGGACCAAAAGCGGCGGATGTGTTATCAAGGCTTCAACCTGCTGTGGCAAACATGTTGTTCATGGATTCAATCACGATCGATATTAATGACATCGAATGTTATGTTAGCCGCTCTGGTTATACTGGCGAAGATGGTTATGAAATTTCTGTATCCAATGATAAAGCAGCAGAACTAGCAGATACATTAACGTCATTTGAAGAAGTGGAATGGATTGGTCTTGGTGCTCGTGATTCACTACGTCTTGAGTGTGGATTGTGTTTATACGGTCACGATTTAGATACAACAACGACACCGGTAGAAGCAAGTTTACTATGGGGTATTAGTAAAAATCGTCGAGCTGATGGTGAGCGTGCTGGCGGTTTCCCAGGTGCGGATATTATTCTTAAGCAAATTGAAACTAAAGATGTGAACCGTAAGCGTGTCGGTCTAGTTGGACAAACGAAGGCTCCAGTGCGCGAAGGCTGCAAATTGTTTGATGCGGATGATACTGAAATTGGTGTTATAACCTCTGGTACTGCAGGCCCGACAGCAGGTAAACCAGTATCAATGGGCTATTTAAGAACAGATTTAGCTGTTATTGGCACTGAAGTGTTCGCTGAAGTTCGAGGCAAAAAGTTAGCAATGACAGTTGAAAAAATGCCGTTTGTACCTCAGCGTTATTATCGCGGTTAGAAATTAGAGCCGATTTAAAGATAATTTAACAAAAAAGAGCATATATCTATACTCTTTTTTTTCAATTAGAAAAAAGTATCATTATGCTTTTTGAAGATGAAATAGGATAAATGTCTAAATTTTTGAAATTAATTGAACACTGTGCATTTACCGTTATCTATTTGAATATAAAAAGTTTATGTTGATTCGGCGAACGGCTGTAAGCTCGGAAATAATTTGCATAAAAACGTGATATATAACACAATTGTAACTCTGGCACTTAAGCATTGTTTTTACGATTAGATATCAAATAAGGTTTCTCTATGAAGGTTGTCGATTTTCTGAAGCATAAGCGTGAATATCTGGCTAAACATCCGTTTGAATTAAAAGATTGGATGTCACCAACCATTAAGGATTACTGGATTGAGTTTTTACAGAAAGCCAATAATATTCACATTATTTCATGGGTTAAAGAACACAAACGTGCTGCAAATGGACCGCAGCAAGAAGTAGTTCAACCTGAGCCAATAGAAATGAATCTAGATACTCAAGCTGTATTTGAAGAGTTAAACGCTCGTTTGGGCGAAGAAATCCATATTGGCGATTGGTCGATGATGGATCAAGAACGCATTAATAGTTTTGGTGCTGTTACCGAAGATATGCAGTGGATCCACACTGATCCAGAAAGAGCATCAGCGGAATCTCCATTTAAAACTCCAATTGCGCATGGTTTTTTAACGCTTTCTATGTTGTCAAAATTAACGGATAACGTGGGAAGTGGCAATTTACTTTTCCCTACTGCAAAAATGACAGTAAATTATGGGTTAAATAAAGTACGTTTCCCATATCCTGTTAAAGCAGGTAAGCGAATTCGAGCAAGAAGTACGCTAATGTCGGTTACAGTGATTAAGCGTGGCTTAGAAATTGAAACAGAAGTTAAAGTTGAAATTGAAAAATGTCGTCGTCCAGGTTGTGTTGCTGTTTCAGTAATCCGTTTATACTTTTAGGACTTTTTCGTTTAGAAACAACTTTCTAATAGTTAGAATATAAAAACCGCGTTAACCTATTTATAGGATAACGCGGTTTTTTTGTATCTTATTATTGGGTTTGTATTTAGATACAGATACAGATACAAATACTACGCGATTTGTCGGTCATTATGATCCGCACCACGGAGCATAGCTTGTACCAGCTCAGTTGCCTCAAACTTAGTTAACGCTTCATGGGCACCAACTTGATGAGCTTGCTCTACACAGATCTCGCTAGACAGAGAAGTATGCAGGATCACATAGGCATCTTTTAATTTTTTATTATTTTGAATTTCAAATGCTAGTTCATAGCCGTCCAAACCGGGCATTTCAATATCACTCACTACAATGTTAAAAGGACTACTGTCATCAGAAGCTTTCTTTAGCATCTCATAAGCATCTAATCCATTTATTGCAACTTGATAAGGGATATTAATGCTATCTAATGCCGTTGATAGTTGTTTACGAGCAACAAAAGAGTCATCTACCAATAAAATATTTAAAGGTTTTAATTTCTCTCTTTCTACATCAGATAAAATTGGGTACAAGTTAGAAGTATCTTCAGGATAGATTTTTGATAATAGGAGTTCGACATCAAGCAGTTGAACAATCTTGTCTTCAAAGCGAGTGATCCCTGTGACAAAAACATTTGTTCCTGCTGTCTTTGGTGAAGGTTCAATAGTCTTCCAGTCACACTCAATAATTTTATCTATCGCTCTTACTGCAAACCCTACAACAGTGCGCATGCAATCGGTAATTATAATATAGCAATCTTTTAGTTCCTCTTTATGAAGAGGCCGAAAGCCAACAGCCGCTGACATATCAATAATCGGAATGGCCATATTACGAATGGTTGCTGTCCCTAATACATGGTGATGAGAATAGGGGATAGAGGTTAGCGCTTGAAAAGGCACGATCTCACGAACTTTCAACGTACCAATAGCAAAACGCTGTGTCAGTGTTAGCTTAAATAGCAGCATTCCTTGAGATTGGTTTGCTTTGCTTTTCATAAGTAATAGCCTTTTGGTGGTAATTATTTTTATAAATACAATTGTAGTTTTTTTGAGACGCTTTTTAAAGGATAGGCTATCAATTGATGGAGAATAAACGATATAATTAGGTTTAATTTATCTAGAATCATTTTGAGGCATTCATGGCTAGCACTGCAGCTGCGCTACACATCCTTGTTAAACATAAAGAACAAGCAGAAGACATTATTCAACAGCTTAATAAAGGCGCTAAATTTCATGTATTAGCGAAAAAATACTCTAGCTGTCCTTCTGGTAAAAAAGGTGGAGATTTGGGCGAATTTAAAAAAGGCCAAATGGTACCTCAGTTTGATAAAGTGTGCTTTAGTGGTGAAACGCTTGTCCCACACCTAGTGAAAACTAAATTCGGCTGGCATGTGATTAAGGTACTTTACCGTACATAAGCAATCGCCTTTTCGAAACATAAAAAATCCGACCTATATTGTCGGATTTTCTATTATCTGTTCAACGTAAACTTGAAGAAATTAACGTTCCCAGTACGCTTCTTCTAAACAATCTTCACGTTCTGGCATTGATTTAGATAAACGTGGAGAGTGTTGCGTTAATACTTCATAGCTTGCACGGTTTGAGTACTTACAAATTTGAGCGAAAGAAGAGTAAGTTAAATACTCTGCATCGTGCTTACTTGAGTTTGGTACATTCTCTTTATGATAGAAGTTTGCAGCCATATCATGCAGTAGGGCAGATAAAGCAGCATCACCAGCACCATTCGTGTTCTTTATCTCCATTGGGCCACCCATGTAAGGGGCAATGTGAGAAGATACTTTAATTGGCTTAGTACACAGTGCTTTCATCATTGGACGACTGTATTCAAAACGGTTGAATTCAGGAATGTTACCCGGAAGAAGTGGTTTATCAGTTTCGCGTTTAATACTTTCTTCTGTGAAGCCAGCCATGTATAAACCAACGGGACCAGCAGTACAAAGTACTAAATCTACCCATTCTAACGCTTTATCTGCTGCTAGTAGGGGATCTTTTTCACCGGTTAAGGCTTCTGCTTCTTCTTCGTTCATTGCAACAACAGTCACATTCTCTTTTAAGAAGGTTTGCCACCATTCTGCTTTGCCTTCAATAACGTATTTTGTGCCTAACGTTAGTACAACAGGGACATTATGAGCTTTTGCACAATTAATCGCTTTTTGAACCGCATCCATCATAGGGTCCCCTTCTTTACCACGAACAAGGTAAGAAGAAATCACTAATGCTGAAGCTTTATCAAAAATATGTTCAGGAACGTGGTCAGGGCAGAGTTGGTTCATGTCACCTTCATTGATTGCGAACGTACGCTCACCATCTTCAGTGATCAAGGTGTAACAACGACCAATAGGGCCTTGAACTGGTTGTAGGTAATCTAAATCCATACGGCTTGTTGTGTTACATAAGTAACGATAAGCGTAAGAACCGATTTTAATGTTTTCACTCATTACACCCAGCAGAATAGATTTGCTGTCTGCAAGTACGGAGTAATTATGGAGGGTGTTACCAATAGTATCACCAGGATACTCATGACTGATCAAGTTTCTTTCAAACAGCTCTTTATATAAAGCTTCTGCTTTTGATTCTTCAAGAACCAATGAATGACCTTTGCTTAACTGATGACGTTGTAAAAATTCATCGTCTATTTTTGCCTCAATATCGACAATAGTTTGACCAACACCGATAAGATGGGTGCGTTCAAGTTTAGGCGTTTGTTTGATTTGATTCACTAATGGATCGCGAGTGTGAACAGGAAAATAATGTTTAGACTTACGTTGGCCAGGAAACTTCATGAATTAAAGATCAGTTAATAAGTGAATTTTCCGAGATTATATCACAAGTTTTTTCATTAACATTCATGAATCCTGTAAAAAATAGAGATCTAGATCACTTTGCATTTGTGAAGGGAAATAGCAAACGTTTACTTTTGACGGATTGATGAAGAATAGAACAGACTATCGTTCGATATAAAATATTAAGATCTTTCTTTTTTAAGGGTAATATTCTTTAGTGAGTGTTTTTGTGATTATATTGTTCTGAAAGTTGTCATTTGTTTGCAGATTTATGAATAGTATCACAAAAAAAAGTGAATTATCAGACTTGCGAAATAAGTTTCCGGCCCTATAATACTGAAAACCGGAGCGCCTGCCAGCGCACCGGTTTTTTTGTGCCTGCCATCTTGGTTTGTTAACTGCCTTCTGCCAAAGGCAACAAGAGATAGTAGAGCCAGTATCGATTATACGAGGAATTTATCATGCGTATCGAACAAGAATTAAAGTTAGGCTTCAAAGATGTACTGTTTCGTCCTAAACGCTCAACACTGAAAAGTCGCTCTCAAGTCGAATTAACCCGCGAGTTTACATTTAAGCATAGCGGTCGTCAATGGTCTGGTACACCTGTAATTGCAGCTAACATGGATTCTGTAGGTAGTTTCGCTATGGCGAAGGCACTTTCTGAGCACGGTGTGATGACTGCGATTCATAAGCATTACACAGTTGAAGATTGGGCTGGCTTTGTAAAAGAGAGCGACGCTTCTGTTCTTAATAACTCAATGGTTTCTACGGGTACTTCTGAAGCTGATTTCCAAAAAACAAAAGATATCATGGCATTAACGGATGACTTGATCTTCATTTGTGTTGATATCGCAAATGGTTATTCAGAGCATTTAGTTCAATATGTTGAGAAAGTACGTGCACAATTCCCAGATAAAGTAATTTCTGCTGGTAACGTTGTTACTGGTGATATGGTTGAAGAGCTTATCCTTGCTGGTGCCGATATCGTTAAAGTGGGCATTGGCCCGGGCTCTGTATGTACTACTCGTGTTAAAACAGGTGTTGGTTATCCTCAACTTTCTGCCATCATTGAATGTGCTGATGCCGCGCACGGCCTTGGTGGTCGTATCATCGGTGACGGTGGTTGTTCATGTGCTGGTGACGTATCTAAAGCGTTCGGCGGCGGTGCTGATTTCGTAATGCTAGGCGGTATGCTAGCAGGTCACGAAGAGTCAGGCGGCGAAGTGATTGAGCAAGACGGTAAGCAGTTCATGAAATTCTACGGAATGTCTTCACAAAGTGCGATGGACAAACACTCAGGTGGTGTTGCTAAGTACCGTGCTGCTGAAGGTAAAACTGTGTTATTGCCATACCGTGGTTCAGTTCATACAACGATTTCTGACATCCTTGGCGGTGTACGTTCAACTTGTACATACGTAGGCGCAGCAAAGCTTCGTGAGCTAACTAAGCGCACAACTTTCATCCGTGTACAAGAGCAAGAGAACAACGTTTACGGTAAAGAGTAACCACTCGATATTTCGTAAATAATGAATAATGAAAGGTCGCATTTAGCGGCCTTTTTTTTGGCCTAAAAATGGCTAATGACTACAAAATGACTACGCAGATCCAAGTTTTTATTTTCCACATTATTCAAATGTGAGTAATTATGCATATTTAGTGTATTACTTAAAAGTAGCTTAAAGGGTTCTTTGTAATGGCATCACTTAAATGATCTGGTGCAAAGTGAGCATAACGCATGGTCATTTGGATATCAGCATGACCAAGAATGTCACGGAGAACCAAAATATTACCGCCGTTCATCATAAAGTGACTAGCGAAAGAGTGGCGTAAAACGTGAGAGGCTTGTCCAGTAGGTAAATTAATACCTATTTTATGCTTTAAAATGTAGCAAAAAGGGGTGTAGCACTCTTCAAACAACTGACCTGATGTTGGCTTATAGATTTCGTTATATAGCTCTTCATTGATAGGTACAGAGCGAATTTTCTTATTCTTTGTAT
This sequence comes from uncultured Aliivibrio sp., assembly GCF_946479765.1. GTDB lineage: Bacteria > Pseudomonadota > Gammaproteobacteria > Enterobacterales > Vibrionaceae > Aliivibrio. The sequence goes on from NZ_CAMLHO010000062.1 coordinate 10,994, forward strand.
TGGTATAAGTGATATTGAACTTAGAAAGTTGATTACCAGTTAATTGTGCGGCTTCATTCCAACGCGCACCAGTAGATAAACACACCTTTACTATCTTCAGCATATCTTGGCGTTTATGGTCCGAGACTTTTGCAAGGAGTAGGGCGATCTCTTCTTTTGCTAAAAAGCTCATTGGTCTTTCATGATCACGAAATGGCTTAATGCTTTCTAATGGGTTTGGGCCTTTCCATTCGCCCAGTTCTTTAAGCTTTTCAAATACTGCTTTAAAACGAGCTAACTCAGAATTTAATGTCGCAATACTGGGTGCTCCTTTCTGCCATTTACTATCTACAAAGGTAATTTCACCAGCCATACGTTTACAGCGAAACTCTGCGTAAACCTTAGCGGTAAAAGTTGAGGCAACAGGATTACCCATAGCTTTAACCATGTGCTCAAACTTTTGATAGATAATTTGGCCATTAGACAGACTTACGCCATACATAGAAAACCAAATCTCAATAAGGATTGATAATCGACGGTTTTCGAGTTTGTCACCTTTCCACGGTTTTTCTTCTACTTTTTTTAGAGTGTAGTGCTCAAAGGTAGTGGCTTCACCTTTAGAGGAAAAACGTTTACGAATGCGTATACCTTCGCGGCCGTTCGTGTAGAAGTCGGCGAGCCAAGGTTTCTTTGAATTGTCTTTTAAGTTGCGGATAGCCATGAAAATACCTTAATACTGTTTTTATATACAGTGTCACAATGTATAATCGAACACAATGTTTGGTTGTGACGAACTTAAACAAAGCTAAACGTTTGGAGTCAATGTTTGTTGTAATATAGAGCAAACAGCCTCTAAATTTTATGTATGAGGTATAATCAAGTGTTAGAAGAGGTTAGTTTCATGTACTATCTTCGGCTTGGTAAAAATTACCAAATATTTAACTATTACTGAAAGGCGAACTAGTGTCTGTTCAAAAAGAACCAATTATATTTTCATTTTTTTCTGGGAGTGGTTTCCTCGATCTTGGCTTTGAAAAGTCGGGGTTCGATGTGCGTTTTGTTAATGAATACCATAAACCATTTTTGGAAGCTTATAAGTATTCAAGAAAAGTAATGAAGTTAGCTGAACCTAAGTACGGACATTTTTTAGGTAGTATTGAAGATTTTGTTACAGGTGAACGAGCTAAAGAATTAGGTCAATTAGTTGAAAATGCAAAAGCAGATTCATTAGTTGGTTTCATCGGTGGACCACCTTGTCCTGATTTCTCTGTTGCTGGTAAGAATAAAGGCTCAGAAGGGGAGAATGGTAAGCTTAGTCGTGTTTACATTGACGCTATCATTGAAAATAAACCTGATTTCTTTTTATTTGAAAACGTTAAAGGTCTTTGGAGAACGGTAAAACATCGAGCTTTTTATGATGCGATGAAAGAACGTTTGGAAAAAGAAGGTTATATTCTTACTGACCGCCTGACGAACTGCCTTGAATATGGAGTTCCTCAAGATCGTGATCGTATTTTGCTTTTTGGTATTCATAAATCTCGTGCCGGTGACATTACATCTTCTGAATTAGAAACTCGATTCGATTGGGAAGGGAATATAAGTTTTGATAGGGCTATTGTATTAAATAAGAGCATGTGGCCAACTCAAGAAGACTACATTGAAGATTCAATCAAGACATGCCCCCCAGATTTAGAAAGCTTTAGTGAGTTAACAGTAGAACACTGGTTTGTAAAAAATGATGTTTATAACCACCCAAATGCAAAGCATCATTTTATACCACGTCAAGCATTACCAAAGTTTCAAACAATTTTAGAGGGTGATGACAGTAAGAAGTCATTTAAAAGACTTCATCGTTGGAGATACTCACCAACAGCTGCCTATGGTAATAATGAAGTTCACTTACACCCATATAAAACCCGTAGGTTAAGTGCCGCGGAAGCATTAGCTGTTCAATCTTTGCCTAAAGATTTTGCATTTTCACCAATGATGACTCTTTCTGATATGTTTAAAACAATAGGTAATGGTGTTCCATATCTTGCCGCTGAAGGCTTAGCTAAAACTATTAATTGTTATCTTAAATCACTATAAAAAAGGAGCTCATAGAGCTCCTTTTTTATGCGGTTCAAT
>NZ_CAMLHO010000063.1 GCF_946479765.1 uncultured Aliivibrio sp.
ACCTTTTTCAATGGTCAAATGCTGAGTTTGCATTGTGCCTTTAAATTTACCTTTAGGTTGAATATTAACTTCTTTACCTTCACAAGTCCCTTCAACCAAACCATTAATCAGGACTAAACCTGCTTTAATATCGCCTTGAACACGACCTGTTGGAGTGATGATAATTTCAGCTTCAGTGATAATATTCCCTTGAACAAATCCATCGATCTGAATGCTTTGATCTGTTTCAATATTGCCTATAACTCTACAACCTTTTGCGATAATTGATAATGATGCTGTGGTAGACCGACTACTAAAAAGGCCCATACAGGGTTTCTCCAATTGATATTAAACTAACGAAAGAATACTATCATGGATAGAAGTGGTTAAGGACTAAAAATTACAAAGTTAACCGTACTATTTAGCAACAGAGTTCACATTTTTATTGTGTATCGTATCGATTAAAGAAAAGGGATTAAGAAATGAGAATAATAAACCATACAGAAATTCGTATTATTGGCTGTTTAATCGAAAAAGAAATCACAACGCCTGAGCAATACCCATTAACCCTTAATGCACTAACAACTGCTTGCAATCAGAAAAGCAATCGTGACCCTGTCACATCCGTGACGGATTCAGAAGTGTTAGATGGACTAAACTCATTAATTAACGATCGCCTCGTTACAGATGAAACTCGTGGTAACTCAAGAGTCGCTAAATACCAACATCGTTTTTGTAATACCGAGTTTGGTAGCCTTAAATTATCAGAGCAAGAAATTGCTATATTATGTGTGCTTTTTTTACGTGGTCCACAAACGCCGGGGGAACTTCGAACTCGTACCCAGCGCTTATGTGAATTTGATAATGTAGCACAAGTCGAGGCGGTATTAATTAAATTAGGCTCTGATGAAACATCACCAAAAGTAACGAAATTAGCAAAAGAGACAGGTAAGCGAGAGGCTCGGTATACTCATTTATTTTGTGGCGAAATAAGTGACAATCTCGCTTTAACGTCAGAGTTAGAGGCCTCAGAGAAAACAACACCAGAACACGAAAATCGAATAGCCATGCTTGAAAAAGAAGTCTCGGACTTACGTTCTGAAGTTCAAGAACTAAAGCTATTGATTAACGACGTATTATCGTAACTAGATGAATACGATTGTTTCAGAATGGTCAGTGTATTTAATAAGAACCCGACTCAATAGTTTATATTGTGGGATCACAAATAATGTTGAGCGCCGATTTGCTGCGCATCAAACAGGAAAAGGAGCCAAATACCTAAAAGGTAAAGGCCCATTAACGCTTGAATGGTCACATCAGGTGGGTTCAAAATCATTGGCATTAAAATATGAATACCGCATAAAAAAAATGACCAAAGTAGCTAAAGAAGCCTTGGTCAATCAAACCGGTTCACTACCCACTATTGATTAATAAAACATTAATCGTAAATAGTAGGAATAGGTTGGCGCTTATGTTGAGACATTTGGTAGATTTTCACTAATCGAGCTTCTGCCTCAACATCAATTTGCTGACCTTCTAAAAAGTCATCAATTTGATCGTAAGTAACCGATAGTGCATCTTCATCGGCTTTTTGTGGCGCAAGCTCTTCAAGATCTGCGGTTGGGATTTTTTTCACTAATTGCTCTGGTGCTCCTAGTGTGGCTGCCACTTCTCTAACTTGACGTTTATTTAAACCAAATAAGGGAGCTAAGTCACAAGCACCATCCCCAAATTTAGTATAAAAACCCGTAATATTTTCTGCTGAGTGATCTGTACCTAATACTAAACCACCGACGTAACCTGCTACTTCATATTGTGCAATCATACGAGCTCGTGCTTTTACATTACCTTTAACAAAATCTATTTTTGCAGAATCTGTTGGTAATAACCCCGTGTGCTCAAGTCCAACGTGAGTGGCAGAATGCACACCATCAACACCTTCTTTAATATTGATGCTAATTGAGTGAGAAGGTTGAATGAAAGCCAATGCCATTTGAGCTTCATCTTCGTCTTTTTGAATACCATAAGGCAAGCGAACCGCAATAAATTGATACTTATTCGTTGCGTACTCTTTATTGAGTTCATTGACTGCAATTTGTGCTAAACGTCCGCAAGTGGTTGAATCAACACCACCACTAATTCCAAGAATTAAAGAAGTACAATGAGATTGGGTAAGCTTTGACTTAATAAAATCGACACGTGTTTTAATTTCACTATTAGGGTCAATAGACGGCTTTACTTTCATTTCTTCAACAATCTGCTGTTGCATTCTCATTCCTTTACTCTGTAGAGATAGTTAGCAATTAATCTAAATATGATACTGAATTTGCTTGCTTAATAACAGTGGAATCATGATATGAGATAGCCATCGACAAAATTTTCACTTATGCTGTTTATAATGTGGTTAATAAGAGAGTTAATCGATGAAAATCGCCGTATTTGGTAGCGCCTTCAATCCACCATCTTTAGGTCATAAAAGTGTGATCGAGCGATTGGGGCATTTTGATAAAGTATTATTAGTTCCAAGCATTTCACACGCATGGGGAAAATCAATGCTTACTTATGAGATAAGACTTGAGATGATAGCGGCTTTTATTACCGATCTGGATTTAGATAATGTAGAGTTATCGACATTAGAAAAAGAGATTTATATTCCAGAACAAAGCGTCACTACCTTTGCATTATTAAATTCACTTCAAGAAAAAGAACTAACCGCCGATATAACTTTTATCATCGGACCCGATAATTTAATGAGCTTTACAAAATTCTATAAGTCAGATGAGATTGTACAACGTTGGGGAGTGATGGCATGTCCAGAGACATTACCGATCCGCAGTACAGACATAAGAAATGCACTGCGTAGTGGTGGTGATATTTCTGATTTAACTACGGCCAGCGTACGAGAATACATAGTAGAGCACCATTTATACGAGTAGTGATATATGAAAAAACAAGTTAGTCTATTAAGTCTATTCCTCGCAATGCCCGTGTATGCAGATACAGAAGGTAGGTCGACTTGTTTGCAAGAAAGCTATGACAGTTATTCTCGTCAACTATACTCATCAACCTCTCATTGCCTTATTCCTTTATTTGAGGTGAATCAATTTATTTATCAACTCACTGAAATGACTGAAACCATTAAAGATGAAGTTATTGAAGAAGGATTTTGGGATCAATGGGCGTATAATACAGGAAACGACCCTCTATTTACTGGCTACTTCAGTGACAGTGCAGTTGGCTTAGCTGTTTGGCAGCCTGAAGAATATTATGATAAAAAAATAGAAGAATTTGACTCATATAGCGATTGGCTTGAAAGTCATGGGTTACAACTAAGTTTAGCTTTTGGTGGCGAAGAAAAGGGCAGAAACACCCGCTTTCGTATAGATTATCGCTGGCATGAACGCTCAGATGATCAGCTGTTCATGCAGCTTGAAATTCCATTTCAATAAGATAATATGTAGTTGAAAGAACAAAAGATTAAAGTAACAGGCTACACGCTTGATTTAACAAATTAACATCACCAGAAAAATAACGACGTGCTATTGCTTCACTTTTTTTGCCGGATTTTCGCATTTTATCTGCTTCTCGTACCTTTAATGTCATCATTAATTCAGGGTCTAAACGACAAATCTTCGTATCTTTCTCATTCATCAATAAAGAAAGATAGGTATTGATATCTTGTGATTGCGTAGATAAATCGGTATGAATCGTTGCCTCTAATAACTCATCTTGTAATACATGAAGTAAACGTTGCTGTGATGCTTCGCTCATTTCTTTTTGTTGTAATTTGTCTAAGCCAGATATCAGCAATGAAGTCGGAGAAATATAGCCACCTTGTGTTGGTAAATATTCACGAGTTCGAATTGAGAAGGCAACAGTGGAGACTGTCGAATTAGGTACGACAGTCATAGAAGTCAATGCATCAAAAGGAAGCCAAAATAACTCCCCAGGCAACACCTGATACTCCCACTTACCAAGACGAATGAGTACAACACCTGTTTGCACTGAAATCAATTCATACTGATTTTTCTTTTTACGCGCGGTATAAAGAAGGTGAGAGTGTGTCTCTGACTGAAACGTAATTGCGTTTTTCATAGTAACCTCTGGTTTGAAGCCCGTCACTTTACTGGTTTTAATGCAAAAATCAACGAATTCTCTTCGATAAAGGGGATATTCGGTAGGTAATGGTATGACCTCTGTAATTGATCACGTACAACTGATTTAAAATCAAGTAGAATGGTTACTTACTTCCTTTTTTCAGTAACCAGAAGTCTAAAGATGACCACACAAGATATCTATCAAGAAATTCGCCCATACAATGATGATGAAGTTCCCGCTGCCATTGAGCGTTTAATTTCTGATGATGAATTCATTACTGCTATTCTTCACTATAAGTTTCCATCTGCCTCTAAGTTTTTATTTTGGTTATTGGCACCGTTGCTTCGTTGTAAATTACGTAAATCGTTATCTAAGATCACAACGATAGAGGATGTTCAGCTAAATGTTGCAACGTACTTAAATAAGACGGTTAAGAAAACAACGAATGGTATTACCTATACTGGATTGAATAAACTAGACCCACAGCAAGCGTATTTATTTGTATCGAACCACCGAGATATCGCAATGGATCCTGCATTAATGAATTGGGTGCTTTATCACAACAACATGCAGACAGTGCGTATTGCCATTGGCGATAACTTATTGAAAAAAGCGTGCAGCACAGAACTAATGAAGTTAAACAAAAGCTTTATTGTAAAACGTTCAGTGAAAGCACCTCGTCAAATACTTAAAGCCTTAGGCTTACTATCTTCATACATAAAGCACTCATTAGAGACCAATAACTCTATTTGGATTGCTCAGAAAGAAGGTCGAGCAAAAGACGGCAATGACATTACGGATCCAGCTATTTTAAAAATGTTCCATGTTGAAGGCAGAAAGCGTAAAGAAAGTTTTTCTGATTACATGAACAGCTTAAAGATTGTACCAGTATCAATCTCTTATGAAAATGATCCGTTAGACATTCAAAAAGCCAAAGAATTAAATGCCGTTGCAACCCTAGGCTCATATGAGAAAGGGGAGTTTGAAGATATCGACAGTATTATTAAAGGTATCATTGGTTGTAAGAAACGTATTCACATTCACTTTGGTGACGTTGTTACATCAGCACCAGAATCTGCGGATGAGCTAGCAAAACAAATGGATAAGGAAATAACCCAGAATTACCATTTATTTCCAATAAACTATGTGGCAGCAGGTATTGAATCAGAAGAAGTGACGGCAGAGGCTAAGCGTGACTTAGCTGAGAAATTGTCGCAGCTAACTCAAGAAGAACAACCATTTTTACGTGCGCTCTACGCTAACCCAGTGAAGAACGCAAATAACATTAATTAATATGGTAACAATATTAGTTAAAAAGCTTTTTATCCCAATGAGGTGGATTACCTACTTGTTGGGATAAAAAGTCAATAAAGGTACGAACCTTAGGCGGTAAATGCTGACGTCTAGGATAAACCGCATAAATTGGCAATGCCATATCCGCTTTCCATTCCGTTAATAGACGAACCAAACTGCCATTCTCAAATTCATCGTCAAGTAAATAGCTCGCTAAATATGCGATACCAGCCCCTGCTTTTGTTGCATCTAAGATAGCGGATGCATTATCGATTTTAAAAATACTCTGCACATTAACGACTTGATGTACGCCATCTCGTGTAAATTCCCATTCGTTAAATCGACGTTCATTACTATGATAAGTAATGCATTTATGCTGCGCTAATTCAGCGGGACGCAGTGGTAGACCATTTTTTTCTATATAGTTAGGTGATGCAGCAACAATGAAACGACAATCTGCAATTTTTCTTGCAACCATTCCTTCTGGTATATCATCGTGAATAGCAATCCAACAATCTAGGCCATCTTCAAGCAGTTTAGGTTTATGATCAAAAAGGTTAACTTCCAATTCAACATCAGGAAATTGTTCTTGAAATTCAGCTAACGCATGAATGATATGACTGTTACCAAAAGATTGCGCTATCCCAACTTTAAATACACCGGAAATACGTCCGTGGTGGGCATCTAAGAGTGCATCGGCTTCATACGCGGTATCTACAAGCTTTTGAGAGTATTCAGCGTATTGCAGGCCTAACTCAGTAATCGATACAGAACGATTATTACGTTGAACTAACTGGCAATCTAGACGGGTTTCTAATGCTTTTATCTGCTTAGATACGTGTGATTTTGAAATGCCCAACTTCTCAGCAGCGCGAGTGAAATTTAATTCGTTTGCAACCGTAGCAAAGATCACCATTTGATGTAGATTATCTAACATTATCAAGCCCAGAGAGAAAATATTATTCTATTGTAATGCTACTTAAAAATATAACCATCGACTTTTATGGATTCTGGGAATTTGGTGATAGGTAGGCCACCTAAATAGACATTTCCTTTTACGATTAAATCATCAGGGAGTGATGTAATCTTTGAATAACCGAGATATAAATTCCCTTTTACAGTGAGTTGTTTTGGTAGTGCCGTTAATGGTGTTCGGATAACACTTAAATCACCATTAACAGTTAAACGTTGTGGTAACTCTTGAATTCCTGAGCCTGCGAAGTTGATAAAGCCCGCCACTTTGATACCACGAGTATAACGTTTAAGTTGAGTCGTTCCCGCAAGATTAAGATAACCCTTTACCTCAGTCCCTTTAGGAATCGTTTTTATTATGGTATTCGCAAGATTGAGATCACCATCAACAACAAACCCTTTTGGCAGCTTTTTTATTTTACTGTTTGCTAGATTCACATTGCCTTTTAGTTCAAGATTATCAGGTAACTCAGTATAATTAGTATTACGTAAGCTGATATTTCCATAGCTATCTATATGATTAATAAGACGATGTTTATTAAGCATTTCAGCCGAAGAAGGCAATGAGATGAAAAAAGAGGCGATCAAGCTAATGGTTGTAATGTTCAATTTAGGCATAGAATAGTAACTTAGTTATATTATCTAATTTAGGTTATCGACAAATCTCTGAATAAGTTTAATTTCTGTTCAGTGATACGGGTCTAATTTTTACGTTTTTTTTATTAAAATACATTTGATATAGTGAAATTCGGTATTCGATACCGCAGCGATAAATAAATTCGCGAGAAATTAACACATAAGGAGACGTAATGTCTAAAGCGACTGGTACTGTAAAATGGTTTAACGAAGAGAAAGGTTTTGGTTTTATCGCTCAAGAGGGTGGACCTGATGTGTTTGCTCATTTCAGTGCGATTCAAACAGACGGCTTCAAAACGTTGAAAGAAGGCCAGGCAGTAACTTTTGATGTTGAGCAAGGTCCAAAAGGCCCTCAAGCGTCAAATATTCAAGCTGCTTAGTACCATCAAATTAATAAAAAAGGCTCTCAATGCGAGGGCCTTTTTTCATTTCATTCAATCTGCTATTTTCTAAGAGAGCGCGTTTTCAGTTCGTAGATTAATTTTTCAGCACTGCAAGAGAATTTTAAGTGAGCATGCAGCTCTTTTTCATCTTCAGTTAATTGAATGCTGTGCTCTACTTCTGCGCATACTTCTTTTGCTAGAGATAGGTAATTAGCAAATTCAGCTTCTAATTGTCCTTTATTATCGGCAAAGACGCTTACTTCAGCAACATCATCACCTTCTTTAATAATAAAACCCATTTCAGCACTACAGCCACACGCGTCACAAGGAACGTTTTGTTCAACTTCAGTAGTCATTTTTTAATCTCCACAATAGTTATATTGACTCTATACTATGTGTCTTAAGTTAAGAAAACCACAATTTTGACAGTAAACTGAATAAAAAAACCACCAGTAACAACCTAGATGTATTTTTACTACAGTACCGTAACTTGAGATGGGAATCGCAAAATATGAACCTTTATGACAAATCTTTGTCATAATTTAATCCAGCGTGTTGTAATTCCATACTGTATAATACAGAATGCTTACATGAATACTGGTTGTAAGGTTAAACAGCAAACAGACATTTCGTCGAAAACGTGATTCTTATACTTGAGAATGCATTGGCGACCAGGTTGCTATACTATGTTTAACATGCAAAAAATTATAAAAATGGAGTTGAATCTTATAAATTAACCCAATTGCACCATTTAGTTAATTTCTATGAATGATTTCTTAATGGACTGACCACTTTAGAAGAGTTTTATTATGCCAAAAAGAAGTAAAGAAGATACTGAAATCACTATCCAGAAAATTATGGATGCGGTTATTGATCAACTATTGCGTTTAGGCTATGACAAAATGTCATACACAACACTAAGTCAACAAACTGGTGTATCAAGAACGGGTATTAGCCACCACTTTCCAAAGAAAACTGATTTTACCGCTGCACTAGATGGCCGTATTTTCCGTTTATTTGCTGAACGTCTTGAAATGCAAGGTGACAAACAGGCATTTATTGATAGCTGGATTTCATCTTTAGAAGATGAGCAATTCCGTGCAATCTTACGTCTTTTATTCCACCATATTGTTACTTCAGCAAATGCACATGAATTTGCACACAACGGTATTGAGCGCCTATATGGTCTAGTTGAAGACTTATACGGTGAAGAGAGCCGTAAAGATCTTGAATGGCTAATTGGTCTTTCTCTTATCCGTATGTCTAAATAAGCATATTTGATTTTATAAGAGCTCACGATGTTATTATCGTGAGCTTTTTTTTGCATTTAGAACCATCTAGAGTTTATACTCTATTTTATTGGAGGGTTTATGCTAAAAATCACACGTATATCGGCACTATTAACAACGTTACTTTCTTTTTATGTCTCTGCTAAATCAGTTGATTTTGATAGTGCATGGCAAAATGTACTTACTAATCATAATGGTATTGCGGCTGAACGTATGAATGTTCAACGTCAAGAATCATTGGCTTCTGGTACCTCAGATCTTAATCTTCCTTCTATCACATTAAAAGCGAATTATACTTATTTAGATGATGATGTAACGGTTTCTGCTGAACAAGTCGCAGATAGTGCAGGATTAGCATTTCCTGCTTTTCTCCCTAATCTGACTTCAACTTTAAGCGAACGTGATATTTTCACCAGTTCGATTCGTGCCATTTGGCCAATTTTTACCGGTGGTCGAATATCGGCGGCTGAAAGTGCAGCAGAAGGTAAGACTGAAGAAGCACAAAGCCAATTAAAGATGAAGCAACAAGGGTCTTACGAAGATTTAGGCAAATACTATTTTAGTGTGGTATTGGCCAATGAGGTTGTTACTACCTATGCTGAAGTTGAACAAGGTTTAGCAAAGCATAGAGATAATGCCATAAAGTTACAGCAGCAAGGCCAAATCGCAAAAGTAGAACGCCTTCAAGCCGATGCCGCTTATGACAAAGCAAAAGTTGATTTAAGAAAAGCCCAACAAAACTCAGACATTGCCAGCGCTGCACTACGAAGCATGCTGCAAATGAATGAAAGTGTTACTCCAGAAACCCCATTATTTATTAATCAAGCTTTGCCACAGATGACGGCGTTTATTGATAATACCTTGGCAACCTATCCAGGTTTAGACTTATTGGCAGCAAAAGAAAAACAAGCAGGCAGCCTAATTAAGGCAGAAAAAGGAAGTTACTATCCAGAAGTTTACCTTTACGGTAATTACAATTTATACCACGGTGATAGTTTATCAGCAGAGATAGCTCCAGACTGGATGGTAGGTGTTGGTGTCAATGTTCCACTCTTAGACAATAAAGGGCGTTCAGATAAAGTTGTCGCGGCTCATCGTGCAGTTCAACAAGTTCAGTATTTGAAAAAACAAGCAAAACAAGATCTCTCTTTACTTGTTGAAAAGACGTACAGAGAAGCATTGCAATCGATAGATGAATACTACGGCTTAGCGTCTAGCATTGAGCTTGCAAAAGAAAATGTCTTTTTACGAGAGAAAGGGTTTAAGCAAGGATTATCCACGTCTTTAGATGTTGTGGATGCCGAACTTTACTTAGCAAGCATTAAAACACAACGTTCATTAGCCTCTTTTAATTATATGATCTCTTTAATTAAACTTTTGGCGTTAAGTGATCAAACAGATACTTTTGTTCAATACCAACTTCAAGCAAGAGAAGGGAAATAATATGAGTCAGTTAAAAAAAGTTATCGGCTCTCTTGCCGTTATTAGTGTAGTTAGCTGGGTTGGTTACAGTTTTTGGGCAGCATATCAACCTCGTCCAGAATTGCTTCAAGGCCAAATAGAAGCAGAGCAATATAATATCTCGTCTAAAATTCCGGGTCGTATTGAAAATATATACGTAAAAAAAGGCGACCTTATAGAGAAAGGTCAATCGGTCTTTTCATTGTACAGTCCTGAAATTGAAGCCAAATTAGCTCAAGCTAAAGCGGGAGAAGCAGCAGCAAGTGCGATGGCTCAAGAAGCAGAGCAAGGCGCAAGAACACAACAAATCGCCGCGGCAAAAGATCAATGGAGAAAAGCCAAAGCAGCAAGCCAGTTACTTGAAAAAACCTACGCTCGTGTAAATAATTTATATAATGATGGTGTCGTTGCTGAGCAGAAAAAAGATGAGACGTATACACAATGGCAAGCGGCAAAATATACAGAAAGCGCTGCGTATCAAATGTATCAAATGACGAAAGAGGGCGTGCGTTCTGAAACAAAACGAGCGGCGAATGAAAAAGTTAAAATGGCGATGGGCTCAGTCGCTGAAGTGGAAGCTTACGCTGCGGATACCAAAATTAGCAGTTGGTATAATGGTGAAGTCTCTCAAGTTATGCTTAATGCCGGTGAAATTGCCCCACAAGGGTTTCCAGTGGTGAGTGTGATAGACATTAAGCAAGCATGGGCTGTGTTTCATGTCCGTGAAGATAAGCTTAACCATTATAAAAAAGATCAACAAATCGATGTGTACTTACCAGCACTTGATCAAACGGTTCCTTTTACGATCACACATATCGCTGTTATGGGCGATTATGCAACGTGGCGTGCTACCGATAATAGCCAAGGATTTGATTTAAAAACCTTTGAGATTGAGGCGCACCCTGTAAATGATATTCCAAATTTACGAGTGGGAATGAGCGCAATAGTTAAACTTAATTAATACCATTTTATCAATCCGTTATAGTTGGTTTTTATGAAAGCATTTTGGCGCTCTTATTTCTTGAACCCATGGGTAATGGCCGTTACTTTCGGCCTTCCATTGGTATTGTCGTTGATCATTTGGTGGATCTTCTCCGCCTCAGTTGTACGAGAGTTACCTATCGATGTGGTGGATCTTGATCAATCAACCTTATCAAGAATGATCATTCGAGATTACGATGCTACGCCAACGCTAGCTATACGTACTATTCAACCTAATAATCAAATCGCCAATAATGCACTTAAAGATGGTGACAATTATGGCTATATCGTGATCCCTAAAAACTTTGAACGCGATGTTTTATTAGGCAAAAGCCCACAAGTCTCAGGGTTCTACAATGGTCAGTTCATTCTTATCGCTAAGCAAATCAGCTCAGCATTAATGCAAACGGACATGACTATTCAGGCTAAATTGGCGGCAGTAAAGGCGTTAAGCACTAAAGAAAGCACTTGGACACAGGCAATAAATTCAGCAGTACCCATTAACGTACAAGTCACTCCGCTGTTTAATTTGGGCAGTAATTACAATCAATTTTTAGTGTCAGCCATTCTTCCTGCAATTTGGCAAATGGCGATTATTGTTGGCATGATATGGGCAATGAAAAATGAAACGGTCCGCACTAAAAAAACAGATTTAAGAGAATGGTTTGATAGCCAAGGCATTCATAGCATTATCCAGTTCATAAGTGTGTATTTTGTTGTAGGAATGGCGCTAGGCGGTGTTCTTTTCTATTTCTTATACGGTATTTTACAATTTCCATTTGATGCTCAGATCCCAAGCTTTCTTATTACGATGAGCGCCATGACACTAGCTTGCATCAGTTTAGGTATTGCTATTGGTTATGGGACAAATAATATCGCGAAAGCGATGAGTATTTCTGGTGCCTATACTGCGCCTAGTTTTGCTTTTTTAGGGGTCACATTTCCAGTGTCAGACATGAATAGCGTAGCGACGTTTTGGCATACTATTTTACCTGCCAGTCATTTTGTTCGTTCTCAAATAGAACAAGCTAATTACGGTTACACTTTTGGGTTAACGCTGTCTCATCTTGGAGCTTTGCTGTTATTTACCTTGCCTTTACTGCTGCTTATGTCTCGATTAAGGAAGTAATTCATGTCATTTCTCTCGTTAATAAAAAATGAAGCAAAGGCCATTTTTGGCAACAGCACCATTGTATTGGCAATGATCGGTGGGGTGCTATTTTATGCCGTTCTCTATCCCTTGCCTCATTTAAATCAAAGCGCTGAAGAGTAATAAATCACGGTAGTTGACTTATATAAATCTGAGTTGATACGATAATTCATACTACTGGCGA
>NZ_CAMLHO010000064.1 GCF_946479765.1 uncultured Aliivibrio sp.
GAAAAACGTGACTTAAAAGCATTAAAGCTGCATTGGAAAGAGACGATTGCTGAGTTAACAGAACAACATAACAAACAGATTGAAGTTATTAAATCAAAGAAAGCAAAGCAAACAGCATTAATTAAAGAGTTAAAGCTGGCATCATTGAAGTCATGCACATTTCTAAATCATTATGGCTTATCAAAAAGCCTATTTGAGTTGTTTAGTAAGCATGATTCAAAAACAAATGATCAAGACCCTATCTCATATTCAAGTGAGCAGAATTTACCAAAACTATTACAAACCGCATTTAAAATGGGTTACGTACCATTAGCTCTAGGGGAATTTTGGTGGGGTTCCGCCCCTTATGATCAAATTCGTCAACATAAAAACATATACCCTGCCAGTCAAAGTAAGTGTTTTGAAATCATCGAACATATGCTTGATGGTATTAATGTTGATGAAAGCCCTCTAGAACAAACACCGTCTTATGGCAAAGAACTTGGGATTGTTTATGAAGACGACGTCATGGTCGTAGTGAATAAGCCAGCAGAGTTTTTATCTGTACCAGGTAAATATATCACTGACTCTGTTCAATCTCGTATTCAAGCGCGTTATCCAAATGCAACCGGTCCATTAATTGTTCACCGTTTAGATATGTCGACCTCTGGTTTACTGGTTCTCACGCTAACACCAGAAACCAATAAAAATATACAAAAACAGTTTATTGAACGTACCGTAGAAAAACGCTACACCGCTTTGCTTGAGGGTAATATCGACTCAGCACATGGCGTTATCCATTTACCTCTGGCGGGAGATCTTGAGGATAGACCTCGTCAAATGGTATGTCACGAACATGGGCGCAGTGCAGAGACTGCTTATCAAGTACTTTCACACAACAATAACCGAACTAAAGTTTATCTTTATCCTAAAACAGGCCGAACTCATCAGTTGCGCGTTCACTGTGCTCATCAAGCGGGGTTAAATACGCCAATTGTTGGTGATGACCTATATGGATTCACAGATCAACGATTACACCTACACGCTGGATATTTAAAATTACGTCACCCTATTACGAATATCGAAATGGAATTTGAAGTAGATGCTGAATTTTAATCTTACTTATTACCAAGAAAAATTAATAAATGTTCGGATCATTATGTCAATAAATGGGTTAAATAAGGGATAAAGGTTGATTTATTCTATAAAAGGGGTAATTTCACAAGCCTGTAAATTTGAATATAAAGTCCCACTCCAGTAGCTACCACTGGTATGTATGAGAAATATATGTTTAAGCACCTCCCTAGAGTTGACTACCCACTGCTAATCGCTATATCACTATTAATATTACTCGGCACCTTCACTGTCTGGAGTGCCAGTGGTTTTAGTGAACCTATGCTAGAGCGTCATCTGATCCGCGCCGTTATCGCTATCGGTTGTATTATCGTGATGTCTGCAATACAGCCTAGAACCTACGAACGTATCACTCCTTATCTCTATGCTTTAGCGGTTATTCTCCTATTAGGCGTGATCCTTGTGGGCGATAGTACTAATGGCTCTCAGCGCTGGCTTATTATTGGCCCAATCCGATTCCAACCATCCGAACTAGTTAAAGTTGCAGTTCCATTAATGGTGGCGTGGATCTTAGTTGCTGAAGCGGGTCGTCCTGATATTAAAAAGATCATCATCTGCTTACTGATTACCGCGATCCCTGCTGGTTTAATCTTTATTCAACCCGATCTTGATGGCGCTATTTTTACTATTATCTATGCACTATTCGTTCTTTATTTTGCAGGGATGAGTTGGAAGATAATTGGATCTTTTCTCGGTGGAATTGCCGTTATTATCCCTCTTTTATGGGTCTTTGTTATGGAGGCTTATCAGAAAAAACGAGTGACTCAATTTCTTGACCCTGAATCTGACCCTCTTGGTGCTGGTTACCAAATCATTCAATCGTTAATCGCAGTTGGATCTGGCGGCATGCGCGGTAAAGGGTGGACAAATGCCACTCAAGGACAACTTGGCTTTATCCCTGAAAGCCATACCGATTTCATTTTCTCTACTTATGCCGAAGAGTGGGGATTTTTTGGTTGCGCATTTTTACTTAGCCTTTATCTCTTTATTACCGGCCGCGTTATTTGGTTAGCTTACCAATGTGAATCACCGTTTAATCGCTTAGTCAGCAGTACATTTGCATTAAGTTTCTTTTTGTATGCGTTTATTAACATAGGAATGGTTACAGGTTTACTTCCGGTGATGGGCAGCCCTCTTCCTTTCTTTAGTTACGGAGGAACGGCGATGATCACTCAAGGTATTTGTTTTGGTATTATAATGTCTCTCTGTTTACAAAAAACTTATAAACCATAAATCAGATATAATTTTGAATATAATGAATATTTATAGTGACTTTATAAAAAAGTTGTCATAATCTCGATCTATCTTCGTCACACCCATCGGTTTGATATTACATTTCGAGCTACCTATGACAAACACACTATCTATCGGCGCATTAGAATCTTTTCTAATCGCCATTTCAGTGCTTTCCCTTGGCCACTTTATCAACTCTAAAATTGGGGTATTTAAAAAATACAATATCCCAGAACCTATTGTTGGTGGCCTAATTGTTGCGTTTTCTATTACCCTTTTGCATTTTCAAGGTGTCAGTATTGAGTTTTCACTGCCACTACAAAATACATTCATGCTGATGTTTTTTAGTACTGTCGGCCTTGCTGCTAACTACACCCAATTAGTCAAAGGCGGTGCTAAGGTTTTCTTATTTTTAGCGGTCGCTTCTTTTTATATCCTCATTCAAAATGCAGTAGGTGTAGGCCTAGCCAGTGCAATGGGGCTAGACCCATTATTAGGATTGATTGCAGGCTCAATCACCTTATCTGGTGGGCATGGGACAGGCGCTGCTTGGTCACAGACTTTTGCCGAGAACTATAATTTAAACACAATGGAGCTGGCTATGGCTTCTGCTACCTTTGGTTTAATTATGGGTGGGCTGATAGGTAGCCCTATCGCTCAAAAGTTAATCCAAAAGCACAAGCTAGAATCAGAATATGGCACTGATGTCGACACACATACCCGCTTCCCTGAGCTAATCACTTACAATGACCGAGAAGAAGATAAAATCACGGCCAAAAAAGTCGTTGAAATGCTGTTTATCTTATTAGTTTGCGTTGCGGGATCTCAGTACTTAAGTCAATTTGTAAGCAGCTTTGGTATTGCTTGGCTTAATATTCCAGATTTCGTCTATGCGCTATTTATTGGGGTATTTATTACTAATATCTTTGAAATCACCAAGGTTCGTAAGATCGACACCGAAACGGTTGATATTCTCGGCACCGTATCTTTATCGTTATTCTTAGCCATGGCGCTTATGAGTTTGAAGTTATGGAATATCTTTGATCTTGCTATTCCATTTTTGGTTATTTTAACTATTCAAACGATTGTCTTAGCTCTTTTCTCTTACTTTATTACCTTCCGTATTATGGGATCAAACTATGATGCAGCAGTAATGGTAGGTGGTCATTGCGGATTTGGATTAGGGGCGACACCAACAGCAGTTATGAATATGGGTTCTCTAGTTTCTCGCTTTGGTCCTTCTCCACAAGCCTTTATGGTTGTGCCTATTGTTGGGGCTTTCTTTATCGATATTACCAATTTAATCATACTTCAGGCTTACATTAGCTTTATTGGTTGAATACCATTACAAATCAATTAGTAAACCTCATAGGGATTGGAGCGATAGTCATTCAATCTCTATGAAAAAACCTATTATGAACTTTTTATGACAGTGAAGTTTTATAGTGACTTTATCAAGCACTTACCTTACTCTCGATACACTTATCTCAATAAGCTAACGGCTTATTTTTCGTCTGGAGAATGGCGATGTTTGATTCATTTCTTTCGATTCTAACGGCTCTTTGGCAACAAGATTTTACCCTATTACAAAATCCAAATAGCGTCACTATGATTTACTTCTGTCTTATTTTATTTATTTGGCTAGAGAGTGCTTTTATTCCTGCGGCTCCCCTTCCATGCGACAGTGTCGTTATTCTTTCTGGTTCACTTGCTGCTGCAAATGTGATCAGCTATCCAGTTATTGTTTCTGGTCTTATCATGGCTGCGGCTATTGGCAGTCAGTTGGCATTTATTCAAGGTCGTTGGTTACATAAATTTCCTACGATTAAGAAATGGATAAATGCAGTACCACCACATCGTTTACAAACAGTTGATTCTTTATTGACGAGACATGGCTTAATTGCTTTATTCGTAGCTCGTTTTATTCCTGTTGTGCGCCCTCTTTTACCGCTAATGATGGGATTAAGAATGCAGAAAACAGCACGTTTTCATTATTTTGCATGGATAAGTGCGATTATTTGGATTTTATTACTGACAGGCTTTGGTTACTCATTATCTTTCTTACCAGAAAAGATCTCAAAATACATAACAATGGTATTAATGGCTGCACCGGTGATCACCTTAACCATAGCTATTGGCAGTTTTATTAGTGGCTACTGCGTAAAAAGATATAGAAACAAACGCATTATTTAATTCATTAGATTCCATAACCTACAAAAAAGCCCTTAGCTTATAATAAGTTAAGGGCTTTTTGTTAGGTATCAGTATCTATACTTTTACGATTATACGTCGTAAGTTGTTGATGCTGTATTACCGCCTGTACCAGTCCAGTTTGTGTGGAAGAATTCACCACGTGGACGGTCAGTACGCTCATAAGTGTGAGCACCGAAGTAGTCACGTTGAGCTTGTAAAAGGTTCGCAGGTAAACGAGCTGTTGTATAACCATCTAGGAACGTTAAAGCAGAAGTCATACAAGGCATTGGGATACCTGACTCCATTGACTTAGATGCAACTTTACGCCATGCAGCCATACAGTTATCCAAGATACCTTTGAAGTAAGCATCTGATCCTAGGAATGCGATCTCTGAGTTTGCTTCATAAGCATCACGAATGTTACCTAGGAATGCAGAGCGGATGATACAACCACCACGCCACATTAGAGCAACGTTACCGTAGTTTAGATCCCAACCATTTTCGTTCGACGCTTCACGCATGAGCATGAAACCTTGAGCGTAAGAGATGATTTTAGAAGCCAATAGTGCTTGACGAACTGCATCAACCCATTCTTGCTTATCACCTTCAATTGGTGCGATTGTCTTACCAAACAGCAGCTCAGCTTCAACACGTTGATCTTTAAGTGCAGATAGGCAACGAGAGAATACAGATTCAGTGATTAGCGTTAGTGGGATACCCATGTCTAGCGCGTTAATACCAGTCCACTTACCAGTACCTTTTTGGCCTGCTGTGTCTAGGATCTTCTCAACTAGCGCTTCACCATCTTCATCTTTGTAACCAAGGATGTCAGCAGTAATTTCTACTAGGTAGCTGTCTAGCTCAGTTTTATTCCAATCTGCAAATACAGCCTGCATTTCATCAGAATTCATACCAAGACCATCTTTCATGAACTGGTATGCTTCAGTGATAAGCTGCATGTCACCGTATTCGATGCCATTGTGAACCATCTTAACGAAGTGACCAGCACCGTCGTTACCAACCCAATCACAACAAGGCTCACCCGCTTCAGTTTTCGCTGAGATACCTTGGAAAATAGGCTTAACGGCTTCCCATGCTTCAGGAGAACCACCAGGCATGATAGAAGGACCAAAACGAGCGCCTTCTTCACCACCAGAAACACCAGTACCAATGAAGTGAATGCCTTTCTCACGAAGAGCCGCAACACGACGATTAGTGTCTGGGAAGTTAGTGTTACCGCCATCAATAATGATGTCGCCTTTGTCTAGAAGTGGAACTAACTTGTCGATGAACGTATCTACAACGTCACCAGCACGTACCATTAGCATCACTTTACGTGGCGCTTCTAGTTTCTCAACTAGCTCTTCTAAAGTGTAAGCACCTACAATGTTAGTTCCTTTCGCTGGGCCTTCTAGAAACTCGTCTACTTTAGCTGCAGTACGGTTGTGAGCCACAACGTTGAAGCCGTGGTCATTCATGTTTAGGATAAGGTTTTGGCCCATTACTGCTAAGCCGATTACACCGATATCACCTTTCATTTTTTATCTCCTTGCGGCTAATCGCGACTATGCGATTGCGCTTGCTGCATCTGAATCTAGGAACCACTCTGTTTCACCAGTCTTTGACTGAATTTTTGCTGCCGGATAAGGCAACTCTGAAGCAGGTGTAGTATGAATTTCTTTAACTATCTCAACTTTTCCAGCACCCAGTACTAGGTAGCTGATTCGTTGTGCGGCTTCCAAAACTTTCGCTGTTTTAGAAACACGGATTTGACCTGACTCTGGGTGAGATGCCAAAACAGACAGATTCTCATCTTGGTAATTAGTCACACCAGGAAACAGTGACGCGGTGTGCCCATCTGCACCAACACCTAACAGGATCCAATCAAAAACAGGCGTGCCATTTTCTGTTGGGATCACATCAGCCATTTCTTTAGCGAAACGTTCTGCTTCTGCTTTTGGCTCGTCTTCACCACGAATACGGTGAATATTTTCAGCCGGTAAATTCACTTGGCTAAATAGAAGTGTGTTTGCTTCACCGTAATTGCTTTCCGCATCATCCGGTGCAACACATCGCTCATCGCCCCACCAAAAATGAAGATTATTCCACTGAATACCTTCAGCATAAGGCGCTTGTGCCAATAGTTTAAATAGCATTTTAGGTGTACTACCACCTGATAATGAAATATGAACAGCATGTCCCTGTTCACTATACGCTTTCATTTCGTTAGCTAAGTTCTCAACCACTAATTCTGGCGTATCAAAAATCTTATGATTCATCATAGTTCACAGTAATCCGTATCTGTTAAGTTTTTGCATGGAAAACGCCATGCGCGGCCATCACGTTGAAGCAATTCATTCGCTTCTTGCGGGCCCCAAGTACCACAAGCATAACCAAATAATGATTGTGGATCTTGCTTAAAGTCTAAAATAGGTTGTACGTATTTCCAACATGCTTCTACCGCATCGGTACGAGCAAATAAGGTTGCATCACCATTTAATGCATCAAGAAGTAGACGCTCGTATGCCGTTAGCATTTGAGATTCTTGAAGATCAGAATATGAGAAATTCATCTTCACTTCTTTTGCTTTAAAGCCAGCACCCGGCTCTTTTAAACCAAAGCTCATCTGAATACCTTCATCCGGTTGAATACGGATAATCAGCTTATTTTCAGGTGCATTTTGTCCAAATACTGGGTGTGGTGTATTTTTAAAGTGAATAACAATTTCAGTGACTCGAGTCGGCAAACGCTTACCAGTACGGACATAAAATGGCACGCCATTCCAACGCCAGTTGTTAATATACGCTTTTAATCCAATGTAGGTTTCAGTACGAGAATCATCAGCAACCCCATTCTCTTCACGGTAACCCGCTAGTTGCTGACCACGAACATCTGATGCAGTGTATTGACCCAATACTAAATCATTACGTAAATTTTCTTCTTCTAGTGGTTTCAAACATTGAAGAACTTTAACCACTTCATCACGAATTGAATCGGCATTGATTTGTGCTGGCGGCTCCATTCCTACCATTGCTAATACTTGAAGCAAATGATTTTGGAACATGTCACGTACCGCACCTGAGCCATCGTAATAACCACCACGCTCTTCAACCCCAAGAAACTCTGCACCCGTGATTTCAACATAATCGATGAAGTTACGGTTCCATAAAGGTTCGAACATGGCATTAGAGAAACGGAGAACTAATAGATTTTGAACCGTTTCTTTACCTAGATAATGGTCAATACGGTTGATTTCGTGTTCTTGGAAGTGATGATGGATCTCTTTATCAAGGCTCTGTGCTGATTCAAGATCATAACCAAATGGTTTTTCAATGATAAGTCGCTTCCAGCCATTGGCTTCACCATTTAGGCCATGAGCCGCTAAGCAAGAAGGTATTACGCCATAAAGACTTGGCGGAGTTGCTAAATAGAAAAGTGTATTTTGCTGTTCTAGTTGATATTTTTCAGCTAACTGATCTAACTTAACTTTAAGCTTACTATAATCATTAACGTCTGACGTATTTACTGCTTGATAATGAAGGTGTTCACAAAATGCAGTTAATATTTCAGGATCAGTCTTTTCCATTTTTTGCAAAGAGAGCTTCATTTTTTCTCGATACGACTCATCGTCATATTGAGTTCGACTAACACCCAAAATAGAAAAAGATTTAGAAAGTTGGTTACTCGCGTACAGATGATATAAAGCAGGAATTAGCTTACGGTAAGTAAGATCTCCCGAAGCGCCAAAAATCACAATGGTATTGTTGTCCGAAATTGTCATTATTTCTCTATCCGATACACAGTAAAGTATGCGCGTATAATAGAAAAAAAAATAGCTAATTACTAGTTAGTTTTAGCTATTGAATCAATAGTTAAAACAAATCAATCAATCAGACCTATCTCTTTAAATAAAAAATGTTCTAATTAATAAAAAAGCCACTACATTATAATATGTTAGTGGCTTCTTTGATAATAATACTGCCGTTATTTTTTTAAACACATGACGTAGTATTGGCCCTCTTTTACTTCTGTTCCTTCAGTTTCATGTTCCAATCCTGGAAACTCTTTATCCCAAACTTCTAAACTTCTAAGATACCCGATTTGAGGACTTTCACTGCCACCGAAGCTTTCACCTGACATTAACATCGGTATTCCAGGTGGATAAGGAATAACCGCATTCGCTGCTACTCTATTTTCTAATTTTGAAGAGGCAACCATTTCAATATTATTATCTACAATTGCCTCAAATGCTGATCTTGGTGTTATTATCGCCTCAGGTAATGTTGAATACGCTGCATTCAGTTTATCCGACGGCGTATGTAATTTAAGATAAGAGAACATTTTGTCACCTAAATCTTTTATTCCCATATGACCGTATATTTCTGGATATTCAGTAACTAAATCAGGCAGAACTGATTTGAGCGAAGTATTACTGTCGTAGTGCCTTTTAAAACTCAACAATGTATTAACAAGCGTTGCCCATTTACCTTTTGTAATACCCATTGAGAACAAAAACATTATTTGAAAATCAGTGGTTCTCGTTGGAACTATGCCAAATCGAGTTAAGTACTGAGTTACTATAGCAGCAGGAACACCTGTATCTAATAAACGACCATCATCGCCCATACCAGGAGCTAATATGCTTACTTTTATTGGATCTAGCATACACCAATCGCTTGCAATATCATCAAACCCATGCCATTTATCACCAGGCTTCATCATCCAAAAATCTTGTGTTTCAGCAAGTAAATTGGGATCCGCGACTTCAAACGGTATTTCTTTTCCAGTGTCCGGTTCAATGATCGTTTCCGCATTCCATGGTTTAAAGAACCAATCATTATCTGCTTCAAATTCACGGAATAATCGCCCCATAGCTTGACGGTAATCCACCGCTTCTCTAATCACTTCTTGAGTTAACGAATACCCTTTATTTCCGGCCATTTGCGATACCGCAATATCATTCGATGCACTAATAGCATACAAAGGAGATGTCGTTGCATGCATCATATAAGCTTGATTAAAGCGTTGGAAATCAATAGCATCTTTACCATGACGAACATGAATCCATGATGCTTGCGATAAACCATTTAATAATTTATGCGTAGAATGAGTAGCAAAAACCGTTGGTGAATCATGTGACTCAACAGGCTCCCCCCGCATCGCAAAATGATTTTCATAAATTGGATTAAAACGAGCATAACCATACCAAGCTTCATCAAAATGAAGTCGATTACTGCTTTTACCTAATATATCTTGTACACGTTTAGCGTTATAACACAGACCATCATAAGTACAATTTGTTATTACTGCGTAAACAGGCTGCTGCTCTGCATGATCTTTTGTTAATAAACTTTCTTTTGCACGAGTCTTTATTGCCGCTTGTTCCATTTGTTCTGGATAAATAGGACCAATAATTCCATAACGGTTTCTTGTTGGGAGTAAATAAATAGGAAGAGCACCTGAAAGCATCAGGCCTTGTTCAATGGATTTATGACAATTTCGGTCACAAATAGCTAAGCTATTTTCTTTCATACAGATTTGCATA
The DNA here is from genome assembly GCF_946479765.1 of uncultured Aliivibrio sp. Taxonomy (GTDB): domain Bacteria; phylum Pseudomonadota; class Gammaproteobacteria; order Enterobacterales; family Vibrionaceae; genus Aliivibrio. The sequence goes on from NZ_CAMLHO010000064.1 coordinate 10,085, forward strand.
ATCGTTCGATTAGCACCAGAGGTTCCAGTTACCAATGAATAGGATTTGTTGGCACCAAATACTTCCGCTGCAAATGATTCACTATCTCCAAAGTATCCGGTATGATCTAGAAGTGAACCTAACGATCCTCGCTCTATTCCCATATCAGAACGGAATAGCCCTTCTCCATAATAGTGATAAAAGCGTTGACCCGCTGGTGTTTTAGTAAACCCTATTCCACCTTGGTGCCCAGGGGCTGCCCATGAATATTCATGAACATCATCATATTTCATCATTGCCGACATCAAAGGTGGTAAGAGTTGATCCCTATATCGGTCCATAGCTGCGACAGATCGTCCGACAATGAAATCTGCTGTGTCTTCAAGGATCCAAGCAAACTCATCCACACGTGACATTAATTCTCGATTAACCATTAGAGTAGTCTTTTTTCTTTCTGCCAATAAAAAAACAGGTACTCCTTCTTGACGTTGATTTAATTTATCAATTAATTGAAAAAAAATTTCATTTTCATCTTGTTGCTGCCCAGTCATTCTTGACGCTAGCATTAAACAATCTACCGCAATGTTGGCATTCAATATTGAATAACAATCATCAAATGAAGACGCTATAGTGACATGCACTCCTTCATTATTAAATTCCTCAAGCAGACGATTTAATGCACTTTTAATTACTCCTCCCTCAATTGAATCATTAAAAATTAATGCTCTTTTTTGTTTTCCATAGTTCTTCATTCCTTATTTCCTTCATATTAGGGAATATTTGATTTTTATCGCAACCTTAATGTATTACTTCATATTTTTTCTTGTTCTACCAACTGTTCTTTACTTGCAATAAACCCATAAAATAAGTAGCCAAATAGAGTTATAACCACACCATAATAAACAGCTTCAGTTCCTGTAGCATAGGCACCATAAATACTATAAACCACTGCAATTGTTCCCAAGAAAATACTAACTTTATATTCTTTGGATTCAACATTACTTTCACGAAGAATAACGCCTAAAGCAGTCAAAGATAAAATATATGGCACCATATTAATAAATACAGCCAAATCGACTAAAATATTAAACTGTTTCAATAATGTAGGTGATATTGTCATTATGGCTAAGGTTATCTCCAACCCAAGCATAATTAGCATCCCTTTTACTGGAGCTTCAAATTTATTTACTTCTGAAAAAACTTTCGGAAAAAGATTAATTTCAGCGGCGGCTTTTGATACTTGAGCATTTGTAAATTGCCAACCTAAAAGAGAACCTAAACACGCAATGATAGCTAAAACTGTAATAACATTACCAATAAATGGATTAAACATTTGCGAGAACACTAAACCAAATGGAGCATCCGACTTCGATAATAATTCATTAGGTACGATCCCTTGAATAACAGTGGTCGATGCAATATAGGTAATTGCCGAAAATACAGTTGCAAGCATGCATGCTAACGGTACATTTCGTTTTGGATTATCTACGGCGCCTGAATTGGCTCCTGCAGATTCTATGCCTAAAAAAGCCCATAGCGTTAATGCGATACCTGAGGATATTGCAGACATGGTTGGTATATCATGTGGGTTCCAGCCTTCAGCAAAAATCTTAGTATCAAACCAAAACCAGCCAATAATTGATACCCCTAGCACAGGGATAATGACCCCCCAGACTGTCACAGAAGAAATGGCACCTGTAATTTTTGCACCTCTAATATTGCAGAGTAATGTCACGATTAAAATCGTAACCACACCAACGAAATTATGCATTGGTGTCTCTTTTAGCCACGGAAAAAATGTCTCAAGATAGCCAACGGTAGTGACAGAAATAGCCACAGCGCTAATAACAAGGCAAACATAATAAGTATATGATGCTATAAAAAAGCCAGATTTACCATGTGCTTTTTTCGCATAAGCCGACATACCACCATCTTCGGTACAATACATACCACATTTAGAAAATACATAAGCAATACAAAGTGCACCAATCGCTGTTATTCCCCAAGCTAATAAAGCAATACCTCCGGTTGCCGCTAAACTTGATGGGAGCAATATAATACCGGAACCCATCATATTTACTGTCACAATGGTTGTTAGTCCCATTAACCCCATCTTATTTGAACCTGTGCTCATATTATTATCCCTCAACTTAAG
>NZ_CAMLHO010000065.1 GCF_946479765.1 uncultured Aliivibrio sp.
AGGGATTTGAACCCTAGAACCGCTATTAACGGTTGCCGGTTTTCAAGACCGGTGCATTCGACCACTCTGCCATCCCTCCACGGGACTCTATCTGAAACGTCTGCTTCATCAAGTGATGTCGCGCATTATAGAGAAAATGAGATCAGGCGCAAGTCTTTTTTGCAAAAAAATGTTTATTTGCTTAAAAGTAAATCTAATTGGTTGATTTTTATCACAAACGAGTGAATAAACGTCAGCAATCAAACAGTTATTGATGAAATGCAGTTACGTCCTTTACCTTTTGCTTTATATAATTCTTTATCTGCGGTTTGTAATAAGGAATATTCTGAGTATTCTTTCTTACTATCAACTAAAGCAACACCTACACTAATGCTTACTTTCTTATGAGATGAATACTCATGGATAATATCTAAATCATAAATACACTGACGAAGTAACTCTGCCGTCTGCTTTAACTGCTCAATATCAGTATCAAACTGAATAAGGGTAAACTCTTCTCCCCCATATCTATACACCCGGTCAGTTTGTCTTTGGAGTGACTTCATTAACGCTTTCGATACACGAACCAAGACCTCATCACCTGCCGAATGCCCATAGTTATCATTAAATTGTTTGAAATGGTCAATATCAAACATAATAAGTCCAACGTGTAACCCTAACCGTTTACCTTCTGCCCATTTAGTTTCTAAATCAGAATCGAACATACGTCGATTTAGTAGGTTAGTTAATCCATCTAAAGAGGCGTGCTGCTCAAGTAAATCAGATTTTAGTTTTAACCTTAACTGGTTACGTACCCGTTTTTGCAAAATAACCGCATTAAAGGGCTTAGTAATAAAATCAACCGCACCAAGATCTAACGCTCGAATTTCATCTTCTGTTGAGTGATTAACCGTAATAACAATAATAGGGATATCTTTTGTCTTATCGTTATTTTTTAATCTTTCAATAACCTCAAAGCCACCCATCATTGGCATATGAATATCTAATAAAACCAAATCTATATTCTCACGATGAATCACATCAAGCGCTTCCACCCCATTTTTGGTTAGAATGGAGGTTAATGGCTTCAATAGATGCTGTAAGATCTGACGACTCACTGGTTCATCTTCAACAATTAGTATTTTTTGTTCTATGAGCATATATTTCCTATTGTATTACCTACATCCATATAGGTATTTCTTCTATCGACCTTTATAGATTAACTGAAGTTTCGCTATTTTTTCTTGAAGGACTTCACGTCTAAAGGGTTTAGATGAGCATTTCTATCCATTAAAATTCATCATAGAAAAGAAAATCAAAAAAAAAGTTGGGTATTTATGTTGATAACAAAAACTACTATCCTATAGTAATAATATTTATAGAATTAATAGGTTAGTAGTTGTGATTAATATAGATATGCTAGAAGAAATGTTTGGCGGAGATAAAGAGATAACTCAACAATTATTTGAACTTTATCTTGCTGAGAATACCATAATAGACGACACCATATTAGAACAATATGAAACCAATAACTTATCTGCATTATTTCATACCGCTCATACTCTTTCAGGCGCACTAGGGAACTTGTGTGAGATGGACATCTTATTTGCAATTAAAGAAATTGAAGCTGCAGCAAAAACGGAAAATAAGCCGGATAAAAATACCGTTAATGCGGTTATTGACGGATTAAAAAAAATTAAAGAGCAAATGGAAAACCATCTATCTAGTTAGAATAATTCTAAATAAACGTGGCTAACGACGAATTGTCGAATCATCTATTGAATGGCATTAATAACTACACAGCTATTGCTGATAGTTTTGTTCTTTCCATTCTCTTTAATGACCAATGAACAATGTCAGTAAACGCTTGCGGTTTACTCATGTAATATCCTTGAATATAATCACAACCAAGTTCTCTAAGTTCATCAAATAAATACTCATCTTCAACACCTTCGGCAACCACATTACAACCTAAGCTATGTGCAAGATAAATGGTCGAAGCAACTATCGCATAATCACTGTTACCAATAGACATGTTACGTATAAAAGACTGATCAATTTTTATTTGATTAAATGAAAGGACTCTAAGAAGTGATAATGAAGAGTAACCCGTACCAAAATCATCAATACTGATATAAAAACCAAGTTCAGATAATTTTGAGAGCATGAGGTAGGCAGAATCAACATCTGTCATTAACGCACTCTCTGTCACTTCCAAAATCACATCTGATGGGTACAATTTCTGACTACACACTAGACTGAATAATTGATCGTAAAGGTCGTCATCATGAAGATCTAATGTAGATACATTGATATGAACTTGCGGATGTAAATTTTCTCTTTTAAAGCCAGCAATATCATTAGTTACCTGATTTACCACCCAACGGGTTATCCCTTTAATATAATTATTATCTTCTGCAATTTTAATAAATTTATCCGGCGGGATCATGGTCCCGTCACCTTGCGGCCAACGTATTAGGGCTTCATATCCATGAAGGGTTTTATCAATACTATTTACTATAGGTTGGTAATATAATTCAAATTCATTATGAGGAATGGCATAGATTAATTTATTGAGGATAGCAATTTCTTCATGAAGAGACTTAGTATAAGTACTACGATAAAAATCGATGATCAAGCCTAATTTCTTTGCTTTATAGCAAGCAATATCAACCTGTTTAATTACTTCCTCTTCACTGTCTAAGTTAGGTGTACATATAACACAGCCCATGACTGGCTGGAGAAGGTAGTTCTGGTCTCGCATTAATATTGGTTCTATCAATACATCGTGTATTGTACTAGCAATATCGGTTATCTCTTCTTTATCCGTAGAATAACTAATAATGATAATTCCATTGTTATCATAGAAAAATTCTAAATGTTTATTTTTTAGGCTTTTTTTTAACATAAGTAAAGCATGTGATACCACTTTACTAAACAATTTACTTGTCGATATATCCATTAGTTTTTTATGGTTACTGAACTTAACTTTAACGATGCTAAATGGCACTCCTAATTTTATTTTATTTGATACTACCTTTACATAAGTAACATTTTGGTTTCTACCAATTAATAATTCATTATTACTATGAATGTTTTTCATCAACAAAGAACGTTTCTGTAAACGACTAATTATCCATAATGCCATCATTAATGTTTGAGTCGCCATAGTTGATATAATCAAAGTAATAGTATCAGAATCATCAATAAATCCATGACTTAAAAGATGGCTTTCTGTATATAAAAAAACAACAGCATACGTAATAAACACTATAAAAAAATATATTTTCATTCGTATCGAATTATAAACACTTATACCATTTATAAGATAGGCAGAATAAATCAATGCTAGAACGTTAAACACGGTTAAAATCTTAAATATTATATTTATATCCATATAAATCACCTCAAATTTAAGACTTTACTCTATCCTAATACCGCGTCTAACGTTAATTTATTAGTTGCAAATATAGTATTTAGCTTAATCAGTGTTTCTGATTGTATTTGTCTCACACGTTCTTTTGACAAATCAAGATCGTAACCCAAGGCTTCTAATGTTTGAATTTCACTTCCAAACAGACCATAACGATTGATAATTATCTGCTTCTCTCTCCCTTGTAAAGAATTGATCCAATATGATAAATTCTCTTCTAAGTTAGCTTTAGATAAGCATTCATCTGGGTCTTTTTCGTGGTCATTGATGCATAGATCAACCAATATTGATGATTTATCCTCAATTAATGCAGAGCGAAAGGTCAAAGCGGAAGGAACTAACCCCATAATTTTATTCACTTTAACTTCATCTTTTTCACAATATAGGGAAATTTCACTGATCGAAGGTTCTTTTTTAAGTGATTTAGTTAATTCGCGCGCAGCTCTTAAATATACATTAAGTTCTTTCGTGATATGTACAGGGAGTCGTACTGTTCTTGAATGGTTAAACAAAGCGCTCTCTATTGATTCTTTTATCCACCACACCGCATAAGTTGAAAATCGATAACCTAATTCGGGATCAAACTTATCAATCGCTTTCATTAACCCTAAATTCCCTTCTTCAATGATATCTAACGGTGCTAATTCAGTTTGATTCCTATTTCTATATTTATTGGCAATTTTAACAACAAGCCTTAAATTTGATTCTATCAATACATCTCTTGATTTCATGCAACCCGTTTTATAAGAACGACTATAGCTAACCTCTTCTTTTGCCGTCAAAAGTTGATATCTATTAATTTCTTTCAAATACAATGAATATGCATCTAAACTTACATTGTCATTCTTCTCTTTATTTAAACTAGTCATAACATATCCTTTTAGCTAGCAAACTGAATTCAACTCATCCATCTGTATATTCAGAGGTATGAATGAATTATGGTTCAATTACGATTGGCACACAATACCGTAACAATTAAATTACGTGCTAAATGAAAGTTATGAGCTATTCATCACGATTATTTGCGATTCATTATCAAAAATAAGACGACAATATATTGACATGGAAAATAAACAATATTATCAATAATTACCGTAATGAATTAAATACTATGAAAATAACTATTAAAAAACATAAAGTTGATAATAAACACTCGACACCTAAGCTAGATATAAAGAAGACAATACAATTAGAGATAAAATCACATTAATCAGTGTGTATTTTTCACACAAAGAATTACCCTTTTATATTTAATATCCTATGCTCGTAATATAGGTCAATCTATGTGGCTTTTTCCAACAAGGATTGTTTTTATGTCATTAATGAATCGATTTTCAGTCAAATCCAGATTACTCACATTGGTTTTTCTTCCTTTACTTATCTTGTGTGGATTGTCAGCTAAAGAAATTCAAACACAATTGCATTACCTACAAACGATTAACTCACTTAATCAACAACTCGCTTTCAATAAAACGCTATCTAGCTACATTGCTGCAATGCATAACCTACGTTTAAATGCGCTCTATTCAAATAACAACGATGTTGAAAAATCATCATCAAAAATCACACTAAATTTATTGCTATCGCAAGTTAACAAAGAAGATAAACCTGAATTATATAATTCAATCAATACACTTATTGAGGTTAACTCAGAGATCAATGCTTTCTCTGCTAATGATATTGAAGAATGGTCTCTTTGGGTATCAGACGTATTAAATGAAGTCTACGTCTTAGAAAACGCCAATAGTTTACAAACCCCATCAGAAGTAATTAATCAAAAACAACATATTATTTTACGGCTTCAATGGTTAAATTACTGGGCAACTGAAGAAAACTGGTACATTAATCTTGATGTAAATACAGCAAACAAGCAGTATCACGATGAACTAAATTCACTCTTTTACCGTCAAGAGTTATACATTAATCAGTTTATATCAATGGATGCCGCGCCCTCAGATATTGATCTACTATTAACAACATTCACTAATGATAGTTTTGCGCTAAGTATGCAGTTTCGCCAAGACGTTATTAAAGATAAAGCCGCTGATTATTCAATTAAAAAAATGAATTCAGGAACCCAAGCGCTGCATCATCGCCTTCTGCTTATTCAATCAATGACCAACACATTAACCAGTGATCTTAAAATTGATATTAAAAACCAGTTACAAACAATCCATTACACCATTGTATTATCCATAGGTTTTTTACTGCTTTCATTACTGACCATTTCCTACTTGGGAATTTCATTATCAAAACGCATCATTTCTTATTTAAGCACCATTACAAACTCAATGGCCTTAATTGAAAGAAACCACGATTACAGTATTCAAATCAAAGTTGATGGAAAAGATGAGCTTGCTTTATTTTCTGAAAATCTCAATACCTTGATTTCAGAAAGAGCAATGAATGAAGAAAAAATCATTGCCGCAAAAGAAGAAGCAGAACAAGCGAACCTAGCAAAAAGTACCTTTTTAGCAAATATGTCTCATGAGATCAGAACCCCATTGAATGGTATTATTGGTATGTCTGGCATTCTTGCAGAAACAAAGCTCTCTCCTATTCAACACGATTACTTAAATACGGTAGACACGTCCTCTCAAACCTTATTAATCTTAATTAATGACATCTTAGATATCTCAAAAATTGAAGCGGGGAATTTGACTCTTCATCGACACAGTACCAACCTAAGAGAGCTCATTTTCGATACTGTGTCGATAGGGGTATCAAAAGCAACAGAAAAAAATCTAGACCTCAATATTCAGTTGCCTCCTAATCTCCCGTCTTATTTGATGTTGGATGATCACAGGATCAGACAAATATTAATGAACTTAACCTCTAATGCAATTAAGTTTACGCCACAAGGACATGTCACAATAACCGCTGAATTTGTCCCTAATTCTGATAATAAGGGGGTCCTCACGCTCTCCGTTTCTGATTCAGGTATAGGGATTGATAAAAAAGCGCAAGAAAGTATCTTTGAACCTTTCACTCAAGAAGACAGTTCGATTACTCGACAATACGGAGGCACAGGACTTGGTTTAGCCATTGCCCGACATCTTATTGAACTTATGGGGGGAGAACTGACACTCTCTTCTGAAAAAAATAAAGGCAGCTGTTTCTCTTTTTGCATTGAAACAGAATGGATTAATGATGAGATAACCACTCCTCGACAACTTATACATACTCCTATTATTCTTATGGGTAATCAATGCAGTTTTGAAGAAGACATAGTTAAAGAATTGCACTATCAAAAACTGTCCGCTTTCATCACTGTAGATTCTCTCGATGACATTATCCTGCTAGAAGATGAAAAGGTTCTTGTGCTCTATTGTATTGATGATGGTATGGACTTGAACTGTAAAAATGCCCTATCTCTACTTCGACGACAGCATAAAGAAGCATCAATCGTATTAATTCAGAAACACAAAAATAGAGCCACTAATTTTGAATCAATCATAGATGGTTTAATTACCTTCCCATTGCTGGGATATCGCTTTACCAAAACGCTAATGAACTCGTTGGCTTTCCATTCAAATCTTCCATCAACAATGCGAAACACTGCGATGGCAAATAACATCGAACGCGCAACGCACGTCAACAATTCAACCACTACTATAAAAGATAACAATACACCAAAAGAACATATTCTTATTGTGGAAGATAATTTAGTAAATCAAAAGGTTGCCTCTCTGTTTTTAAGTAAATCAGGCTACACTTTTGATATCGCTAATAATGGACAAGAAGCAATTGATAAATTTACAGAAAGCGACGCTTATCATCTAATTTTAATGGATTGTATGATGCCAATTAAAGATGGTTTTTCAGCCACTAAAGAAATTCGTCAAGTTGAGAAATCACAAAATAGGAATAAGATCCCTATTATAGCATTGACCGCGAGTGTACTTGATCAAGATATTTCAAAGTGCTACGAATCAGGGATGGATGATTATGTGGCAAAACCATTCAAGCAAGAAACCTTGTTAGAAAAAATCATAAAAGTAAAGTAGGGTTACCATAATGAATGCGTTAGAGAAAAAAACACTCACAAGCAAAGAGAATAAGCATTTCAACATATTAATTGTTGATGACTGCCAAGTGTCTTCTTTATATCTATCTAAGCTTCTTTTTCAATTAGGGTTTACTTCTGTTGATCACGTCACCTCTTATCAACAAGCGATAAAACTCTGTTCAAAACAACATTATTCTCTTCTCTTTATTGATTACCACTTAGAACAGATCCTGAACGGTTCAGAGCTTTATAATCTACTAAAAGAAAAAGGGTTTATTCAACCTTATACCCGAGTCATCACGATTTCAGGTGATAATACAATACAAACAGTTCTTAGTACGTTATCTAAAGGCAATGGTGACTACCTTTGTAAACCAATCAGTAAATCTGTTCTTAGCAACAAAATGAGTCACGCTTTCCAAGAATTCCAGATATTTAAAATGCTACACCATCTTAAAATAAACAAAGAAACCAGCAGAATTAAAGAGAAAGCCATTTCTCTAGCCAAACATAAAAACATTGATGAACTTGATCAGATCATATTTGATCTCTTCATACCTAATAATAAAGAAGAGCTCCTTCATCTTTGTCAACAACCAGAATTTTCAACGAGACGAAATTATATTCTCACCAAATTAAAGCTCGATCATGAACTTAATCTAAGCTCACCTGAAAATACCATTGTAGAGGCTGAACATTTCTGCCAAAAATACCCTTTATTTGCGGCTGGTTTTGATTTTCTAGTAGAAATACAGGATAAACAATACCGCTATGAAGATGCATTACTGTCTGCAAATAAGGCTTTAGACCTCACCCCAAGCGTTCCATCAAGGGCTTTAATCGTATTACGCCTTGCTCTTGGCTGTAACGACAAAATGCACTTTCTTAAAGCCTCTCATTTGCTTGCCAATCACCTTCCCGTTGCCGACCAAAATTGGTGTGCTTATGTGGCTGAATGCTTTAGCTATTACGATGATTATATTCAAAACTGCCAATCGGAAAGTGATAAAAAACAATTAATTCTTGAGCAGAAAAACTTTGTCCGTCGTTCAGAATATCGACTAACCAAAATACAGAAAAAACAGTTAAGCATTATTTTTAGTTTCAGTGAATGCAGACGATTAATTGAAAACGGAGATATCATTAAAGCCAAACGACAGGCATTAAAAATTATCCAACCATTTTTTGATAATTTACATCAACTTAACTCGGTGGTTCTTGTTGATCTACTCTATTTATTAACCTTTTTTTGTGAAATTTGGTTGCTTGAAAAAGTGAATTCAGTAATAAAAACAAAGCATTATTTTAATCAGTACTGTCTTGATAGTCTACAAATGTTAAAAAATGATAATCACCTAAAAGCCTCTATGGCACAATTGTCTCAAATACTCATACAAGCAAATCAATTACAACATTCTGATCCTAAAAAAGCACTTTCACTATACCAAGAAGTTCAACACAATTACCCTTACTCCTCAGAACTCTGCATCGGGTTATTAGAATGCTACTTAGCGTTAAGTTTAGATAACCCAAGTAAAGTAAGTATGATGGTGGCATTAATCCAAGATATGCCATTATCTATAAACTTAATCCAAAGAAGGGACATATTGCTCCATTCTTTACACTCCCACCTTGGATTTATTGAAGAAAAGAGTACCGATGTAATACAGCCCCATAAAATACTAAATAAAGATCCTGCCATGATCACTCCTCAGTTAAGTAAGTAAATAAATAACTAAGAAAAAGAACCCTTTTCTTGTGGATATATTCACGAAGAAAAGGGAGCTATTAACGGTGAGTAAACTATTCCCACACCAGTGTATTATTGTCTATTTCAAATTTTCGTTGCAGAGGCTCACTACCATCGTATGACCATATCTCAGCCACAATAGTCGATTGGCTTTGTGCTAAAGAAAACTCAATAAATAAATGTCCATTAACTACCGCACTATCAATCACTTTGCTGTCATAATTGACTATAAACGATCCATTTTGACCTTCTTTATATTCTGAATAAATAGACAAGTGCGTTCTCGGTGCTAATGTCCCACTAAGATTAATCGTTAATGATTGAGCAGTAACGGGATTAAATGAAAAACCATCCGGTGCAACTAAATCTTGAGTTTTAATCGGTTCAGGTTGATCAATCACCGCTGGTGAAGCATTTCCTCCGCCAGAATCCCCTGAACTTGAGCCACCAGAGCCAGATTCTCCGCCACAAGCCATTAAGAACAACGACGCCATAGTTACAATAATTACCTTTTTCATAATAACGTCCTCTCTTAATAATATTTATTGGTTGTTGCGCTATTAATGTCATACCAATCAGTATGTGTCGTACCACCAGAAAGCGTGTAATCTGCAAAATCAGGGTACGCTGTAGTCAAATCAACATACTCTCTTGGCCATTGCCATTCATCGTAAATAAGCAACGCCCACGGCATATTATTTACTGTTTTAAAATATCGAGACGTACTTGGGTCGCTGGTATCTTGAGCAAGTTGATAAAATTCCGTATTAAACTGCTCTGTTGGTGCTTGATCTGCTAGATGTATCTCGTAAGTTCGTCCAGGAGCTTGAGCAAAAACAGGACCGTGGTAATAACCAGGGGTTGCAAATAAGAATGGGTCATATGGCATTGCTGGCATATTTTCGGTTGTGACTGGTGTCGTTAAACTAAATTGAAGTTCAAACTCTAACCCGATGTCTTCTCGACAACCATTTTTAGTTCGGAAGTAGTAACACTCATAGCTCGATACATCAATGGCATCATTAATTAAGATGAAACTTGCTTCACTCATACCCGCTTCTTGTGAAGAACCACTTTGAAGTACGGAGTTGTAATATAAACGTGTTTTAGTTGCGTCAATATCACCAGCAATAATACTTTCCAACCTAACAGCAAAGCCACTATGATAACTTGCACCAACCGCTGCTAACTTACCACTGATGGTCACTTTCGCCACTTCGCCATTTTTTAATACTTCAGTAATGCGATATCTTAAAACTAAATCATTCATATCGTAATCAGCGGTTTCAGGCCAGTTATCTTCATAAGCCAACGTAACGTAACCCGTCGCTGATGGAAAATGACGTTGTGTTGTATTTGCATCCACAATGGTAACAACATGATCTTCGACTTCACCTGACGTCGAACCACCGTAATACGCTAATCCAGTTTGTTGACTAAAACGGAATCTCGACCAAGTCTCACCTACCGTTGCACCAAATGGCACCGTAATAATGATAGTATTACTGCCTGCTACTAACGCTCTATCGGTAATAATTTTCTCCGACTCATCAGCAAAGTCACCCAGGGTCAACGCATGTTATTTACGCAGAGATTCCTAATATTTCGGGATATAATTT
>NZ_CAMLHO010000066.1 GCF_946479765.1 uncultured Aliivibrio sp.
GTTTACAAAGCAGAGTCGAGCTTGTAGTTCAGGGTGCACCCGAGTAGAAAAGGCTGCAGAGTTTGCACAACTGTTAATGGAAGAGGCTCATTTTTCTAAAAAAGAATACCAAAACTATCACCAGTTACCTGAAACGAAAGAGGCTTTTTTAACTCAAATGATCTCGGTATATACGATTTATCAGACTGCGTGGATTGATGAAAAGGACCAAATACAATTTAGAGACGATATCTATGAGTATGATAAATGGAGTAAGTCTAAAAATTGACCAATAATTGACATTTGGTATTCAGTCTAAAAAATAGATACAGTTCAATAACTAAGCTTTTTTATAAAGGGTACTGAAAAAAAACACGCTGTTCATTATTTGACCGTTAATAAGTAAGTGTGTATCTTCTCGCTCAGTTATTGATTGATCTATTTATAAGTGAGCTGTTTACTGCATGTCTGAATTTAGTCCATTACGTCGTAAAATCCTTCTAGGTGGCGCTGCTACTGTTGGTTTAAGTCTATTTCCTACGTTATCTTTCGCATCACAATTTGAGAATACACCACGTAAACTCGCATTAAATAATTTGCATACAGGTGAAGAGTTACAGACTGAATACTTTAATGGACGAGGTTATCAGAATACAGAACTAGCAAAACTAAATCATTTATGCCGTGACTTTCGTCGAAATGAAAGTATAGCGATGGATACTGGGCTGTTTGATCAACTGTCAGCGATTCAAAAAGTGATTGGATGTGACACTCAGGTACAAATAATATCTGGTTATCGTTCACCGGCAACCAATGAAATGCTGCGTGGTAAATCACATGGCGGAGTCGCTAAGAAAAGCATGCACATGTTAGGAAAAGCAATGGACTTTCGTCTAGAAGGTGTGCCGTTGGATGAAGTAAGAAAAGCGGCGTTATCATTAAAAGCGGGCGGAGTAGGGTATTATCCGGGCAGTAACTTTGTTCATATCGACACGGGACGAGTTCGTTTCTGGTAATTCTTCGGTATTTAACAATAACAAACATAAAAAATGGCGACCGCATTGGTCGCCATTTTTGTATTCATTACTATCTACTTAATCTATTCTTACAGAGCTAATGTTCTATAAGAATAAGCCAATTAGAAGTTAGCTGAACGTGGAGTACGTGGGAACGGGATAACGTCACGAACGTTGCCCATACCAGTTACGTAAGACACTAGACGCTCAAAGCCAAGACCGAAGCCAGCGTGAGGCACAGTACCGTAACGACGTAAATCGCGGTACCAAGTCATGTGTTCAGGGTCGATACCCATTTCAATCATACGTGCATCAAGAACGTCTAAACGCTCTTCACGTTGAGAACCACCAATGATCTCACCAATGCCTGGTGCAAGAACATCCATCGCAGCAACCGTCTTACCATCGTCATTTTGACGCATGTAGAATGCTTTAATGTCTTTAGGGTAGTTTTTAACGATAACAGGTGCTTTGAAATGTTCTTCAGCAAGGAAACGCTCATGCTCAGAAGACATATCGATGCCCCACTCAACGTCGAATTCAAATTTCTTACCAGAGTCGATAAGGATTTGGATTGCGTCAGTGTAATCAACTTGTGCAAAATCAGAACTTACAAATTGCTCTAGACGAGTGATTGCTTCTTTATCAATGCGAGAAGCAAAGAATTCTAAGTCATCACGACGCTCAGCAAGAACCGCTTCGAATACATACTTAAGCATGTCTTCAGCAAGCTTAGCTACATCATCAAGAGTAGCGAAAGCAACTTCAGGTTCAACCATCCAGAATTCAGCTAGGTGGCGGCTTGTGTGTGAGTTTTCAGCACGGAAAGTCGGACCAAATGTGTACACTTTGCTTAATGCACAAGCGTAAGTTTCAGCATTTAATTGACCAGAAACAGTAAGGAATGTCTCTTTACCAAAGAAATCTTTGTCGTAATCAACATTGCCTTTGTCATCAAGAGGAACGTTCGCGTGATCTAATGTAGAAACGCGGAACATCTCACCAGCACCTTCAGCATCAGATGATGTGATTAGTGGTGCAGACATCCATAAGTAACCTTGCTCGTGGTAGAAGCGGTGAATCGCTTGAGACAAACAGTTACGAACACGTGCAACCGCGCCAATCACGTTAGTACGTGGGCGAAGGTGAGCAACTTCTCGTAAATACTCAATTGAGTGACGAGTTTTCGCCATTGGGTATGTATCTGGGTCTTCAACTAAACCAACTACTTTTACAGCCGTTGCTGCAAGTTCGAAATCTTGACCTTGAGCAGGAGATGCAACGATAGTACCTGTAACTTCAACAGAACAACCTGTTGTTAGTTTTAGGACTTCTTCATTGTAATTATTTAAGTCATTAGGAACTACGGCCTGAATCGGATCGAAACAAGAACCGTCATAAATAGCTAGAAATGAGATCCCAGCTTTAGAGTCGCGACGTGAACGGATCCAACCGCGAACAGTTACTTCACTGTCAACCGCTAGTTTGCCGCTTAATACGTCTGTTACAGGCGCGTAAGTCATGTTAATTACATTCTCCATTGTTGTGCTACGAGCACGAATATTTTTTATTTCAAGATAGACATATTACCTTTCTTATTAATAGCTTCAAGTGTTGTTATGCGATAAAGATAAAAATTCCGGATTAGAATCAATTTTCCCCATAAATTAGCCGAAAAAACCACCAATATTACAAGGTAATAGGGAACTTACCGTTTGGGAGTCTTGTTGTTTGGTAGGGAAGTAGAGTACTATTCTGGCTTCATAATATAGGTAATAGAGATTTTAACTAATGACAACTGAACTATATAAAGACTTCATGTTTGAAGCAGCACACCATTTACCACATGTACCAGAAGGTCATAAATGTGGTCGCCTTCATGGTCACTCTTTTTTAGTTCGTTTGTATGTTGAAGGTGAAGTTGACCAACATACCGGTTGGGTAATTGATTTCTCTGAAATTAAAGCAGCATTTAAACCAACCTATGATCGCCTTGATCACTATTACTTAAACGACATTGAAGGGTTAGAAAACCCAACAAGTGAAGTATTAGCTAAGTGGATTTGGAACGAAGTAAAACCAACACTTCCACTATTAAGCAAAATTGAAATTAAAGAAACATGTACTGCTGGTTGTACTTACCGCGGTCAGTAATCTACATTAACTGTCATGTTTAGAGAGGGCTGATTAATTCAGCCCTTTTTTATGCCTGGCGTATACGAGCGGTAATAGAAACCAAAGCATGATCGGTACTGAATTGGTCAATCTCGAATCTTGGATTCACAATGTGCTGATCGGTCACAGTGTAATCAACAACTTCTAAAATACTGCCCGAAAATGAGCTATCAAATTCGTTAGATAACAAGATGTAATCCAATACTGAGCCTTTTGCTCCGTAATAATGGGTACTTACTCGCTCTTCCAATAAATCTGCGCCCTTTAACCCACAGTAAATATCCCAACTGTCTTTAAGCTGAAATCGAGTTAAATAATCAGTACTAAATTTATCAAACCGTAACTCATGAGACAGTAGTCCTTTAAATTCATCATGAAACAAAGGCTTATTAAAATCACCCATCATAATCACGGGTTGGTTTGATTCTTTACGTTGTTGAATTATATGATTATGTAAGATGTTCGCTTCTAATCCACGCTGAACAGTCGAAAGCCAAGATCCTAGCTGTTCGTCATGAAGTTGATGAAGAGGAGAGCTGTTTGTTTCATCCGTTTCGTTACTCTCTTCTGGCTCTTTAGGGCGCTGAGACTTGAAGTGCACCACATAACAGTCAGTAATACCAAGATGAGGTAGCTCAATAGAGGCATGGACAGGCACACGATTAAATTCAAATTCAATCCCAAAGCGAGATAATTGAGCTTGCTCGGCAACAACAGGTTGAGTGTTTAAAATAGGATAACGCGAAGCAAAGGCAACCACAGGGGAATTAAAGACATAGCCATCTTCAGATTTTGGCTCATCGACAGTGGCAAAATATGAATAACCAAGCTCGTTAACTAAAGCCTCTAAAGCGCTTGGACTAAAGACTTCTTGAAACCCAATCACATCAGAGTTTAATGCCGTGATCTTATCCTTAAACCAGCCCTGTTTTTTCAGCCATTCATCTTGAGTTAGTATATTTTCAAAATCGTAATACGCATTAGGCGGCTCAACAAAGTTGAACATATTGATGGTAGTAAACGTTAGGCTTTCAGGAGATGGCAAATTAGATACTCATGTTGTGATTATCGATGGAATCGACGTTTATTAAATAAAGTATAACAGCATGAAGTAAGGTCAACACCTGCTAATAGTTTTAAGTTTAAACGCTTATAAAAGTACATAGTTTCTCTCCCAGATGGTATAAAAGGGGTATCGTCTTCTCTATCCATCAAACAAGTTGATATATATGCGTATTTTACATACTTCTGATTGGCACCTAGGTCAAAATTTCTTTACTAAAAGTCGCCGTAATGAGCATCAAAAATTCATTAGCTGGCTACTTGAACAAGTACAAGAAAATGCCATTAATGCGGTGATTATTGCCGGAGATGTGTTTGATACGGGCGCGCCACCAAGTTACGCGCGTGAAATGTATAACCAATTTGTGGTGGAGATGAACAAAGTAAACTGCGAATTGATCGTGCTTGGTGGAAATCATGATTCTGTGTCGACACTCAACGAATCAAAGCAGCTTTTAGCTCATTTAAACGCACGAGTAATTGCGAATACCAATGAAGACTTATCTACTCAATTATTAACACTTCCAAACGGTGACGGTTCTGTCGGTGCTATTTTATGTGCGGTTCCGTTTATACGACCACGTGATGTTGTCACAAGTGTGGCGGGCTCAACGGGTGTCGAGAAACAACAAGCACTCGGCGAAGCGATCAAGCAGCATTATCATCAACTGTATCAAAAAGCACTAGAACTAAGATCTGAGTTAGATCTTGATGTTCCGATTATTGCTACGGGTCATTTGACGGCACTCGGTGTTAAACAATCAGATTCAGTTCGTGATATCTACATTGGCACATTGGATGGCTTTGCTGCCGATGGTTTCCCGCCTGCGGATTACATCGCGTTGGGTCATATTCACCGACCTCAACTGGTGGCTAAATCTGATCATATTCGTTATTCAGGCTCACCAATCCCATTAAGTTTTGATGAGTTAAAATCTCAAAAACAAGTGGTGATGGTGGAGTTTGATAAAGCAAGCGTAACTCAAATCTCTCAAATTAATGTCCCTATGTTTCAACAAATGAAGGCATTAAAGGGCGATTTAGAAACGATTGAACAAGAGTTAGCACAATTCAAAGAGTGTGAAGAAACGACTTGGCTCTGTATTGAAGTAGAAGTACAAGATTACTTGTCCGATCTACAACAACGCATTCAAGCACTAACTCAAGATATTAACGTTGAAGTGTTGCAATTGCGTCGAGCGAGAAACCGCAGTGAACAAACCCTAGCGCAAGAAAAAACAGAAACGCTAGCGGAATTAACGCCTTTTGATGTGTTTACTAAACGGATTGAACAAGAGACGTTTGAAACAGAAAAAGAGCAGCAACGCGCAGAGCGAATGACAACCAAATT
This sequence comes from uncultured Aliivibrio sp., assembly GCF_946479765.1. Classification (GTDB taxonomy): domain Bacteria; phylum Pseudomonadota; class Gammaproteobacteria; order Enterobacterales; family Vibrionaceae; genus Aliivibrio. The sequence goes on from NZ_CAMLHO010000066.1 coordinate 5,584, forward strand.
TAAACAGATTTTGTCAGAAGTAGAACATAAAGATACTGATCCACAAGAAGGTGATGCATGAGAATTTTAAGTCTAAGTTTTTCAAATTTAAACTCATTAAAAGGTGAATGGAAAATTGATTTCTCAGCGTCGCCTTTTGCTGAAAACGGATTGTTTGCGATTACCGGCCCAACAGGTGCGGGTAAAACGACGATTTTAGATGCGATCTGTTTGGCGCTTTATCATAAGACCCCTCGACTGGGTGGTATCTCAACATCAAGCAATGAGATCATGACGCGTGGTACCGCGGAGTGTTCGGCTGAAGTGGAGTTTGAAGTAAAAGGCAAAGCGTATCGTGCCTTTTGGAGTCAACGTCGTTCTCGTGGCAAAGTGGATGGTAATTTACAATCAGCCACCGTTGAGCTTGCTGAAGTTGATTCTGAAAAAGTATTAGCAACGCAAGTCAAAAAGAAAGATGATCTAATCAACTCAATTACTGGTCTTGATTTCTCTCGTTTTACAAAATCCATGATGCTTTCTCAAGGTCAATTTGCGGCGTTTTTAAATGCCGATGCGAATGATCGCGCCGGTTTATTAGAAGAGCTAACGGGTACAGAGATCTACGGTCAGATCTCAGAGAAGGTGCATGAGCATTACACCGCATCAAAGCAGAAATTAGCCGAGCTTAAAGCCAAAGCGGAAGGGGTTGAGCTACTTTCTGAAGAAGATAAGCAAGCCTTAATCGACGAGCAAGCCGAGCTGCAAACGAATCAAAAGCAACAGCAAGTTCAACTAGCAGAATGGCAAGCGCATGTTGAGTGGTGGATTGCAGATGCGAAAAATCAACAGCAGTGGCAGCAAGCAACTGAAAATAACCAGTTCGCGTTAGATAAGAAAAAAGAAGCCAGTACACAACTGCACCGTTTGGCGCAAAGTGAGCCCGCGGAAAAATTGCGTACGCCATATCAACTATGGCAAGAAGCACAAACTCGCTTCGATAGTTTAGTAAAAGAACTAACTCTGACCGAGCAATTACATCAAAAAACGGCAGCTGAGAAAGTGGATCTTGGATCTACGGTTACGCAATTAAAACAACGGTTTGACAGCATTAAAGTTGAGAGTAAATCGTTAGAAGTATTGATTAATGATTCAGTGCAACCGCTAGATACTGCGATTGCACAGTTAACTCAACAATCGCAAGAAAAGCAGCAACAGCTCACGCAAGTGAATACTCGCCTTCAGGATGGCAGTAATAAACAACAACGATTAGAGGCGTCATTAACAGAGTTAACGTCAAAATTAGCAGCACTGAATAACTATGTAGACACACATCAATCAGATTTGAATTTAGAGCGTTATTTAGGTCAATGGAAGACTCAAGTTAGTTATATTTTACAGCAAGATAAAGAAACTGCATTTTTAGCTAATAAAGTTGAGCAAGCTAATAAAACAGTTGCAACCTTACTTGAGAGCGTAAATCAAAAAGATACAGAATTAACACAAGTTCAAAGCACATTAAACAATGAAACAGAAGCAACGAAAAACGCTGAACTCGTATTTAAACAGCAACAAGAAAAAGGCACTGAAACGGAGTTAACAGAGCAAATCAATGCACTTAATACTCGTCATCATTACCGTGTAGAGTTGAATCATACTAATAACGAGTTTTTACGTGCTGAAAAAGAGCAACAGACGTTAAGCGAAGACCAAAAAACGCAGAGTGAAGCGATTCTAAAATTAGAAGCTCAGCGTGCTGATCTTGTTATTGCGTGTAAGCAACAAGATCAACATATCATTGATTTAACCACCCTAATTGACCAAGAAGGTGAGTTAGCAAAATATCGAGCAGTATTAGAAAAAGATCATGATTGTCCATTGTGTGGTTCAACGCATCACCCGTTATTGGAGCAATTTCAATCGCTTGATCTTAACGCGACAATACAACGTAAAAAAGAAGCAGAACAAAAGCGAGTTGAGATAGTTGAACAAGGCAAGTTGGTTCGTGAACAATTAGATTCCTTGAAAGTGAAACAAGATCACAGCCAATCTCAATTAGTACAGTGGCAACAAACGATAGAATCGGCGCAACAGCAATGGTCTACATTATTGGAAGCAACGCAATTAACGATTGAACTAGGTGATACAAATTCGATTAATCAGTTCATTAATGAGTGTGAAACGTCTTTATTGGCACTTAATGAGCAAGCGAAAACATTACGTCAAGCGGATGAAGATCATCGAACACAACAAGGCAAGTTACAACAGGCTCAGCACCGTCTGGATACGTTAAATAATGCGTTAAATTATGATCGTCAATCGTATCAAGCAGCCATTCAACAGTTACAAGATGACAATCAAAAATTAGCGCAATGGCAACTGCGTCAGAGTGAATTGAATCAGCAGTTGATTATGGAAATAGAGCAAGCAGGGTTTGATGAGCCAGCGTTCACTCAAATTCAATCTTGGTTTGTGCAAAAAGAGCAAGATCTACAACAAATTCAACTGCAAATTACGCAGCAGCAAGTGTTAACTCAACAGCAGCAAAAAGTGCAAAGTGATCATGCTCATTTAGCCGAGCAATTGGTTGAATTGAACACTCAGCAGCAACTATCTCAAACAGAAATATCAGTATTAACAACAGAGTTAGAGAAGCAGCAAGCAAAACGTATTGAGTTGTTTGGTATGCAAGAGATAAAAACAGCGCGTTCAATGATGATTGAAAAATTTAATACATCAGAACAAACTCATCAAATTGAACAACAAAAATTGCAATCACTTGTGCAACAGTTGGCGACGTTGGAAGGAAAACTCAACGGTTTGAAAGAGAGCCACGCAAGCAGTGAAAAACTAATGCAAGAGAGAATCACAGCGTGGCAAAGGTCTTTAGTTGAAAGTCCATTTGAAACACTTGAGTTATTTCAAGTGGCATTGATTTCAGAAGACGAACGCCAGCAACTCGTGGTGTTAAAAACTGAAATTCAGCAAGGTATTGAACGAAGTGGTGCTTTGTTGGATAGTGCACAACAAACGAAAGAGCAGCATCAACAACAACCAAAAGCAGCAGAATGGCAGGCTACAGCAAAAGAAGTGGTTGAAGTCGAGCTGAGTGACGTTAAATCTCAATCAGAAAATTTAGTAAAACGTGAGGGTGAAATCGCTCAAGCATTGCGCTCAGACAGCGAGCGTAAAACTAATCAAAAAGCCTTATTTGACGCAATAGAAGCGTATCAATCTGAGTATGATGACATTCAATATTTGCACTCACTGATAGGTTCACAAAAAGGCGATAAATTCCGTAAGTTTGCGCAAGGTTTAACGTTAGAAAATTTAGTGTATTTAGCCAATAAACAGCTTACTCGCTTACATGGTCGCTATGAACTTAAACGTAAAGCCAGTGATGGTTTAGAACTTCAAGTTGTCGATACATGGCAAGGTGATGTTGTACGAGATACAAAAACATTATCAGGCGGTGAGAGCTTCCTTGTCAGTTTGGCGTTAGCGCTTGCACTTTCTGACTTAGTAAGCCATAAAACGAGCATTGATTCACTGTTCTTAGATGAAGGGTTTGGTACGCTAGACAGTGAAACATTAGACATGGCGCTTGATGCACTAGATAACCTAAATGCATCAGGGAAAATGATCGGAGTGATCAGCCATATTGAAGCGATGAAAGAACGTATTCCAGTTCAAATAAAAGTCACCAAACGCAGTGGTTTAGGCGTGAGTGAACTAGAAAAACAATATAAAAAAGTCAGTTAAGTTTGTTGCTCATGAGCTCATTGTAAAAATGACAGTACAGATTAAAAGGAAGTAATAAAGAATGGGAAAGAATAAACGCGAAGTAACCTTACGTTTTCTTGCAGAGCCAGGGGATGTGAACTTTGGTGGTAAAGTTCATGGTGGTGCGGTAATGAAATGGGTCGATTTAGCCGCTTATGCATGTTCAGCTGGATGGAGTGGTAAATATTGTATTACCGCTTATGCTGGTGGTATTCGATTTGTTCAACCTATTCATGTAGGTAATCTTGTAGAGGTGACTGGCAAAGTTATCTATACCGGTAAGTCATCGATGCACATTGCCATAGATGTTCAAGCAAGTGATCCTAAAGAGCTTGATAATCGCTTAACAACCCATTGTATTGTTATCATGGTTGCTGTTGATGAAAATGGTAAACCGACAGAAGTACAAGAGTGGGTCCCTGAAACCGAAGAAGACATTCATTTACGTGAATCTGCGATTAAACTCATGAATATGCGTAAGCAGATCGGTGAAGAAATGGAAGCACATGTGAAATATTTGAAGAAATGATAAATAATTGAGATAGAGAAAAACTTATCGCCTAAAGGGTTGCATTGAAAACCTCAATATATAGAATGGATCGGGCTACCATATTGGTAGTTCGGTCAGTAAAGGACTTATTGACGTTTTATATAAAATGGAATGTGACTAATTAGGATGTACACATGATTTTTCAATTAACATCAGGCCCATTGTTAGAGCCTACAGAAGGTTCACCACACGCTACTTGCTCTACATCGACAGCAATAACTTCTTCACGCTTCCTTTCTGCTCAGTTTCTTGCGTTTCGCTTCCTCTCGTATTTTCGATTCCTCCGTTTTTATTCGTAATTAATCAGCTCTAACTTCAACCGTTTACCCTCATTTGTGGTGTGTTTTTGCGCGTGTTGAATTTGAAAAGCTAAAACTAAAAATAAACTAGAACTAAAGTTCAAACTCGAATAAAAACGAAGGAACAATTATGAATTTAAAATTAATCGGCAGCTCTCTTATTATTTCAGGTACCGCACTGGGTGCCGGTATGCTTGCAATCCCTATGGTTTTGGCTCAATTTGGCCTGCTGTGGGGAACTGCGCTAATGTTGCTTATCTTTATTGGTACAACATATGCTGCCTTATTACTATTAGAAGCAAGTATTAATGTGGGTGGTGGTTTAGGAATGAATACCATCGCTCGTAAAAGTTTAGGTAAAGGAGGACAGCTAGTTACTAACGGTTTGCTGTATGCTTTACTGATCTGTCTCTTAATGGCTTAT
>NZ_CAMLHO010000067.1 GCF_946479765.1 uncultured Aliivibrio sp.
TTTTATATCTAGGTAGTAGGTAAACTACATTTACTTATGCATTACTATCGTAAAATCTTCATCGGCATAGCCCGTAATTAACTGGCTGTTTGGGCATAAACTTAAACAGTAATTAAATACTTGCTCTGGATCATGAGCTTCTAATAACTGGCTTTTTTTAAAGTGTTGGTTGTTTAACAAATTAAAAATGGCAGCCTCTTCTGCTTTTTCATACATATCGCGTATTACTTTTGCATGATAGCTTTTGTTTCTCGCACGATAATTTAACGAACCACTTGCCACCACAATATCAGCCGCAGGCAATTTTTTAGACGAAAAATCCCCTTTAATAAACTCACAATTATCCTGATGTACGAACTGTTTTTTAGCTTGTTTGATAAAGCTCGATTGCTGATCAATGCCAACATAAGATTTAACACAGCAACTCATGTCTAGAAAGGTTTTTAAATCTCCATATCCACAACCTAAATCAAGTACACGCTTATTTTCAAAATCCAGTGCATTCGCTATCGTTTTAAAGCGTAAAAACTGAGCTTCAGTCGAACTCCATCCTAAACTTTTAGCATGATCGCCTGAAAATTGCTTTTGTCTTTCATCATGAAAAAGATGGATCGTTAATCTATCTAATAAATGCACATTATTACCTGCTCTGCTTTATTTCCTGAAAGTGTACTCTTCACGGCTGTTCTTTTCACCTGCTTAACGTTATCTACACCGTATAAATATGATTACATTATTCGAGAGAGATCCCCCATAGCTCTTCAACCGTAGTATCTTCTCAAAACTGGATATTTAATGGTCAATAATTATTCTTTTGATCACAATCCCATTACACTCTACCTTGTATTAACCCATAAAAAAGATTATCTATTTGTATATACATATTAATTTATCCGTTAATTTACATAGGCAGATACTCATGGATAGAATTTTTACGAATCTTAACCTAGTCACAATGAAGACAGATCTGTCTACGCCAAATGATGGCTATCAAATTATCCAAGATGCAATGGTAGGCGTAACGAATGGAAAAATTGAATACGTTGGACACTCCTGCCCCGAGATATTTCACGGTCATCCTGATGTTATTGATTGTGGTAATGCTTTAGTCACTCCGGGGTTCATTGATTGTCACACTCACCTTATCTTTGCCGGTAATCGAGCGAATGAATTTGAACAACGCTTACAAGGTGTTCCTTACCAAGACATCGCACGGCAAGGTGGCGGTATTTTATCGACCGTCAACGCGACTCGACAGGCCAGTGAAGATGAATTGTACCATTTGGCCGTTCAACGCTTAGAAGGACTTAAACGTGACGGCGTCACTACTATCGAAATTAAATCGGGTTATGGCTTAACACTTTATGATGAACTAAAAATGCTCCGAGTCGCCAAACGTATTGCTAAATTACCAGATATGAAAGTCTCCTCTACCTTATTGGCAGCGCACGCTCTTCCTCCTGAATACAAAGACAAGCCTGACGATTACATCACCTTAATTTGTGACTCAATCATTCCTACGGTAGCCGAACAAAAGTTAGCGGATCACGTTGATGTATTTTGTGAAGGGATTGGGTTTTCAGTAGAACAATGCCAACGTGTTTTCGATGCTGCGTTAACACATGGATTAGGCATAAAAGGACACACTGAACAATTATCAAACTTAGGTGGTAGCGCCTTAGCCGCCTCAATGGGCGCAAACTCTGTTGACCATATTGAATACCTTAATGAAGATGGGGTTAAGTCTTTAGCTAAACATCGTACCGTTGCCACACTTCTCCCCGGTGCATTTTATTTTTTGCGAGAAACACAGCTGCCACCCATCGACTTATTACGTAAACACCATGTACCAATGGCGATTTCGACAGACTTTAACCCCGGCACGTCTCCAATAGCCTCTTTACGGATGATGATGAACATGGCCTGCACCTTGTTCAGATTAACCCCAGAAGAAGCTCTGCGCGGTGTTACCTGCAATGCAGCTCAAGCCCTTGGCTTACAAAGCTCTCGTGGACAAATCTCCGTCGGCATGGAGGCTGATTTTGCATTATGGCAATTGGATTCCCCCGCCGAGCTCTCTTATCGCTTAGGCGTTCCTGATCTTATTGCCAGAGTGGTTGATGGTAATGTTTTTTATAATTAAGGGAACTCATGAAAGATAATCATACAATTGATATGTCCGTTTGGCATGGCAGAGTTGATCCCGAAGATGGCGAACTCGGTTTACGTTGGCATCAAAAAATAACCCCTTTAACTAACTCATCTCACGATGGGATCACTCTTATTGGCTTTGCGTGTGACGAAGGTGTTTCTCGCAACAAAGGTCGTGTTGGTGCTTATTTTGCACCGCAAGCGATCCGCCGTGCATTAGCGAATCTCGCTTGGCACCATCAAGGATCTGTTTTTGATGGCGGTGACGTATATTGTGATGACGACAATCTTGAGTTAGCGCAACAACAACTTGGTGACTCGGTTGAACACGCCCTGTCCAATCAACAGCAAGTCATTGTTTTTGGCGGTGGTCATGAAGTGGCATGGGGATCATTCCAAGGGCTTGCGCGTCATTTAAAACAGAAGAGAACGCCAGAAAAGGATAACCCTCCACGCATTGGGATCATTAATTTTGATGCCCATTTTGATCTAAGAAATCCGCCAACATCGAATGACAAGTCAGATCAATTATCGCATCAACGTATTGGTAGCTCTGGCACTCCATTTCATCAAATCGCTCAATATTGTGACGCTAACGATTGGCCATTTAATTATGCCTGTTTAGGGCTAAATCGTGGCAGTAATACACAAGCCCTTTATCAAAAAGCAAACGAGCTTGGTGTACTTTATTTTGATGATACCGAATTAACCCATTCTAATTTATCTCATGTTAAACAGGTGTTAACTGACTTTATCGCGAACAACGATTATCTCTATCTCACTATCGACATTGATGTTTTTCCTGCCTCAGTCGCCCCAGGGGTTAGTGCGCCTGCGGTGAGAGGTGTGCCATTCGAGATTATAGAATCGCTTATTGTCGATATTTTATCGGCTTCAACTCATAAAGGTCGCTCTAAATTACGTTTGGCTGAACTGGCCGAATACAACCCAAACTTTGACATTGATAATCAAACCGCACGCTTAGCCGCAAGGTTAGCTTGGACTATCGCCCGTGGCATGAAAACCAACAAATAATGGCCTCGGCCTATCACAGCAAGGAGAGCAACAATGACACACACCTCATCGTCTAATCCTCGACTAGATGAATCTCGGACTATTATCGCGCCAACAGGCACTGCATTAACGGCGAAGTCTTGGTTAACCGAAGCCCCACTTCGTATGCTAATGAATAACTTACATCCAGACGTCGCTGAGCACCCTCATGCGTTAGTGGTATATGGGGGTATTGGTCGTGCAGCGAGAAATTGGCAATGTTACGACAAGATTGTAGAAGTGCTAACCCGCCTTGAAGACGATGAAACCTTGCTAGTGCAATCAGGAAAACCTGTCGGTGTATTTAAAACCCACACCAATGCGCCGCGTGTCCTCATTGCAAATTCAAATATTGTGCCCCACTGGGCAAATTGGGAACATTTTAACGAGCTCGATAAACAAGGCTTGATGATGTATGGCCAAATGACGGCAGGCAGTTGGATCTACATTGGATCTCAAGGCATTGTTCAAGGCACTTACGAAACCTTTGTTGCTATGGCTCGTCAGCACTTTGATGGTAAAGCCGCTGGTCGATGGGTATTAACTGGCGGCCTTGGTGGTATGGGTGGCGCCCAACCTCTCGCAGCAACCATGGCTGGGTTTTCAATGCTTGCTGTTGAGTGTGATGAATCACGTATCGATTATCGCTTACGCACAGGTTATGTGGATCGCAAAGCCACCACATTAGACGAAGCATTGGCAATAATAGAAGAATCAAAACAGTCTGGTACACCCGTGTCTGTTGGCTTATTAGGTAATGCCGCCGATGTGTATGCCGATATCGTTCAACGCGGTATTGTGCCGGATATTACCACCGACCAAACGTCCGCTCATGATCCCCTCAATGGCTACTTACCACAAGGTTGGTCAATGGAACAGGCGGCAGAAATGCGCTTAAAAGACGAATCCATTGTCGTATCAGCAGCTAAAAAATCAATGGCAATTCAAGTTCAAGCCATGCTGGATTTACAAAAAGCAGGCTCTGCAACTGTCGATTACGGTAATAATATTCGTCAAATGGCCTTAGAAGAAGGTATCGCTAATGCCTTTGATTTTCCTGGATTTGTGCCTGCTTACATTCGTCCGCTATTTTGTGAAGGTATTGGACCTTTCCGTTGGGCGGCACTTTCTGGCGATCCAGAAGACATCTACAAAACCGATCAAAAAGTAAAAGAACTTATTCCTGACAATCCGCATTTGCATAATTGGCTTGATATGGCGCGTGAACGTATCCAGTTCCAAGGATTACCGGCTCGTATTTGTTGGGTTGGCTTAAAAGATCGTGCTCGTCTCGGTAAAGCTTTCAACGAAATGGTAAAAAATGGAGAATTAAAAGCACCGATTGTCATTGGTCGAGATCACCTTGACTCAGGTTCTGTTGCCAGTCCAAACCGTGAAACAGAAGGTATGATGGATGGCTCTGATGCCGTATCCGATTGGCCGCTGCTAAACGCCCTACTTAACACCGCATCGGGTGCGACTTGGGTATCGCTTCATCATGGTGGTGGCGTTGGCATGGGATTCTCTCAACATTCAGGCATGGTTATTGTTTGTGATGGTACCGATGACGCAGCAGAACGAGTTGGCCGAGTCCTACATAATGACCCTGCAACAGGGGTTATGCGCCATGCGGATGCGGGTTATGACATCGCAATCAATTGTGCTAAAGAACAAAACTTAGATTTACCAATGCTATCTGAACCAAAATAAGTAGCAATAAACCCTACATTAAAAATAATTATAAAGAATACCAACCTAGCGACACGAGTTGGTATCACAACCATAACGAGAAACAAATTATGTATTCATTAGAAATTATTCCAGGCACGTTATCTCTAAAACAGTTACGTGAAGTTAGCCGTCACCCTACTCAGCTTTCACTTCATCCAGACGCTTTACCCGATATGATCACCAGTGCCGAGGTGGTTGCTCAAGTGATCCGAGACGGTAAAACCGTTTATGGCATTAATACCGGGTTTGGGTTACTCGCCAATACTTGTATTGCAGAAGAAGATTTAGAAACGCTACAACGCAGTATTGTTCTGTCCCATGCTGCGGGTATTGGTCAATTCATGGACGACGCAACCGTTCGGTTAATGATTGTCCTAAAAGTAAACAGCCTTTCTCGCGGATACTCAGGCATTCGTCCACTGGTAGTAAATGCATTAATTCAATTAGTTAACTCTGAGGTGTATCCCTGCATTCCTAAAAAGGGGTCTGTGGGCGCCTCTGGCGATCTCGCCCCTTTAGCTCACATGAGTACAGTTTTACTAGGCGAAGGTGAAGCTCGTTATAAAGGCGAAGTAATTTCAGGACAAAAAGCCCTAGAAATAGCAGGATTAGAGCCAATAACACTGGCACCAAAAGAAGGATTAGCACTACTCAACGGAACTCAGGCCTCTACTGCCTTTGCTTTAGAAGGCTTATTTACGGCTGAAGATCTTTACGCTGCAGCCACCGTGTGTGGTGCCATGTCTGTAGAAGCCGCACTTGGCAGTCGTAAGCCGTTTGACCCTCGAATTCATCGCGTGCGTGGCCATCGCAGTCAAATGGATGCCGCTTTAGGTTATCGTCATTTATTAAGTCAAAACAGTGAGATCGGTCTTTCTCATCAATGCTGTGAACGAGTACAAGACCCTTATTCATTACGCTGCCAACCCCAAGTCATGGGCGCCTGCTTGCAACAGATCCGAAATTCAGCAGACACACTAGAAGTAGAAGCGAACTCAGTGTCAGATAATCCATTAGTCTTTGCTGAAGATGGTGACATTATTTCTGGAGGTAATTTCCATGCCGAACCTGTTGCTATGGCCGCTGATAATCTTGCTCTCGCCATTGCTGAAATAGGCAGTTTATCAGAGCGTAGAATGGCGCTTCTTATCGACAGCGGTTTAAGTAAATTACCGCCATTTTTAGTGGACAACGGCGGAGTAAACTCAGGCTTTATGATTGCTCAAGTTACCGCAGCGGCATTAGCCAGTGAAAACAAAAGCCTTGCTCACCCTGCTTCTGTTGATAGCTTACCAACGTCTGCAAACCAAGAAGATCACGTATCAATGGCAACCTTTGCAGCCCGTCGTTTAGGGGATATGGCCGAAAATACACGCGGGATATTAGCCGTCGAACTGCTTGCTTCGGCTCAAGGGTTAGATTTCAGAGCTCCAAACAAAAGCTCAGAAAAAATAGAACAAGCAAAAGCTATGCTGCGTGAACGTGTCGATTTTTATGACAAAGACCGTTATTTCGCACCAGACATTGCCAAAGCAAACGCCCTATTGCTAGAGGCTACATACAATCAACTAATGCCTGAATCATTATTGCCAAGTATTTGATTTTATAAATAACAGATAAACTTAGCCCTTATTTAAACCGAAGTCGATTCGCTAATAAGGGCTTTTTTCTACTATCTTCTTTCTGAATTTGTGTCTTGCTCTATAATCAGTACAATGACCAATCAATACTTACTGAGCACCTCATAATCATGCCAACCCCTTCTCTTTCAAAACAGCTTTTTCAAATGACATGGCCAATGATGTTTGGTGTACTTTCTTTAATGAGCTTTCAATTAGTCGACAGTGCCTTCATTGGACAACTAGGTATTTTACCCCTTGCAGCTCAAGGCTTTACCATGCCATTACAAATGGTAATTATTGGCCTGCAAGTTGGGTTAGGCATAGCAACGACAGCCGTTATTGCCCGAGTTCTTGGCGCCCAACAACCTCAAAAAGCAAAACAATTAGGTGGATTAGTCATAATTTTGGGTGCCGTAATGGTATTCACTATGTGCTTGATTATTTGGTTTTCTCGTGGGCCTATTCTCTCGTTGCTGGGAGCACAAGCCGATGTTTTCCCCGTTATTGATAGCTACTGGCCGGTTTGGTTAGCAAGCTGTTGGACTGGTGCCATGATTTACTTTGCTTACAGTGTGTGTAGAGCAAACGGAGACACCAAGTTACCCGGTTTAATGATGGTAATCACCAGTATATTAAACATGATTTTAGACCCTATTTTTATTTTTCATTTTGATCTCGGGTTAAACGGCGCGGCGTGGGCAACGATCCTTTCTTTCAGTATTGGCTTTTGTATTATTCTTCCTTCTATTTTCAAACGTCATTGGATTTCTTTTTCTTGGCATGATCTGCCAATAGCTCAATCGATTAAAGAATTGAATGCTGTTATGTCACCCGCGATGATGAGCCAATTATTGCCACCACTCTCTTCACTGATGGCGACTAAAATCATTGCAGGATTTGGCGCAGCGGCGGTTGCTGGTTGGGCAATGGCTTCTCGTATCGAATTTTTTGCTATTGTTGTTGTACTTGCGTTAACCATGTCGATTCCACCAATGGTCGGAAAGATGCTAGGCGCTAAACAGTTCGATGATATTCAAAAGCTGATCCGTATTGCCGCTAAGTTTGTATTAACGTGGCAGATCGGCCTTGCTATCTTGTTATTCATAGTAGCCAAGCCTTTAGCGAACCTATTAAGCACTGACAGTAATGTCATCAGCGTTATTCAGGCCTATCTTATGTGGGTTCCGATCAGCCTCAGTTCTTTGGGTATCTGTATGTTGATGGTGTCTGTTTGTAATGCACTTGGGGTTTCAATGAGAGCGTTAACCATTTCTATATTGCGACTTTTTGCCTGTTTCTTACCAATGATATGGCTAGGTTCAACCTTGTTTGGGTTGCATGGTGTATTCATGGGCGCATTAGTGGGCAATACGATGGCAGGAATAATGGCGTGGATAATGTACAATAAAGCCGTTCATAACCTTCAAAAAAAACATAACCGCTAAGGACAGAGAATGACTACAATTACGATACCAAAAAATAAACGAGATGAATTAATTCACAAATTTCAAGGCTATTTTGAACAAGAACTCGGTATGGAATTAGGTCAGTTTGATGGTGAGTTTTTGTTAGATTTTATTATCAAACAAACTGGCCCTGTGTTTTATAATCAAGGCTTAGCGGATGCTCAAACAATTATCGAGCGTAAAACACAAGATATTGCTGATGAAATATACGAAATAGAGATGATAGAAGAGTAAACATAAATATTTAATTGATACATTTGTGACTCAAGGCAAATAAACTTATATCTAGTTACATTTAAAATCGACAAAACCGTGACAAAAGCCTAAAACTTGCGAACATTTGACATAAATATTACATTATTTACTTTTTCTCAAAAATAAGAGACTTAAATGCAATTTTCTTTAAAAAATACATCAATACGTATTCAAGTATTACTTCCTGTTCTGTTTACCGCTTTGGCTCTTTTTGCTTCTTTATGGTATACGGCAGCAACTTTAAAAAAAGAGCAAGATATAATTGCTGACAACACAGCCTCATTTGTTTTCTATAAAGACCAACTAGCAAAAATTGATGACCAAGTGTATCCATTACGTATCGGGGCGGTATACGCGATTTATGATCCTACTCGTCGATCTTCATTTCTTAACGAAATGACCAATGATCTTAAATCGATTGATAAACTTCTTAATGAATTAGAAGATCGACAAACATTCAACAGCGATGTTGTAAAAGTTCGTGCAAGTATTTCTGCTTATGTCGATTTCACAAAGAAAGTCATTACTCATTCAGAGAGAAAAGAACGCGGCCTTCCTGTTAATGAAAATTACGATTCGATGATAGCAAGCTACCGTGAAGCAGGTAATAACATGGTTGGAACCATTAATGACCTATCTCAACAGGTAAATAAGTTTTCTGACATTCTAATGAATGAAAGCTATGAAAAAAACATTCAAGTAAAGAATACCGCAGCAATTACTATTATCTCAGTATTTATTGTTTCATTACTTACCGCTTGGTGGTTATCTGGTTTAATTGTTTACCCAATTCAAAAATTACAATCGCTGATCCGTCGTTTAGCTGAAGGGGACCTAACCATTCGTGCTGATACCGACGGTAATAATGAAGTCGCTGAATTAGGCAAAGATATCAATACAACAGCAGCTCAACTTCAAAAAACAGTAGCAGCATTATCTCGCATTAGTGAAGATGTCGCTGCAGCATCAACTGAATTAGCCGCGGTAATGACAGAGTCAGAAGCCAATTCACAAAAAGAATTGAGTGAAATTGAACAAGTGGCCTCTGCGGTTAATGAACTATCAAGCACTGCTGATAACGTAAGTGACAATGCACTTTCTGCGGATAAAACCGCTCGTGAAACGAGTGATCTTGCTCGTTCTGGTTTGGACATATTTTCCCAAAGTACAGATGCAAGTGACAAAATGGCGATCGCTTTAACTGATGCTGCTACTGTAGTACATCGCTTGAAAGAACAATCAGAGCAAATTAATAACGTGGTTGAAGTAATTCGTGGAGTTTCTGACCAAACGAACTTACTTGCATTGAATGCTGCCATTGAAGCTGCTCGTGCTGGTGAGTCAGGTCGTGGTTTTGCCGTTGTCGCTGATGAAGTTCGTCAACTTGCTGCTCGCACTCAATCATCAACTCAAGAAATTCAAACGATCATTGAAGCGCTTCAAGAGCAATCAGGTTTAGCGAATAACAGCATGCAAACAAGTCTTGATATGTTAGAGCTAAATAAAGAGCTAACAGCAAAAGCAGGTGATGCTCTGGTTGGTATTACCGAATCTATCAATGCGATTAATGATATGAACACTCAAGTTGCAACTGCGGCTGAAGAGCAATCTCAGGTGACTCAAGATATCAACCGTAACGTAGTAAATATGTCTGAGCTAGTAAATCAAAATGTAACAGGCATTAGCCAAAGTGCAAGTGCAAGTAACGAGTTATCTCGCTTAGCTGAGCAACAAAAAGAGCAATTAGCTTTCTTTAAATTGTAATAAAAAAGCGGTAAGGCCACCCACCTTACCGCTTTGTTATATCAACAATAATAACTTATAACGTTACTTTCTTCACCATCCCTGCTTCTGCATGCCCTGGAATATTACACGCAAATTCTACGTTATTATCCCCATGGAAATGCCATGTAATCTGTTTTGCTTTACCTGGTTGAACCGTTACTGTGCTACCACTGTCATGAGCATGGCCTGATGTCATTTTCTTCATCATTTCACGATGTTCTAATTGCTCAGTTTCATTACCAATTGAGAATTCATGATCGATTTTACCTGTATTCATGATCACAAATTGAACGATATCATTAGGTTCAATATCGACTTCTTTTTTAAAGGTCATTTTCATATCGTCAGATAAAATGACATGAACGACTTTATTTGCTTTCATGCCGGTTGCTGGCATTCCTACCGCATTCATATAATCCATAGACATACCTTCTATTTTACTCATGTCCATTTCTTTCATATCCATTGAACCGTGATCCATTTTACTGTGGTCCATCTCAGCCATTGCTGAGCTTGCTACTAATGATAATGCGAT
>NZ_CAMLHO010000068.1 GCF_946479765.1 uncultured Aliivibrio sp.
AAGAGATGAAGGTACGCATGGCGGCGGAAAACGATTTGAGGTTATTGAAGGAGGTATTTTTAACCGAGCGTCGATTAATGTCTCTCAAATTCATTATGAAGATCTTCCTGAAAAACATTATGACAATGCTACTGCGCTCTCTACAATTATCCATCCTGCAAGCCCATTAGCGCCCTCTATTCATATGCACGTTAGTTGGACGGCACTTAAAGATGGGACCAGTTATTGGCGCATAATGGCCGATCTTAACCCTTCTCATTTTAATAAAGACGACAAAGAATACTTTGACCAAACACTTAAAGTGGCGGCTAAAAACTATTACTCGCAAGGGACAACGTTAGGCAATCAATACTTTGATATTCCTGCATTGAAAAAGCGTCGAGGCGTGAGTCACTTTTACTTAGAAGGCTTTAATCCTGTAGAGGGAAATGGTTCAGAGTTTGCTCATCAATTTATCACTAAAATCATCGATACGTATGTTCATATTTTAACCTCACACTTGATTAATCCAACGGAACCGTCTTGCACACAAGTACAGCAACAGTTGGATTATCATACGTTGTATTTTTATCAGGTATTAACTCTGGATAAAGGAACAACGGCGGGACTTCTTATTCATGATCAAAATGATGTTGGTACTTTAGGTTCCTTACCTTCTCATATTAATAGGAACTTATTGCAAGAGTGGCTAGCCTTATCACCACAACCGATTGATACTCTCGTTTCTGACTTATTATCGGTATTACCAGAAGAAACCGTGTGCCCTATTTCTTCTGATACCAAAGCCCTACTAGCACAAACCATTCGTGCGTTTTACATGGCTCGTACATAAATATCTCAAACAAGCCATTGACTATTAATCTCAATGGCTTAATTTATAACAAATCAGGCTTTATCCATACTTTTTCAAAATCAAACCAACCTAATCCATTGCATGATGCGTTTTGAATACTGTTATTGGCATCTTCACTGATCCCCATCCAACCATGAAACAACGGTAATATTTGATTACTGTCTACTAGATATCGACATATTTCATTCGCGGGAAAATGACGTTCAGATGATGCTTGCCAAGTATCAATAAGTGCGGTGATATGTGCAAAATCCTCATTTGGTGTTGCTCTCTCTATTTCATTGAAAGCAAATAACCATGAAAGCAAGGCTTCTGGACACTCTGTTCCTAAACTCATCCCTCTTAGCCATATATCAATAGAGGCTGTTTGCTCTGCACATAACAAATCCAAAGTATCAAATTGATGAATTTTTAACGTAATACCATCTTGTGCTAATCGTTGTTGAATGATGTTACCGAGTAATGGGTATAAAGGATGTTCATTTTCATACCCAAGGTGAAGTACACTTCCTTTATTTGGTTTTGTAAACGGTAGTTTAGGTCGATTAAGACAATGTTGTAAGCCAGGTAATAACCCATAAGCATTGAACAAACCAATGCCATTCATTTGCGAGTTTTGCAGCTCATTTAGCAGCATTAAGGGAGTAATGGCATACGATAAATAGGCTTGCCAGTTGTTGTCTTTTGCTATACCTGTTTTACGATTAAACAAGATATAGCTACATCCGTTATCTACCGCTACTTTCTCACCATAGGACATTGCAGACTCTGTTCCTTCATATACGTCTAAACCCAACTTTAATTGAATAGGAGCGACTTCAGGCAATGTCCAGACTTCAACCGAATCAATTAATGGGCGGTAACCAAAGTAATGTTCATTCGCAATAAGGACTAATTTCTTATCTGTATTGTCACTTATCTTATAAGGCCCAGTTCCAATAGGGAAACGATTGAAATCGTGTGCAACATGACCAGATACCGGGATTATCTTTGCATTAAATTGGGCTAGTTTTGAATCAAAGTAATAGTCTTCTTTATCCAATATGAAATCAATAACGTTTAAGCTTGGACTTACAATTTCTGAAATGTGAGCAAAGACAACATTGGTTTTTAACTGTAAAAAGGTCTCTTTAATATCTTCAAAACTCAGCATTTTTCCGTCATGAAAAGCAACACTTGGACGAATATAAAATCGCCAATGCTGCGGAGATAATCGTTCCCAGTGATGGGCAATATCCCCCTCAATAGACCCCACTTTATTCCATTGAGTTAGACCATTGAAAATTTGTTGCACTAGGTGCTGCTCTAAGCGTCGGATCGCCAATGATGGTTTAAGAATATGCAATTGACGATAATAAGGAAGTTTAACGACTTGCTTACCCTTTTCATGGGATACGCCTAATACATTATTGATAAGATCAAGTAAGGCATCCTGATTACCATCAAGCATTTCAAGAGCGACGTCCAGTTTTCCCTCTTCGATATTTTGTCTAGCCAATGCTAAATAAACAGTCACTGGTGAGGAAGTAAACTCTAATACCGAACTTTTCCCTCGACCAACGGCTGGATTCCAAACAATCCATTTTTCATCGGACATTTTTTTAAGAACCATCCGCGTATTTCGACGAGTACAACATAACAAACCGGCAATATCATCAATTTGAACACCAGATATATTGGTATAATAATGTGTATATAATTTTTCAAATTGTGTACGTAAGCGTGGACTACCCATAAAGCACCGTTTATTTAATTAATACAAGTCTAGTTCGGACTCAAATTCTGAGACTGTGAGCTTATGCTCTTGATTTTTCAGTAAGTAAGTTTACACTAAATCTCGAGTATTTAGAGGAAATTCATCATGGCCCCAATTGAATTACACCAATTTAACACCCAAAAACGAAGAAAGTCGGATCGTTATCCTATTGAGCGAAATGGTATCTATATTGTAACGTCAGGACAGTTCCATTATTGCGATAAGTCAGGAAAAAACATCATTCTTAATACAGGGGAATTCTTACTCTATAGCTCGGGCGACATTTCTAAAGTTAAAATGGTCAATAATGAAGGTAATTTTAAAGCAGAAATCTTAGTCATCGATGTTTCTGTATTTCAAAAGTTCCTTACTTATACTAATAACATAAAGCATGTTCCTTCGGAAAGAGAGTCTTTTATTTTTAGTCCAGCAGATAACTCTATTTTCAAAATGCTTACGCTAATTAAAGAACAATTAGTAGAGGGAGCAAGTGACACTTCTCTTGAGTTCTTAGTACTCGCACTGTTAAGTGAAATGCTCAATAAGCACCCAGAATTGATTGCCGTTATACGCCGAATTTCAGTTCTAACTACATCACAGCAATTAATCCGTTATGTTGAGAAAAACATTTCAGCCGATTTAACCATCGATGCTGTTGCCCCTGAACTAGGCATGTCTTCATCAACTCTCAAACGTAAACTTCAATCTGATAAACTCTCTTTTGCCCACTTAGTAAAAATTAAACGCATCAACTATGCTGCAACTCAACTTCGTATCACACGTAAAACCATTACTGAGATTGCATATGAAACCGGGTTTAAAACCGCCGCACACTTTAGTTCCACCTTTAAATCCATTCACGGTTCAACACCAAAAGAATTCCGAGAATCCATTCAAGCTTAATTGTCACATTGGTGTAACACTTTGACTTTATGATCCCTTTTTTCATTATGGATTTAGATATCATGGTTAAAACACTAAGTTACACCACCTTTGTTACAGGGTTACTTTTTAGTACACTCTCTTTCGCAGCAAATTCTAATCTCACAATAGCAGGGTCTACTTCTGTTTCTAATTTATTAGAACCATTTATTGACACTTACAACCAGTCAAATGACCCAAAAATCAATTTACAGAGTATTGGTTCTAGTGCCGGTATTCAAATGCTGGAAGATAATATTGTGAACTTAGCAATCAGCTCACGACAACTTTCAGAAAACGAACAAAAATCTCTATCTTCGACCCTTATTGCTTACGATGCTATCGCTATAGTGACTCACCCACAAAATCCAATTACTAATTTATCCGCAGATAATATTTGGAAAATCTATCATGGTGATATTACTAATTGGAAAGACGTTGGTGGTGAAGACAAAGAGATCGCCGTTATTACACGAGAAATCGCATCTGGTTCTCGATTTTCATTTGAAAAGCATCTTAAACTAACGAAAAAAATCAATGTATTTACGGTTTCAGATATTAGTAAAAAAGCCATCGTTGTTAATGGAACGAGTATGGTGAAGAGCATTGTGGCTCGTAATCCGCATGCTATTGGCTACGTATCAGCCGGATCTATTGGTGATCTTGCTCAATTACAAGTTGTTAAAATTAATGGTATTTCACCTACCACTGCATCTATTTCTGAAAACAAATACCCTTTATCTCGCCCTTTCTTATTCGTTTATAAGAATAATGCATTGCCAGAAGAATCAGCTAAATTCATGCGTCACATTGGCTCTGATTCTTCAATTAATAAAATAAAATCATTAGGTTATGTAAAGGAACAGTTGAAATAAAATAATGAATAATTTATTGTAATGAGACAAATACCAAGATTAAACTTGGTCTATCAACAAGGATAAATTATGTTAACTGTTAATAGCTATTTTGACGATAAAGTAAAATCAATTGGGTTTGAGCAAAATAATAATGCAATTTCTGTCGGTGTAATGTTACCGGGTAACTATACCTTTGGAACTAATGCAGCAGAGAAAATGACGGTAGTTACAGGATCTCTTACCATTAAGCGCTCAACTGATGCGGATTGGGTGACATTTTCTTCAGGTGAAGATTTCTCTGTTGAGGGGAATTCATCATTTGATGTAAAAGTAGAGCTTGAAACTGCTTATCTATGTGAATATTTATAGTTTCATATTAACTCTATAGTTTTATGTAATAAAAAATGCCAAGTGAGATTACTCACTTGGCATTTTTATTGTCATTAATACGAAGGCTTAATTAAATAAGTCTTACTCGTCATCAACAACCACTTGTTTTGGCTTTTTCTTCGGCATAAAGACTTGATCACCCACTGCCACGTTAGTATGGAATGAGTTATCACGCTTTTTAGCCGCTTTTGGTTTGTATGAACCACGTTTCGCAGTGTTTTTCTTTGCGTCGTCTTTCTTAACAAACGTACGTTTTTTCTTAGGTACAAGACCTTTGAATTTACCTTTTAGATCTTCAAATACAGAGAACGTTAATTCTTTCTGTAGGAAGTTTTCTATACGTTTGAAGCTTTCCCAGTCTTTTGGGCCAACTAAAGAGATTGCTGTCCCTTTTTTACCAGCACGACCAGTACGACCAACACGGTGAACGTATTCTTCCATATGTTTTGGCATATCAAAGTTAATCACATGAGTTACACTCGTTAAATCCAAACCACGAGAAGCAACATCTGTTGTTACTAGGATCTTATGTGCGCGACGCTCAAACTGACTCATAATATTGTTACGAGCCGTTTGGTTCATGTCTCCACTTAATGCCACCGCTTTAAGCTTACGCTCATTAAGTAGAGTGGTTAGACGGTCTGTATCGGCACGAGTTGCTGTGAAAATCATGATTTGGAAGTATTTTTCCGTCTCAATAATTTTATCTAACAATGCTTGTTTATGATCTAGGTGATCACACAAGTAAAAGCTTTGCGTAATATCAGTATGCTCATCTGTTGATAAACCAACAGAAACAAACTTAGGATTATCAAGCATATTACCAGCAAACTGAGTCACGGCGTCATGATCTAATGTTGCAGAGAACATTAATGTTTGACGACGACGATGGTTTGCCGCTTTATGAATTTTTTGTAAATGCTCAGCAAAACCTAGATCAAGCATACGGTCTGCTTCATCAAGAATTAACGTTTCTAACCCATTTAAGAACAAAGATTGATGCTCTAAATGGTCAGCTAAACGTCCTGGCGTTGCCACGATAAATTTAGGAAATTTACGCAGTGCATTCACTTGGTCATTAAAGTTTTCACCACCGGTAATTAAAGTAGCGTCATAACTTAATCCACCTAACATACTACGAAGATGATTATAAACTTGTTTCGCTAATTCACGCGTTGGTGCCAAGATCACTGCACGAGGATCATTCTTAGAGAACGATTTTGATTTCAGTGATTTATGAAGCATTGGCAATACAAACGCTAATGTTTTACCTGAACCTGTTTTTGATGACGCAAGAATGTCTTTACCTGCCATCGCAACAGGTACGGCTTTACGCTGAATTTCTGTTGGTTTTTTGATGTTCTGATGAGCGAGGTTTTTTAATAGGCGATTATCTAAACCTAAATCTTTAAATTGCAAAAGCTTGCACTCCGATTTCGAGTATTATTGATGGATAACCAGTCATTCTGGTCTAATGCGGCGGAGTATAACATAACTGTCGTTTATCTTGCTACAATATGCACAAACAGATAGAAAGTCTTAACGCATAAAAAACTAATTTAATTATAAGAAAAGTAGAAAAATTTATGAGCATTCAAATTACTGGAACATTAGCAAAAATGCGCGCATCACTGCTTGACGGTGCCGTACAATATCGCCTACCTGTTGGTGAGAAAGAAATCGAACTCAATGCATTAATTGGTAAAACACTGACACTGACGCATACGGGCAATATTTTCTGTTGCTCTTGCGGCAAGAAAACGAAGAAAAGTTACTCACAAGGCCATTGCTTTGTTTGCATGAAGAAACTGGCAAGCTGTGACATGTGTATTATGAAGCCAGAAACGTGTCATTTTGCAGAAGGAACTTGCCGTGAACCTCAATGGGGTGAAGAAAACTGTTTTGTAGACCATTATGTGTACCTATCAAATACATCTAGCATAAAGGTTGGCATTACTCGTCATACTCAGATCCCTACTCGTTGGATTGACCAAGGTGCAACGCAAGGACTACCAATTGCTAAAGTGAAAAACCGCTTAATCTCGGGTTTAGTGGAAATTGAATTAGCGAAACTGATTGCCGATAAAACCAATTGGCGCACCTTATTAAAAGGTAATAATGAACCGCTTGCTTTAAAAGAAGCGGCATTAGAATTGTTGCCACAAGTCGAAGAAGCTATTGCTAAAATTCAAGCTGAACACGGTGACGATTCTGTTGAATTTCTGGACGAGAGCATTCTAGATATTACCTTCCCGGTAAACGAGTTCCCTATCAAAATCATCAGTCATAACTTTGATAAGAACCCAGAAGTAACAGGCGTATTAAATGGTATTAAAGGGCAATATTTACTGTTTGATACGGGTGTAATAAATATTCGCAAGTTCGGTTCTTATGAAGTAATCGTGACAGCGTAACTTTCAAGCCATTAGGGTTGTACTTATCTTTCCGGTGAGAATAAGTACAACTCAAATGTGATTCACGTCGTATATCTATTTTCCTTTATTTGATAAAAACTACTGATTCCGTTATCAATAGAACATGCTATTTAATGGAGTAGAGCATGTTACTAGTCACTCAAGAGCAATTTCAAACCTATTTATTTTTAGATGACGATGGCTCGTATTATTCAAAATATGATGGTTATTTATTACAGAGTGTTTTTCAACCTATCTTTAATATTCAACAAACCATTATTGGCTATGAAGCATTATTACGAATTTATGACCATGATATGCAACCTATTCGACCAGATCTATTTTTTAAAGATACGACAAGAACTGTTAAACAAATTCTAAATATTGAACGACTAAGTCGTATTATTCATATCCGGAACTTCTCTCTTTTTTCACAAAGAAGCACTCAATTATTCCTGAATATTTTACCTGAATCCGCAATTCATTTTCATACAAATAAAATACAAAACCTGAACACATCTTTGCTTGAATCACGAATTCAAGAACTTGGTTTATCCCCTCAATTCGTAACTCTAGAACTCCTTGAACTTCATTATCATGATAAAGACAAGCTATTAGCTGCTATAGAAGATATTAAATCATATGGTTTTAATATAGCTATAGATGACTTCGGTTCAGAAGCCTCTTCTGAAGAGCGCGTTTCTTTATTAAGGCCAAATATCTTAAAGATTGACCGTTCTTTACTACTTAAATATGAAAATGGTAATACTGAACCTATTATGTCAGCAATCGCCTTAGCGAGAAATCAAAAAGCATTAATTGTTATTGAAGGCGTTGAAACCGCTAAACAATATGAAGATATGAAATTACTTGGTATTGATTATTTTCAAGGCTTCTTATTAGGTAAACCATTGCCATTACAACAACAAAATCATCAAGCTGCGTAACTTCCCTTTACTCTTTTGACTTTGCCGTTAAAATAGCGTTTTTGATTTTTAAAGGATTCACGCTATGTCCATCCAATGGTTCCCTGGTCACATGCATAAAGCTCAAAAAGAGATCGCTGAAGTGATCCCTAAAATGGATGTGATCATCGAAGTACTTGATGCTCGTATCCCTTTCAGTAGTGAGAATCCAATGATCGCCTCTCTACGTCAAGACAAGCCTTGTATTAAAGTTTTGAACAAGCGTGATTTAGCCGATCCTGAAGCGACTCAACTTTGGATTGAACACCTTGAGAAAGAGCAAGGCGTCACAGCAATGGCAGTGACAACCAGCAACCCCGATGAAATCCATAAGATTATGGAAAGATGTCGTAAATTGGTTCCGCACCGTGAAGCCATGGGAAAAAACGTTCGTACCATGATTATGGGTATTCCCAATGTTGGCAAATCAACCATCATTAATACGTTAGCAGGACGTATGATTGCGGTAACCGGTAACCAACCAGCAGTAACTCGTCGTCAGCAACGTATTAATTTGCAAAATGGGGTTGTTCTTTCTGATACTCCTGGAATTTTATGGCCTAAAGTTGAGAATCCACACAGTGGTTTCCGCCTTGCTGCAACTGGTGCTGTAAAAGATACCGCAATGGATTATGATGAAGTGGCTTTCTATACTGTTGAGTATCTAGCAAAACAGTATCCAGAGCGTTTAAAAGAACGTTATAACTTGGATGAATTACCAGATAACGATGTAGAGTTAATGGAAGCAATTGCTCGTAGTCGTGGTTGTTTACAAGCTGGTGGACGTGTTAATATCTATAAAGCGTCTGAAATTCTTCTTCATGAACTTCGTTCAGGCACATTAGGTCAATTAACTCTAGAGCTTCCAGATATGATCCCCGCTGAACTTGAAGCAGTTGAAGTTGCAGCCGCGCTGAAAATTGAACAACAAATTAAGAAAAAAGAAGAACGTCGTAAACGTTACTTGAAAAACAAACGTTAATTCTTTTTAGTCACTATAAATAAAAAGAGAGGCCAACCATCAGTTAGCCTCTCTTTTTATATTCTTAATTACTAATATTATTACTCTTCAATAAGTAAACTTAATAACACTTCTTCTAACTGATCCCAAGGCAACAATTGGGTATCAATCACTTCTAATTTTGATTCTACACCATCAATACTCAGTAAATTGACAGATACAACACCATTAGCCACATTGAATGCATAAAAGCCTTTGTTGGTATTCATTACCGCTTTGACACGCTCCGCGGTAAGTGCCGATAGCATTGAAAACAACTCATCAAAATCAAATACAGATTCAGCACCAAAGAACCAACCACAACTGACATAACCTTGGCCTTTATTTTCTTTACGACAGAATTTTTGTCCAGGCTCTAATACCATTTCAACAATTTCTTGTTCTGCATGATGATGATGGTGATCTTCAATTATTAATTCGACCGTACGATCTTCATCTAGCCAATGTGAAGGCAACTCACCATGATTAATAGAGGTGGTTTTAGGTTGGTGTGGCAATGATTTTATCCATGAAGAGAACAAGCATTCATCATAATCCGATGCCATGTCCATTTTTGTTGCCACAATCACATCAGAAATACTTAACTGGTCATTAAAGTTCTGGTTACTTGTGTACTTCTCATTCGATAAATTACGAGGGTCAACAAGACCAATGGTTGACTTTAAATCAATGTATTTTTCATAATTTTCAGATTGAAGAATGGCAATGATTTTCTTTGGGTGACCTAAACCAGTGGGTTCAATAATCAGACGATCGGGCTTTTGACGCAGTAGAGCATTAATACCCACCGACATTGGCAGACCCGCAGTACAGCACATACAACCACCGGGTACCTCTTTCACCATCGCATCACTTTCTGTTAAAAAAGCACCATCGATACCAACTTCACCAAATTCATTTACTAAAACAGCCCAAGACTCTCCTTCTGGCTTATTTTTAAGTAACTGCAAAATAGTTGTTGTTTTCCCTACACCGAGAAAACCAGTAATGATATTGGTTGGTATTTTTTTCATAACATTGTCCACAATTAATAAGATCG
>NZ_CAMLHO010000069.1 GCF_946479765.1 uncultured Aliivibrio sp.
CTTCTGCTTCTTCTATTTTCTCTTGTCCATTTGCTATTTCTGCTTTTATTTTGTAATAAAAACCTAAAAAACGAGGTTCATCTTTAATATCATTAAATAGGGTGTTGAGAATGGCTATTGCCTCATCAAAATGACACTGTTTCGCTTTGATTTCAGCAATGTTAAATAAAGACAGGGCGGTTGATAATTTAGGGCCGTATTGCTCAAGAAGTGTAGTTGCTTCTGTAAGGTGCTTAAGGGCTTCGTTAAAATTACCAAGTTGGCGAAATATATCACCGATGTTATTTTTAATAATACCAGTAATATAACCATCACAGAACTGTTGTGATTTTTCAGCTTTTGTTAAAAATTGCTGAGCATAGAAATAATTACCAAGCATGCCATAAAGGGTACCGATATTATAATGACTAAAACAAATTAAAAATTCTTGTTTATTTTGTTGGGCAAAGTTTATAGCATCAAAAAATAAGCTAATCGCGTCGATTAACTTTCCTGAGCGAGCCTGTAAATAAGCTTGGAAAATATGCTCAAACTCAGGGGGAATAACCTCTTCTTGTCTTAAAGCTTCAGATGTGATCGTGTTCAGGCGAAATTGAACCTGCTCTTTTGATGAGACGATAGGTAACTGGCGTACTTGCTCCAGTAGGTAACTTGTCCATTGATTTTTAGCCATAATTTTTATTATTATTATGTTGTTTAATTGCAACGGATTATGGCATATTTGATAAATTACATGAAGCGACCTCTCATTATTTATACTTTTTAAGATTGTAAAGTGTGGGCGATGTCTAATATAACCTGGATTAGAGGTTGAACCAGATAATGGGGTAGAGTAATTGATGAGGATTAAAGTAAAAAAAGCCGAGTTAGGAGACTCGGCTTTTATATATTTGATGAAAGATTAATTTTTAAAGTTCAAAATCACCCAAGTCATCGGCATCCATGTCATTGTCAATTTGTCCAACAAGGTATGAGCTGATTTCTGTCTCTTGAGGAGCAACTTGAACATTGTCAGAACTTAACCAAGAATTAATCCATGGAATAGGGTTTTGAGTCGCGCCTTCATAAGGACTGCTAAGACCAACAGCTTTCATGCGTAGGTTAGTAATATATTCTACATATTGGCAAAGAATGTCTTTGTTTAGACCTATCATTGAACCGTCTTTAAATAGGTAGCTTGCCCACTCTTTTTCTTGCTCAGCTGCTGATTTAAATAAGTCGAAACAGTCTTGTTCACATTCTGCTGCAATTTCTACGAATTCAGGATCATCTTGACCAGTGCGAAGTAGGTTCACCATATGCTGAGTACTAGTTAGATGAAGGGCTTCATCACGAGCAATTAGTTTGATGATTTTTGCATTACCTTCCATTAACTTTCGTTCTGCGAAAGCAAAAGAACAAGCAAAGCTGACATAGAAACGAACCGCTTCTAGTGCATTTACAGACATTAAGCAAAGGTATAATTTTTTCTTTAACTCACGTTTTGAAACAATAACTTCTTCGTCATTGATAGTATGAGTGCCTTCACCTAAACGATGGTAATCATTGGTTGCTTGAATTAGGTTGTCATAGTAGTGAGCAATGTCTTTAGCGCGCTTTAGGATCTCTTCATTCTCAACAATGTCATCAAAAATAATTGATGGGTTATTGACGATATTACGGACAATGTGTGTGTATGAGCGAGAGTGGATAGTCTCAGAGAAAGACCATGTTTCAATCCATGTTTCCAATTCAGGAATAGAAACCAAAGGCAGTAAAGCTACATTTGGACTACGGCCTTGGATTGAATCCAATAGTGTTTGATATTTTAAGTTACTAATAAAGATGTGTTGTTCATGTTCTGGCAAGTTATTGTAATCAATGCGGTCACCAGAGACATCGACTTCTTCAGGACGCCAAAAGAACGATAGCTGCTTCTCGATAAGTTTTTCAAAGATCTGAAATTTTTGTTGGTCATAACGAGCAACATTTACCGAATTACCTAAAAACATAGGTTCTTTCAATTGATCATTTTTTTCTTGTCGAAAAGTACTATACGCCATGGAAACCTCAATGTTATCAAAGCCAAAAAAGGGGAGGGCTTTATTCTAATCAAATAGTTATACCGATAACTACTAATAAGGATTTATCGGTATAACGGTTTGAACATAATCTTAAAACTAAATAAGCCCGCTAAAAAATAGCGGGCTTGATTTTAAAGTGAAACGTTAGATCTTACAACCGCCGCCAGCACAATCGTCATCTTGGTTTAGATCACCTTGTGAGTCGCTAGCACCATCACGAGTGTTATGATAGTACAAAGTTTTAAGACCTAATTTATAAGCCGTTAATAGATCTTTTAACAACAGTTTCATTGGCACTTTGCCATTTGGCTGAAGGTTTGGATCATAGTTTGTATTTGCAGAAATAGCTTGGTCAATAAACTTCTGCATAATACCTACAAGTTGTAGATAACCATCGTTTGAACCAATGTTCCAAAGTAACTCATAGTTCTCTTTTAGATTAATGTAATCAGGAACTACTTGCTTCAATATACCATCTTTAGAGGCTTTTACTGAGACAAAGCCACGTGGTGGTTCAATGCCATTAGTCGCGTTAGAGATTTGAGAAGACGTCTCTGAAGGCATTAATGCTGACAGTGTTGAGTTACGTAAACCGTGAGTTACGATCTCTTCACGCAATGTTTCCCAATCTAAATGCAATTCTTCAGTACAAATATTATCAATATCTTTCTTGTAAGAATCGATTGGTAAGATACCTTGCGAATAAGTTGTTTCATTGAAAGCAGGGCAAGCGCCTTGCTCTTTTGCTAAACCAACCGATGCTTTTAGAAGATAAAATTGAATCGCTTCAAACGTTCTATGCGTTAAACCATTCGCGCTACCATCGGAGTATTTTACGCCGTTTTTCGCTAAGTAATAAGCGTAGTTAATAACACCTACACCTAACGTACGACGGTTCATTGTTGATTTGTACGCCGCAGGTAGTGGGTAGTCTTGGTAATCAAGAAGTGCATCAAGAGCACGTACCGCTAACTCTGCTAATTCTTCCAACTCTTCAAGTTTTTCTATCGCGCCTAAGTTAAATGCAGACAACGTACATAATGCAATTTCACCTTCTTCGTCATTAACGTGTGTTAGTGGCTTAGTTGGTAGAGCAATTTCTAAACATAAGTTAGATTGGCGAATAGGGGCAACACTTGGGTCGAATGGGCTGTGTGTATTACAGTGATCGACGTTCTGAATGTAAATTCGGCCTGTAGATGCACGCTCTTGCATAAGAAGAGAGAACAACTCAATCGCTTTTACTGTTTCACGTTTGATCGATGTATCTTGCTCGTATTTAAGATACAGACGCTCGAACTCTACTTGGTCAGCAAAGAAAGCTTCATACATGCCAGGAACATCAGAAGGTGAAAATAAGCTGATGTGTTCCCCTTTAATTAAGCGAGTATACATAAGCTTGTTGATTTGTACGCCGTAATCCATGTGACGAACGCGGTTTTCTTCAACACCACGGTTGTTTTTAAGAACTAATAGAGATTCTACTTCACGATGCCAAATAGGGTAGAACAAGGTTGCTGCGCCGCCACGAACACCACCTTGAGAACAACACTTAACGGCTGTTTGGAAGTATTTGTAGAATGGGATACAACCGGTATGAAAAGCCTCACCATCGCGAATTTCAGAGCCAAGCGCGCGAATACGACCTGCATTGATACCAATACCTGCACGTTGAGATACATAGCGCACAATAGAGCCCGCTGTTGCATTGATTGAATCTAGGCTGTCATCACACTCAATTAGAACGCATGAACTGAATTGACGAGTAGGAGTACGAACACCAGACATTATCGGTGTTGGTAATGAAATCTTAAATTTAGACGTTGCATCGTAGAAGCGCTGAATGTAGTCAAGGCGCGTATCTTTTGGATATTTAGCAAATAAGCATGCAGCAACAAGAATATAAAGGAATTGTGCACTTTCGTAGATCGCGCCCGTTACACGGTTCTGAACGAAGTATTTGCCTTCAAGTTGTTTAACAGCAGCATAAGAGAAATCCATATCACGATCATGTTCGATCATTTGATCCATCAGATTGAATTCTGCTTCAGAATAATCTTCAGTTATGTGTTTGTCGTACTTGCCTAGTTTGATTAGGTTATTTACGTGTTTAAATAGTGTTGGTGGCTCAAATTCGCCATAGGCTTTTTTACGAAGGTGGAAAACAGACAAACGAGCCGCAAGATATTGGTAATCTGGCGTTTCCTCAGAGATAAGATCCGCAGCCGCTTTAATGATAGTTTCATGAATATCAGACGTCTTCATGCCATCATAAAATTGGATATGAGATTTCATTTCAACTTGAGATACTGAAACGTTATCTAGATTTTCTGCAGCCCAGGTGATCACTTTATGGATCTTATCCAAGTTAATCTTTTCTGTGGTGCCATTTCGCTTAGTAACGGTAAGCTGTTGGGTCATTTGTGACTTTTCCTTAGAATGAAGAACGAAATATGTAATATTTGTAATTTTCGTTGGTAATTTGTGATCAAGCTTCTAGTGTTGATTCTCTATGATAAACACAACATGTAGGGCTAAATAATTAATTGGCTACAAGATAATGATAAAATGGCTGCTGATCAAGTACGAAAATCAGATTGGCCTGTGGATAACCTCTGAATTAAAAAAAACAGTAAGTGAGTACTAACCGAGTGAGATTAGCTATATCAAGACATCAGAAATAACGTATTTCGTAATGGTGGAGAAGTAGTCAGTTGAAAAAATATTTTTCTTGATTTTTATGGTTTCGGTGGATCTCTATGAATCAAAAAAAATTGCTGATTTGTTGCTCTAATTTGATGTGTCAATGGTGCTTTAATAAGCAAGACAATAATTGTAGAATTTAGATATCAGTTCATTCTTTATTTGCATTTAAGAGAACAGATAAAGAACGAAAAGTATGATGGGTCGAAAAGGGATCTTATAATGTTGTATGAACGATATAATTTACATCCACATTTTTGCCTAATGAATAGACATCTGTTAATGGGTTGTAATGTAAGCCTGTGATCCCTTGTTCTTGTAAAGCCGTTTGATCAAGCATTTTTAGTAATTCAGAAGGGCGGATGAATTTATTGTGGTCATGCGTCCCTTTAGGTACAAGCTTAAGCAGTTGTTCAGCACCAACAATAGCAAATAAGTATGATTTAATATTACGATTCAGTGTGGAGAAAAATACGTGCCCGCCGGGTTTGACCATTTTGGCGCATGAGCGGATTACTGAAAGTGGGTCAGGAACGTGTTCTAGCATTTCCATACAGGTAATGACGTCGTAAGTTTCAGGGTTCTCTTCAGCGTGCTGTTCAGCAGTCGATTGAATATATTCTAGTGTTGTACCTGTTTCTAAAGCGTGCAAACGAGCAACAGCAAGAGGCTCTTTACCCATATCTAATCCGATAACGTCAGCACCTTGCTTTGCCATGCTCTCAGCTAAAATACCGCCGCCACAGCCCACATCTAATACTTTCTTACCAAATAAACCATTGGTATTCTCTAATACGTAATCCAGACGTAATGGATTGATTTGGTGTAGTGGTTTAAATTCACCTTCAAGATCCCACCAACGAGACGCCATATCTTCAAATTTTTTGATTTCTGCCGGATCGACATTTAACTGCTGAGTCATAGTTATTACTTCCTTTTTTCATCTTCTTCCTATTATATACAGAAAAAAAACAGAAAGAGAGACTTAAAGGTGGTGATTTTTTCATCGATTTTTATGAGGTTTTTCAAGAATATGATGGATTGATTTGTGACTTGCTCCTGATTTCGTAGGATTCTTAAGCTTAAGAGTGATTTTGCGAATTAAAACGATGCGATATAGAAGCGTTATGTGCTATATTTTGCAATCTTGCACGTTTGTCAGTATCAATTACTTTATCTTTTATAGTGAATCTAATTGATAAAGTAATTGATATTGATACGACAGAACTAATTTGAGGGATATTGGCTCTATGAGCGATCTTGCTAAAGGGATCACGCCCGTAAATATTGAAGATGAGCTTCGAGGTTCATACCTAGACTATGCGATGTCAGTAATCGTTGGTCGTGCTCTTCCAGATGTGCGTGATGGCCTAAAACCTGTACACCGCCGTGTTTTATTTGCGATGGATGTATTAGGTAATTATTGGAATAAACCATATAAAAAATCTGCCCGTGTAGTCGGCGACGTAATTGGTAAATATCACCCACATGGTGATAGTGCTGTATACGACACGATAGTACGTATGGCGCAGCCGTTCTCACTACGCTATATGCTTGTTGATGGCCAAGGTAACTTTGGTTCTATCGATGGGGATTCAGCGGCGGCAATGCGTTATACCGAAGTTCGTATGTCGAAAATCGCTCACGAACTGTTGGCTGATTTAGACAAAGAAACGGTAGATTACGTTCCTAACTATGATGGTACAGAACAAATCCCTGCGGTATTGCCTACTCGTGTACCTAACTTATTAGTTAATGGTTCATCAGGTATCGCAGTTGGTATGGCAACTAATATACCGCCTCATAACTTAACTGAAGTGGTTAATGGTTGTTTAGCATTCATCGAGAATGAAGATATTACTATCGAT
Source organism: uncultured Aliivibrio sp. (assembly GCF_946479765.1). Classification (GTDB taxonomy): domain Bacteria; phylum Pseudomonadota; class Gammaproteobacteria; order Enterobacterales; family Vibrionaceae; genus Aliivibrio. The sequence continues at coordinate 6,635 of NZ_CAMLHO010000069.1, forward strand.
GAGCTAATAAACTACATTCCAGGTCCTGACTTTCCGACAGCTGCATTAATCAGTGGTCGTAAAGGCATCGTTGATGCATATAAGACAGGCCGCGGTAAAGTTTACATGCGTTCTAAAGCAAACATCGAAGCTGATAAAAATGGTAAAGAAACCATTATTGTTACTGAGATCCCTTATCAAGTAAACAAAGCACGTGTAATCGAAAAGATTGCAGAGCTTGTTAAAGATAAGAAAGTAGAAGGCATTTCAGCACTGCGCGACGAATCTGATAAAGATGGCATGCGTATTGTTATCGAATGTAAGCGCGATGCAGTGGGTGAGGTGGTTCTTAATAACCTGTTCTCATTAACTCAGCTTCAAACTACATTCGGCGTAAACATGGTAGCGCTAGACAACGGCCAACCAAAATTATTCAACCTGAAAGAAATGTTGAAGTGTTTTGTTGATCACCGTCGTGAAGTGGTAACTCGTCGTACTATTTTTGAATTACGCAAAGCGCGTGATCGTGCTCATATCCTTGAAGGTTTGGCGCTGGCATTAGCAAACATTGATGAGATTATTGATCTGATCAAAAATGCGCCAACTCCAGCAGAAGCTAAACTAGGCTTAGTCGCTCGCGGTTGGGATCTTGGTAATGTTGCCGACATGCTAGAGCGTGCTGGTACAGATGCTGCTCGTCCTGATTGGTTAGAGCCAGAGTTTGGTATTCGTGAAGGTAAATACTTCTTAACGGAACAACAAGCTCAAGCAATTCTAGAATTACGTCTACACCGTTTAACTGGTTTAGAACATGAAAAAATTCTAGATGAGTACAAAGCACTATTAGATGAAATCGCAGAGTTAATGCATATCCTTGCAAGCACTGAGCGTCTAATGGAAATCATTCGTGATGAATTAATAACGATTCGTGATACCTATGGTGATGAGCGTCGTACTGAAATTGGTGCTGCTATTCACGATATCGATATTGAAGACTTAATCACACAAGAAGATGTTGTAGTAACACTTTCTCGTGAAGGTTATGTTAAGTACCAAATTCTAGGTGATTACGAAGCGCAACGTCGTGGTGGTAAAGGTAAGAGTGCAACTAAGATGAAGGACACCGATTATATCGAGCGTCTACTTGTTGCTAACACTCATGATAACATCCTTTGCTTCTCTACACGTGGTAAAGCATACAGTTTGAAAGTATTCCAACTTCCTCAAGCAAGCCGAGCCGCTCGTGGTAAGCCTATCGTGAACATTCTTCCTCTAGAAGAAGGCGAGCGTATTACAGCGATTCTACCAGTATCTGAATACTCTGAAGATAAGTTCATCTTCATGGCAACAGGTGATGGTACAGTTAAGAAAACATCGTTGGATCAATTTGCTAAAGTTCGTGCAAACGGCTTGATTGCAGTTAATCTACGTGAAGATGATTCATTAATCGGTGTTGATATCACTGATGGTTCAAATGAAATCATGCTGTTCTCGAAGTTTGGTAAAGTAGTTCGTTTCAAAGAAGCGGAAGAAACCCAAGTATTTGATGAGAATGGTAACCCAGTTCTTGATGAAAATGGTCAGCCAGAAATCAAGTTCAAAGGGGTTCGACAAATGGGTCGTACTGCTTCGGGTGTTCGTGGTATGAAACTGGTAAATGGCGATAAAGTCGTTTCACTGATTGTTCCTAAGAATGATGGTGATGTACTTACAGTAACTGAAAACGGTTATGGTAAACGTACAGAGCTTGCGGAGTACCCAACGAAAGGTCGTGCAACACAAGGTGTTGTATCTATCAAGGTTTCTGATCGTAATGGCAGTGTTGTCGGTGCGGTTCAAACTGAAGATGGCGATGAGTTCATGATGATCACTGATGCAGGTACGTTAGTACGTACTCGCGTATCAGAAGTTAGCCAAGTGGGCCGAAATACCCAAGGTGTTACGCTGATCCGTACTGCTGAAGATGAAAATGTGGTTGGTTTACAACGCATTGATGAACCAGAAGAGCTTGACGTTATTGAGAGTGAAGACGTTCAAGATGTTGAGTTATCTGAAAGTTCAGATGATTCATCGATAGGAACTGATACGATATAAATATAATTATTTGTATCGTACATTAAATAAAAGCTCGCTTTAAGCGGGCTTTTTGTTACTCCTAGAGTAGGAAATATAAATTATATAGCTATTTTATTTTTTACTACTTATTTTTATATGGAAAAATGGCTTTAATGAAGCGAGTTAAACTTTTACTATTAAATATTTTTATTGTTTTGATTGTTACCTATCTATTTTCTTGGCTTGAATATAATGAACGATTAATAAAGGAAAAGAATGAAAATGAAAAAACAGAATTAATGATTAGTGGTTGGTTTAATCGGCAGTATTTCTTATTAAGTGAAGTGATCCCTAAATATAGAGAAAACTTTACAGAAGAAAGTGAGTTTTTATTAAATGCAGTTAAATTTACCGGTTTACAATATCTAGTTTATTTTGATGGTGAGGCGAGTTATTCAAATTATAATCATTTAAATAGCAAAGAAAATCCTAAGTATGTAATAAAAGAAAGGGTGTGGTTTAACACAGATAGAACTATTTCTTCTCCATTTGTCGGTCGCTACAGTAAAACTGATAATGTTGCTATTATTTATAGAGGTGGAAGTGATATTTACATTTCAATCTTTGAATTAAGAGAACTGATCTCATTTATTAATCAAGAAAATGTTTATGGTTTAGATCTAGATATCGTTCTGACGAATAGTGACAATAATGTATTGTATGGTAATGATAGTTATAAAACTGGCAGTCAATTTAAGGAAAATAAAGATTATCACGCTGAAAAGATAGACATTTATTCTACATCAGACAGTATAAATGTTTTTTTCTTAAAGGTGGAAATGTCGTATTTTCAATTTATTATAAAGCATTTAGGTCTGATTTTAATATCTGTCTTTATTTTATTTTTGGTGAGTTTATTCTCACTGTTAAAGTGGGAACGTTTTTATAATAAATATTATAATGATGCATTAACAGGGTGTAGAAATCGTCATTTTTTATTGAAATACTGTAATGATTTCAAAGGGTTTTTAATCCTTATTGATTTAGATGATTTTAAGCTGATTAATGATACAGAAGGCCATCAGTCTGGGGATGAAGTTTTAATCCAGTTTGTTGCTTTTTTGACTGAATCATTTCCTAATGCTCACGTCATTCGTTATGGTGGGGATGAGTTTTTAATTGTTTCGTTAAAAGAATACAGTGACATAGATTTTGAAAATATCACTCTTAGCTTTAATAAACAATTCAGCGAATTTGATGTGTTGGGATTCTCTTATTCTCAACAAACGATATCCTCTGATTTTTTTGGAGCGATAGACTTAGCTGATGCAAGTATGTATAAGCAAAAGAGAAAGAAAAAAGAAGCGTAACTGCTTCTTTTTTATAAATGTTTATCTATATTATTACCGTTAACTGTTATAAGCGTTTTTTAGCGCCTTGGATTGTTCAACTAGGCCATCAAT
>NZ_CAMLHO010000070.1 GCF_946479765.1 uncultured Aliivibrio sp.
ACAGTAATCGCTCATCCTGAGAGTCAGTACAATGGAAAATCATTTAATGAGTTTTTACCAAACATCCCATTGCGCTCAGGAATGCAATCGGTAGAGTTAGATGGGACAACATATAATATCGACTTTACGTCAATAGAGGGACAAACGTGGTCAGTTGGCGTTGTTGTTGATGAGGCTAAGATTTTTGAGCACATTAATGAATTACGAACTACCTCTATCTTGTATTCTCTGATTGCAGTTGTTATTGCGATTAGCATTATGTTGATGCTACTTTCTCGCTTAATTCGTCCTGTTCAAGTATTAAACGAAGCAATTAATAATGTTGCTTCGGGCGAAGCCGATTTAACTCAGCGTTTAGATACTAAAATAGACCCAGAGTTTGCTCCATTAGCGCGTGGTTTTAACCAGTTTATTGAAAACTTACAAAATCAAGTAACAGAGACAAAAGCATTAAGTCATCAATTATTAAATGGCACACAAGAGATCTCATCGGGTGCTCAAGGTTCCGCTAATGCGATGAATACTCAAATGATGGAATTAGAACAGCTAGCAACCGCAATGAATGAAATGGCCGCGACTTCTGTGGATGTAGCAAATAATGTTCAACAAGCCGCTGAATATGCAAAACAAGCGGATAATGCGACTGAAAATGGCATGATAGTAGTTACTCAATCAACGAATGAAATCACTGAATTATCGAATAATATAGACCAAGCCGTTACTGAAGTTGAATCGTTAGAGAAAGCAACGGATGGAATAGGAACAATATTGCGTGTGATTAATGATATTGCAGATCAAACTAACTTATTGGCGTTGAATGCAGCGATAGAGTCAGCACGCGCAGGAGAAGCAGGACGAGGCTTTGCGGTTGTTGCTGATGAAGTCAGAACATTAGCGCAGCGTACTCAGGAATCAACCACTGAAATCGCAACGATGATCGAGCAACTGCAATCAGGGGCATCACGTGTATCATCTGCAATGTCAAGCAGCCAACAGCGTGCTGAATCAACGGTAACCAAAGCGCAGCAAACTACCGATGCACTTTCTCAAATTCGAGAGACGATACAGCAAATCAATGACATGAATATCCATATCGCTTCAGCGGCTGAAGAACAAAGCCATGTAGCTGAAGAGATAAATGGTAAAACGGTTAATATTAAAGATTTGTCGATACAGGTGCATGAAATGGCGCAAGGTGCAGGCGTTGCGATTAATAAGCAGGTCGATCTTGTTGAGGATCAAGAAAGGATCATGAATAAGTTTACAGTGTAATTTATAATTACTAATTTCAGTATCAATAAAACTGATACATTATTCAGAATAAAGATTCAGATAATAAAAAGCTCAGGAATAACCCTGAGCTTTTTTATGTCTGTCGTATTATGAGTGTTCAACTATTTACATGAATAGGTATAAATTATTGGCTTACTACTTTATCTCTTTCCCAATACGCAAAAAGGCGAGATAAACCAAAGCAAAGGATAAAATAGCAAAGGGCCACAATAATCCAAATTTCAAATATCATTCCGCTTGAGTTCGCAATCTCTGTACCTACAAAGGTAAGTTCTTGTATTGATATCAAAGAGATAATAGATGAATCCTTGACTAAAGAAATACATTGCCCAGCTAAAGACGGAATAATCACTTTAAATACCTGAGGAGCAATAATGTAACGGTAGCGATCCCAAGTTGATAACCCCAAGCTTCTCGCTGCTTCATGTTGTCCTTGTGGAATTGCGTCTAAACCAGAACGAACCACTTCACCGATATAAGCTGCAGAGATCATACCGATACAAAGTACCCCTGCAATTAAGTTTTCCCATAAATTGGCAGAACCAAATAGAAAAGATTGCACGGCATTAATATCGCCATTGTGATCTCGAAGCAATGACTCAAGACCAAATAGGGGAACGAGTTGATTAGCAATGAAAAAGTAAAAGATAAAAATAAACACTAATGGCGGAATATTACGAATAAGCTGAATATAGCTATTTGAGATGGATCTAATTATCGTGAGTGGTGAGCGACGACCTAAACCAAGTAGAACACCAAACACGAGAGCAAAGAGCATTCCCCAAAACGTTAGCCGTAATGTTGAAAATACCCCATCGAAAAAATAAGGCAGTGAGCCATCTACTTTAAGAGTGAATAGCAGATCGAGAGCACGAGACCATTGCCAATGATAGGCAAGACTTCCGCTCTCTTTTACATATAACCAAAAGATAAAACTGGCGATAATAGCCAGTAATATCCAATCTAATCGATTTAATTTCAAAGAAACTCTTTGCTGCATAGTGCTTAGTTCGCTGTTTGTGATTGCCAATCTAGGCTAGTAAACCAGTAGTCATAACGCTCTTTTAGCCAGCCATCTTCAGTACGAGCTTTAATCCATTCATCAAAGTAGGCTTTTTTATCTTCTTCACCAAGACGAACTGCAAAAGCTTCGTTGCCTTGAGATAGGCGTTCTTCAAACGGTAAATATAAGATATCAGAGTATTTTATGGTATCGAACTCAGGTTTCGGTGTTGAAGCTGCAACCGCATGGGCATTGCCATTTAATACTTCTTGGAATGCTTGTGCATCATCATCAAACTGAAGAACTTTTGCTTTTGGAAAGTGCTCTTTAATAGCAGCTACAGTAATGGAGCCACGGCGAGCGGCAAATTTTACACGGCGAGAATTAAATTGCTCACGAGTAAAGCCTTCAGTCATCTTCTTATTAGCGGCAACTTGAACGCCAGAATGAGAATAAGGAATAGTGAATAAAACACTTTTAGAACGTTCATCAGTAATCGTTAAACCGCCGATGATAACATCAAATTTTCCTGAAATAAGAGAAGGAATAATGCCATCCCAAGCCGTTGGAATAAATTCAATTTTTAAGCCAGAATCTTTGGCTAATTGTTTAGCAACATCGACTTCAAAGCCAATAAGCTCACCTTGTTTATTTCTCATTGCCCAAGGTACAAAAGTGCTTAAACCCACTTTAAGTGTGCCTCGGTCTTTAATTTTATCGACGTTTGGTGTGCTATCAGATGAGGTAGCTGAAAATACTGAGCTACTAAACAGTAGACTCAGGCTAAGAAATGACAGTAATAATTGCTTCATGCGTATGTTTCTCCCTTAATGTGCATTATGCATGCGATGTTCTAACCAAGCAGATAGCCCAGAAAGTGTTAATGTGATAATTAAGTAGATAGCTGCGACACTGAACCAAATTTCAAATGGCATCGCAGTATCTGAGACGATATTTCGCCCCTCAGTGGTTAAATCAAAAATAGCCATCACACTGACTATAGAAGAGTTTTTCACTAAAGAAACTAATTCGTTAGTCAAAGAAGGCAGTGTACTTCTGATCACTTGCGGCAATACCACGTAGCGATAACTATTGAATGATGATAAGCCTAAGGTTTTACACGCTTCTAACTGACCTTTGGGTAAATTAACTAAACCGGAACGTAAGATCTCAGCGGTATATGCCCCTTGAAATAATGCAAGAGCAAGAATTGCGGTAGGCGTTCTCTCTAATCCTAGAAAAGGACCAAAGACAAAATACAATAAGTAGATTTGTACTAATAGAGGAGTGTTTCTTATCACTTCAATATAGAAGGTAGCGAGACTTCGTCCGATGATAGAATCAGATAAGCGTAATAAAGCAGTAACCAGTGCAATAAAGAGTGTAGCAATAGCACTAATCGCTGAGATATTGAGTGTGACTAATAACCCTTCGATGAGCTCGGCAGGGAACCACTCGCCATCCTCATAGAAAAACAGATAATCAGAAACACGATCCCATTGCCATTGATAGTTCATGGCCTGCGCACCACTGTCCAATATCCAATAAAGTGCCAAGCCCAACAAAGACATTTGTAATAGGGCTGAAAAAATAGGAGATAAAATAGTTATCAAACGGCGCATAATATTAATAGCTTAAAATTTGATTTAAAAAATGTTGAGTACGTTGATGTTGTGGATTATTAAAAAATGCGTGCGGCTCTGCGATCTCAATAATTTCACCTTCATCCATAAAGACCACTCTATCGGCCACTTTTTTTGCAAAGCCCATTTCATGAGTAACGCACACCATTGTCATCCCATCTTTAGCAAGATCTGACATTACATCTAATACTTCACTGATCATTTCAGGGTCAAGGGCAGAAGTGGGCTCATCAAAGAGTAAAACTTGAGGCTCCATACAGAGTGAACGAGCAATAGCGACACGTTGCTGTTGTCCACCAGAAAGCTGAGAAGGGTACTTATTCGCTTGTTCTGCGATGTTGACTCGCTTTAAGTAAGTTAAGGCTCGTTGTGTTGCTTCTTGTTTTGATAGTTTTAAGGTTTTGATTGGCGCAAGCGTTAGGTTTTCTAATACCGTTAAGTGCGGAAATAAATTGAAATGCTGAAAAACCATGCCCACCTGGCCTTTCATTAACTGTTTAGAAGAGAGAGGTTGATTAAAGAGAGTAAGAATACCGCTTTGAATTGATTCTAACGCATTGATGCAGCGGATTAAGGTCGATTTACCAGAGCCTGATGGACCACAAATAACCACTTTTTCACCTTCTGAGATAGAAAGGGTAATGTTCTTTAATGCGTGAAATTGACCATAGTATTTATCAACAGATTCAAAACTAATGATATTGGGTCTTTTTGTATTATTAATCACAACTCATCCTAGCACTTAGTTACTAAACTCACTGTAACATATTCATTAGACTAGGAAAGTGATTCTTTAATACTTGGTTGTTTTTCAAGCGAAATTGATACTTATGTACGGTTAAGGTCAAATCAAGGTTGAGGCTTATATTTATATGAAATTAACCATTGCACAACAGAAGAAGACACGTTACGTTAACAGTATGGAGAATAAAGATGCAGAATATAGAGTATAAGCTGCATAAATAAATGGAAGCATAACAATGTATCAAACTGATGATGTAAGAATTAACAAAGTAAAAGAACTATTACCGCCAGTGGCTGTTTTAGAGAAATTTCCAGCGACTGAGATTGCAGCAAAAACTGTATTTCAATCTCGTCAAGCTATCCATAATATTTTACAAGGTGACGATGATCGTCTGCTTGTTATTATCGGTCCATGTTCAATTCACGACACCGAGGCGGCGTTAGAGTACGGCGCTAAACTGAATACATTACGTAATGAGTTGGGTGATCGTCTAGAAGTTGTTATGCGTGTGTACTTTGAAAAACCACGTACTACCGTTGGTTGGAAAGGCTTGATTAATGACCCATATATGGATGACTCATTTAAGTTAAATGATGGTCTTCGTATGGGCCGTAAATTGCTTCTTGACCTGACGGATATGGGACTGCCAACAGCGGGTGAATTCTTAGATATGATCACTCCACAATACATGGGTGATTTAATCAGTTGGGGTGCGATTGGTGCACGTACGACTGAATCTCAAGTTCACCGTGAATTATCTTCAGGTCTATCTTGTCCTGTAGGATTTAAGAACGGTACGGATGGCAATATTAAGATAGCTACCGATGCGATTCGCTCTGCGGGCTCTTCTCACCATTTCTTATCTGTAACTAAATATGGTCATTCTGCGATCATTGAAACGGCAGGTAACCCGGATTGTCATATCATTCTTCGTGGTGGAAAAGAGCCAAACTACAGTGCTGAACATGTTAAGCCAGTGAAAGAGCAACTTGCTGCTTCTGGATTACCAGAAAAAGTAATGATCGATTTCAGTCACGCAAATAGCTCAAAAGACTTTAAACGCCAGATGATTGTTTCTGATGATGTATGTGGTCAAATCGCGGGTGGTGAAGATGCTGTGTTTGGTGTGATGATTGAAAGCCATCTAGTTGAAGGTCGTCAAGATCTTGTGAACGGCAAAGTGGAAACTTACGGTCAGTCTATCACGGACGCATGTATTGGTTGGGATGATACTGAAACCGTACTTCGCCAATTAGCGGATGCAGTAAGCGCGCGCCGAGCTAAGTAATACCTTTAAACTAAAAATAAACGCCAGTGGCTTAAAGTGACTGGCGTTTTTTACCAATGTTAGAATGATTATCCTTGCCCCTTCGCCATCGTAACAGTTCGTTTTAGTGTCCAACGAAGTAGAAGTGGAATACTGTCGGGCCCTAACTCTTCACTGTGCTGAACTATCGCTAGTGCCAAGTCTGGTTTTGCAAATTTCTTTAATGTTTTGATAATGATTTTTTTCGGTGGTACTGGTTGATCTGCTGAAATATTGGCTAACTCTCTGAATAAATCCTCAAAGCCATTATGATAAAGATAATGCTCAATATCTTTATGAGGTAATTCGGTTAATCTATGACGCTCATGCTCATTATCTAATTGGCTTTTTACAGCAAAGGCGTATTTTTTACCCGCCGCATCACCATCAGTCACAACATGCCACTCAATATGAAGTGCCTTCGCTATTTTTATTAATGATTTTAAACCAGATTGTGCAAATTCAATGATTTGTATTCCTTCTGCCGCTAAATTATACCCAAGGATCCGAGCCATTTCATTAAATAACCATACTTCAGTTTCTCCCTCAACCAATAACCAACAACGTGCAAATAAAGCGTTTGATCGTTGAAAGCGAATGTGAAAGGTAATTCGACGTAAATCGTCCCGTGACAGACTCGTTGGTGAAATTGAATAGCTGGAAGTAGAATCAGATTCTCTCACTAATCGACGTATTGAGCACAAAGGAACAGCACTGAGCATTTCACTGCTGTTTGTGGTTAAAATCTTTTGCATTGGAATATGATTGAGTAAAGACCAAGCTTGGATTAATTGAGTCGGATGTAATCGGCCTTCTGGATCTTCTATTATCATTAAAGGTCTTGCTGATTTTTTCAGAGTATTTGGCCCTTTTGCTCTTAAATAGGTATTGAGTAACCCAAGCAAAAGAAGTTTAGTCTGTTTATTTTTACTTTGATTGATGAATTGAGTGAGTGAAACCCCTTCTGTTTTTTGACCCAAAAAAAGGTTATCGTGGATCTTATGTGGGAGGCTTCTTTTGTGACCTTTAAATGCAAAATAGTGTTCAACTAAGGATTGCATTGACAGTAATGCACTTTTTATTTCCCCGCGATTCACCTGTCCAGGGGCTGTCATTAGGCGACGACACGTATTATTGATCCGTCTTTCGATCCTATCATTAGGTAATGATGTCATTATTTCATCTTGGTTTAAGCGACGAGAATCTCGAATACGAATAACAGGGTGAAGCCGGATTAACTCTGTAACTAAATATTCAATTTTATGATAGCGAAGCACGTTGCCATCACAATCGAGAAACGAGTGAGACGATGAAATTTTGCCATCGTTATTCGTGGCACTGATGCGGTAATAAATTCGTTGAGCATGGTCATTAGGATCGGATTGCCATAAACTAGATAGCTTTCTATAACGACCGGCTTTATGTTCATTGTGTTCAGTTGTTTTCCAACTAATGATAATTTGAATATGTTGATCTTGAGTATAAGAGATAGAATGATCTTGGTGGAAGTCTTGCAAGGTAAACTGGTGAAGCTCGCCAGAAACAGGCAGGGCAATTGATAAAGCATCGAGTAATGTAGACTTACCCCATGTATTCTCACCAATTAAGGTGGTTAATTGTTCAAAAGAAAGAGATAAGCGTTTGATGCCTCTAAATCCTGACACTTCAATTCGTTCTAAGAGCATAATACTTCCTCATTAGATATTGATTATAATAACTATATAGCAACTGAATTGACTAAAGCACTATGGCAGTCACATTTATAGATGATACTGGTTATATATTAGATAAACTCTAGCGTGCGACTCACTAAGAGCTTGTATACAGATACTTTTATTTGTTTCTCGTTGGATTAAAATACGTTCTAGAAAGGAAAATAAGATCAATGAAATATCAAAAGAGCAACGTATTAAGAATCATGCATATTAATGATACTCACTCCTATTTTGATGAATCAGTGATAGCTTTACGTGGTGAAAGCATTGAGAAATTTTATAGTAAGTGTGGTGGATTTTCACGATTATCACATCAAGTGTCATTTCTGAGTGAGGAAATACGAGCAGAGGGTGGTAATACCGCTCTATTTCATGCCGGAGACTGTTTTCAAGGCACGCTCTATTTTTCTCTTTATAAAGGAAAAGCTAACGCTGATTTACTGAATCAACTTCCTCTTGATGGCATGGTGTTAGGCAATCATGAGTTTGACCTAGGTAATGAACTTGTGAGTGAGTTTATTGCGAATACTCATTTTCCTATCTTGATGGGAAATTGGAATTTAAGTGAAGAAGATCAAAATAAAGGGCACCGATTAAAGTATCAAGAGCGGATCTTAGATTTTAATGTAAACGATCATATCGCTAATTATATGATTAAGAAAGTAGCAGATGTAGAGATCGCAGTATTTGGTTTAACAATTGACCAAATGGAGATCTTAGCAAGTCCAGATCCGGACACTCCTTTTATGAATGCTATAGATGTTGCAAAAAACACCGTCAATTATCTTGCAGAACAAGGTATACATAATGTAATTATTGTCAGCCATTTAGGTTATGAAGGCGATAAACAGTTAGCAAATTCAGTCTCTGGAATTGACTTGATTATTGGTGGACATAGTCATGTTTTACAAGGCGACTTTACCAGTATTGGCTTGGAAGAGCGCGCCGAATATGGGGAGAAAGTAAATGGTACTCATATTGTTCAAGCTGGCTGCCACGCCCTCGCTCTTGGTTACTGTGATTTAGAGTATTCAAGCGAAGGGAAATTGGCGAGTTTTAATGGTCGAAACCTATTACTTTTAGACAATTACGCCTATAAAGATAAAGCGTGTACTCAAGCTGTAGAGGCCGGGGTATTGTCCACAATTAGGTATCAAATAGAAGCATTTGATCATGCCGTTTTTTGTGATAAAGATCCTAAAATTGAAGCCTTATTAATCGCTAAATACAGAAAGGAAGTTGAGCGATTATCACAACAAGTGATTGGTTATTGTACTGAAGATTTATCTCATCGTCGTATCCCAGATGAGAAAGGTCAAAGTGATGTTGCTCCTTGGGTTGTTGAGGCATTTTACTCAAAAGCACATCAAGTTGATAATCGAGTTCAATTTGCTATGCACAACGCAGGTGGAGTAAGGGCTGGGCTTAATCAGGGAGAGATAACTTATGCGGATATTGCCGGAAAGGTATTGCCCTTTGCGATCCCTATTGTCATTTATAGCCTTAAAGGAAAGTACCTCAAAGCGGCAATTGAAGGCGCTATTGATAATGCGACTGACAATGGTGTTGTTGGAAGTGGCTCTGGCAGTTTTCCTTATGTTTCTCAAATTCGTTATTGTTATGAAGCGAGTAAGCCAAGTGGGCAGCGCATTACTGAATTTAGTATTTATCATAAAGATCGAGGCTGGTCTTTAATTGTTGATGATCAAATATATTATGGTACATCAACAGCTTATACTATTAAGGGTAAAGAAGGCTATGCACCACTACTCAATAAAGAAGTCGAGTGTATAACAACACCATTTTCTATGGCTGACTGCTTTATTGATTATTTAACTCATTATCCAAATTTAGGTAAACCAACAGAATGTTTGAATAAATATCGCAGAAATGAACAAGCTATAATTTAAGTGGCATAAGTTTTGCTTTTATTTTTGTGAGATGAGTTAATTATAACTGAGTTAATAGGTATTTTTATGGGTATAGATTGGTCTGATAAGCTTTTAGTGGTGAGTTGGTTTGCTGCTTGGGCAATTATTGCCTATTTTGTCCAATTTACAGGATAACAAAAACAATGTGGTTAGTGAGGTGTTCGTGTTTACTCAGTAAATAGAGCATTTAATTAATTGTATTGCTAGATAAGAAGGCTTTCTATTAATAGGAGGCCTTTTTTATTAAGATAAACTAATAGAAATGATGTGTTTTGTAGTCTAATTAGAAAATAAATTAAAGAAAAATATTATGTTAAAGGTATGTTTCTGCGTAAATATGCATCATATATGGCAAATTTTTAATTTTAATGCATTCTATGTGATTATTTTTTAATGTAACGTTTACATAAGAAAAACTAATGTTAGTTTATAGAAAAAGTCATTTTTTGAGCAGTTAATTTAG
>NZ_CAMLHO010000071.1 GCF_946479765.1 uncultured Aliivibrio sp.
TCACTAATCAAAAATAGTGCTTAAAATTAATTATTACTTCCATAAAATCAATTAATTAGATGTTCCATCCTTATGTAAAAACAACTCAATAGTAAAGCGGAAATTCTGATATGTTGTTATTCCGTATTACTATTTTCATTCAATAAATAAGCCATTGAAATATTCAATGGCTTTAAAATAAAGAGCATCAATTGGTATAACATAGCTTTACTTGGAGCTCAGCACCGCTGCAGGATGTAACTGACTTGCCTTTCTTGCAGGATACCAAGTAGCAATCGCACTTAAAAATATAGCTGTCGCTGTCACAATAGCAACATCACTCCACACTAATTCTGATGGTAAAAAGTCAACAAAATAGATATCACCGGATAAAAATTGGTGCCCTATCAGCGATTCTAACCCCTTAATCATAGGTGTTAGATTTAATGCCACAAATGAACCAAGGGCTGAACCCGCTAAGCTGCCTGTTACACCAGAGAAGATCCCTTGGCATACAAAGATACGTTTAATTAACCCATCATTCGCACCCATAGTTCTTAATATAGCAATGTCTCCAGAGCGATCTTTTACTGCCATCATTAACGTAGACACAATATTAAAACAAGCTACTCCAATCACTAAAACCATGACAAGGTACATGATTGAACGTACTAGTTGAATATCTCTGTATAGATAACCATACTTTTGAATCCAACTACGCAAGTAAACGTATTCCGTTAATGTACCCCCTACCTCTCTAACAATATCTTGGGCATTAAGAACGCTACTCACTTGCAATGACACACCAGTGACACTGTCACCTAAATTAATGTATTGCTGCGCGTCTTTTAGAGGAACAATCGCTAAACCATGATCTACTTGCCCACCTAATGAGAGTAATCCCACCACTTGCAAGCGTTGGCGCTTTGGTGAACGTAGCTGCTTATCGCTGCTCTCATCAGGGATCATAGCAGTGATCCAATCGCCAACCTTAACATTTAACGTATCAGCTACGCCTTTACCTAAAATCACACTTTGGTGATCCGCTTCAAATTTATCCCAAGCGTCTTTATCGATGAATTGAGGTAATTTAGACACCGAGGCTTCAAGTAAAGGTTCAACTCCTCTAACTTCAACCGCTTTTAGCTTACTGCCTCTTTCTAATAAAGCAGTAAACCGAACATAAGGTGCAGCACCGATTACCTTATGGTGTTGTTTGGCTTGGGTCATCATAGTTTTCCAATCATCAATTGGTCGTTTTACCCCTTCAAGCTCTGCGTGAGGAATAACAGATAATACCCTATTTTGCAGTTCACGCTCAAAGCCATTCATGGCAGAAAGGCCAATGATGATCACTGCAACACCAATAGCAATACCGAGTGTTGATGAGAGCGAAATAAATGACACCATTTTATTACGCTGCTTTGCACGTGCAAAACGACCACCAATAAAAAGAGAAAGCGGTGAAAACATTACGCCTCCTGCTCTTGATAGCTGTTTGAACGAATGGTCTCAGTAATAAAGCGACCATCTTGCATACTTAGTTGCTTATCTAATTTTGCAGCCAAAGCCGTATCATGAGTAACCACTAAAAATGCAGTGCCCGACTCTTGATTCAACTCACGCATGAGATTGTAAATATCCAATGCCGTTTGGTGATCCAAGTTACCTGTTGGCTCATCAGCTAATACTAATGCAGGCTTATTCACTAGTGCTCGAGCAATCGCCACTCGTTGACGCTCACCACCTGATAACTCTGATGGGCGGTGTTCAATACGATGCGCTAATCCTACTTTCTCAAGCAATTCAGTCGCTCTTCTCGCCGCTTCTTTCTTATTAATGCCACCAATAAGTAATGGCATCGCCACGTTTTCTAGTGCGCTGAAATCAGACAAAAGATGATGAAACTGATACACAAAACCAATGTGTTGGTTACGGATCTTCGCTTGTTTATTGGCACTCAGTTTTGTTAGTTCATTCTGTTGAAAATGTACAGTTCCTGCTGTTGGTTCATCAAGCGCACCAAGAATGTGCAATAATGTACTTTTACCAGAACCAGATGACCCAACAATCGCCACTAATTCACTTTCATTAATTTGAAAATCAACCCCTTTAAGCACTTCAGTTTCCATTGTGCCTTCTTGGTAAACCTTACGAATACCCTGACAAACTAATAATGGATTACTCATATCTCAATGCCTCTGCTGGTTGTACGACTGCTGCTCGATAAGATGGAAATACGGTCGCTAATAAACTTAATAAAATTGCTAAAACAATGACGATACACACTTGTAATGGATCAACCTGAGCAGGTAAAGATCCACCGACAGTAAATAAAGATAAACCCAATGTAGAAAGAATAACATTGATGTTACTGGCAAATAGAGCCCCCAATGAACCACCGACAATTGCACCTATTACGCCGCTGCTTGCCCCTTGCACCATAAAAATAGAAAGTACTTGGTTACTCGTCATGCCTTGTGTTTTTAATATCGCCACTTCCGCTTGTTTTTCCATAACCACCATAATAAGAGCAGATATGATATTAAACGCCGCGATAGCAACAATAAGACCCAGCATTAAGCCCATCATATTTTTTTCCATTTTCACGGCTTGAAATAACTCACCGCGTTGATCACGCCAGTCACTCCATGTCATGTTATTTTCTAAAGGCAGTTTGGCTAATTCAGTCACTTGGAACGGGTCGTCGAAAAATAAGCGCCATCCTGTAATGTTGCCTTTTTTCAGTTTCATCAAACGAGCCGTGTCTTGAATGTTCGTCACCATTAATTGACCATCGACATCCGAGCCCGTATTAAATACACCGACGATTTTAAAATTACGTTGGCTTGGAATTCGTCCTAATGGCGTGTATTGGCTGGCATTCGTTACCATAATACGCACGGTGTCACCATAACGGACACTTAACTCACGCGCTAATTTTGAACCTAAAAAAATACCATATTCGCCCGCGTTAAGTTGACGCATGCTGCCTGAGATTAATTCATAGGCGATAGGATCATATTCATCAGGGTCAATACCAACAAGCATACCCGCACTCAACCCTTTTGCGCTTTGAATAATCGCTTCACCACGAACAACCGGTGTTACTTGAGTTACGTGAGGTAAGCTTGCAACGTAATTTCTTTCATCTTCAGAAGGGGTTATTTGATCACTTGAACTCGAAATAACGGCTTGTGGTAATACCCCTAATATTCTATCTTTTAACTGAGCTTCAAACCCATTCATCACAGACAATACCGTTACTAACGATAAGACGCCAATGGTAATACCTGCGGTAGACATATAAGATATAAAACGGCTGAACCTATCGCCCGAGCGCCCTCTTAAATATCGCAACCCTATAAATACGGATACTGGATGAAACATAAATTCTCTCAATCATGCTTTTTGAAGCTACAATAATTAATACAGTCTATCACGTAAAATACTGGTATTTATTCCTTTTTTTCTCTTTTGTTCGGCATACTTACTGATTAAACACTTGCTGATACTCAGTGACTTCGCCATAATCAATGAATAATAAATAAAGGGACGCTTATGTCACACGATGAATACTTTTCGGTTCACTACGATTTAACTATTAATGTAGAACCTCTCACTATGGATGCCACGTTACCAGACACAGAAACGTTTGAACGCGAGATCCCAGCCCCATTCCGAGTTGCACAAGAGTGTAGCTCTTTAGATGACGTTTCTGAAAACGAACTTTCTTTCTTAAAATTAGATGATGGTAAACGTCTTGCTAATTACCTGAATAATCAAAATCAAAAACTGAACTTATTACTCTCTTATCTGTTGATTCAACAAGATGATGAAGTTTATCGCCATAAAACCAACTCCTTTGGTGCAAGTAAGTTTACTTATGAAAGTAAGACTGCGTTAACGATTACTCAAAAAGCTAAGGTGAAATTGTTTCTTGAGCATCCACCTTCTGCAATTTATTGCTATGCTCAAGTCGCACAGTGTACGCAGACTGAATCTGGGTATACGATTGAGATGACTTACGATCTCCTTCGGGATATTGACCAAGATTTACTGATTAAAGCCGCGTTGTTTCAACAACAAAAAATACTTAAACTTCGTGCTCAAGAACGCAACTTAACTTAATTATTGAATATCCTGATGCCTATAAAAAACTTACTGTCATTAACATTACCAACCAAAGCAAATGACACTCGCTCAGTTGGTAATTTAACGGGTTCATCTTTAGCACTTGCGATTGCAGAGATTGAACAACAACACACTGGTCCTGTCGTAGTTGCCGTAACTGAACCACAATTGGCGTTTCGTTTACAAAATGAAATTAGTCAGTTTAGTCAACGCGCGGTAGAGGTTTTTCCTGATTGGGAAACCCTTCCTTATGACAGTTTTTCACCGCATCAGGATATTATTTCTGACCGTTTATCACGTCTTTATCATTTGCCTCAGCAAAAAGACGGCACGCTAATCGTTCCGGTAAGTACCCTATTACAGCGTCAATCACCGCAATCGTTTCTGCATAAACATGCCTTAGTGGTTAAAGTGGGTGACCGTCTTTCGTTTGATAAACTGAAACTACAGCTAGAAAAATCAGGTTACTTACACGTTGACCAAGTGATGACTCACGGTGAGTACGCAAGCCGAGGGTCGATTTTAGATTTATTCCCAATGGGTAATGCACACCCTTATCGTATTGACTTCTTTGATGACGAAATAGACACTATTCGTCAGTTTGACCCTGATAATCAACGCACCGTTGAAGAAGTAAAATCAATCAATCTACTCCCTGCTCACGAATTCCCAACGGATGAGGTAGCAATTGAAGATTTCCGTATTCGTTGGCGTCAGCGTTTTGATGCACGCCGTGAACCAGAATCTGTTTATCAGCAAATCAGCAAAGGCGCTTGGCCTGCTGGCATCGAATATTGGCAACCCCTATTTTTTGATGAAACAGAAACCCTATTCGATTATCTGCCTGATAACACGTTATTAATAACAATAGGTGATATCGAGAAAGCGGCAAACGATTTTTTAGCCGATGCTGAATACCGTTATGATCAACGACGCGTTGATCCACTGCGTCCTCTTTTGCCTGTAAATGAGTTGTGGCTTCAAACAACCGATATGTTTGGCTTCTTCAAACAATATCCTCGTGTAAAATTAGCGAGAGAACCAGAGATTGAAAAAGCAGGCCGCTTTAATCCTGATTTATTAGAGCTGCCAGAGATTGCAATTCAGCACCAAAATAAAGAACCGTTTGCACAATTTCGTCAATTTTATGAGAAATTTAGTGGGCAGGTAATCTTTTCTGTTGAATCAGAAGGTCGTCGTGAGGCCCTACTTGAATTACTTGCTCGCATTAAGCTAAAGCCTGCTATTTGTAGTTCAATGAAAGACGCGGTTGCGCATAAACATAAAGCCACCTTGGTAATTGGTTCAGCAGAGCACGGCTTTATTCTGCAAGATCCTTGCGTTGCCTTCATTTGTGAAAGTGATTTATTAGGTGAACGAGTAATTCAACGCCGCCGCCGTGGTGACAATACATCGAACAACAGCAATGCTCTGATCCGTAATCTTGCTGAGCTAAAAGTGGGCCAACCAGTGGTTCATATCGATCATGGTATTGGTCGTTACATGGGCCTTGAAACGTTAGAAGTTGGTGACATGCCAGCTGAATACATGATGTTGGAGTACCTAAACGAAACCAAACTGTATGTTCCTGTCTCTTCTTTAAATCTCATTAGCCGATACTCTGCGGGCGCAGATGACACAGCACCAATCAGTAAATTAGGCAGTGAAACATGGAGCAAAGCTCGTCGTAAAGCCGCTGAAAAAGTGCGCGACGTGGCAGCAGAACTACTGGATGTATACGCAAAGCGTGCCATTAAGCTAGGATTTGCCTTTAAACAAGACCGTGAAGCTTACGCTGATTTTAGATCAAGCTTCCCGTTTGAAGAAACACACGACCAAGAAATTGCAATTAACGATGTTTTATCCGATATGTGCCAAGCAAAAGCCATGGATCGCTTAGTGTGTGGTGACGTTGGTTTTGGTAAAACAGAAGTTGCCATGCGTGCTGCTTTCTTAGCCACAAATAATGAAAAACAAGTGGCGGTATTAGTTCCTACTACCCTACTTGCTCAACAGCATTTTGAGAATTTCCGCGACCGTTTTGCGAACTTCCCAATACGAGTTGAAGTGTTATCACGCTTTAAATCAGCTAAAGAACAAAAAGAAATTTTAGCCGCTACCGCAGAAGGTAAAGTGGATATCCTAATCGGTACACACAAATTATTGCAAGACAGTATAAAATTTGCAGATCTTGGCTTATTGGTTGTCGATGAAGAACACCGCTTTGGTGTACGTCAGAAAGAAAAAGTAAAAGCAATGCGTTCAGACGTTGATATCCTAACCCTAACAGCGACGCCAATTCCAAGAACCTTGAATATGGCAATGAGTGGTATGCGTGATTTATCAATCATAGCGACACCACCCGCTCGTCGATTAGCAATTAAAACCTTTGTGCGTGAAAAAGCGGACGATGTGATCAAAGAAGCGATCCTTCGTGAGATCAAACGTGGTGGTCAAGTGTATGTTCTACACAACAACGTAGAAACGATCCAGAACGCCGCTGAAGAGATTGAAAAACTGATCCCAGAAGCACGTGTTACCTTGGCTCACGGTCAAATGCGTGAACGAGAGCTAGAGCGCATCATGGGTGATTTTTATCATCAACGTTTCAATGTTCTTGTTTGTACTACCATTATTGAAACCGGTATTGATGTTCCAACCGCCAATACCATTATTATGGAGCGCGCAGATAAGCTTGGTTTAGCACAACTTCATCAATTACGTGGCCGTGTGGGTCGTTCACACCACCAAGCGTATGCGTATCTATTAACGCCCCATCCAAAAGCATTGAGTAAAGATGCCATCAAACGTTTAGATGCTATCGCTTCTCTGGAAGATTTAGGCGCGGGCTTTACCTTAGCAACACACGATTTAGAAATTCGTGGTGCGGGTGAATTGCTGGGTGACGGCCAAAGTGGTCAAATCCAATCGGTTGGTTTTACGCTTTATATGGAAATGCTAGAGCAAGCAGTAGAGGCATTAAAAGATGGAAGAGAGCCTTCATTGGATGACTTATTGCGTGAGCAAACAGAAGTAGAACTACGCTTACCTGCATTAATTCCAGAAGATTACATTCCAGATGTAAACACGCGCCTATCTTTATATAAACGAATTGCGAGTGTGGCAAGTAATGGCGAACTCGATGAGCTAAAAGTAGAAGTGATTGACCGCTTTGGTTCATTACCAGAAGCGACCCAAACCTTATTAGTTACCGCTGAAGTAAAAATGCTAGCCGCTTCATTAAAAGTGAAGAAATTAGAAGCACACGGAAACGGGGGTTATATTGAGTTTGAACCTACCGCTGACATAAACCCTATGTTCCTTGTGTCATTATTACAAAAAGATCCGACAGGTTTTGCCTTAGATGGACCTACTAAGGTTAAATTTGTAAAAGACTTAACAGAGAGACAAGTGCGAATTAAATACGTAATAGACTTGCTCAATCTGTTTTACGAAAATAGAATCTAACTATTAGAGTTAAATAATAAGAAAATACTGATTTTTAGTCTCGATTATGGATAACCGAGACTTTAAAGACCCATTTCACTGGAGTTTGAATGAAAAAATTTATTTATGCGTTGATTTTACTAGTAAGCTGGCCTGCATTTGCTCGTCAATTTGATGTTGAAGTCATTATTTTTAAGCACAATGTTGACCCATCATCTTTTCAAGAGTCATGGCCTGATATCCTTGCCCCTATTAATTTAGAACGTGCTTTCTCGTATCGTGATAAAACAATGATGAGCCGTAATGGTGCAGAACTGTTGCCTTCTGGTTATTACAAGCTAAACGAAACTTACACTAAGTTACAGAACCATGCCGGTTTTAAACCGCTAGTGCATGTTGCTTGGCGTCAAGGTGATTCAGGTTCATCACGCTCTCCTATCTTCCATATCCAAGCAGGGCAAGACTTCTCTGACCGTTTTATTGCAGATGGTCGCACAATTGAAGATGCAAAAGCAGACTTATCATTAATCCCTCTTAATGCACCAGCACCAGCGCCAACACCAGTATTAGTAGAAGGAAGCGAAACACTTGAACCAGAAAGTGTCGCTACTGTGAAATCAGGCCCTCTTCTAGAGCTTGATGGCACGATGCAAGTTTATGTGCAGCACTATTTATACGTAAATACGATTCTTGACCTAAAAGTACCTGGGCAACACGAGTTTATCGTCAATACACCTAAAGAAGAAAATGAAGAAGTAGTAACAGACGCTACATCTACAGTTGTTGATGATACGTTAACTGAAAGCGAAACAATAACAGCTGATATTAGTCAAGTTGAAGATCCAAACGCAGATGTTCAATTAGGTCACTTGGAAAACATAACACCTGAAACCGAAGTTAAAGAATTTTTAAAATCTTATCGCATGGAAGAAAAGCGTAAAATGCGCAGTGGCGAAACTCATTACATTGACCATCCGTTAATGGGAATGATCATTCAGGTACGTAAAGTATAATTATATAAACTCTTTACACAATTTTACTAAAATAGGGCGACATTTGTTGCCCTATTTCATTTCTACTTTCTGCAAATCATGCTATTTTCATCTGATATCATAACCAATGGAAATTTACATGAAATCTATTATCAAACCATTATTGCTTATCCTTTCTTCAGCACTTTTTTTAACAGCGTGTGGTGATACCAATGAACCAAAAGAAGGCGTTCAATATGAAGTCCTTTCTACCACATTACCTGCCGATTTAATCGCTCCTGTAACTGAAGTTTTTGCCCTATCTTGTGGCCACTGTCGTAACATGGAAAACTTCTTACCAGTGATTAGCCAAGAAACAGGCACTGATATCGGTAAGATGCACATCACTTTTAACCAATCAGCGCATATTGCTTCTATGTTCTACTACGCAGCAGAAATGCAAGTAGATGGTACACCTGATCACGCGTTTATGGATGATCTGTTTGCAGCAACACAAATGGGTGAAGGCACAACGATAACTCAACAACAAGAAACATATGCTAAAGCGTTTACCTCTAGAGGCCTAATAAGTCCTTACGACTTTAACGAAGAGCAACGTGATATTCTGATCAAAAAAGTGGATAATGCACAAATGCTTTCTGAACAATCAGGTATTAGTTCTGTACCTACTTTTGTGGTTAACGGTAAATACAACGTCTTAATTGGCGGTCATGATGATCCTAAAAAAATCGCTGACACTATCAGTTACCTATTAGAAAAGTAATTAATTTAATACCAATGCAACTAATTAGATAATAATTAATGGCATTGGTATAACTATAAGGAAATATCGTGTCTAAAATTATCATTACCCTTGCGCTTATCGTTGTTGGTTAGATGCTGTGTCAACACTTTGTAAACAACCCAAAAGCAGCAAAAGAGAACATTGAACTTGGAAATGTATTTTTAGCTGAAAATGCCACAAAAGAAGGCGTTCAAACAACAGCATCAGGTCTTCAATATCTAGTACTTCAAGAAGGTACAGGCATTGAGCACCCTACTGCAAAAAACAAAGTAAAAGTGCATTACCACGGCACCACTATCGATGGTAACGTATTTGATAGCTCAGTCGAACGTGGTGAGCCAATTGAGTTTGGTTTAGGTCAAGTAATCAAAGGTTGGACAGAAGGTGTTCAATTGATGGTTGTTGGTCAAAAGATGCGTTTCTTTATCCCAAGTAATTTAGCTTATGGTAATCGCTCAGCAGGCTCAATCCAACCGGGTTCAGTTCTGATTTTTGAAGTAGAATTATTAGATTTTAAATAATCATTGCTAAGCTAAAAAACACAAGAAATTACAAAATGGCAAATCCTTTGATTAGCCATTTTTATATC
>NZ_CAMLHO010000072.1 GCF_946479765.1 uncultured Aliivibrio sp.
AGATCACATTTTTGAAATTAAAGCTCTGACTTTGCTATTGATTACTATATTATCAATACAAAGTCACAAACAGGGCAAACTGCGCGAAAGCTCAGGACGCAAAGCTTCCGGCCTACGTATTTATATAAGGTAGCGGGGTTGCCGATCGCAAGTCATTTTATCAAGCATTGTTATTTTTTACATTAAAATAACAATAGCCTGCTGTGAGCTTGCTACTATTTCCTCGGGCTCAGTTGTTTAGTGACATAAACTTACTAACCGAGAATTAATACAATGGATAAGCCAGTACTAAGAGATTCACTTCGTCTTCTTTCCTCTCTTGGAAAGATATCTTCACGTTCAATGTTTGGCGGCTTTGGTGTCTTTATCGACAGCACTATGTTTGCGCTTGTCGTGCAAGATAAGCTTCATTTAAGAGCAAGTAACGAAACCATCAATTTATTCAAAGAACAAGGCTCTGAACCTTATGTTTATAAAAAACGCGGGTTCCCTGTTGTAACCAAATATTTTGCTATTTCACCAGAATCTTGGGAAGCACCTGATGCTATCTTACTTCAGGCTGTTATTGCATTAGATGTAGCGAAAAACGATAAAGAAAAACAGCAAACCGCAGTGCCATCACGGATAAAAGATTTACCTAATCTACGATTGGCAACAGAAAGAATGCTTAAAAAAGCGGGGATTTGTACCGTGGAAGAACTTCGTAATACAGGTTCAGTCAATGCTTTTAAAGCAATTCAACAGACTCATTCAAATAATGTTAGCGATGAACTTTTATGGTCACTTGAAGGGGCAATTAAAGGGACGCACTGGTCTGTGGTATCTGCTGATACACGAAATACATTAAGAGAACAATTGTAAGTTCTATTAACGCTTTCATGTAAAGTATCTTTACAATAATATGTTGCAAGTCCTACTCTCGCTAGGAGGTGCAACATATTACTAATTCTAGCGGTTTAATCAATAGGCTCATCATCTACCTGCATCATAAAGTCAGTAACCCAACCTATCAGTAAAATCATCAACCAAGACACCATAATAGAAGTAGGCACTTCAAATTTTGGAGATACAATTAAGGTACTAAACCCTATAACGGGTAGTAACCACGACATCATAGGCAACCAATCACTATATTTAGAACGCCCCACACTCTGCAAACATACAATTAATCCTGTAATAGACAAAGCAACTAAAGCGGCGTGTTGCAGTCCCCCTATCCATAAAGGAATAACCAATACTAATGGCCACCACGCATTGCGATTAACTGGCTTCCAACTTCTTGCTGCAATCCAAACCAGAACAACGCTGCAAATTTGCAGTAAAGTCGAATACGCACTGCCAGCAAGTTTCCCTTCGTATTGCAAAGCCATGATCCCGGCTTCCATTGCCACCACAACTGAAATAATAAAAATAATTAAATGAATACTTTTACGTCGAGAAAAAATAACCATGAGTAATGGAAAGAGTGTCCAAACTGCAATTGACAACGATAAAGGCTGAGTTCCTAGCGTTAAACCAAATAAAGAGATTCCAGCAAGCAATATCCAAGTAGCTACTCCCCCTTGAGGAATGAGCCAGAGCATCGGAATGGCTAACGCCAGTAAAGGTAGATCTCCACCACTAATACCAAACGCCATTACACCGATGACAACAAGTACAAAACTTAATAAAATAGATAACACAGCTAATAACATCACCTTCCCTCCTTGGTACAGGATTGTTTACTTTGCTACTATCTCAGTTTAGCGGCAATATCGCGCTTTATCACTGACTCACCTCACCTTTCTAAAATAAGGCCGTTATTTTAATCGAGTCATAAATTCTGAGGGGAAGATTTCATTGCAAAAAGATAGATTTGAAGATCAAAAAGAAAAACTTGAGGAAGAATAAATTGTTATTCATGAGGATGTAATAATTTTACATTTTAAACAAGTAGTTATGCATTAAGCACAACCACTTATTTATATTAACGTTTAATCAATATTATTGACGAACACCTTTAAGCAATAAATCTTGGTTTAGTGTTTTTTCTTCATCAGTGATAACGGTATAGCTTGTATCGGTAGTGAAGCGTAATTTACCGTCAACCTTAATCGTTGCGCGAACTGCATACGTACGATTTGGTTGAATATCTGCCGTATTGAATGCTAAAGAATAATCAAATGGTGATGACTTCTCTCCCGCTTCAAATGTTTCTTCTGTGATTGTTTTTGATGGTGCATCAGCCAAAGAAACATCAGATAATGTAACCGTAATTACCGCATTTGCAGGTAAAGCGATACGCTCACGGTAGCCAACACTGCCCGTCACTACTTGCGTTTCCGCAACTTCAATAACGTCTGTATTTGCCGCATTACTTTGAACGACCTCTTCTTGTACAACCACTTCTTGCTTCACTGTTTCTTTTTCAGCTTTATCTGTTGAATTACAGCCAACCATTGTCATCCCTGTAGCCACAGACAAAGCAACCAATAATGATTTTTTCATTTTATACTCTCTTTTATATATTTATTTAGCTAATAAAAACATTATAAATATAAACCTATTAGATAGCTCTGTCTTCCTATCCATTCTATCTTTGACAGAAAACTAACTCAACGAGAAAAAAACCACACCGTCCTGATGTTATTCTGACCAAATTAACATTTTATTTAACTTGTTGAACTCAATCTGAATCTATCTCACAATAGAGTTATAACGTCAGAAGAATTAAGGCTATAACATGAATAAACCATTAAACGAATTATTAACACTATTGCAGCTCGAACAATTAGAGCAAGGCTTATTTAGAGGGCAAAGTGAAAACCTTGGTTTACCTCAAGTCTATGGTGGACAAGTCATTGGTCAAGCCCTCTCAGCAGCTCGCTATACAGTTGATAATACAAGAACGGTACACTCTTTTCATAGTTACTTTCTTTACCCTGGTGATCCAGAAAAAGCCATTATTTATGATGTAGAAAACCTACGAGACGGACGAAGCTTTAGTACTCGTCGTGTAAAAGCGATTCAAAATGGTCGTCCTATTTTCTATTTAACGGCGTCTTATCATGGTGATGAGCCGGGGTTTGAACACCAATCAAGCATGCCAGAGATCGCTGGACCTGAAAACTTTGCTTCAGAAACACAACTTGCCGAAGCCATCAAGCATGTACTCCCTCCAGCTGTGCAAAAGATTTTTTGTGGTGAAAAGCCCATTGAAGTTCGCCCTGTTAATATCGTAAACCCTTTAGCGCCAAGAAAAGCAGCACCCACACAACACTTATGGATAAAAGCCAATGGTGACCTACCTGATGATCAGTTAATTCATCAGTATTTATTGGCTTATGCGTCCGATTGGGGATTTCTTCCAACAGCACTTCATCCGCATGAAGTCAGCTTATTAACTCCCCACTTCCAAGTTGCAACGATCGATCACTCAATGTGGTTCCATCGCCCTTTCAAAATGGATGAATGGTTACTGTATTCAATTGAAAGTACCAATGCGAGCAGTTCAAGAGGCTTAGTTCGAGGTGAAGTATTCAACCAAAAAGGTGAGCTTGTCGCTTCTGCAATGCAGGAAGGCGTGATGAGAATGAGGAAAAAATAGAACTAGAATGACAAGCGATGCAGGTCTAGAATCGACCTGCTTCGTTAACTTTAAAACTATAAAGGCAATTCAGTCGTGTACTTTAGTGGCTCCATAGCAAAGGTACTCGTCACATTCGATATCCCATCAACGCTATTCACTAGTTTTTTGTAAAACGCATCAAATGACTTCATATCCTCAGCAAGTACCTTCATCATATAATCGTATTCACCAGCCATACGATAAAATTCCATGACTTCAGGAAAATCAGACACCGTATTAACAAATTGGTTATACCACTCTTGAGAATGGTTTGATGTTTTAATCAATACAAACGCATTAAAGCTCAACCCTAATTTTTCAGGGTTAAGTAAGGCCACTTTCTTTTCAATGACCCCTTCTTCTTCTAACCGCTTTAATCGCTTCCAACAAGGTGTTGTAGTCAAATTAACAGCTTCAGCCATCTCTTGTAATGACACCGTACAATCATGTTGCAATAAAGAAAGTAAGGTTTTATCTACCTTATCTAGCTCATACTTTCCCATAAAACCACCAATAGAGAATATTTTTCTCTTTTATTAAAAATATACAATAAATATAGCAAAATTTTTCTCATTAAGCAGAGGTAAATTATCAACGCTCTGCCAATACACACTTAATCAAGCTTGATCTGCCTATGCTTGATGGTATTGATTTATATCTAAAACACCGTTGAGCGCGATCTCTTTTCCTTTATGCTATGTCTAATGGCTGGATTGGCCCAAACACACCTATAGTAGAGTCTTCTTCTGGTAGCACAGCGGGTGATTTAACCCCATGTTTAGAGCAATTAGCTCGTTTTGAGAAAACAGGTCAATTATAACTAACCGATAAAATAATAACGTCCAGCTAAGATTATACCCATTGGGAATAACGATAAAAGCCATCGATCATCGGTGGCTTTTTTACTACAATAGCCAATAAATAATCCTACTGAGATTCATTACCTTATGTCTACAGCAATTGTTGTATTTAGTGGCGGTCAAGACTCCACTACCTGTTTAATTCAAGCACTGACTCAATATGACCATGTTCATTGTATTACTTTTGATTACGGCCAGCGTCATAATCAAGAAATTGAAGTCGCTAAAAAAGTGGCACTAGAGCTCGGTGCTGCTTCTCATAAAGTAATGGATGTCGGCTTATTAAATGAACTGGCTGCCAGCTCATTAACTCGTGATAACATTCCTGTTTCTCACGAACTGCAAGAAAATGGCCTACCAAATTCGTTTGTTCCTGGTCGTAATATTCTTTTCTTAACCCTTGCTGGTATTTATGCCTATCAATTGGGCGCAGAATCAGTAATTACTGGTGTGTGTGAAACTGATTTTTCAGGCTACCCTGATTGTCGCGATGAGTTTGTAAAGTCTATTAACCAATCTCTCGTCTTAGGCATGGATCGTAAACTACGAATTGATACGCCATTAATGTGGCTAAACAAAGCTGAAACGTGGGCACTGGCTGATAAATATGGAAAATTAGATTATGTTCGTAATCAAACACTAACCTGCTATAACGGTGTGATTGGTGACGGCTGTGGTGATTGCCCATCGTGTGACTTACGTAAGAATGGTCTAGATGACTATTTAAAAAATAAAGACGCGGTAATGGCTGATTTAAACGCTAAGCTGTAAGTATAACTATTTGATTAAAAAAAAGGCCATCACTTAGCATTAAGTAATAGCCTTTCTTTTTATCGAATTATCATTTCAATACTAATGCGAAATACGCCCTGTAATATCATGGTCTAATTCTTTATTTAATAACGCTTCTACATGACCAGGAGAATGCGTGCTTCCTGAAATTAATCGGTACATTGCAGGAATAACAAACAAGGTAACTAGGGTGGCAAACGCCATACCAAAGAAGATAACCGTACCTACCGCCACTCGGCTTTCATAGCCCGCACCCGTAGACATTATCAATGGAATAGCACCTGCTAATGTCGTAAATGCCGTCATTAAAATAGGACGTAAACGACGAGCTGAAGCATCAATAATCGCTTGCTCTAACTCTACACCTCGATCCCGCAACTGATTCGCAAACTCAACAATCAAGATCCCGTTTTTGGTTACCATTCCGATCAACATGATCATACCTATTTGGCTATAAATATTCAGTCCTTGACCCATAATCACTAGCCCTAAGAAACCACCGAATACCCCCATAGGAACGGTAAACATCACCACCATTGGGTTAATAAAGCTTTCAAATTGTGCCGCAAGAACAAGATAAGCAACCAGTAACGCTAATCCAAATACTACCAAAATACTCGATTGGTTTTCTTTAAAGTCTTTTGACTCACCAGTATAAGCTACTGAAATATCACTAGGTAAGATTTCAATCGCTTTCGCATCTAAATAATCCAACGCGTCACCCAGTGTTGCACCATCTTTTAAATTGGCAGTTAACGTAATCGATTTCTGTTTATTGGTGTGTGACAAACGGATTGCTGAAGCCACCTCATTAATCTTCGTCACGGTATCAAGTGTCACTAGTTCGCCCGTGGCTGTTCTCATATAAATTAGGCTAAGATCCGCGGCATTATTGAAGCTATTTTCATCACCTCGTAAATACACATCGTACTCTTCTCCACGATCCACATACGTTGTTTCACTCTTACCACCAAGCATGATCTCAAGGGTATCTGAAATATCAGAGATCTTAATACCTAACTCTGCAGCACGATTGCGATCAACTGACACAACTAACTCTGGTGTTTTTTCAGAATAATTAATGTCTGCACCTTCCATCAATGGACTATTATTCGCTTCTTCTTTTAATACATCGCCCCACTTTTGTAGCTCTTTATAATCTGAACCGCCAAGTACAAATTGTACAGGTTCACTTGAACCACCACTAAAGCCTGGCATCATAGGGAATACACGAACATCAGGGATATCAACTAAGGTTTTACGTATCAAGCCTAACCCTTCTTGAGCCGTCAGATCTCTGTCTGCCCAATCTTCTAAGATCATGATAACAAAGCCAGTCTGGTCGCCTGCATTACCACCAAACGCCGGTGATTGAATACTGAATGATTTTAAGAACCCTTTACCAAGCAATGGCATCAGTCTCTCTTCAACAATATCCATGTTCGAACTCATTCGGTTATAACTGGTGGCATCAGCACCACGAACAAACGCAAACAGTACACCACGGTCTTCTTGCGGTGTTAATTGTGATGGAACTTGCTGCATTAGCCCGTAACTACCGCCAATACAGGCCAAAATGATAACTGGAGCTAATAAACGCCAAGCTACCGCTTTGCTCACCGATTTACGGTAACCGCGCTCTAGGCCTGCGAATAATTTATCCACAAATATATTAAATCGATTTAGTTTTACATTGGCTTTTAAAATCTTACTGCCTAACACTGGTGTCAACGTCAAGGCGATCAGTGATGAGAATAAGACCGACATGGCAAGCAATACGGAGAACTCAGTAAATAATAAGCCGACCATGCCATCCATAAATGAGATCGGCAAGAATACCATTACCAGAACTAAGGTCGTTGCTATTACAGCAAAGCCCACTTCTCTTGTGCCTTTATAGGCAGCTAAAAGTGGCGACTCTCCTTTTTCTAAGTGATGGAAGATATTTTCAACCACCACGATCGCATCATCGACCACCAAACCAATCGACAATATCAATGCCATCAAGGTAATAAGGTTGATCGAAAATCCAAAGTAATACGCCGCCATAAAAGAGGAAATTAAAGAAACAGGTACGGTGACTGCCGGAATTAACGTTGCTCGTGCTTGACCAATAAAGATATAAAGCACCAAGATAACCAACCCACCCGTAATAAAGAGTGTGCTGTACACCTCAGAAATCGAGCGATCAATAAACACGGTAGAGTCATAATCAATGGCTAAACGAGTACCTTCAGGTAGAAACTGCTGAATTTTAGCCACTTCTTCATGGACTAAATTCGCTACATCTAACGGGTTTGCATCCGACTGTGGAACAATCCCCATACTAACGTTAACAACACCATCACTTTTAAAGGTTGAATTTTCGTTTTCTGCACCAATAAATACATCCGCGACATCTTTTAGATAAATAGAGGTTCCATCACTGGCGGTTTTTACTACCAGATAATTAAAGTCTTCGGCTTGGTTATACAAACGCTCAGTACGTACCGACATCACGATCGCATCATTGCGCACTTCACCGCCCGGACTTTCGATATTCTCTGAACGCAGTGCTGCGGTAATATCAGAAGCAATAACGCCTCGCCCAGCCATTAAATCTGGTTTTAATTTGACGTACATTACTTTGTACAAGCCACCCGAAATATCAACCGAGCTTACACCGCTAATCAAACTGAATCGGTCAACCAATACACGCTCGGTGTAATCGGTTAGCTCGGTTCTATCCATCACGCTTGAACTTAAATTAATGTATAACGATGCTTCGCCGCTGCCATTATTTTTAAAGACAATCGGATCATCCGCTTCATCAGGTAAACTTCGTTGAGCACGAGCCACCGCATCACGAACATCACTCACACCCGTATTTAAGTCATAGCCTAAATCAAAGGTAATCGTAATACGTGACATACTGTTACGAGTGGTTGATTCAATTTCATCAATACCACTAATGCCTGAAAGCTGATCTTCTAATACTGTTGTGATCTGACTTTCAATGATCGTAGCAGAAGCCCCTTCATAACGAGTGCTGATCGAAACCACAGGGCTTTCAATATCAGGCATTTCACGTACGGCTAATTTACTAAAAGAAACGGCACCAAACACACACAACAATAAACTTAAAACAATGGCAACAACTGGCCTTTTTACAGAGATATCAGATAACCACATGATTATTGTCCTTCTGATTCAGGTTTAATGGTTTCAGCTTTCGGTGCTTGATCAAGCTGTTTTACCGATACACCATCACGCATATTCACTAAGCCTTGCACGACAATATCTTGTCCAATCTCTAAACCACTATTAATAACAACACGGTTTTCAACACGGGCACCTAATGTCACCTCAGTACGCGTTACTTTATTATCTTCACTAATCACATACACATATCGTTTGGTACCAGAATACTCTAATGCTTGTACTGGAATAATTGGGGCATTAATTGCAGGAAAATCTAACTCTGCCGCCATTAACATTCCAGGTTTCATTTTTAAATCATTATTTGGAAATTCAATACGAATACGTAAATTCAACGTTTCTGCATTAATACGAGAATCAATACCGACAACTTTTCCTGAAAATACCGTATTCCCCCATGCTTGGCTCTTTGCATCAACCTTCATACCTTTTGATAGCATTGAAAGGTAACGTTCAGGTACTTGTAAATCTAATTGCATCAACGACAGATTATCTAGTGTTAGTAGCTCTGTTCCTGCACTCACCATTTTACCGCGACTAAAATCAACAAAACCTACCGTGCCAGCAAATGGTGCGGATATATGAAGGTCGGCCAAATTCGCATTAGCGGCATCTAAACGTGCTTGTGCAATATCAACACTCGATTTTTGACCGTCGATTTCAGTTTGTGTAATTGCATTTTTCTTTGCTAAGCGTTGAAATTCTTTTAATTTACGTTTTTCATCATTCAAATAAGCACGTGCCTCTTTTATCGCAGCACTGGCTTTATCATCATTGAGTTGAATTAAAAGCTGCCCCTTTTTCACCTCTTGGTTGGCTTTAATTGCTATACGGTCAATTTTTCCTGAGACCTCTGGTGAAATAATAACGGACTCCGCCGCTTCTAATTTACCAATTAATGATAATGATTGAGATATTTCATGGGTTGCGACCTCTTCAGAGACAACAGCAACCGCTTGATTTCCTCTCGATTTTTTAGCATAAGAAGGTGTTGATAAAGTGCATGCTAATAAAAGAGCAAGAGTAATAGACTTAGTTTGATTCATATTAATACTTATTATTTGAATTATTGAAATTACTTACTGACGCTAGTTTAGCAAGGGAAAGTGATTTTGTTCGTCAATGAATGTAAAGATGGTGCAATAAACTGTAAAAACAATTACTTCGGTATGACTCTTTTTTTATGATTTTGTTCAAAAACGATGCTTTTTACCCCTTTTTGACGAAAAACCCACCATTCAAACCAAAAAACAAAGAAAAGTGCTTTACAGAAAAACGAAGTTTGCTATTATTCGCTCCGAACTTGGCAAGGTCGTTGGGAAAACTCTTGTTAAGTATAAAAATCTTTCGTTGGAGGGGTTCCCGAGTGGCCAAAGGGAGCAGACTGTAAATCTGCCGCGTAA
>NZ_CAMLHO010000073.1 GCF_946479765.1 uncultured Aliivibrio sp.
CCAATGCAAAAAACACATTATCTAACTGCTGATGTGAAGTTAGTCATTGTAAGTGACCGTGCCTTACTCGGTGAAATCGAACAATTAGAACCTGATTTATTAGCGGGTATGTCTATGTTTGGTGAATATGAGTTTGATACAGAATTATCAAGTGACAGTGTAACTAGTTACCTACATCTAATTAGTTCGCTCTCAAATCAGAAGAAGCATTTACCGCTAGAGAATGGATTAGCCTTACTGCCATTGCTTAAATTAGGCGCTCGAGAATGTGAAGATCAAACTCGACTGAATTTATGTTTATTGTGGTTAAACTCCATCCTTGCCCACGCTTCTTCGGCATCTGTTTCTAAAACACATATTAGTGCTGAAGACTTTACTCAATCTTTTAAGGCTAAATATCATATTGAGTCTTACCTACCTTCTCGCGCATTGGATGATATTTTAGAACAAAATATATTCATTGAAACTGATGGTGAAAAAGTTGGTCAAATTAATGGATTAACCGTCGTATCAGTTCCTGGGCACCCTATTTCTTATGGTGAACCATCACGTATTTCTTGTGTAGTTCATGCTGGTGATGGCGAGTTATCAGATGTAGAACGTAAGGTGGAATTAGGTGGAGATCTGCATGCTAAAGGTATGTTGATCATGCAAGCTTATATTCTTAGCCAATTAAATGCTCACGAGCCACTTCCATTTACAGCATCAATGGTATTTGAACAGTCTTATTGTGAAGTTGATGGCGATAGTGCAAGTCTTGCTGAGCTATGTGCATTTTTAAGCGCCCTTGCAATTAAACCTATTAATCAAAGCTTCGCTATTACCGGTTCTGTAGACCAATTCGGTATGGTTCAACCCATTGGCGGAGTAAATGAGAAAATTGAAGCCTTCTTCCAGCTGTGTGAAAAACGCGGGTTAACTGGTGAGCAAGGTGTTATTATCCCAGAAACAAATGGAATTAATCTTGTATTGTCAGACGATGTAATTCGAGCTGTTGAAGATAAACAGTTTACAATTCATGGTATTAGTCATGTAGATCAAGCAATTGAACTATTAACTGGCTTACCATTACATTCTGAAGAACATGAATCGATTCTCTCTTTAATAGCTCAACATATTGAAGATGTTGAGCATAATCCGAGTCAGTGTTCTGCTCTATTATGTCGTATCAAGAACTGGTTTAACCAGCGCTGATCCGACTTGATAAGCGTACAAGTGTTCGCTAGAATCACAGCAACTTATTTAGGAGTAATACTTTAATGCAAAACAAACCTAGTTCATATAATCGTGAAGATTTACTAGCATCAAGCCGTGGTGAATTATTTGGTCCAAACGGTCCACAACTGCCTGCTCCAAACATGTTAATGATGGATCGCATCCCTCTTATGTCTGAAACTGAAGGCCTATTTGGTAAAGGTAAAGTGATTGCTGAACTAGATATTACTCCAGACCTTTGGTTTTTTGACTGTCACTTCCCTGGTGATCCAGTAATGCCTGGTTGTCTTGGCCTTGATGCTATGTGGCAACTTGTTGGTTTCTTCCTTGGTTGGATTGGTGGCGAAGGCAAAGGTCGCGCTCTAGGTGTGGGTGAAGTTAAATTTACTGGTCAAGTTCTACCTACTGCTAAAAAAGTAACGTATGAAATTGATTTCAAGCGTGTTATTAACCGTAAATTAGTAATGGGCCTAGCTGATGGTCGCGTTCTAGTTGATGGTAAAGAAATCTACGTTGCTAAAGACCTTAAAGTAGGTCTTTTCCAAGATACATCAAAATTCTAATTAAAGAATTCTATTGATTGATAAAGCTAGCCTTGTGCTGGCTTTATTTTTACACAAATACCTAAAGTTATAGTGCGTTATCTTGTGTGAATATACTTCACTATCATCTTTACTTGTTCTTCGACTTTACGCTAGATAAAATTAAAGCCTCACTAGGAGGCTTTAATTTGAAATTCTACTTAATTATTTAAACAAACCGGAATGTTTGTCGTCTCTTGCGTCGCGCCAACCACCAAGCCAACATGAACGAGCATCCATTGATTGATGATATGGGCAGTTCTCTGATGAACGGCCATTTAACCCTGCTTTATAACCTTGTGATTGTGCTCGTTCTAAACGGTCACGCTTTTGTCTCTTCATAGTTCAGTCCTCATAGATGGAAGGCGTATTGCTTCAATAAATATACTACTTTACTATTTTTACCCTTTTCCGTTAGGGTTCATCACGAACACTTCATGATGACAATATTAAGAATCGGACAGTTTGAGTCTTTTTTCAAGTATAAAAAAAGCCCGAAGTCTCAGTTTGTGACTTCGGGCTTACTCTTATAAATTGTTCTTATTTAATTCGCTTTCGCATGAAACCAAATAAGCCAAGTAATGTCAGAGCACCAAATCCGAATGAACCGCCCTGACGTTCTGTCGTGTTATTTTCATAACCACGCGTTTTAATATCACCTGATGTAGAGCCTGCAATTGGGACTAACTTAACAGCAACAATCGTTTCATCGGCATTACCATCACCACAATAAGAATCATGAGCCGTTGAGTCATATCCACCGCTACACTTAGTCGCAGTTGCAGAGATAACACCCGCATCATTAATGTCTGATGCATCATAGATTCGGTATTGGTTATTGTTATCTGTTGTTCCAGATACTTTACCATCATTGGTTAAGTCATCAAAAAGCCAAGCTTTATTTTGGAATATATCCCCACGAGCAAGTTCTGTTGGCTTGTAAGGATAAATAAACGCACGTTGACGACGTTGTTTACCATCATATTCACGATGGGTTTGAGCATCGACACGACCAACAATTTCATTAAAATTATTAATGCCACCCATTTCGCCACCAGCGCCATTAAAGAAAATTCCACCAGAAAAGTATGTCGCACTTGGTGAAGCAATCGACGCATTAGGAACTACAAATAAACGATTTGCTGCAGCGCCATTTTGTGGGTAGCTACCAGAACGTTTTGTTTGCCCAACAGCGACCAAATTTTTGTTTATATTTGTTACGACAGAATTTGAGTTAACATAATCGCCACTGATCTCTACTTGAGCATTAGAAACCGTATTAGAATCCCAATTACTCACAGTAATATCAGAGCCCGCAACCTTTTGTTTAAAAATTGTAGCTTGCATTAAACGAGAGTCACCATCAGC
Source organism: uncultured Aliivibrio sp. (assembly GCF_946479765.1). GTDB lineage: Bacteria > Pseudomonadota > Gammaproteobacteria > Enterobacterales > Vibrionaceae > Aliivibrio. The sequence goes on from NZ_CAMLHO010000073.1 coordinate 3,165, forward strand.
AGTACTATTATACCCTACGATATAAATGCGACTAGAATCATTAGTATCAATGATTAAATCGCGAGCACTACCTTGAGTATAAACATCATTCCCACTGCCATTATCCGTTGTATTTTCCCAATTAAGTTCTACAGGTGCAGCAGAACCATTCCATATTGCTGCTTTAGAAAAATTATTTAAATAGCTACTACCAGATGAAACACTACCAACTGTATACGTGCCTTCTTTAGCCCATGCTCTAGATTGTAGCCCTGTTCCATTAGCTAAATCCACAGCCACAGAGTTAAATGCTTGATTTCGAGTTGCTGATGAGAGGTAATTACCTACAGGCTCAGTTGCTGAGACTAAACTATTAATTATTACGTTAATACCAGAGGCTTTAAAAGCCGTCTTCTCAATAAAGGAAGCCGAGTTATTAGGAGGCGTTGAACCCCCATTTAATTCTTTACTCCAACCACTCCATTGTGTTGAAGCCCAGTATTCACAGGTAGAATAACCTAACTGATTATAGCAATAATCTTCAAAACCATCATAACCATCTTCGATGTAGTCAAATGTATTATCAATGGCAAAAGTAACCTCTTCACGGTATGAAAAGCCTTCAGCCCAATTGCGAGTTTCATTCGCAACAGCAAAACTATCACATGCTTTTCCACCAACCGTTATTCCACCAAAACACCCTAAAGGCTCTGTTAATGGATTAAGTATAATTGGTTCAACCGCTGTTCCATAATACTCAGTACTTCCAGAAGAATCTGCATTTACTTCCACCACTTTATAAAGCGCCGCTTGCGCAGGAAGCGCAGCGGACACCAAAACAGCTAATGTGGTTAATTGTAATTTACTACTCATTTAACTTCCTATTGTAGAGCTTCAAGTTCTTCCCAACGCTCGAATGCGACTTCCAATGCTTTTTCTGCTTGAGTTAATCCTTCTAAAACAGCTTCTGTCGTTTTAGGATCTTGTTGGAAGAACGCCGCGTCGTTCACTTTTTCTTGAAATTCTGTAATTTCATTTTCTAATCTTTCTAATGTTTCAGGAAGCAATTCAAGCTCACGCTGTAACTTATAAGATAATTTCTTTGGCTTCGCCGCTAGTTCTGCATTTTGAGTTTTCGCAGCAACTAGTTCAACCTTCTCTTTTACTTTTGGAGCCATTGCATCACGACTTGCTTGTACATTAGCACGTTGACGTTGAGCATCGTGATAGCCACCTACGAATTCTTCGATCTGGCCCTCACCTTCAAAAATCCAACTGGTCATTACTGTGTTATCAACAAACTGACGATCGTGACTAACAAGTAATAACGTACCCTCATAGTTGGCAAGTAATTCTTCTAAAAGTTCCAATGTTTCGATATCTAAATCATTGGTTGGTTCATCGAGAATTAATAAATTGTTTGGACGAAGGAATAAACGCGCAAGTAACAAACGGTTTTTCTCACCACCAGACAACGCTTTAACAGGCTGACGAGCTCGTTTTGGAGAGAATAAGAAATCTTGTAAGTAGCTCAAAGCATGACGCTCACGGCCATTTACTGTTACTTCTTGCTTACCATCTGCCAAGTTATCGATAACCGTTTTTTCTGGGTCTAACGCTTCACGATATTGGTCAAAGTACGCGACTTCAAGTTTTGTACCGCAATACAATTTACCTGAATCTGGCTGTAATTGGTCAAGCATAAGTTTAAGTAAGGTACTCTTACCACAACCATTCGCACCAATTAAGGCAATGCGATCACCACGCATAACATTGAAGCTGAAGTTCTTAACAATGTTTTTACCATCAATTGAGTAATGAAGGTTCTCGGCTTCAAATACAATTTTACCTGAACGATTACCACCATCCACTTGAATATTAGCTTTTCCTACCACTTCACGACGATCTGAACGCTCACGACGTAATTGTTTTAAAGCACGAACACGCCCTTCATTTCGAGTACGACGCGCTTTAACACCTTCACGGATCCACGCTTCTTCTTGAGCAAGTACTTTATCAAACTGTGCATTTTGATCGGCTTCTACACGTAGGGCTTCTTCTTTAGCCAATAAATATTCTTCATAGTTACCAGGATAAGAAGATAATTTACCACGGTCTAAATCAATAATACGTGTTGCCATTGATTGAATGAATGCACGGTCATGCGAGATAAAGATGATTGAACCTTTAAAGTCTTTTAAGAACGTTTCAAGCCATTCAATCGTCGTTACATCTAAATGGTTCGTCGGTTCATCAAGAAGCAATACATCAGGATCAGAAACCAATGCACGAGCCAATGCCGCTTTACGCTGCCAACCACCCGATAAATCGGTTAATAGCATAGCACCGTCAAGTTTTAGCGATTCTAAAACAGATTGAATGCGGGTATCAAAATGCCATGCATTAAGGTTATCAATCTGCTCTTGCGCTCTCGCCAATTTATTAATGTTTGATTCACTTGGATCAGTCGCCAATAAATCTAAGATATGGTGATACTCTTTTAAGTATTTACCCGCTTCTGCTAAACCTTCTGATACATAATCAAATACAGTACCCGTTTCATTACGCGGTGGATCTTGCTCTAAACGAGAAACCACCACATCTTGATTAATTTGAAGTTTGCCGTCATCCATAATGATGTCACCAGCAATAACTTTCATCAACGTTGATTTACCTGCACCATTACGGCCAACCAAACACACACGCTCATTTTCTTGTAGAGCAAAATCAGATTTATCTAGTAGCGGATGATCACCAAACGCTAATTGACCGTTATTAATTGTAAGTAATGCCATTGTCTTCTAACCAATTCTTTAGTTGTGATATATCGAAGGGCCAATTCAGCTCAGATAAGCAATTAGCCACAACAGGTATTGTGACACCGTAACGAGAAAATAATACATCATCAAATGCAATATCTACGGTATCCACTTGTTCCATATTTACACCCACCTCAACGAGTAAATCAAACGCTTGCTCGCATAGGTGGCAGCCTTCCGTGCTGTAGAGAGTAATCATTATCTCTAGTCTTCCTTGTGAGTAATAATCCAGCAGTTATGAATATGCTTATTACGAGCAAAATCTAACGGCAATGTTTGTTTTGAAATGTTCTTAGCTTGAAGGCCTGCTTTCTCTAACGCTTCGTCATCCATTTTAAAGTTACGTTTGTTGTTAGAGAATACGACCGTTCCGTCTTTACGTAACATACGCTTTAGATTCTGAAGTAACATGATGTGATCACGTTGAACATCAAACGTCTGTTCCATACGCTTAGAGTTCGAGAACGTTGGTGGGTCGATAAATATTAAATCAAACTCACCGTCAGCTTGTTGTAGCCATTGCAGACAATCTGCTTGTAAGAACTGATGCTGAGTCCCTGTTTGATCATTGGTATTCATGTTCTTCTGAGCCCACTCTAAGTAGGTACGAGACATATCAATGGTCATTGTAGACTTAGCGCCACCACAAGCGGCGTGAACAGTAGCAGAACCGGTGTAAGCAAATAGGTTTAGGAAATCTTTTCCTGCTGCCATTTCACCGATCATCTTACGTGTTAATTTATGATCTAAGAATAAACCTGTATCTAGGTAATCTTGTAAGTTAACAATCAGTTTTACGCCGTATTCATTCACATCAAAAGAGCGAGATTTCTCAGCCAGTTTTTGATATTGATTTTTACCTGATTGCTTTTGACGAACTTTCAAAATAACGTTATTAGTTTCAACGCCAGTCACTAATACCGTTGCACGGATCATATCCGTTAAGCGACGACGAGCTTTGTCTTCTGAAATTTCTTTTGGTGCCGCATACTCTTGAATGATGATGTAATCTTTATACACATCGATCGCTGCATTGTAATCAGGTAAGTCAGCATCATAAATACGGTAACAATCTAATTTCTCTTTATGTGCCCATTTACCAATCTTAGACAAATTCTTTTTAAGACGGTTCATGAATTCAGGAGCAACTTCAACGTTCGCCGCGTCTTTACGTTCAGCTGAATCGCTAATTGAATAGTTTTTTTGAACACAAGGTAATGCACCATTGTTCAGTTTAAATTGCTTATCAGCACGCATACGTATACACGCAAGTAAATCATCGTTACTTGAATAGATTGATGCAGTACAACCACCAAACTGTTCTTTAAGTTGACGACCAAATTCACTGTACAATGCAATCAATGCTGGCTCTGTACTTAAACGCTCACCATAAGGAGGGTTACAAATAATAACGCCATTCTCAAATGCTTCTGGACGTTCAATCTTAGTTGCATCACCAACATCAAACGTAATTAAATCTTCAACACCAGCGCGACGAGCATTATCACGAGCGGTTTGAATTACACGATAATCACGATCAAAACCGTAAAAATGCGTATCTACTTTCTTAACACCACGGCGACTCTTAACTCGAGCTTCTGAACGGATCTCAGTCCATAACTCTTCATCAAAATCATTCAGAGCTTCAAAACACCATTTTTCACGCTTAACACCTGGTGCCATTTCACACGCCATTAGGGCAGCTTCAATCAGTAACGTACCTGAACCACACATTGGGTCTAATAGCGGTTTGCTTTCATCCCATGTACTACGAAGTACCAGGGCAGCAGCTAATGTTTCACGAAGTGGTGCTCGACCTGCTTCAGTACGGTAGCCACGTTGATGTAAACCTGAGCCGATTAAGTCAAAACCAAGAATCCCTTTCTCGCCAGATAAACGCATATGCACGCGTAAATCAGGTTCTGCTTTATCAATATTTGGACGATCTAAATCCGCCTTGGTGAAACGGTCAACAATCGCATCTTTTACTTTCAATGCACCGTATTGGCTATTGCGAATCTCACGGTTTGTACCATTAAAATCCACCACCAATGTTTTATCTGCACTGAAGTAACTAGGCCAATTAATTGCAGAAGCACCTAGATACAGGTCCATATCATCACGAACATCAAATTCAGAAAGAACTTGAACAAAACGTGAAGCAATACGGCTCCATAAACAGCAACGATAAACAACCTCGGTTGGAGCTTCAAACATAACCCCTGCGTAAACTAATTTTGGGTTAGTAACACCAAGTGCAATAAGTTCGTCAGCAAGTAGGTTTTCAAGGCCTTTAGAAGTAATGGCTAAGTATTTTTTCATGGGATTCTTTTGGTTATTAAATTACCTCGCATTATACATGAATCTTACTGAAAGAGGACAAATAGATTGTAGATAAACACCAAACCTGCATGCTCATTTATTTCTTTTAAAACAAAGATTTATTATCAACAAGTTCATTTTCCGTTAAACATTGTTTCTCGATGGAATCATAAAACGAGACTATGCGGCGCGATAACTTTGGACTACTCCAGCGTAAGTTTTCAGCTGTAAGTTTCTTACATTTCATAATAAATGAGGAATCGAATGGGTCAATGCGGTTCTATAGCATGGTAAATATAAGGAATTAACATGAGGCTTTTTTATACTTCTTGGCTCGAGATCTCATTTTTAGGAGGCTGGAATTCAATCAATTGACTTATTGTAGGGGGATTTTTTAAAAAATAGAGACGTAGTAACGCCTAATAAGCCATTGCGATGAACGTTAGAATACAATTTAAAGGAGAGTTAAAGCTTGGAGTGTAACGAAGAGGGATAAATATCAACAATGAAATGAAGGTAGCAATAGTGAAGGTCTTTATCGGCTAACTACCCTACTAAGGCGTAATAAGAAGAGTTTACGACCTGCATCTTTGCCATGCGGTCATGCATGACTTTAATTGGTTCACAAAATGCCATGTATTTAATAGGACTTAACGCAAAGGAGCCCATATCCACTAGCATGCACATACTGGCGCACTCATAGTTCTCTACAATAATAAAATGTCCTTCCCCTAAATCATTTTTAAGAGAAACAATTTCACCTTCTTCTGGTAAATGCCCTTCACCTTGAGGTTCAAAAAACCAACTTTTAGGCAGCATTGGCTTATGAAAGCGTTTAGCAGCCACGCAGTTAAGCGCAAGCTCTACTTTACGAGGCTCAGATAGCGGAAGAAAAGAAATGTGCTCTACGAACATCTGGTAAGCAGATGCATCATCAACAGAGAATTTACACTCATCAAAAGCACTATCAATAAGTACTTTATAAGGCAAGTTAACACGAAATACCATGTCCTCACCTAAATCGAGCATTAGAGATTGTGCTTTATTGTCGTAATACCAATTCCATGTATCACTGGGTTTAAGCATTATCATTTCTCTCTGAAAAAATGGGAAGAGTCCCTTCGATAGCCAATCACCAATTACTGCAAATTATGCTGAAAATTCATACCTGTTTTCAGTCAAAAATAATACTGGTGCGATTGACCGTTAATTTTACAATAGCTTAGCAATAAAAAAAGGGGAAATTTGCATTCCCCCTTCCGTTCGAACAGTCTGTAAGCAA
>NZ_CAMLHO010000074.1 GCF_946479765.1 uncultured Aliivibrio sp.
TCATCCCAGCGACAGCAAGCTGAACACTGGGGTTTCTCGCCTAACATGCTATAAATAAACTAAGCATGAGAATCCCACTCATGCTTTTTTATTTATACATTATCGCTTATATTTCAATGGTCGAATGACTTCATCTAATCCTTCAATTTTCATTGCTAAGCATAGCGCCATTAACTCACCGAGTTCTCCTTTTGGAAAGCCATCCTTACGCTCAAACCATAATAGATATTCTTCAGGAACGTCGATAAGTACACGACCTGCATACTTACCAAAAGGCATTTTCATCTGAGTTAATTTTAGGATTTGTTCTTTATTGAACATGTAAACGCTCTTTTACGATAAGGTGAAGTAAGAAAGTTTCGCGCTCTATACTCATGCCCTTTTTCTCGCTATGAGCAATAATATTTTCGTTATGAGCAATAGCTTCATGAATATTAATCCATACTGGTTTCATGCCGTTACGGATCTCATAGCTTTCATAATTCGTATCGCCTAGCTCTCTGTCTGTATCACAGGTATAACAATACGAAATCATGTGCAGTACATTACACTCATGCTTATACCAAGGACGGAATTCTTCATAGATACCGAACGGCTCAATATTAGAGATATTCTTAGCGCCGGTTTCTTCTTCTATCTCTCTTACTAATCCTGCAATAACATCTTCACCCTCATCAATACCACCACCGGGTAATGAATAATCGTGATAGCGCTCTGTATATAACAGTAGAATATCTTCACCTTTCAATACGATAGCGCGAGTTGCATTACGTTGGAGAATTTTTTTGTTGTCTAAATGATCTAGATCTGGATGCGTTGTAATATTTAAAATGCGCATAAAAACGAACAAGCCTACTTATAAAAATAACAATGCCATTATACGCACTTTGTTTTTTGATGCAGCCATCAAATTACCCTCCTTTTTTGTGCGGCTTTGCACAAAGTGTAAATAATGTGTAAATGTTGTGATGGTTAACTACTTCTTTTATCGATCATTTCATATAATAAAGACTTAAAATAATTACAAATCAAGGAAGTCTCAACATGAAAAAAATTCAAGCACTAATTATCGCTTCTACTCTTTTCGCTTCAACCTCTGTTTTAGCGCACACTTTTAACGAAGCGAACAAAGCCATTAAATATCGCCAAGCCGCTTTTACAATGATTGCTGGTAATGTCAGCGAAATGGGAGAAATGGTAAAAGGTAAAACAGAATGGAGTGATGTAATTTTTGCTAAACGTGCCAATCAACTGTCTCAACTAACCCTAATGCCATTAGATGCATTCTATGTTGAAGGCTCTGATAAAGGTAAAACGAACGCATTACCTGAAGTATGGAAAAACTTTCCGGATTTTGAAGCTCGTCTAGCTCAATTTCAAGAAGATGCGGCTGCACTAGCAAGTATTTCAGATAAGGGTGATAAAACAGCGATCCGTAAAGCCTTTGGTAAGACAGTTAAAAACTGTAAAGCGTGTCACACCGATTACAAAGCTAAGTAATAATAAAGGACGTTCATGAAAATCTGGGATAGTTTTATCCGAGTTTATCATTGGAGCCAAGTCGCATTGCTTGGCTCACTTTGGTACACCGCGGACGAAGGGCTGATGGAGTGGCATTTTACGCTTGCCTACCTTCTTATGGCATTATTAGGAACAAGAATTATTTGGGGAGTGATTGGAAGTGATACCGCTAAGTTCTCTCACTTTGTCACTTCTCCTAAAAAAGCGATTAGTTACTTATCATTAGAGAAGAAAGGAAAATTATCTCACTCTATCGGCCATAACCCTGCGGGCGGTTACATGGTCTTAGGTTTATTATTCTTACTGACATTACAGTTAGTCACTGGGTTGTTCAGTAATGATGATATTCTTTCAGAAGGTCCTCTGGCTTCATTAGTTAGTTATGATATAAGTGGATTTTTAACTCAAATACACCATCAAAACTTTGATGTTCTTCTAGGGTTTATTGGTTTACACATTGCCGCTGTTTTCTTTTATCGACTCAAAGGTATTAATTTAATTAAGCCAATGTTAACCGGATACGCAGAACTCACGGGGAATAGTCCAAAAATGAAGCATGCTGTCATTGCATGGGCCATTTTTACCATGATATTTCTCCTTATCTACTTTTTTTGGGCAAGCGAAGTGATAAGCTATCTTTTTTAAAATAAAAGAGAACTATCAATGACTCGTTTCCTTGATTGGTGGAATACCCTGTTAGAATTTAAAGATCACGATTGGGCACAAAATATCATCGTGATCTTTTTATTTAGTGCTTTTCTTTGGTTATCTTGGCGCATTATTGTTCAACGTCTTCATCATATTGCAACCAAAACTAAACTCCCTTGGGATGATGCTGTCATTATGGCTATCTCCTCCCCTATTACGCTTGTTATTTGGTTATGGCCTGCCACTGCCTCTTTAAAAATACTATTGGCAACACATACTCATTTCAGCACAAATTGGTTACCTGAATTACAGGCCTTTATCCTTGTGTGGAGCTTTATTTGGTCAGCGTTAAGATTAACCTCCTTAATTGAAAAACAAGTACTAACCAATCCAAAACACGATGAAACAACCGTACTTGCTTTAGGCAAAGTCAGCCGCCTTATTTTTATCTCGCTAGGGCTTCTGTCTTTAATGCAAGGCATGGGATTGAGCTTATCTGGTTTATTAACCTTTGGTGGTGTTGGTGGCTTAGTTGTCGGTTTAGCTGCCAAGGATTTATTATCTAACTTCTTTGGTGGCATGATGATCTATTTTGATCGCCCATTTAAAGTCGGTGATTGGATCCGCTCTCCTGACCGTTCACTAGAAGGAACTGTTGAACATATTGGTTGGCGAATGACGGTGATTAGAACATTTGATAAACGCCCTCTTTATGTCCCTAACTCAGTATTTAGCAGTATCGTCGTGGAAAACCCATCACGTATGCTGAACCGTCGTATAAAAGAAGACATTGGTATTCGCTATGATGATATCAAAAATATAGAACTGATTGTTAGCGACATTAAAGCAATGCTGATTGAGCATAATGATATTGATTCAAACCAAACCTTAATTGTGAACTTTAATGGTTTTGGTCCTTCGTCATTAGACTTATTGGTATATACCTTTACCAAAACAGTTAACTGGATTGAATATCATAATGTAAAGCAAGATGTATTAATTAAGATTGGGGACATCATTAGCCGACACAACGCTGAGATAGCTTTCCCAACTCAAACACTTAAAGTTGAGCAGTTACCTATTGAATCGTAAATTAAGGCAATAAATATCCATTAAAAATGGGTATATCGAGTTTATTTGATATGCCCTTTTTATATCATATTAGCTAAAACATTAGCCTATTAAGACATTTTCTTCAGGGTATTTCACACATGATTTTTGAGGCCTTGCAACCATATACGCTAAAGTCAAAGGACCGATACGACCAATAATCATCACGATGATCATAATAAACTTCCCCTTCTCTGATAAATCTGCCGTTAAACCAGCGGTTAAACCCACCGTTGCGAAGGCTGAAATTACTTCAAACATCACCTTATCAAAGCCTGCGTTTTCAGTAAGCATCAATGAGAACATCGCAATGGACAATAAAGAGCCACTGACCACAATAATAGCCAAGGACTTGGTGACAATAGGCCACCCCACGGTTCTTTTAAACATCACAACGTGTTTTTTCTGACGTAAGAAAGTCCATGTCGCCATTGCAGCAACTGTAATGGTCGATACTTTCAACCCGCCCCCCGTAGAAGTCGAACCGGCACCAATCAACATTAATATGATCATAATAAATAAAGCTGGTTGAGTGAATTGCGTTAAATCAACACTATTAAAACCAGCTGTACGTGCACTGGCTGATTGAAAAAAAGCCGCCAACCATTGTTCGCCTACCGATAATGACGCTAAGGTATTCGGGTTATTGTACTCAAGTACATAGAAAAATAAGGTACCAACTAACAATAACGTTGGTGTTGCGATAAGCATTATTTTTGTATGTAGTTGTAAGCGATGGAATCCTTTTGAGCCGTTTTTTACTAAATCCACAATAACGGTAAAGCCTAAACCCCCACCAATGAACAAACACGATAGCGTTAAGATAACCAAAGGATCACCGACATACCCCATTAAACTGTCTGAAAACAGTGAGAATCCGGCATTGTTGAATGCAGAGATAGAGTGAAATGCCGCATAAAACAGACCTTTCGCAACGCCAAGATCGGGGACCCATCGAAAAGATAGGATAATCATACCAATCAACTCTGCAACTAATGCAAAGCAAATAATGCTTTTAATTAGCTTACGTAAGTTCACTTTTTTCTCTTGCCCTAACGCCTCTTTTGCTAAGGCTTGTTGACGTAAACTCAACCGTAAACCAAAAACATACAGCAAAACTGCAGATAAGGTCATTTGCCCAAGACCACCAATTTGCATCAAGAACATTAACAGCACTTTGCCACTGATCGTAAAGTGGCTTCCTGTATCAACAACCCCTAATCCAGTCACACTAATGGCAGAAGTTGCTGTAAACAAGGCATCCATAAAGCTCAAACCCGATACAGAGAAGATAGGCAGTGTCAATAATACCGCCGATGGCAGTAGGATCGCCAAAAACGAAAAAAGGATGATCCTAGGCTCAGACCACTCCTTCGTTTTTTTATGATTCTTTATTGGGAATAAACCACGTTTAGGTAAGTAATTCATAAGCTTCTAATTTTTTTGGCCAATTGCTCTTCAGGGCCAACAATAATCAGAATATCCCCTATCTCTAACATTTTACTGTGCTCAGGTGCAGTCTCTATTTCTGGACCGCGTTTAATGGCGAGGATCTTCACATCCGACATCTGACAAAAATCAAGCTGCCCTAACGTTTTACCCATGTTTTGACCACCAATGACAATTTCTGTCATCGCTAATCCACTGCCTAATTGGTGGAATTCAAACACACGCTTGTCTAGCATTTTCCTTGCGACGCGGATCCCCATGTCTCGCTCAGGAAGAATGATATGATCCGCCCCAATTTTAGTTAATATTTTAGCGTGAAATTTATCATTCGCTTTTACCCATACGGTTTTTACACCTGCTTCTTTCAACACTAGGGTTGTTAATATACTGGAGTTAATATCGGAACCAATCGCTACCATGACCATGTCGTATTCATCAAGTTTTAGCTCTGAAATCGTTTCTTCATTAGCGCAATTCGCCACTATCGCGGTAGAAACAAAATCTGTCGCTTTCCTTACTCGTTCTTCATTAATATCAATCGCAAGAACTTGAGAACCGTATTGATTTAGCTCTTCACACACCGTTAATCCAAAACGACCTAAACCAATTACAGCGTATTGTTTGTTTTTTGCTTTCATCAAATTTACTCACTTAATAATCATGATATAAAATAGTAAGACTTCGCATCATCCTCTTAGAAGATAATAAGTTCAATCTAATTGAGAATGAGAAATAAAAAACTCAGCCTACGTATTAAAACTGAGAATGCTATTAAAACTAGGACCCAACAAAAATTGCGACTACCCATGCACTTTCAACAAATTTAGTTATCAATAACGAAAACAATGTAAAATCAATAAGAAAATGTGACCTTAATCTCATGACCCCTTAAAATATAGGCATAAAATAGCCACATATCGAACAAGATTGTTCAACAATTTTAGTTATAGCAAATTTCATTTTAATTATTTAGACCGGAGACCTTATTATGGCTACCCCACACATTAATGCACAAGTTGGTGATTTCGCAGAAACAGTTCTAATGCCTGGTGACCCATTGCGCGCAAAATTCATTGCTGAAAACTTCCTAGAAGACGTAACGCAAGTCTGTGATGTTCGTAATATGTTTGGTTACACGGGTACTTATAAAGGTAAAAAAGTATCAGTAATGGGTCACGGTATGGGTATACCATCATGTTGTATCTATGTTCATGAGCTTATCGCTGAATTCGGCGTAAAAAATGTTATCCGTGTTGGTAGCTGTGGCGCAGTACACGATGACGTTAAATTGATGGACATTGTTATTGGTATGGGTGCTTCTACGGATTCAAAAGTAAACCGTATTCGCTTCAACAACCATGACTTCGCAGCTATCGCAGATTTCGGTTTATTAGAAACAGCGGTTGCTCAAGCGCGTGAGTTAAATGTACCGGTAAAAGTAGGTAACGTATTCTCAGCAGATCTTTTCTACTCTCCAGAAACTGACCTATTCGACAAAATGGAAAAATTAGGCATTCTTGGTGTTGATATGGAAGCTGCTGGCATTTATGGTGTAGCCGCTGATTTAGGTGCAAAAGCCCTAACTATTCTAACGGTTTCTGATCATATCAAACGTGGTGAGAAATTAAGCTCTGAAGATCGTCAAAAATCATTCAATGACATGATGATTGTAGCACTAGAAACAGCGATTAAATTGTAATCATGTTTACGCCAGTAATTAACGCTGGCGCTCAAAAATCCATAAGGGGTGTCTAGTGCCTACTGAAAAACTGCCGTTGGCTGCTACGGGGTTACAACTCAATTTTTGTAAAACATTGGCGTGTGACAATTTTGGTGATAGCAATGAACAACATTATTTAGTTCAACGCACTAACCCTAAGCGACCAGCATTAGTTTGCCGGAAATGTGGTGCTTTTCCTCCCTTAATCAATAACAATGAGGTATTAAATGAGCTGGCTCGACAACGAACCGTTCAATCTCACTCATTGCCTTCATGCAATAATTCAACCTGTGATCATTTTGGCCTCGATGTATTAACCCATCGTGAGCTTTATCATGCGTTTGGTTATAGCGGCGATCGTCAACGCTATCGCTGTAAATGTTGTGCATCAACTTTTGTTGATAAATGGTCTGGTGAGAATCAAAAAAATCTTATTCAACAAAAGATTTTAGGTTTTTTATTTACTGGTTACTCTGTACGTGAAATTTGCCGCCGATTACATATAAATCCTAAAACCTTTTATGATCACATCAATCAAATAGCCAACCGATGTCGTCGCCACGTATCGTTGTTTGATACACGCTTACAACACGACAGAACCGAAATCCAACTTGCTTCAAATGCAACGCCTTTACAGCCCTTAAGCAATAATGGGGTTTTTTGGTATGCTACGGCTGAAATGAATTCTGGCTATGTTATTGCTCAACACATCAATTACTCAGAATGCGATCTACCTGGAACGCTACCTGATCACGACCCTTTTCAAAGTGATGCTCAATTTCTACCAAAGACCTTTATTGGCGAAGCACATTCGCAAGCCTCACTGACTGAAGATTCTATTTTTAAGCGTGTTGATAACAAATATCAAGAGATCCTTGCTAGAGCTAATGTGGAAGATCCACTAGGTAATTACGTTACATTAAATTACCCATCTAAAGGCGCGTTGATCAGAGCACCTTATACTTCTTATGCCCATTTTTTAGATATACAACAAGCCTTTGCACACTGTCATTCTATTGAACTATATATGCCTCAAGAGCCAATGCTGCGCTCTGCTGCTATGTCGGTCTTTTTAGAACGCATTAAAGAAAACAGTATTGATTTATTGTATGTTACTCAAGACTCGTTATTTCCCTTAGAGCAAAGTGGTGAAAAAATTGATATTCATCTTGTTGGTTGGTGGCGAGATCGCTGGGCATTTACCGAAGTTAATGGGCAACACAAAGGGATCTGTCATCTTAATGGCGCTGAAAATAATGAAATCTATTGGTTGAAGCGTGCCTCTGCGACCTCTTCGAAAGAGTATCAAGCGCGTTTTTATGCCCAATTTACCAGTTTAGTCGATGAACCAAGACGAAAATTACGTCCTGCAAGTTTACTTCCACTACTCGATATATTCAGAGCATGGCATAATCTCTGTCATCAGGATAAACTTGGCATCACGCCAGCACAGAAACTAGGGTTGATTTCTAAACCAATCACTCTTGCTGAATTATTAAGTTAGGACGTTTATGACCCTATTGCCTTCTCAAGACCAAACTGAAAACACCGATATGCTCACTGAAATCGCCATTCTTTATTATCAAGAAGGGGCTACTCAGGAGGAGATATCCAAAAAATTCGGTCTATCTCGCGCTAAAGTCGGACGAATGCTGAGAAAAGCACGGGAAGAAGGCATTGTTGAGATCACCGTTAAGTTTCACCCAGTATACAGTGCTCAACTTGAACAAAAATTAGTTGAAACCTTTAATTTAAAACGCGCTTTAATTTCATTAGATCAGCCAAATACCAATGAACAACGTAAACAAGTTGCGGCATTAGTGAGTTCGTATTTAAATAATAATTTACAAGACGACATGGCGGTAGCGGTTGGTCAAGGTCAAAACGTAGCAGCCGTGGCAGATCACGCGGGAATTGTCTCTCATCGTAATGCTCGATTTGTGTCAGCTATTGGCGGAACTCATCGCAGCGGCGACATTATTAATGCCGATCACATTTGCCGTCGACTTGCTAAAAAATATGGTGGTAGCAGTGAAACATTGTACGCACCCGCTTATGTCAATGACCCTAATTTACGATCTGCTTTTATGGAGCACACCACTATCAAAGAAACCTTAAATCAAGCTCGTAAAGCAGAGTTTGCCTTGGTGGGTATTGGCGATATGGATGAAAATAGTCACATGGTTAAATTAGGTTTCTTTACTCCAAGAGAGTTTGTTGAAGCTCGTTTGAATGATGGGATTGTGGGTGATATCGGTGGTTTTGACTTCTTTAAATTAGATGGTACAAACGCAGATACATTAATGCGTGGGCGCGTTATTGGCCTTGAAATGGAAGATTTACGACAAATTTCTAACGTGATTGCAATGGCCAGTGAAAGCCGCAAAGCTCTATCCATAATGGGTGCATTAAGAACGGGTGTGATTGATGTTCTTGCGACTAGCGTAAGCTGTGCAATGGCGCTACTTAACCTAGCTGAAAACGAAAAGTGACCATGTAAAAACGACAGACATAAAAAAGCCAGCACGAATGCTGGCTTTTGTGTTTTTAATAAGCACTTAACGATATAGACCAAGGTCTTTTTGTAAATGCTCTGATAATTCAGATGTGTAATGTGTTGATATTGTCTGGCCTTTACCAAATAAAACATCAACAAAATGAGCAATCAATCCTTTGATAGTTACTGAATAGGCCTTCTTTTCCAAAGAAGAAGTAGCGATGTTGTCAATATTCATTGCCGCTTGTGCCATGATTGCCTCACTTAAAAAAGTTATTCTCGATTTGATAAAGTGATTCT
>NZ_CAMLHO010000075.1 GCF_946479765.1 uncultured Aliivibrio sp.
GAATCGATTTTAGGCCGACGATTCTAACGAGTCTAAAATAAACTGTCAATAGTAAAAATGGAGAAAAATGATGTGGTTGTTTAGTCAGTCATTGAAGCTTATTTTTATAAAAAATTATTGACACCATCTTTAAGCCTATATTTATCAAGGCTTGTGGGTAGTTATCCACTAAAACTGTGGATAAGTGTGTTAATGAAACTATATTAACTGTCTTGTAGCTCGCTGTGATAGGGCTTTCAGTGAACCAGAGTACTATTTTTGAATGTTTTGTATACATAAAATCAATGCGTTATGGAATAGATGATGTTTGAATGTTCAATCTGTTTATTTTTTACCCATTAAATGGGATGAATACTAAAATAGGTTATATTTTAATCGCTATTGGGGGAAGCTTTTATCAGTAAAGAGTTTCTATAAAAACCAGAGTGGATTTGGTAGTGTGTGTCTTCTAAATAGAATGAGTCCATGAGGAGTGTTATAAATGGCCAATGCGTATGAATTAATTTCCAACTATCAACCGGCAGGCGATCAGCCTCAAGCAATCAAAACGTTGAATGAAGGTTTAGAGAATGGTCTTGCTCATCAAACGCTTCTTGGAGTGACGGGATCAGGTAAAACATTTACGTTAGCGAACGTAATTGCTAAATCTGGACGACCAACCGTAATTATGGCTCATAATAAAACGTTAGCGGCTCAGCTATATGGTGAGATGAAATCGTTTTTCCCAAATAATGCGGTGGAATACTTTGTTTCCTATTTTGATTATTACCAACCGGAAGCTTATGTACCAACAACAGATACCTTTATAGAAAAAGACTCTTCTGTGAACGAACATATTGAACAAATGCGATTGTCTGCAACTAAAGCACTATTAGAGCGTAAAGATGCCATTATTATCGCCTCGGTATCGGCTATTTATGGTCTTGGTGATCCTCAAGCTTATTTGGGTATGATGCTTCATTTACGTCGTGGGGACATTGTTAATCAAAGAGATATTTTACGACGTTTAGCAGAGCTGCAATATAAACGTAATGATATGGCGTTTGAGCGCGGTACTTTTCGTGTTCGCGGGGAGGTCTTGGATATTTTCCCTGCGGAATCAGAGCATGAAGCCATCAGAATTGAATTGTTTGATGAGGAAGTGGAACGCATCAGTAAATTTGATCCCCTCACAGGCTCAATCATAACGAAAGATATGCCGCGTTGTACTATTTACCCTAAAACTCATTATGTTACGCCAAGAGAAAAAGTGCTTGAGGCTATCGAACAAATAAAAATCGACCTCGCTGCGCGACAAAAAGAGTTACTTGCCAATAATAAATTAGTTGAAGAGCAACGAATTACACAACGTACTCAGTTTGATCTCGAAATGATGAATGAGTTGGGTTTTTGCTCAGGTATTGAAAACTACTCTCGTTATTTAAGTGGTCGTCCTCAAGGTGATGCACCACCTACCTTATTCGACTATTTACCAAAAGATGGTTTATTGATCATCGATGAATCACATATTACGGTTTCTCAGATTGGGGCAATGTATAAAGGAGATCGTTCACGTAAAGAGAACTTGGTTGAATATGGTTTCCGACTTCCTTCAGCATTAGATAATAGACCAATGCGTTTTGATGAATTTGAAGCGGCTGCTCCACAAACGATTTATGTTTCAGCGACACCTGGGAAATATGAAATAGAAAAATCAGGGACAGATATTGCAGAGCAATTGGTGAGACCAACAGGATTACTTGATCCGATTATCGAGGTTCGTCCAGTGGAAACGCAAGTCGATGACTTATTATCTGAAATACGCATTAGAACCAAAGTGGGAGAGCGCGTATTAGTTACCACGTTGACGAAACGTATGTCTGAAGATTTGACTGAATATCTTGCAGAGCATGGGGTAAAAGTACGTTATTTACACTCGGATATTGATACGGTTGAACGTGTCGAAATCATTCGAGATTTACGCCTAGGTAAGTTTGATGTGTTAGTCGGTATCAATTTGTTACGTGAAGGTTTGGATATGCCTGAAGTCTCTTTGGTCGCGATTTTGGATGCAGATAAAGAGGGTTTCTTACGTTCTGAACGCTCATTGATTCAAACTATAGGCCGAGCAGCTCGTAACCTAGAAGGTAAAGCGATTTTATACGCAGGTAGGATTACCGGTTCAATGGAAAAAGCCATCGGCGAAACAGAGAGAAGGCGTGAAAAACAGATTTTACATAACAAAGCATTAGGTATTGTACCAACGGCATTGAAAAAAGACGTGGCGGATATTCTAGAGTTAGGTGATATGACCAAGAATAAACGTAAGATTGTTGCGCCGAAAATGAAGCTGTCAGAAGTGGCTGAAGAAAGTGCGAATTATTTATCAATGACTCCACAACAGTTAGATAAAGAAGTTAAAAAATTAGAAGCGAAGATGTATCGACATGCAAAAGATTTGGAGTTTGAGCAGGCAGCTCAAGTGAGAGATGAGATTGATAGATTGAGGACCCAATTTATAACCAATAGCTAATGACTGTTTTATCAATTGCTAAATTTAGGCAAAAAAGAAGCCAACCGTAATATACCGGTTGGCTTTATTGTTCATGTGAAAATAAATTTCACTAACAACGTCAGTTGGCTAGGTGACCCTTTGGCTTAAAGGGTCACTATACATACAGCAGGTAGCGTGCCAACTTTTTCCTTAAGGAAATTGAGGATATTGACTCTAAAAAGCAAATAAAAAAGCAAGAGTTTGCATTTTGCAAGTTGCGTTTCGCATTTTGCAATTGCATAATGCAATTGTCTTATGTTTGGTACGTACGAGTAGCTTTAATGCAAAAATCAACGACACAAAAAAAATACTTATTAATGGTTGAGGATACCGCTTCTGTTGCAGCGTTATATCGTTCTTATCTTAATCCGTTAGGGTTTGATATTGATGTCGTAGCAAAAGGATCTGATGCTATTGATAAAGCGAAAGAACGGACGCCAGATCTGGTTTTACTCGATTTACGTTTACCGGATATGACTGGATTTGAGGTGCTTTCAGAGCTCAGAAAAAACAGTAAAGAAATACCAGTAATATTAATGACGGCTCACGGTTCAATTGATGCGGCTGTTGAAGCCATGCAGCTTGGTGCTCAAGATTTTTTAATTAAACCCTGTGAAGCTGACCGATTAAGAGTGACAGTGAATAATGCATTACGACAGGCACAAAAACATCAAGAAGAGATAAAAGAGAATCCAGAAAAATCCAATAAACAATATCAAGGGTTTATTGGCAGCAGCTCTCAAATGAATCAAGTGTACCGAACGATTGATTCAGCGGCACCGAGTAAAGCAACGGTATTTATTACTGGAGAATCAGGGACAGGTAAAGAAGTCTGTGCTGAGGCCATTCATGCTGCGAGTAAGCGCTACGAGGGGCCCTTCATCGCGATAAACTGTGCCGCGATACCAAAAGATTTGATTGAAAGTGAACTGTTTGGTCATGTTAAAGGGGCATTTACAGGAGCCTCAGTTGACCGAAAAGGGGCCGCAGAACAAGCTGACGGGGGAACTCTTTTCTTAGATGAATTGTGTGAAATGGATTTGGATTTACAAACTAAATTATTACGTTTTATTCAAACGGGAACATTCCAAAAAGTGGGCTCATCGAAAATGAGTGGAGTGGACGTTCGTTTTGTATGTGCAACTAACCGTGATCCGTGGCTTGAAGTGCAAGCGGGGCGTTTTCGTGAAGATTTGTATTATCGACTTCATGTTATTCCTCTTACATTACCGCCATTACGTGAACGTGGAAACGATATTATAGAGATAGCACACTCAATTTTAGGCCACTTTTCTCATGAGGAAGGGCGTGAATTTATTAAATTTAGTCCAGAAGTGACAGAGCGTTTCGCAAATTATGATTGGCCTGGTAATGTTCGTCAGTTACAAAATGTAATTCGAAATGTGGTGGTCTTAAATAGAGGTAAAGAAGTGGAGCTTTCAATGCTGCCACCCCCGTTATCTATAGATTCTAACTCTGGTGCAAATATTGCTTTATTGGAAGAGTTAAGCCGTAATTTAGAATTAAGCACTAATGTGGAAGAGAATATTGTTGATACAAAAGCAGATAAAATCCTTCCTTTATGGCAATCAGAAAAAAAGATTATTGAAACTGCAATTGCTCTATGTGGTGGGAATATTCCACAGGCCGCTAAGCAATTAGAGGTAAGTCCGTCGACGCTATATAGAAAACTACAATCATGGAATGATAAATAAATAGAGGTTTACCTGTGAGTCAGTATATAAATCAAGTAGCAGTGTATCAATTGATACAGGAAGTTGGTGATGAGAATGTCCCTTTTCTTTTTGGTATTTTTTGTGATGAGTTAGATGAGTTTATTGACACGCTTTCTACTCAGCCTGAAATTGAAAAAGTCAGAGAAATAAGTCACTGTATTAAAAGCAGCGCAGGCAGTTTTGGTGCTGATAAATTGGCGAGTATGGCTATTCATATAGAAGAAAAAGCCAAGCAAAAACAATATGATTGGGTTACGCACAATATTTCAGAATTTGTAAATATTGCGCGTGGTACTGAACTTGCTTACCGTCAGTTTTTAGTCAAGTAAGTTTTCGATCGCTTGTTTCAATTTATCTCTATCATGGCGCCAATCGTGATTTAATGAAGCAAGATCTGTGGTTTTACAATTATACTCTGATTGTAATTCCACTAACTCTTTATCAGTTAAAATAACGTCAACCTTTCTACCTGAGCACGCTCGCTCACACCATTCCAGCATCATTTTATGATCCATTTTTCCTGCTGGACCAAACTCTTTTGATAAATTGTCGATGAAAACGACTTTCGCTTTTTTATTGGCACCAATCGCCTTACCCAAACCTGGCAGTAACAACGGAGGCATGATACTGGTTAGAAAGCTTCCTGGACCTAATAAAATCAAATCTGCATTTTGAACCGCTTCAATTGCTTCAAAGGTGGCTGGTACTTCTGGATCTAAAAAGAGTCGCAAAGGCAGTTCATCCATATCATCGATATTAGTCTCACCTGAAATTTTACGCAAATCAGTGGTTAATGCGCCTAAATCAGAAGGATGTTCAGACATCGGAATGATCTGAGTTTCAACTTTTAGCATATTACGAATTAAATTGATGGCGTCTAAAGGTCGGACACTGAGGTTATCTAATGCAGTGAGCATTAAATTACCAAGATTATGACCATGCAATTCACCTTGGCCTTTAAAACGATACTCAAACATCATTGAACTGATTGAAGGGTCGGTAATTAGTTGATTAATACAGTTACGAGTATCACCCCAAGCAATACCGCCTTGGCATTCTCTAATTCGGCCTGTAGAGCCACCGTTATCTGTCGTGGCGACAATTCCTGTAGCATTACTGCCAAAATCACTTAATGCAGCAAGAACTCGTCCTAGGCCGTGTCCGCCACCGATAGCAACAATTTGATGGTTACTCATAATATTTCTTATTGTGTATTGGAATAAATAGCAGTGTGGTTGATCTGGAAAGTGACGACAAGCAGTGATTAGTGAAATGTTGAATTAATCACAGTTTACAGGTTAAATTACAGCATAAGAATAACATCTATCAAACAAAATGGAGAAATTTGACTGAAATGACAAAAAAATTGGAAAACCGTAGAAATATTGAGTATTTTAATAAGAGCGCCAATTAAACTAATAATGGTTTAGTGTGGTTGCCATAACTCCGAGCTTAAGTTGCTAAGTTGTTTTTAAGAAGCATTCAATATGTAGCGTAAGCCAGTGACAATTCGGTCACAAGGGTTTGTTTGGAAATGAACAAGCCTCCCGTGTTTGGAAAGGTGTTCCGTGGCGAAACAATTCGAAGATAACTTTAATCGTAAGTTTTATTACTTGCGGTTGTCGGTTACAGACGTCTGTAACTTTAAATGTACTTATTGCTTACCTGATGGTTATAGACCTGAAAATGGCAAGCGTGAGTCCTTCCTAGAGCTTGATGAAATCGAACGTACGGTGAGTGCGTTTGCCCGTTGTGGTACCTCTAAGGTACGTATTACTGGCGGAGAACCAAGCCTGCGCAAAGATTTTACTGAGATCATTCGTACCGTTGCCTCTCAACCAGGTATAACTAAAGTAGCAACTACTACTAATGGTTATCGTATGGAGAAGCATGTCGCTGAATGGCGAGAAGCTGGTCTTACTGATATCAACGTGAGTGTTGATAGTTTAAATCCCAATATGTTTTATCAAATCACGGGTGAAAATAAATTTTCTGAAGTGATGGCTGGTATTGATAAAGCAATTGAAGTGGGGTTTAAACAAGTAAAAGTGAATACCGTTCTACTAAAAGATCTCAATAGCACCGAATTACCTCTATTTTTAAAGTGGATTCAAACTCGTCCAATTCAATTGCGTTTTATTGAATTGATGCAAACGGGTGAAATGAACGATCTGTTTAAAAATCATCATCAGTCTGGTGTTTCTATTCGTAATCATTTAATCGCTAATAATTGGTTATTAAAACCACGTGGTGAAAGTGATGGTCCTGCTCAAGTCTTTATTCATCCTGATTACATGGGTGAGATAGGGCTGATTATGCCGTATGAAAAAGACTTTTGTCAGAGCTGTAACCGATTACGTGTATCAGCAAAAGGTAAATTACATATGTGTCTATTTGGTGATTATGGCGTTGAATTACGTGATTTATTGCAAGATGATACTCAACAAAACGAGTTAATTCAGCGTATTCAAACACAATTAGATAATAAAGCAGAAGGCCACTTTTTACATGATGGCCATGCCGGAATGACCCCTCATTTAGCCTCAATTGGCGGATAATAAAGAAGAATTATGTCAAATTTTACTCATATTAATGCCTCTGGTGAGGCGAACATGGTTGATGTATCAGCTAAACAAGAAACCGTTCGTGAAGCACGCGCAGAAGCGTTTGTTCATATGGCTCCCGAAACGTTGAAACTGATTGTTTCTGGTTCTCATCATAAAGGTGATGTGTTTGCGACCGCTCGTATTGCTGGTATTCAAGCTGCAAAGAAAACATGGGACCTTATCCCATTATGCCATCCGTTGTTGTTAACTAAAGTTGAAGTTCAACTTGAAGCGATTGAAGCTGAAAATATGGTTCGTATTGAATCAGTTTGTAAGTTAACTGGAAAAACTGGCGTTGAAATGGAAGCATTAACAGCAGCTTCTGTTGCAGCGCTTACTATTTATGACATGTGTAAAGCCGTTCAAAAAGACATGGTAATTAGTCAAGTTCGTTTATTAGAAAAGACTGGCGGTAAATCTGGACACTTTAAGGCAGGCGCATGATCACAGTATTATTTTTCGCTCAAACGAAAGAGTTAGTCGGAACAGGAAAATTAGAACTTACTGGTGATTACGCGACAGCTGAAGCGATTCGTGAAGAGCTAAGTAAAAAAGAAGGAAAGTGGGATTTAGCCTTAGAGAAAGGTAAATTACTGGTTGCTATCAACCAAACCATTTCAAGTTTAGATTCAGCCGTTTCTGATGGTGATGAAGTGGCATTTTTCCCACCAGTAACAGGTGGTTAAGATGATTTCTGTTCAAGAGCATGATTTTAATGTCGGTGATGAATATCAATTATTAGCAGAAGGCACAACAGCAGGAGCCGTTGTTACTTTTATCGGCAAAGTTCGAGATATGAATCTTGGTGATGATGTTACGGGCCTTTCTTTAGAACATTATCCAGGCATGACGGAAAAGTCTCTAAACGACATTGTCGCACAAGCTAAAGAGCGTTGGCCACTACTGAAAGTGAAAGTGATCCACAGAGTAGGTGACTTAGAACTTGGCGACCAAATTGTGTTTGTTGGTGTATCAAGTGCGCATCGTGGTGCAGCGTTTGATTCTTGTGAGTTCATCATGGACTATTTAAAAACCAATGCACCATTTTGGAAAAAAGAACGTACAACGAAAGAAGTTCGCTGGGTAGAATCAAGAGATACTGATAAATCAGCGGCACAACGTTGGGAAAAGTAATTATCTGAATAGCGGCTATCTGGATCGGTACTCGATTTAGAAAGCAACGATAGAAGATAAATAAAAAGGGAAGAGAGCATTAAGCTGTCTTCCCTTTTTTTATTTTATGTATACAGGTCAGTTATTTATTATAAATACCAAACTGATCCATTGCATAAGCAACACGAGCTTCTGGAGTAGGGTATGGAACCGTCTCTTCCAAGCTTTCAATGTGCTTTAAACGAGGGAGTAACCCTGTTCCGTTTGCAATTTGAATCGCTAAGCCTGGACGAGCATTAAGTTCTAGAACCATTGGTCCGTATTTTTTATCGAGTACCATATCAGTACCCAGATAACCTAATCCGGTCATTTCCCACGCACTAGATGCAAGGGTCAATAGTTTATGCCAATGAGGGACTTCTAGTGTACTTAATAATTTACCCGTATCAGGATGGTTTTCTACAGGTAAATCAAATTGTACGGCACGTACGGCTTTTCCTGTCCCTATGTCGATGCCCACACCAACAGCACCTTGGTGCAAGTTGGCTTTACCGTCTGAATTTGTGGTTGATAGACGCATCATTGCCATTACAGGGTAGCCCTTAAATACAATAATACGAACATCAGGTACGCCTTCATAACTGAAGCCGTCAAACACATCATCAAACTCGATTAAGTTCTCGATCATCGCAACATCGTTTTTTCCACCAAGGGAGAAAAGGCCTGCTAGTGTATTGGTAATATGGCGTTCAACATCTTGTTTATTCGCTTCTGCACCAGATGGCTTGTAATAAATACCATCTTTATGAGATGTGACAACCAAAATCCCCTTACCGCCACTGCCTTGAGCTGGTTTGATTACAAAACCAGGCCGATCTTTAACGATATCGTGAATGTTTTTCAC
>NZ_CAMLHO010000076.1 GCF_946479765.1 uncultured Aliivibrio sp.
AGATCAAAAGCAAGATTACCGTACCAGCTTTTAACTTTTGGCTCTTTGCTCCTCCCCCTTAATAAGGGGGAGGCTGGGAGGGGGTCAAGAGCTCACAGCGTATAAATCAAGTTAACTATGCACTCGGTTTTACCATCATCACAACAACCCCTCCCTAACCCTCCCCTTATTAAGGGGAGGGAACCGTATATTTGTCGCTGCAACCACCACGCTCATCTCTGAATTCTGAATCCTACGCTTTTACTCTTATAGTAGCAAAGCGGTCTAGTATCTAGTTAGCGCAGCGTATAGTTTCTAGTTTCTAGTTTCTAGTTTCACTTTAATATTTATTCTCAACCACTTCAATAAACTCAGCAATAGACGCTTTCGGCAACACATTAATCCCCGCCGCCGCTTCACGTCCACCACCCGTGTCAAACGAACTACAGATCTCACCCGCACCTTGTTTATTATTCAGTGGTGCGCGTAGTGAAACCATATATGTCCCATCCGCATTTTTCGTTAATACCGCATGAGCAGAATCAGGAGATTGATTTGCCAAAAGATTACCATAAACACCGCTAATACGACGTGCCCATGCCTTGTTTGGTAATTCAAATAACCCCAGTTTCTCACTTTTGTGCTGCGCTTGAATCGCAAGGGCGTTATCCATATCCGATTGATAGGCAGTTTGCAATAGATAGAAAGGTGATGTTTTATCTGCAATCACATCAAAAGGCGATGGGTATTGTAATAAGGCTTGGTATAACTCTGCGGGATCAAAGTGTAAATCCCCAACCTTGGCTCCATAACCATTATAGTTGATTAAAGTCCCCAACTCTTTTAGCTGTGATTTCTGCTCAGAAGACAAACCTGCGATATCAGCCAACTCATCCGCTTTGGCAATTAAGTTATCACCATAAGCAGCAGTAATTGCCCACTCATGAAACTGACCATTTAATAGGTTATCAATAATTAAAGCAGTACAAGTATTGGCATCTAAATCGATGTGCGCTGACAGATTTTTATGATCAGGGATCTCACCAGAACGATGGTGATCAGCATAAAACATCTCCGCACCAGACTCTAAAGCAAGCTCTAGACCCACCCGATTATTTTCCATCGAGATGTCTAATACGGTAAGTTTATCACCCGCTTTGGCATCCACTTTAGCTACTAAATTAATGTCACGTTTAACGCCAGTGATTAAGGTAGATTCTTGAGGGTTAGCCAGACGGAGTTGAAGAAGCGCGATGATGCCGTCAGCGTCACCGTTGAAGATATCGTAGTTCATATACCAATCCATGGTTCTTTTTGATTTTGGATAATATAGCATGACTGGGACTAGGTTTCAGGAAGAGCATAAATCAAGTTAACTATGCACTCGATTCAACCTTTACGTAGTAACCCCACCCTAACCCTCCCCTTATTAAGGGGAGGGAACTGTATTGTGATCGCTTTACCTACAACGTTCTCACTAAAACCTACTAAAGAATAAAATCCAGAAACTATACGCTCTTACCCCTCCAACAACCCTAACAGCTGCTGTGGATCTAACGTCTTACTGCTCGATGTCGCTGATAACACCTGATCCGCTAAATCACGCTTATCATGATGCAACGCGATGATCTTCTCTTCAATCGTATCTTTTGTCACTAAACGATAAACCGTGACCGGCTTTTGTTGGCCCATACGATAGGCGCGGTCACTGGCTTGGTCTTCTACCGCTGGGTTCCACCACGGGTCAATGTGGATCACCGTATCCGCTTCGGTCAAATTCAGCCCCGTACCGCCCGCTTTTAAGCTGATCAAAAACACTGAATTTGTGCCATCTTTAAACGTATCAATGGCCGCCTGACGCTGTTTAGTACTCAACTTGCCATCCAAATAACTGAACGAAATATTTGATTCGGTTAACTGAGCAGAAAAACGTTTTAGCACCCCAACAAATTGGCTGAACACCAGCACCTTATGGTCACCATCTAGCGCTTCTTCAATCAAACTCTGCGCTTCCGTTAACTTAGTACTCGCCTCTCCTTGCATTGAATCAAACACCAAACTCACATCACAACAAATTTGACGTAACTTAGTTAATGCAGCAAAGACCTCAACCACACCACGGCTCGACGCACTTTTTAAATTCGCTAACGATTCTTTTCTTACTGCTTCATACGCGGTTCGTTCTTTATTCGACAACTCCACATGATGAACCACCTCAGTTTTTGCAGGCAACTCGGTCAATACTTCCGTTTTGGTACGACGCATAATAAACGGACTCACCAAGGCTTTTAATCGCAGCATATCTTGTTGCTGCTTCGCCGCTTGTGAATATTTAGAACGGAACGATTTAAGATCGCCAAGCAACCCCGGATTCAAGAAGGAGAACAAACTCCATAACTCAACCAGATGATTTTCAACCGGCGTTCCTGATAATGCAAAACGATGCGCCGCTTGCAAACCAAGCACCACTTTAGAGCGCTTGGCTTGCGGATTCTTAATCTGCTGAGCTTCATCCAATACCGCACAATTCCACTCAACCTCATTTAACGCGTCGGCTAATCGCGTCACTAAACCATAACTGAGCACCACGACATCATTTGGCCCCGCCGCTTTAATTGCCGCTAACCTGTCATCGCACGCTTCCAAATCAATCATTACCAACTGCGGCGTAAAACGCTCGGCTTCTTGCTGCCAATTGGTCAACACCGATTTCGGGCACACCACCATACTCGGTCCTTGCGCACGATAATGGCTCAGTAACGTCAAGCCTTGCAACGTCTTACCTAGCCCCATATCATCCGCAAGACAGGCACCAAAACCGTGTTGCGATAAATGCGCCGCCCACACCACACTCTCTTTTTGGTAATCACGCAGAGGCGCTAATAACTCCGCGTCTAACTCTGGCTTCACTCGCCACTCTTCAACTAATTTATCCCACGCGTCATCACTGTTGGCCGCCATCGACTCCACCAACTTTTGCAACGGATACGCCATGCGTTGATCAACCAATTGGTCTTCATTCACCAAGCTATCCAATAAGCTCAATTGACGACGCAGTTGATCAGAAATCAATAAGGTTAACGACGAATTATCAGAACTCACAAACCCAGTACGATGATGAGCCAGCAACTGACGTAAATCCATCTCCAAATCGCTGTCAATCTGAACTCGGCCATTCACCTCAAACCAATTTTGCTTTTGGTTGATCGACATTGATAAATTATCAACCCCAATCACCTTCACTTGCTGGCTGTCGGCTTTCCAATGCAGATTTGCACTCAATTCCCCATCGATTTGAGTAATAAACTCCAACGCAGCTTCACCTTCAATTTGCCAAGTAAACGCGCTGTTTTTTTCTAAGCCTAACTCTTTAACTAACAACGTAGCGTGATGCTTTTCATTCGCTAGATCCCGTTGATACCAGATCCCATCAAAGCCACTTTCCCACTCGTTGCCTTTACCCGGCGACCAACTGACTTTGTTGTCTAACGAACCATACTCAATCGCGACATCCAACGATATTCCATTCCACGCTAGCCACAATTGAGGCTCGGCCACACACTCACCACGCGTCACGGTTCCTCGTTGCTCATCAATATCAAACCAATGAACGTGCTCGCCCAACACCGCAATTAACTCTGCCGTTTGAGTTGCTGGAAAATGTGGATCTCGAACTCTTAACTCTTCTAAAAATTCAGTGATCTGCTCTGGCGCATCAATAAAACGAAACACACTGTCATTCGATTGATGCAACCACGATTGAGTACAAGTCCGCTCTGAATAATAAGGGTACGCCTCAAAGGCCAACTCTGCCCCCTCTGTGCGCCACACCAACAACGGCGTTTCTCGATAAAAAGAGACTTGTTCACCCTGATGATCATAAAGATTATCGGCATCACACAAGGCATGGGCAACGGGCTTAGTGATTTTTGAACCACCGCCCCAAATCATGCCCTCATACGAAGCAGCAGATAAGATCGTTGTGTCACTGGTGCTGAGGATTTCTTTGTGTTTATAACCAAACTTCTCTAGCGGCACCTTGCGACCTTGACTCCAACCACGCTTACTTTTCGCCTGAATTTTCGCTTCAACTTTCGATGCCAATGGATCCAACTGCCAAATCAGACGCTCTTGCTTTACCGCTATTGGATTTAATGTGCCGTCAATGCGCGTTAACCATTGCTGCCAAGGCGAAGCGACATGTATTAATGGATTGTCTTGATCCAGCAAACGAGTTAACGCATTTTTTGCCACCTGAGCCAGAGCAAAGTTATCCGGGTGATCTAATAACGACCTCATCTCTGAAGTACGTGCTAAGGTCATTAACCCAATCCAGACATTGGTATTATCACGCAGACGATAAGCGATAATTGATTCAATTAACATGCGCCCCCACGCCACCTGGCCTCGACTATCCACTAATGAGTCTAGCCAGAGTTCAGGGTCCTCAAAATAGTGCGCCAACACACTGTCACTGGCAGTAATAAGATTGATAGACGCACGCCAATACTGCGTAGAAAGCTCTGGCATGCTATAGAAAGCCATACTCATTTTTGCTTTGGTTGTAGAGGTAAGAGAAGGGTCAAGCACACTCACCAATGCCAAATCACACAGTTGAGTAAAAGAGATTTTATCTGAATTAATAGGACGAAAAGCGTCTCGATGACGAAGATAAGTGCTATCAAAATGGGAAGCAGAAAGCAGATAGTCACTCTTTATTCTTGGGGCGAAGCACCACTTATCAAACTGAAAGTTCACACCAAACTGGTTAATTCGCCACTCATCCATCACCTCAATGGCAGTGGTAAATTCCATCTTATTTGGGCGATCGTTTAATAGCTTATACCAGTTAACCATCATCACTTGAGCAAACAGATTAACCCAAATCCGGTCATTTAACTGCCAACTGATTGGATCAGAGCAGAGAATATCAAAAGCCAAGCCGATATCTGATGGGTTATTTAGTTCATGCAATAAATCCATCAGCCAATCATAATCAGAAGCCACCGCAAACAAACCCACATAAGGCGCTTTAGGATTATCGATATTCGACTCAACCAAATCTTCTAACTGGGTATTATTTATCTCACCAAATGCCAATAGCGCCCGCGTTAACCCTTGCGGAGTAAAGCATAGCTTATTGCCCTCTTGATACATCATTTTTTGCTGGCATAGATCGGAAAGTGCTTGAGTAAAGTTCAACTCACTTTGTGGTGATTCAGGCTCAGCTAAGATCAGCATCATGGCTTTTTTGACTTTATTCAGCGTATTTTGGCTACAAAGCAAAGCGGCATAGAGAGCAATATGATTAGGGGTATTGGGATTAATAACAGTAAGAGGCATGAGGGCTCGTAAGTAAAGATGAATATACATTACGATAATAATAGGGTCGTGAGAGGAATGCAATTGAAGTGAGAGTGATTAGAAACTATACGCTTCGCTGCTATAAGAGCAAAAGCAAGCACCATACTAGCTTTTGATCTTCCTGAATCCTGAAACCTCACCTGTTCTCATACTCGCCCGTAGAGGACGCAGTCCGTCCATCCTAGCCTCTCGAAGCGCCCTACTCTTATCACTTATCTACTCAGACAATAAAAAAGTAACCGCCTTCTCCGTAAAGTCGGCAAGAGCTTGATAATGGCCTTCACGCAAAATATCTTCAACAATCAGTAAATCAATATTTAAATAATCATGCACCAAACTATTACGCATACCAATAATCTGCTTCCACGTACGCAGCTCATCACTAGAAATTAGGCCATGCTCTTTTAGCAAAGAAAATGATTGATAGGCTTCCGTTGGGCTTTTATTTTGGATTTTTTTTACCATATGCTTAGATAGCCCAATGCACATTTCAGTAAAAACCTGCAATAGACGCTCGGCGGCTAAATAATCACGACTTTTTAAGGTCGACTGATTAAGGTCAAAACGAAGCTCATTTAACTCTTTGAGGTATTTTGCTTTATGAGACTCAACTTCCGCTAGATATAATTCAAGACCTTTATTCATACGATGCACTTCTTTTGCTTTCAATCAATTGATACTCAAACATTGAGTTAATACGATTCTGCTCTTTATAAAATAGAAGAGGATTATTGTTATAAATCAGTTTTCCGTACTCAATAACATTAAATGCAAGGGCTATCGGTATGTGATTAATATCTACAATACTGACTTTATCTAAGGGTAGGTTCAAATGCTCAGCCCATTCTATAGCCAAACACTCAGGGCGAGTTCGCAAAGCAAAAGTAGATAACGAATGATCATTAAATGCCACCGCTAAATCAAAATCACTCTCTTGATGATACGTGCCTTGAGCGCGTGAGCCGTATATCCATACAAGTTCAATACCCTCATCCATTTTGGCCAAACTAACGATAGAATCAATCATTCTCAATCCATTATTGTTGTCTATTTGGATACTATAGCAGGGTTAAGGGCGCTACGCTTAAAGGTTTCAGGGGTACTCGCTTTTGATCTTCCTGAAACCTGAGCCCTGAATCCCGCTTTCCCCTACTATCTTAATCTTTGGATCTCTTCAATACTTAAACCTGTTTTTAGCGCTATGATATCGTTATCTAATATATCTAATAGGTTCTTCGCTATTTCCAGTGATTTTTTGTATTCCCCCTCTACCTTACCTAGCTCTATACCCTCGGCCTTACCTAGCTCTTTACCATCATCAAATGCCGTATCAATAACATTATTTAAATCTCGGTAATACTTGAGGCTATTCTCGTACTCTCTTTGCTTCTCTAACGGCAATTGTGCTAATTCAGCCTCTGCAAAGAAAGATTTAAATACACCTTCAGTCAACGATTCTGGATAATCTTGTAAAGTTTCAAGGTTCTTAAATACATACATCCAACGCTCAAAATGCGTAGTTAGATCAGCTAATGCTTTAGTGAACTTTGGCATTTCAAGGTAGATAAAAGTGAGCTTATCGTAGAACACCTTATTGGTATCTACATCTGACAATTTCACTTTGTAAAAATACTTTTCTTTGTCTTCCTTATCTTCATCAAAGACAAAGTCCAAAATGGCAATCGTATAAATGGCCTTTAATTCAAAGTTCCAATTACCCTTTTGTCCCTGCTCTTGAATAGGAAATGACGAATAAAACACACTGCGATCTTTAAAGAAGTTTTGTTTAGATTTCTGCAACTCAACAATAAACTTTTCACCTTTCTCGTTTTCACAGTAAATATCAAACACTGCTCGACGATCGACAATCTGCTTACCTAATTGCTCATTAGAAATAAAGGTTAAATCTACAATCGTTGATTCCTCTCCTTCTAATAACGTATTTAAGAAATCAATGAGGATGGTTTTGTTTGCCTCAGAGCCAAACAGCTTTTTAAAGCCAAAGTCTGTAAACGGATTGAGGTACTTGTCGGTGAGATACGTCATGCTAAGCCTACTGTAAGAATAAACAGGTAAACATGAGTATATACTGTGGTTAATTAAAGAGCAAAAGCTAGAATTAAGATCGCTTCGCTGGCAGAGTTCAGAGGCTCTCGCTTTTGATCTTCGCTCCTCCCCCTTACTAAGGGGGAGGCTGGGAGGGGGTCAAGAGCTCACAGCGCATAAATCAAGTTAACTATGAACGCAATTCAATCTTTATCTCAATAACCCCTCCCTAACCCTCCCCTTATTAAGGGGAGGGAACAGTATATTACTCGCTGTAATCACAACGATTACCTCTGAAACCTGCTATCTTAATTTTTGGATCTCTTCAACACTCAACCCCGTTTTCAAGGCAATGGTATGATTATCAAGAACATCCAATAAATTCCTTGCAACTTCTAATATCCCTTCAGCCTTACCTAGCTCTATACCCTCGGCCTTACCTAGCTCCTTACCATCATCAAATGCCGTATCAATAACATTATTTAAATCTCTGTAATACTTGAGGCTATTCTCGTATTCTCTTTGTTTTTCTAACGGCAATTGTGCTAATTCAGCCTCTGCAAAGAAAGATTTAAATACACCTTCAGTCAACGATTCTGGATAATCTTGTAAAGTTTCAAGGTTCTTAAATACATACATCCAACGCTCAAAATGCGTAGTTAGATCAGCTAATGCTTTAGTGAACTTTGGCATTTCAAGGTAGATAAAAGTGAGCTTATCGTAGAACACCTTATTGGTATCTACATCTGACAATTTCACTTTGTAAAAATACTTTTCTTTGTCTTCCTTATCTTCATCAAAGACAAAGTCCAAAATGGCAATCGTATAAATGGCCTTTAATTCAAAGTTCCAATTACCCTTTTGTCCCTGCTCTTGAATAGGAAATGACGAATAAAACACACTGCGATCTTTAAAGAAGTTTTGTTTAGATTTCTGCAACTCAACAATAAACTTTTCACCTTTCTCGTTTTCACAGTAAATATCAAACACTGCTCGACGATCGACAATCTGCTTACCTAATTGCTCATTAGAAATAAAGGTTAAATCTACAATCGTTGATTCCTCTCCTTCTAATAACGTATTTAAGAAATCAATGAGGATGGTTTTGTTTGCCTCAGAGCCAAACAGCTTTTTAAAGCCAAAGTCTGTAAACGGATTGAGGTACTTGTCGGTGAGATACGTCATGCTAAGCCTACTGTAAGAATAAACAGGTAAACATGAGTATATACTGTGGTTAATTAAAGAGCAAAAGCTAGAATTAAGATCGCTTCGCTGGCAGAGTTCAGAGGCTCTCGCTTTTGATCTTCGCTCCTCCCCCTTACTAACTAACTCTTATACACAAATAATTAAGAGTTAGTTTTGCATTAAATTGAACTTTTA
>NZ_CAMLHO010000077.1 GCF_946479765.1 uncultured Aliivibrio sp.
TCATCCCAGCGACAGCAAGCTGAACACTGGGGTTTCTCGCCTAACATGCTATAAAAAAAGCGAACCTAAGTTCGCTTTTCATATGAATTCATTCATTAATCATCTGCATTAAGCAAATCATCTTTAGCTGCTGCTAAGTATTGAACCATAGACCAGTACGTTAAAATAGTAGCTATATAAAGAGCAACATATCCAACCCACACCATCCAATCATCATAACGCCAAATCAATACCCACAGAGCAAACATTTGGGAAACAGTTTTCACTTTACCGACCCATGACACTGCAACACTGGCACGCTTACCAATCTCTGCCATCCACTCTCTTAATGCTGAAATGATAAGCTCACGGCCAATCATTGTAATCGCGGGGATCGTAATCCAAATAGAATGATAATGTTCAGTAATTAAAATTAACGCCGCAGCAACCATCACCTTATCAGCAACAGGGTCTAAAAAAGCACCAAAACGAGACGTCTGCCCTAATTTTCGAGCTAATAGTCCATCTAGCCAATCAGTAAAACCGGCAACCCAGAAAACCATTGCAGCAGCAACAGCGGACCATTCATAAGGCAAGTAAAAAACAACAACAAACACAGGGATAAGTGCTAGTCGAATAAATGTGAGTATATTTGGTATAGTTAATCGCATAATAATTCTTTAGTTTTGGTCTGCTGGGCCTATGGTGCGCTTTTTTTATCCTTGTTTCAACGCATCCTGTATTTTTTCTGCCAAAGAGTGACTAATACCAGGTACTTTGGCTATTTCTTCAACACTTGCACTTTTTAATTCTTGTAGACCACCTAAATATTGCAATAATGCTTGTCTTCGTTTTGGACCAACCCCTTCAATATTTTGCAACGTACTGGTTTTTCTTACTTTAGCACGCTGCGCTCTATGTCCACTGATTGCGTGATTATGGCTTTCATCTCTAATATGCTGGATTAAGTGCAACGCTGGAGAATCACTCGGCATCGTAAACTCTTCTCCAGAAACTTTAACTAAGGTCTCTAAACCATGTTTACGTGTAACTCCTTTTGCAATCCCTAATAATAGTGGTTGTTTTGGCCAATCATCCCAATGCTTAGAAATAACTTCATAAGCACGATTTAATTGCCCTTTCCCCCCATCAATAAATACAATATCAGGAATCTTATCAACATCTAATTGTTTGCTGTATCGACGTTCAAGAACTTGAGCCATAGCGGCATAATCATCACCTCCAGTGATACCGGTGATATTATAACGTCTATACTCTGCTTTTACTGGTCCTTCCTGATTAAAAACAACACACGATGCAACCGTTTTCTCCCCCATAGTATGACTGATATCAAAACATTCCATACGTTGAATGGAAGCTAAAGATAACGCCTCCTCTAACTGTTTAAATCGTTGATAGATGCTTAATTTATGGTTCGACTTACTGGTTAACGCCGTTAATGCATTGGTGTCTGCCAGTTTTAAGTAGCGCCCTTTCATTCCTTTAGGACTTAATTGAAACTGAACTTTACGCCCTGATAACTCAGTTAATGCTTGCTCTAATCCTTCACCATCAAATTCAAAACTGGTGATCACACGGTTTGGGATCGTTCGGCCCTGTGAGTGATTCAAATAGTATTGCGTAAGAAAACTAGAAAATACCTCTTCTTTATCTGTTTTTGCTGGAATTTTAGGGAAAAAGCTGCGGCTTCCTAAAATCTTTCCTTGTCGGATCATGAGTAGATGTACGCAAGCTAATCCATTCTCAATCGCAAAACCAAGAACATCCAAGTCATCGCCACTATCGTCCGATACATACTGTTGCTCTTGAACACGTCTCATTGCTTGAATTTGATCACGAATAACAGCCGCTTTTTCAAACTTAAGCGTTTGACTCGCATCTTCCATCTGCTCAACCAACGTTTGAATAACCTGTCGGTTTTTGCCTTGTAAAAATAAACGAATGAATTCTGTTTGCTCTTTATACTTCTCGTCGCTAACAATACCTTTAACACAAGGTGCCAAGCAGCGACCTATTTGATACATCAAACAAGGACGATGACGATTTGCATACACAGAATCTTCACATTGACGAATAGGAAAAAGCTTTTGAATGAGGTGTAGACTTTCTCTTACGGCTCCAGAATCTGGGTAAGGCCCAAAATATTCGCCTTTTTTTCGCTTCGCCCCTCGGTGGATAGAGATCCTAGGATGCTTGTGGTTTGAAATGAAAATATAAGGATAAGATTTATCATCACGAAGTAACACATTATATTTTGGCAGATACTGCTTAATATAATTATGTTCAAGAATAAGGGCTTCGGTTTCAGTATGTGTGACAGTTACATCAACATGGTTAATATGACTAACTAAGGCTTTGGTTTTTTCTGATGGGATATTACTGCGAAAATAGCTAGATAATCGCTTTTTTAAATCTTTAGCTTTACCGACATAAATAACTTCAGCCTCAGTGTTATACATACGATAAACACCGGGCTGATGAGTTACTGATTTTAGAAAAGCTGTTGAATCAAAGGAAAACACTATAATGTCTCAGCATTTAGAATACCGTGACGAATAGCTAAATGTGTTAATTCAACATCTCCGCTTATGTTCAATTTATTGAATAAGCGATAACGATAGCTGTTTACCGTTTTAGGGCTTAAATTCAGCTGTTCGGAAATATCCGTCACTTTTTCGCCCTTGGTAATCATAATCATGATCTGTAATTCACGCTCTGACAACTCTTTGAATGGATTCTCAGAATCTGGTGTAAATTGACTTAATGCCATTTGCTGCGCTATTTCAGGTGATAAATAACGTTGCCCACTTTGCACCATGCGAATGGCATTCACCATTTCATCAGGGCATGCCCCTTTCGTCAAATAACCAGCCGCTCCGGCTTGCATTACTTTTGTCGGAAATGGGTTTTCCGTATGAATAGTTAATACTATAACTTTCATATCTGGGTTAAATCTTAAAATCTTTTTCGTGGCTTCTAAACCACCAATACCAGGCATGTTCATATCCATTAGAACAATATCTGCCTGCTCTGTTCGACACCATTTTACGGCGTCTTCACCGCTGTGAGCTTCCCCTACTACTTTAATCCCACGGACGTCTTCAAGAATACGTCTAATCCCTGTGCGAACCAGCTCATGATCATCTACAAGGAAAACTTTAATCACAACTGACACTCCGACTTAAATCTACAGCAACCTCAACTGAGGCTAATTTCATGCCTATTTTACCTTAAAAAAAAAGGTTATCGCATACTGATTATGCGTTAGGACGCAAATTTTTACTATTAAAATCCTATTGACTTTAAATGCAATTTATCACTAACCATCATACTGAATAAAAAGTAAACATATGATAAAAAGCGATAATTTTTGATACCTTTTAACAATATACAACAAAAGCAAACGTTAAAATAGACCTAATTGTGATGCTGATAATTGGGTAAAATCGAGACCTATAAATGGTAAAATACCATCCGCAATCGGTTTTAACTGCTTTTCAACGTAATGATCGTAATCAATTGGGTTTCTTCTATATTCAATTGGCTCTGGACCCGCAGTTGTGATCACATACTCAATCCAGCCACCATATTGATACTGAGGCTCTTTTCCTATTTGTTGATTATAATAATCTGCAAGCCTAGCTGCTTTCACGTGAGGAGGAACATTCTTTTGATAATCGTCTAATTTCCGTCGTAAACGCTTACGGTAAATCAACAGGTCATCTAGCTTCCCTGATTTGGTGTCATCCACATAGTGACGAACATAATCCTTTACCTCTTGCTGATGAAATACTTTATCAAAGAGCACTTTTTGAAACGTTTGAGATAATGGCGTCCAATCAGTACGTACTGTTTCTAGTCCTTTAAATATTATCTTCTCTTCTCCGTCTTTTCTAATTAAACCGGCATAACGTTTCTTTGATCCTGTTTCAGAACCACGGATTGTTGGCATTAAAAAAGTACGATAATGGGTTTCATATTCAAGCTCTAATGACGATTCAATGGCATACGTTGACGCTAGGTGCTGAGTCCACCACTGGTTAATATGTTGCACTAAATCATGACCAATGCTGTCTGCTTCTTTTGATGGCATCTTTTGACCTAACGTGACAAACGTTGAATCAGTGTCTCCATAAATCACCTCATAGCCTTTAGCTTCAATTAATTCACGCGTGGTCTTCATTATTTCATGACCACGCATGGTTATTGACGAAGCTAGTCTGTGATCAAAGAAACGGCAACCAGAAGAGCCTAATACACCATAAAAGGAATTCATAATAATTTTTATTGCTTGAGAAAAGGCCTTTTCATTATTTTTTTTCGCCACATCCCTAGCAGACCATAATGATTCAATTAACGTAGGTAATAAATGTTTTGTTCGATGAAAACGCCCCCCTCTAAATCCTTCAATCGCTTGACCTTCTTCTTTTCCCGTCTCTTGTTTTAAACCTTCGATCAACCCAAGAGGGTCAATCCTGAATGTTCGAATAATGGAAGGATAAAGTGATTTAAAGTCTAATACTAAAACCGAATCATACAAACCCGGTTTAGAATTCATCACATAACCACCAGGACTTGCTATCCAATTCTCACTTTCCAAATTAGGTGCAACATAACCAGAACGGTGTAATCTAGGTAAATATAGATTAGTAAATGCCGCCACAGAACCACCAACCC
Organism: uncultured Aliivibrio sp.; assembly: GCF_946479765.1. Classification (GTDB taxonomy): domain Bacteria; phylum Pseudomonadota; class Gammaproteobacteria; order Enterobacterales; family Vibrionaceae; genus Aliivibrio. Next base: position 4,678 of record NZ_CAMLHO010000077.1, read on the forward strand.
GATCCAACTCAATCCCCGTTAACTTAGTTCGTTCAATCGCAAATTCTATTAAATGTGTTTGTTCAAAAATCCGAGTAACTAATACACAGTCTTGAAGATTGTATTTTGCGAGCGCTTGCTTATCTTCTCGATACATACGATTAATCTCACCCATACGGTCACTAGGATCATGTATCGATTTACCTTCATTTAATAATTCTTGTGACACATTTTCTAAAGACCAACTCGAGAAATGGTAGGTCGCTGTTTTTAAGGCATCAATACCATCCAAAACCACTCTACCAGGAAAAGAAAGAAAGCCCTGTTGACGGTTTTCATCCGAATCTCGCCAATAAAGCGTGCTGTTTCCTCTACCTAACCGAAAAGAAAGGTTATGCCATTTTGCTCTTTGGATCAGTAAACGAAAATCAAAATTAACCACATTCCAACCAATCACAATATCAGGATCAAAGGTTTGAAACCAATGCTCTAAAGCAAGCAATAACTGCTTTTCATTATCAACCCACTGGATCGACAAGTCAGATTCCTCAGAAGGACCAACCATAATGATCCGAGTATCCAATTCACTATGTAATGCCACGGAGTACAAGATGCCTTTTTCAGAACACTCAACATCAAGAGAGACTTGACTAAAGCGTGGTAACACTGAGGCAGTTTTAATTTTGACATTACGATACTCAATGTGGCCTTTTCTTTGTGTTGGCGTTCCAACAAACGAGAGTCCCCCACAGATGAAACGCTCCATCAGATAACGATCAGCTAATCGAATGTCACTTTCAAAAATAGGTAATTCGGCTTGTTCAAAATATTGAGAGGCTTGACGTTTATGGTTAGTATTAAAAAAATAAAGACCAGCAATAGGCTGGTCGGAATACGTAGTAAGTTGAGTGGGCTTAATTGAGTATGGTATAGATTGATTCTTTAGCAGGTCTTCATATTCTGATAATCGTTCCTGCAAAATAAAAGCCACTGCTCGTTCATTTTCAATCAATAACCGTGCAATATGACCGTCACATTTAACCCAAAGTTCAACTAAGGTTTGAGCTCTTATTTCTTTATTCTGTCTTGTGAGCAAAAATCCATTCTGATGTGAATCCACTCTTTATCCTATTCTTCTTTCAATTTTATTAAATTCATTAACAACCCAGTCACCAAACTCTTGCAGTAATGCAATGGCTGAACGCTTGGGTATTTTTCTACCTTTCAATAACAAAACAACTCTTTCAATCTCCGTCTGTTTTTCTGGATAATATTCCAAAAACTTTCGAGCACACAATACTGGATGATCGTACCAACCTTTATCTCTATGCATAACTAATGAATAGCAGCTTCTTAATATTTTTTTAGCAATTGTTTTTTGTTGTTCGACTTGAGTTTCTATATTTTGACTCGTGGATATCTTCTTAATATACACCTGCAACCATTCTTCAATGTCCATATTCATATTTTTAGCTATGTCCCAACTTGGCTCAAAATCACCAAAGCGAGTCGATAAATCATCACCAAAAATACACACACAGCAATGACGAAGCCAAAAGCCCCAACTAAAAATAGACTCTAGCTGTAATACGTCACTCGCTTCACCAATATTAAACGTCACCCCAGTAATTTGAGGGTATTTAGATTGAAAGCGTACTTTAATCGTATTAATCAACGTTTGTTCTTTATTGGTTAAAGGAACCGTCGTAATAAGAGTGACATCTAAATTTGAACGTCCTGGAATAGCTGTACGTCGTGCAACACTGCCATACAGATAAACACTATGAATAGATTTAGGGACTGCTGAACGGATATGCATGATGAGGTCATGAATAACAGGCTCAAATTCTTTTTGAAAAGGAGAATGTTTATCAATAATAGGTAAAGTATAACGAGACACTACGTGCTCCAATCAGAATAGATAAACGTTATGATCGCTACTTCATGAATAAAAAGCAATAAAAAACCGGCCATTATGACCGGTTTGCTTACGATAATAATTATCTTATGCGGTTACTGTACGCTTTTTAGACAGAACCATTAAACCACCACAAACAAGGATGAATGCGGCTGTAGAAGCAAGAAATGCAATTAATACAGAACCCGTGAAACCAAGGGCAATATAACCAATCGCTGAAACACCAGCAATTGATAACGCATAAGGTAATTGCGTTGCTACATGGTCAATATGGCTACAACGAGCACCGGTTGAAGAAAGGATTGTTGTATCTGAAATTGGAGAACAATGGTCACCAAATACTGAGCCTGCCAATACTGCACCTAACATAGGTAATATAAGAGTAATATCGGTTGCTCCAGCCATATCACCTGCGATTGGAAGCATAATACCGAATGTACCCCACGAAGTACCTGTACTAAATGCCATTAAACCAGACAGCAAGAATAAGATAACAGGGATCCAATGAATACCAATGCTGCCTTGCGCTAAACTAGATAAGTAAGAACCCGTTTGCATATCACCAATAACAGAACCAATTGTCCAGGCAAAGAATAGGATGAAGATAGCACCAAACATTGATTTAGCACCGATCCACATTGTCATTGCGATATCTTTAATATCAATCTCTTGACGGAAGACAGTCACTAATGCAGCAGCTAAACCGATTAAACCACCGTAGCATAATGAAGCACCTACATCTGTATTTTCAAATGCGCCAAGAATATTAAACTCTTTACCGCTATCAATTAGGGTTTGAGCACCCGTGTAAACCATAAAAAAGATAGTCGCAACAATCAGTACGATAATAGGGAAAATTAAATCAGACACCTTGCCCGTTTCACTTTCCTTAATATTCAATTCTTCATTTAAGTCTTTAGATTCAGCATTCACAGCTTGATCATCAAAACCATTACCGCGTGCCGCTTCATTCTCATGATCACGCATTGGACCAACATCTAGTTGGAACCAAATAACGGCAAATACCATTAATAGTGCAAATACTGCATAGAAGTTCATTGGTATTAGACGTACATAAGCTCCTAATGCCGAGTATTCAGTCACGCCGTGTGACACCAAAATACCACCAATAATAGTAATAATATACGCACCCCAGCTTGAAGCTGGCATTAGAACACACATTGGAGCAGCGGTTGAATCTAGGATATACGCAAGCTTTGCTCTTGAAACATAAAAACGGTCAGTTACAGGGCGGGATATTGAACCAACAGCTAAGCTATTAAAATAATCATCAACAAAAATAAAAACACCAAGAAAAGCAGCAAGTAGTTTTGCACCACGTTTACTTTTAATTCTTGTTTGTGCCCATTCAGCGAATGCACGAGTACCACCAGAAAGGGTTAATAGTGCCGTTGTCATTCCTAATAAAATAAGGAAAGCAACGATACTCATATTCCATGTATTAATAGAACCATCATCGATGAATACTCCTTTAACAGAGCTAACGGTGTAAGACGCAGTGCCAGAAATGGAGTAATTAGACAGCAAAATTGCGCCTAAAACGATACCAACACCAAGAGAAAGTAATACTCGGCGCGTAATAATTGCTAAACCCAAAGCCATTAATGGGGGCAATATTGATATCGGAGAATTTGAAAAATCAGCTAAGTTCATGATCTACAACAACCAGTTTGGTTGGAGATCTACTGCAGATACGGCGGTGCCGTTTAAGGAAGTGAATAGAAAAACATTTCCCTACAGTAGCGCTCCATAGTTAAAAAATAAATTGACTATGGCAGTGTTATTCCTTTTTGAAATAACCCCAGCTAAATACGTCTGATTAACGTAATTAACTTCGGCATTGACTCCTTTCGATTGTTGTCATCAGAATCACCCTCTAACAATCTACTTTTAGGCAATGCGCCTCTACCCGTTTAGGTAAGGTCATTGTACGGACTGAACACAATTTTGCAATACTCCATCTGAGTATTTTAACATTAACTCTTCACTTCGCCTTATTTAGAATGAGATACCTTAAAATATATAATCCTAAATGCTACTATAATAAGATTTCACTCTTAATATTCTTTTCATTAAAATAAATTTATTTATTTATCTGCAAAGTTGTTATATGATTTTATTGTTATATAATATATTTATTATCAAAACAATTATGGAATCCATCATGTC
>NZ_CAMLHO010000078.1 GCF_946479765.1 uncultured Aliivibrio sp.
TGAAAAAGGTGGCTTATTGATTGGTGAAAACCGCGAAGTCAAAGAGACGGATAAAGTCACTAAACTTCAAAAAGTAACACCAACCGATTTAGAAGAAAAGAAAGCAGGTTAATGCCTCTTTCTCTTGTTTTTTTAGCGCTGTATTGATCTTGTTATTGTTTTCAATGTTGCATTTATGATTTAATCAAGAAAGTAGCTATTACATATTATAGGAAATAAAAATGAATAACGTTTTTGAAATCATCAACCAAGCACGTCGTAAAAATAAACTAAAACGCGAACTACAAGATAATCAAAAGAAAATTCGTGATAACCAAAAGCGTGTAACGCTGCTTGAAAACATGCTGGATTACATCCACCCGACTATGTCTACTGACGAAATCATCATTGTTGTTCAAAACATGAAAGCAGATTACGAAGACCGTGTAGATGATCACATCATTAAAAGTGCTGAGATTTCAAAATCTCGCCGTGACATCAGCCGTAAGATCCGTGATTTAACGGAAGCGGACAAAAAAGCGAACAAATAATTAGTACGTTTAAATAACAAAAAATGGAGGACAATAGGTCTCCATTTTTTTATTTTAATATTATAACGATATCATTATTTATTAATCGTTTCAGCTAAGGCTTCTGCTGTTACATCTTCCACAGCAAGAAACATTGATTTGATCTCCCCTGTTGTGCTTCGCATTGGGTTTAACGTGACATTTTGATACATGAATTCACTTTGTTGTGTAATAGGACGAACATTACGGCAACGAAACAAATAAGGTCTTTGTCGCCAAATGACAAAACTCCTTGTCCCTAGTTCAAACACAGGTTTAGACTTAGCTTTAAACCAAGCGTCATTAATTTCAGGGAAAATATCAAACAGCGACTTTCCCATTACATCATGAGATTGTTTTCCACTGTGATGAGTCATAAATCCATTCCACAGGTGAATGGTAAATTCTTTATCTACCACAATAAGCCCGATATCAACATTTTGGACCATGTCGACCATCCAATGAAACTGCTCAAATTCTGCTGGGATCCCATTCATTATTCATCATCCAATAAGTAAGCAAGTTTATTATCTAAAATAGGCAGTGACTCATCGACGATCATTAATAACATGTCACATTTAATTTGTGTACCATCAATGTTGTAACTTACTTCAAAGGCCATTAAGCGATTAAATGACCCTTTTGTTGATTCTACAACACTGTCAACAGATATGTGTTGACCAAGCAAGACAGGTGCGCTTTGGAAAAAACGAACTTCAGCTTGTTCGCCGATCCCTTTTAGAAATGCCCCCACTAATATATTGGAGACATCCATCAGCAATTCGAGCTCTAAGCTGCTATCATCTGATTTAGGGTAATCCATTAACTTAATAAGGTCTGTTACGCTAGAATCGCTCAACAAGACAAGAGCTTCACCTGCAATACCTTCACCGCTAAAACCTTGACAAACACCAGACATGTCTTCATTACTGGCTAAATGACGTAATGTCATTTGCAACTCGCTCATTTCAAATAAATTCACGTTTGGTAATGGCATGTGAACAAATACATCAAAATGACGAGCCAAAGAATCTGCCGCTCTACCTATTGCAACGTTGGCCACTTCTAAATAAATATCACGGCGTCTAAGTTGAATTGATGTAATTGGTTGCGGAGAATACACTGCTTGACGTTCTGGCTTGATATTTATCGCATCAAGAGTCGAGATCAATGTTGGCTTATCAACTGGTTTTTGAATGAAAGCTTTTGCACCAAGAGCAGCAACACGTTGCTGTGCTTTTGGCTGTATATCGCCAGATACAACAACAACTTGCGTCGCTATGTTTCGTGCTTTTATTTCTTCTAACGTACCATAACCATCAAGCTCTGGCATCGTAAGGTCAAGAAACAACAAATCGTATGAATTCGCTTCTAGCTGAGCAATGGCATCCCAACCGTGTTGAGCAAATTCTATTTTTGCTCCCCATGATGACGGAATAACGCGTGCTAACTGTTTACGTGCTAATGCGGAATCATCACAAATTAAAATGGAAATGGTCATCCACGACCCTTTTTTAAACAAAACTACCAATACTATAGCAAGTAATGACAGTTATAGATATGGTATGGAATAATGCAAAATAAAAAAAAGGAGCTAAAAAGCTCCTCTTCTATTTAAAATAATTTATCAAACTTATGCTATGTTTTTATTCCGATTAAGCAACGGAGCTGAAATCTTTTTATCTTTGATCTTAAACCAAAGATAGGTTGCTACAATTGAGAAGAATAAATAAGACACCGAAAAAATAAATGGTGACGTAATAAGGTCAGCTTGCATACTAACGACAACGCCTATTATTGTCACCGCCATCTTAGCGAATAAACCTAACATTAGAAGTAGTAATGCCATTTGTGGGTAGCGTGTTGTTCTAAATGCAAACCAATGACAACAACCTACCGCTAAAGAAGCAATGCTTAACCCCAGAATAAAAGAATGAAAATGCTCGGCAGCAGCGACACCACCTAAAGTTGAAACGAGAAAAATGAGAAATAATTTCATGATATACCTCTAAGATAAATTGAGAGCATCCTTTCAATTTTGGAATCTTTGTTTTCAGTATATTCTATCGCTTTCTATTTTAAATTCAACTATATGGAAAACTGTTCAGTTGTTTCACTTTTGTTAATAAATGTGTAATATTAACCTCCAATTCAACTGAAAGTATTGGTCGGACCTTGTTAATTCTTATATTTGATTCATTGTTTGTGATTAAATGGTTAAAATAAATAATGAGAGTAAGAAAAAATACGTAAGAAAAAAAGTGTATTTTTTGAACTTATACAAAAAAAGCACCCAAATCTGGATGCTTTTGTTCGTTAAATAAGAGTGAGTCTTAGTTAAATTTGTGAAGCCGCTACATAGTTTTCTAATTCTTCAACTTGTACTGTTGTGATGTAGTTACCATCAAGATAGAAAGCAACGCTATCATTTGATTTTTCACCACGTAATACTTGTTGTGTTCCATCAAGTAATGCAATATGCATCTCTAAAATATTTGCATCAATTTGTTCAAATGAAGTGCTCTTTATATTGTTGTTCACTTGAAGTGGTGCAATTGGTGCTTTTGTCATTGATGAGTCAATTTTATCATTCACTTTAAATACTGCACCGCCAACATCAGTATCTACTACCGCTGGGCTTTTACCAGTAATGATATTTTTACCAGTCCAGAACTCGATCGAGTTAAAAACAAAAAGGTCAGCAAATGCAGCTACACCATATACTGGTGCTAATAAAATGTATAAACCAGCACGTCCGTAGCGGTTATCTACTACTTTAAGATTACCAAAGGCTACTAATTTAGATACACCCATTTGGCCCATACAACCAGTTAATGTCGTAATACCTAGCGCCACTGCTACTGCTATTTTGATTTTTTTAATGTTCATATTTTTCTCATGTTTATAGTGATGTTTCAAACGCGGCCGATAATATCAAGCAATTATTTGTAAAAATAGGCTATAGATCATGATTTTACAAAAAAATGACAATAGACGCTATATAATGTCAAGTTAATGGCGTAGTCAAAAGTGCAATGTTAGATTTAATAAATATGGTGTAATTATCATACAAGCTATTCCAATACATATAAAGTACTGATAGACTCCGCGCAGATTAACGTGACGACTGTCATATTTCTAAGAAACAACTATAAAAAACATACATTAAATTGTAATAAACTTTCAACTCACTGAGATTGCGATGAAAAATATCGATAAAGCAATGCGTATCCTGCTTGCAGGCTTCTGTATTAACCTATGTTTGGGAATTCTTTACGCATGGAGCGTATTTAACAAAGCTCTTGTTACTGATATGGGCTGGACTGCATCACAAGCGTCTCAACCATATGCAACTGCAACAATCACTTTTTCTATTTGTCTTTTAGTTGCTGGTATCCTTCAGGATCGCATGGGACCACGTCTAATTCTGATTTTCGGAACAATCTTAGTTGGCCTTGGCATGATCGCATCAAGCTTTGCTGATACCGTATTAATGCTAAATTTAACCTTTGGTGTTATGACAGGTGCTGGTATTGGTTTTGGCTATGCATGTCTTGCTCCCTCTGCTATGAAGTGGTTCCACCCTTCTAAGAAAGGTATGGTTAATGGCTTAATAGCTGCCGGCTTTGGTCTTGCTGCTATTTACCTAGCACCGGTAACTTCTGCACTAATTTCAATGTATGGTATCCACACAAGCTTTTTAGTGCTTGGTGTTGCGATTCTAATCATCGCGGTACCTCTTGCTACAACAATTTCTAACCCACCAGAAGGCTACACTCCTGAAGCGCCTAAAGTTAAAGCAGGTAAAGCACCTGTATCAACGCGTCAGCCAATAGACCTGAACTGGAAAGCAATGCTTAAAACACCTCAATTCTATTCTTTATGGATTATGTATGCGTTTGCCGCTTCTGCTGGTTTGATGATTATTGGTAACATCACTACAATTGCTAGCATGCAAGCTAACCTGCCAAATGCAGTTTACCTAGCGTCTATCCTTGCGGTATTCAATTCAGGCGGTCGTGTTGCGGCTGGTATGCTTTCAGACAAAATTGGTGGCGTTAAAACGCTACTTATTGCTTTTGTTCTTCAAGCAGCAAACATGGCGTTATTCGGTACATTTGATAGCGAAATCATGCTAATCGTTGGTACTGCTATTGCTGCTATCGGTTACGGTACATTACTTGCTGTATTCCCATCACTAACTGCTGAGTTCTACGGTCTGAAAAACTACGGAACTAACTATGGTGTTCTTTACACTTCATGGGGTATTGGTGGTGCAATCGGTGCTGCGGTTGTTGGTTATTCAATGACTCAAGGTGGCGATTACGCATTAGCATATATAATCTCAGCAGTAATGGTTGGTGTCGCTATCGTATTAGCACTAGTAACTAAGCCTATTTCTGAAGAAAAAGCACAACAGCTAAGCCCTGCGACTGCTTAATATTTCTGAATAAAATCAAGCCCGTTTGCCGATAGGTAAGCGGGCTTTTTGTTTTTTCTCTTATTTATTATTACAATAAAGATCTCTCTTTATTTCTCGGATGTGCTTATGTTTTCTAGACGCTCATTAGTTATTTTCTTTGTCGTTATTTTTTCTGGGTGCGCTACCTACGCAAGTTATAATTACGATCAACTATTCGGTGAGCAAAATGTTCAACAAAGAATGCATGAGTATAATTCGCCTGAAAGTCTACACTATTTAACAGAGATAAAGCCTCTTGTCGATAAACGCTGCGTGGTTTGTCATGCCTGTTATGACGCACCTTGCCAACTGAAAATGTCTTCTGCTGAGGGGATGGATCGTGGTGCTCACAAATCACTTATATATCAAGGGACAAGATTAGTTGCAGCTAACCCTACCCGTATATTTGAAGATGCTCAAACAACTCAAGAGTGGCGTGATATTGGATTCACCGCTATTTTGAATGAACGAGAACAAACTAAAATTGCAAATACCGATGCCAGCGTCATGGCTCGTATGCTGACGTTAAAGAAAAATAATCCATTAGCAGATGAAACGCAGTTAAGCGGCTATGATTTCTCTATTGATCGTGAGCAGCAATGTCCAACCATTGACGAAATGGCAGATTATGAATCTCAATATCCAAGTTGGGGCATGCCTTATGGAATGCCAGAGCTAAGTAACTCAGAGCATGACTTACTTATTTCATGGCTTGAGCAAGGTGCTAAGATGAGTGATATTGCTCCTTTAACTCAAGATGAAATAACAAAAATCACTCATTGGGAAACTTTTTTTAATGGCGATTCATTAAAACAGCAATTGACGAGCCGTTATCTATTTGAACATCTTTTTTTAAATAATATTTATTTTTCTACTAACACTGAGACGTTACGCTTTTTCAAACTCGTACGCTCTGCAACACCACCAGGTAAACCAATCTCGCTTATTGCGACTCGTCGACCTTACGATGATCCAAACGTTGAACGAGTGTATTATCGTATAACGGCAGTTCGTAGTACTACCGTCGATAAAACTCATATGCCCTATTTACTTGATCAACCTCGATTTGATAAATGGCAAAAGTGGTTTGTAAACTCAAGTTACAAGGTAACAAAACTGCCAAGCTATTCTACAGATATCGCAGCAAACCCATTAACAACGTTTGTGGATTTACCAGTAAACTCTCGTTATCACTATTTATTAGATGAAGCACAAGACACTATTCAAGGCTTTATTAAAGGTCCAGTTTGCCGTGGACAGTTAGCCTTGAATGTTATTAATGACCATTTCTGGGTGTTTTTTGTCGATCCAGAAAAAGCAGACAATCCAGGTGTCGCTCAGTTTTATAGAGAGCAAAAAAACAACTTAACGCTTCCCGCAGAACTAGACAGTACCACGGTGCCTATCACTAGCTGGCTTCAATATTCACGAAATCAAGCGCGTTATTTAGAAGCCAAAAACACTTATTTAAATCAAATATTCAATAATGGGCAGCATTTAACGCCAGAGCTCATTTGGAATGGGGGCCAAAATAATGATAATGCCGCATTAACTATCTATCGACATTTTGATAGTGCCTCTGTCATTAAAGGGCTTAATGGTCCTACACCAAAAACAGCTTGGATCATTGATTATGCTTTATTAGAGCGGATTCATTATTTATTAGTCGCAGGCTTTGATGTTTATGGTAATTTCGGTCATCAAATAATGACACGTATGTATATGGATTTTTTACGAATGGAAGGTGAAAGTAATTTCTTAACCTTACTTCCAAAAGAAATTCGTCAAGAAGAGTGGCAAAGTTGGTATCAAAATCCACCACCACAGCTAAGTAAATATATGCAACGAGATGTTCAACCTTTTAAGCAACCAACACAAATCAAGTATATTTCAGACGATCCAAAAGCTGAGTTGTTCTCACTATTACGAAAGCATATTGATGATAATGTGACTCAACGCTACAGTGTAACTAATTCAAAACTAACACCTGAAGCTCTAAATACGTTGAGAAAAATAGACAGTATCAAAGGTAATGGGCTGCAATATTTACCTCAGGTGATTATTATTAAAGTCATCTCCTCTTTTGATAATCGAAGCGAGTTTTTTACGTTACTTAATACAAGTGCACATAAAAACATTTCATCGTTATTTAATGAAGAGAAAAATAGAGCTCCTGAATTAGACCGTTTCTCTCTTCTTTATGGCGTTGTTGGCAGTTACCCTGCTGCATTCCTCGAAATAGATGAATCACAATTAAGTACTTTTGTTAAGCAACTCTCTGAAATTAAAAAGGAAGATGATTATATTGACTTACTAGATAATTTTGCAATTCGTCGTAGTTCCAATAAATTTTGGTCTTACAGTGATGAATTAACCGAGTGGTATAAAAAACATTATCCGATAGACGCGGGATTATTAGATTACAATCGCTTTGAAAATCGATAAGTATTATTATTGATAAGTCAGAATAATCACGACACATTGGCTTTAAAAAAGGAATGTTCTTTGTTAGAACCCATATTTATTCAAGCACTTGATGCCTTTAGTGATGATTATAAAACACTTTGCAAACATCATTATCCCGCGATTCATAATCGAGGAATGTCACCTGTACATTTAAGTGCTGCTTTTCATCGCCGGTTGGGTTCATTGATTGAGCGGGAAAACAAAACTATGGACTGCTCACTTTTTCACCATGACGCTATCCGTCAGAACTACATTTACAGCGCTTTGATCGATGAACAAAAAGTATGGTTCATTTACCCATCATTTATCAATGCAAAAACAGAAGCGAAAACACAGCTTTTGTTAGAAATTAAACAGTTAAAAGACAACCATAATTTACAAAACGGTGATTACGTTGCCATTTTATGTGACCATTGGTTTGATAGGACGCGTAGCAGTAAAACACTGTATTATTGGTGGACTGGGATGCTACCAATTAATGAGAAACGCTTTAATCTGCAAGGCATCCAAAATTTAGAAATGAATGACGCTCCTGATTTTTCAGCAACAATAAAAGATGAATTTCAGCTGGCATGCATTAATCGCTCTATCTATCACCCACTAGAAGCGAATAAGCAGCATGCCTTACTGAAGTATTTTCTTTGTTTTGGTTTATTTCAATATCACACACAATCAGTGTAATAGAGTAGTTAGCCTAAACTTTCTTTCTTCGTATTGGTCACTATGTGCTCTAGGTTAATAACACCTCTACACCCTAGATTTTCAATTTGAGTTTTATAAAGCTGAGAACTTAAGTGAAAACCATATTGATAGCAGTTTTCACCTTGCTCATTTTTAAACTCTTTACGATAAACAATATCACCAATAATAGGTGGAAAAGAGCGGATCCTTAACTCACAACTGCCTTCTTTCAGCTTTCGCTCGCTCGTCAATCCAAATCCTTTCTTTGACACATCCATTAATTTCACACTGACATATGGCATTAACCGGTGTGCCCAATATATTTTTGCATTAACCGATTTTTTGCATTCAAATCTAGGCCAACGACGTTTCAGTAAAAAGTCCACATTTCACCCTGAAGTAATCACTATGCCCCTATTTT
>NZ_CAMLHO010000079.1 GCF_946479765.1 uncultured Aliivibrio sp.
TATTACTTAATTTTTTCTCTTGCAAGCAGTTGTGATAGTACAACTAAAGCCAGTGAAACAATTAACATTACTGTTGCTAGGGCATTCACTTCAGGTGAAATGCCCACTTTTACCATTGAATAAATCTTCAGTGGTAAGATTTCATAAGTTGGTCCCGTTACAAATGAGCTGATGATTACGTCATCTAGCGACAAAGTAAAACTTAATAACCAACCCGCAGCAACCGCAGGTTTTGCTAGTGGTAAGATAATTTGTTTTAGAATTACCCATTCACTTGCACCAAGATCTCGTGCGGCTTCTAGCATTTTCACATCAAAGCCTTTTAAGCGGCTATAAACGGTCACAACCACGAATGGAAGACAGAAGGTAATGTGAGCAATTAACAGAGTTAAAAAGCCAAGCTCAAAACCGATAACTAAGAAAATTGCCAATAACGAAATTGCCATCACTATATCTGGTGACATCATAACGATAAACAACAGGCCATTAACGAATTTCTTACCTTTAAACTGATAACGGAATAGGGCAACGGCGGTTAAGCTACCAATAATTGTTGCAGCTGTACCTGAAATTACCGCAATAGTAATTGAGTGCCAAGCGGCTTGCATTAAGCTGTCGTTATTAATGAGAGCTTCATACCATTTTGTAGTAAAGCCGCCCCATTTCATACCAAATTTACTTGCGTTAAATGAGTTTGCAATCAATACAATGATTGGTAGATATAAGAAAAGATATACCAAGCTCATGAAGCTAAATTTTATAGTGCGTCCCATTATTCTAGATCCGCCTTTTTATTTAATAACTTGCCTGCACGATAATATGCGTACAGCATTAATGCCATTGCTAAGGTGAGGGCAATACTGGTTGCTGCGCCAAAGGGCCAGTCTCGAGCATTTAAAACCTGACTTTTAATGACGTTACCAATTAATAGGTTTTTCGCACCACCTAACAGATCAGAAATGTAGAACATTCCAAGTGCAGGAAGAAGCACTAATAAGCAACCACCGATAATACCGGGCATTGTTAACGGTAAAACAATCTTCCATAAGGTTTGAAGTTTGTTTGCACCTAAATCACGAGCCGCTTCTAGGTAAGTACCATCTAGTTTTTCAATAGCTGAATACAGTGGCAAAATCATAAAAGGCAATAGGATATAAACTAGGCCGATCATTACTGCGCTTTCGGTGTACATAATACGCATGGGTTTATCGATAATGTCCATTGCGATTAAGCTTTTATTCAGTATCCCTTGTGTACCTAATACGATTTTTAATCCGTAAGTACGGATTAATGAGTTAGTCCAAAAAGGAACAATGATTAAAAAAAGCATAAATGGACGCCATCTTTCCGGCATTTTTGCAACAATGTAAGCAAATGGGTAACCCACGACTAAACATATTAATGTTGCAATAATGGCCATATAAAATGAATGCCACAGTACTTTTGCGTATAAAGGATCGAAAAGACGCAGATAGTTATCCATCGTAAATGTCATTTCAATTAAATTTGCTTCATCACGAGTTAAGAAACTGGTGCCAATAATCATTACATTAGGAATGAAAACGAACAGCAGTAACCAAGTTACAATAATCGTGATGATGATATTTTGGAGATTAAACTTCTTGTTCATCTGCTAACACCACTTCCCAACTTTCAACCCAAGTAATTGCTACTTTTTGACCTAAAGAGTGATCAACATCTGGATCATCTTCATTAAAGAACTCGCTGATCATTACTCGCATTCCTGAATCTAATTCAAGTACCGAATCTAATGTCATCCCTTTATAGGTACGTTCACGAACGTAGCCTGTGATGCCTTTAGTGTCTGATTCTTTAATTTCTTCAAGTCGTAAATCTTCTGGACGCAACAGCACTTTGACTTTGTCGCCTGGTTTAACGTCCAGGTCACAATAAACGGTTGCTAATGTGTCTTCGATTTCTGCTTTAATACGTTTATCATCAAGACGCTCTAGTACAGTGGCTGCGAAGACGTTGATTTCACCGATAAAGCGAGCAACAAATAAGTTCTTTGGTTCTTCGTAAATTTCACGAGGTGTACCATCCTGCTCGATAATACCATCACGCATTACAATAATACGGTCAGACATCGACAGGGCCTCTTCTTGGTCGTGTGTTACAAAGATAAAAGTAATCCCTAATTGACGCTGTAATTGTTTAAGCTCAATTTGCATTTGTTTACGTAATTTGTAATCAAGTGCAGATAACGATTCATCTAATAGTAGAACTTTTGGCTTATTTACCACAGCACGTGCAATAGCGATACGTTGTTGTTGACCCCCAGATAGCTGATGAGGTTTACGGTTTGCCATTTGAGCAAGGCGCACCATTTGCAACGCTTCTGTTACGCGGGGCTCAATGTCTTTACTTGGAATGTTTTGCATACGTAAACCAAACGCAACGTTTTCAAATACCGTCATGTGTGGGAACAGGGCATAGCTTTGGAATACAGTGTTCACATGCCTCTGTTCTGCGGGTATTGACGTTACATCTGTCGAATCCAGTAAAATTGTTCCTGCATCAGCGGTTTCAAAACCTGCAATCATGCGTAACACTGTGGTTTTACCACAACCTGATGGGCCTAGAATTGTTAAGAATTCACCGTGATTAACGTCTAAATCAAATTTAGAGATCACTTCTTTGCCATCAAAACTTTTTGAAATGCCTGTTAATTTAATAACGGCTTCTTTTTCGGATTGTAGTGTAACGTTCAATGTCTTTTTATCTCCGCCTTCGGGTAGTGATACCGCGCTTAGTTTTATGAATGTAAGATGGGATTTCGGGCGCATGATAGACCCCAAGTCACGATATTAAAAGTGTTTTTTATTTGATAGGCCTATTTTTTTTAAAGTACTTTGTTTTTTAGACGCTTAGTGTATATAAGTTGAGCTTAATTATAGACAAGAATCAAAAAAACGATTGGTATTGTTACAATTAAAGTTGTTGTTTTCAAAGGATTAGTAAAAATTTTTTTTTGATTACTGCACTAGGTGGACGAAAGCCGTATAATCGGCTCATGTTTTATTCTGGTACATAGAAATGAGCGAACAACCAAAAGAAAAAACGTTTATCCTTGGTGGGAGCATTGAAAAAGCAATGTCTGGGCAAGTTGAATTAAGCCCAGTGAGCGTACTCCAAGAAGCGTGGAAGAATACAGTGACGCATTTCTTCACTTTTTCACCCGCTATTTTATTGCTGACGTTTTCTTATATGGCAGTATTTTTCATTGCGTTACAAGTTCAGCTAGGTGATCCTGCGATCTTGTTCCAAGCATTTTTGGGTGAAACTGAACTGACGACAACTATTTCTTATGCAGCTTTTGTTGCTGGCTTAAGTGCTCAGGTCATTGTTTCTCCATTAACGGCAGGAGCAAGTTTAATGGGAATGAGCCATGCTGCGGGGCTTAAATGTCGTACTAGTTATATATTTAAAGGGATAGCTTCGGCGGGAATGGTTGCTCTTGTGACTATCCTTTCTGAGGTGTTACAGGGTTTAGTAAATATTTATTTACCAATGGTTGCCCTTTATTTATCAATGGCTTTTGGTTTTGCTATTCTTTTAGTATGTGAGAAAAAAGTCCCACCATTAAAAGCCTTGCTATATTCATTTAGAGCAACGAACAAAAAGCTAACATCAATGCTTCTTATTCATGTTGTGATTATGCTTACTTTGGTGTTTGGTATTGCTTTATACGGTGTAGGCTTAATAATGGTAATGCCGTTTATTTTTAATGTGAAAGGCATTCTTTACCGCAATATGTTTGGTATTACATTAAAAGTAATAGTGAAAGATGATGAGGACAGTGGCGAGAGTGATAACCACAAGAATCCGAATCAAGATGTTAAAAACGATATTTTCAACGCGTGAGGTCTATGATGATTAAAAAATTTCTTATTTTATCTGCTGTATTAATGATGTCTGCTTGTACACCAAGAGAAGACGTGCCTGATTTTAAAGCCTTTACTGATGTAAAAGAGAAGAAAGCGGCTTTCTTTAGCTTTATGTACCCAGCAGTGATTGCTGAAAATGCTCGAGTTAAAGAAGAACGTACTTTTTTAGAATCGCTAGTAATGTCATTAGACAATGACGTTGATATTTCAACAAAAGAGGTAGACAGAGCAACAGAGCTTGCTTCTTTATATAAAGAAAAATTGACGGATACTGGGATTACTGCCGATTGGGTAAACGCAATGTTAGTTAAAGTCGATTATATTCCAGCACCTCTTGTGTTAAGCCAAGGGGCAAATGAATCAGCATGGGGTACTTCTCGTTTTGCACGTGAAGCGAATAATTACTTTGGACAGTGGTGTTACACTAAAGGCTGTGGTGTAGTGCCAAGTAAGCGTAATGAAGGTGCGGCGCATGAAGTAGCGAAATTTGATTCTTCTCAAGATGCTGTTCATGCCTACTTTATGAATGTAAACCGTAATAATGCTTATGCTGAACTTCGTAATATTCGAATGAGGTTACATGCCTCTCCTGAAGATCTAACACCAGAACAAGAAGCAAATGCATTAGCACATGGACTTATTCGTTACTCTGAGCGTGGCGAGGCTTACGTTGAAGAGATCCAAACTATGATCCGTCATAATAGTCAGTATTGGAGATAAAATGAAAAAATGGATTGGTGCGACAACGTTGTCACTGTTGTGTTTGGCGTTACCAGTTAAAGCTGAACAGTATCGTTTTACATATTCGAAACTGTATTACCAGTTAAAAGTGAATCAGAAAGAAGGCCATGATAACGTTCGCATGGCACTGTTTTTTAATGACTCACAAACAGGTAAAGCGTGTCATATAACAAAAGCATGGATGGAAAAAGAAGAGCATTACGAGGAATTTACAATCCCAAGTAGTCAGGAATTACCTCTTCCAATTGATAACAATTTAAAATCAGCCAATCCATTAGTTTATATTCAAACTGAAGAAGGGAAACAATGTGATATTTCTATGGAAGTATTAGCGAATAAACCGTTAACAGGCTCAGTAAGTTTTGATGAATTAACGTTATTAACAACTCAGATGAATGCCATGTTATCTGATATTGGCGGTATGTTCTCTAAGTGCTTCATGCCTGATGTAGAAGGCGTACGCTTTGTTTTCAGTGACGCGGTAACATCAGAAATTAAAGCATCTAATGGTGTGATTATTCCTATAGAAAATGGCAAAGCAACGGTAGATTTAAGAGAGTTCAGCAAAGAGACTTCTTTTGAATTGCCAGCAACACCATTGAAGGTAACACCTTGGCTTGTTAAGTAATTTATTTTACGAATAAAAATGGCGCTACTTAATTAAAAGTAGCGCCATTTTTGTATATGACTAACCAGATGTTCAAAATAAGATTATTGAACGTTTACTACATCTAATTGTAAAGAGGGATCGAATTCTGTGACTGCGTCATCGGCATCAAGAGGTTGAACTGGCATTTCTTCTTTATCAAAACCAATGTCACCGCCATTAATGATACCTGAGTCACTGTTAATGCTCTTAAAGTCAAAGGTATTAAAATCAGCAAGGTGGCTTGGTACTACGTTTTGCATTGCAGTAAACATCGATTCAATACGCCCTGGGAATTGGGTATCCCATGTATTTAGCATTTGCTTAATATTTTGACGTTGCATGTTAGGTTGAGAACCACAAAGATTACATGGAATGATAGGGTAATTAGCCAGATCAGCGTATTTTATGATGTCTTTTTCACGGCAATAAGCCAATGGACGAATCACTACATGTTCGCCATTATCAGAAACTAACTTTGGTGGCATACCTTTTAGTTTGCCGCCGTAGAACATGTTTAAGAACATAGTTTCTAAAATATCATCACGATGATGACCAAGTGCAATTTTAGTTACCCCTAGTTCTTTTGCTGTGCGGTACAAAATACCACGACGTAAACGTGAGCATAAAGAACAAGTCGTTTTACCTTCAACTAATTTGTCTTGAACAATCGAGTAAGTATCTTCTTCGACAACCTTATATTCAATACCTAGCTTTTCTAAGTATTCAGGCAAGATATGCGAAGGGAAACCTGGTTGTTTTTGGTCAAGGTTTACCGCGATTAGATCAAATGAGATAGGCGCACTTTTCTTTAAACCCATAAGAATATCTAGCATGGTAAAGCTGTCTTTACCACCAGATAAGCAAACCATGATGCGGTCGCCATCTTCAATCATATTGTAATCGGCAATTGCAGTGCCAGTATTACGACGGATTTTCTTTTGAAGCTTATTGAAATTGACTTGCTGCGCTTTGGTTAATTCGCTCATTTATTTACTCTAACCTAATGATGGCACTGATAAGGCGGGTATTATACCCAATCAATATCAATAAGCGAGTTTCCGCAGGGATTATTTTATTAGAGGAGCAGTAAGGGCTACTCGGTAGCCCTTACTAGTGCTAGATATGGTTAGGGTCTAAAGGGCTAATGTAACCTTCAGGTTTTAGAGCCAATATATCGCTGTTTAATAGTGATAATGTATTTTCAGCGGTATTACCAATAAAGATAGCGGATAAACCCGTGCGTCCTGTCGTACCTAATATAACAAGTCCTGCATGCAATTCATCTTCGACTTCGGAGATTACTTCCTCGGTTATCCCTTCGTAAACATGGGTTTGTTCCTCTGGGATACCATGATCTTGTCTTAATGCTTTCATTTGAGTTAGGTGATGGCCACGAATCGCATCTTTGTATTGAATCGCATCAAATTCTGGCAATTCTACGTGTATAGATGGCGGGGTTGAAGGGTAAGCATTTACTAAATGAGGAGTTGAGTTGAGAACCTCAGCAAAGTATTTTGCTTCTTCTACCATTTTATGATTAAGAGCCAAATGCGCTGGGTTTTCAGAACCGACATGAACGGAGGCTAAAATATTACCATTATCTGGCCATCCTCTTGCTTTAACTAAGAGAACAGGAATAGGTGATTTTCGTAATAAATGCCAATCTGTTGGGGTAAAAAAGACGGTTTCAAATTTGGCATGTTCGCGTGTGGCTTTAACTAGGAGATCATAATTCCCATCAAACGCTTCATTAATGATCGCCTCATAAGGACGATTATGCCAAACTATTTTTACGGTAATAGCAACATGATCAGGGATATCATAGCTTTCGATAATATCATTAAGCATGTTTACTTTTTGAGATACGACGCCATTTCTCATTGCAGTTCGTTCATCAGCAGACAGCATGGATGTCATTTCATAAGAAAAGTCGTATGTAGTACAGAATAGGGTTATTTCAGATGATTTAGAACTGCGTTTAGCAATATCTAACGCTCTAAGTAATGCGGGTTGTTCATCCTGATCAATAATCCCAACAACGAGTATTTTACGGTAGCGGTTCATACTAACCTCCTTGGTAAACCAAATTCATAAAATCGTTCTGTTGTATTTACTTTAGCAGTTTGGTGATAAAAGTGGGAGAGTTAGATGCAAAAAAGTGAGGTACATCAGGAGATATACCTCATTTTTAAAAGTTTTAATTGATACGGTTTACTTAATTTCTTTTGCTGAACCAGCAAGTTCAGCTAATGCATCATGATCGTTGATAGTGATGTATTTACCTTTAACCGTTAACATGTCACTTTTTTGGAAACGACCCAAAAGGCGGCTGATGGTTTCAACAGTTAAACCTAAATAGTTTCCGATATCACCACGAGTCATGGTTAAACGAAACTCTCTTGGAGAAAAGCCACGTTGATGAAAACGAGTCGATAAGTTAAACAAGAAAGCCGCTAAGCGCTCTTCTGCATTCTTTTTAGAAAGCAATAGGATCATTTCTTGGTCGCCTTTAATTTCATTACTCATTAAACGCATAATTTGTTGACGAAGTTTAGGCATTTTACCTGATAAGTCATCAAGAATTTCATAAGGTATTTCACATACCATTGATGTTTCAAGAGCTTGCGCAAAACTTGGATGCTCAGCATCAGTGATTGCATCAAAACCGACTAAATCACCAGCTAAGTGAAAAGCAGTAATTTGCTCATCGCCTTGCTCTGTAATCGTGTAACTTTTGATTGTACCTGAACGAATGGCATAGAGAGAGCGTAATTCATCACCTGCTTTAAAAAGCTCTTGGCCTTTTTGAATCGGTTTTTTACGCTCAATGATTTCATCCAACTGGTCTAATTCGGATTCATTTAATGTGAATGGAATACATAGCTGACTGATACTGCAATCTTGACAGTGAATGGCACACCCCCCTGATTGAATTCGTTTGTTTGCTGAGTTATCTGACATCATCTCATCCAATGCTATTATAA
>NZ_CAMLHO010000080.1 GCF_946479765.1 uncultured Aliivibrio sp.
TTTCTCTATAAATATTCGTATCGCAGCAGTTGAAGCGGGAAGAGCTGTGACATGATGTAATTGGCAGAATACAATAAAATTATTCCAATCATTTTTAAATGAGATTAAACTATTATGTGAATACTGCTTTTTTAAGCAAGCAGCAAAAGTATCAGTATCAACGTTGGGAGTTAGAAAAAGGGATTTGTTCACTCTAATGCACCATAACTTTATTTTGTGTTTAAAACACTATATCACATTAAAAAATAACACATAAGATCACGAAATAGATTTTAATGTCTGGTATAACAGAATCATTTATTTATCCTTATATAAATAGCCTTTAATAGAGTATTCGTATGCAGAGATCATTGTATAAAGGATTTTTCATTGTAAACAAGACGGGCATTCCTGATGACTGGAAAGTGCTGATAAAAAACAAGGTATTACACGGTCATTTAAGTGCGGTAAAAAAAAGCATTGATTGGTGGGATGAGACTGGGTCAATCATACTGCCAAGAGAATTTGGTGATATGGGTGAAACGGTACTTAATGAAAAACGTGATAAGTCTCAATCAGATGAGTACAAAGGCTATGCCATAAAAAATGATACAGGAGAACCAAAATCGTGGTATTGCTTATATCACGGTAAATTAGCGAAAGGATCATTAGCTGCTATCAAAAGGTTTTTGGATAAACACGAAAAATAATTTACAATCCGTTAATCATTTAAAAACGAGATCAATTATGTCTTTAGTATATTCAACGGATGTTGGCCGTATTAAACAAGAAGAAATAAAGCAAGAGCGTCCTAAAGGTGACGGTATTGTTCGTATTCAGCGTGAAACTAAAGGTCGAAAAGGTAAAGGTGTTTGTGCCATTACTGGACTTGATATGGAAGACACGCAACTTAAACTTCTTGCTGCACAGCTTAAAAAAGTTTGCGGCTGTGGCGGCGCAATAAAAGATGGCGATATTGAAATCCAAGGCGACAACCGTGAGAAGATTAAAGAGTTTTTAGTTAAGCAAGGCCACACAGTAAAACTTGCTGGCGGTTAATCTTTAGCCGTTGAATGACAGCTAATAATCAAACGATGAATACGGAGTATTATTGAATGATTATTAGCTATTTTATGGTAAATACGATTATGGTTAAATTAGTAAGTATTAAGTCGATAACTAGAAATGGGGAAGCATATAAAGCTCTTATCTACATACCAAACCCTATTTAACATAATATATATAATGCGCACTAGCGTATTGATTGGCTGAGGGGCTTACAGGCATAAAAAAGCCCGCATTTAAGCAGGCTCTAATTAAATCTTTGTTGTTAATTTGGGACTTAAATGATTGGCATATGTTTCATTGCAAAAATCACAGCCGCACATTTGACCGCCACAGTCACAAAACTCATCCTCATTATGTAGCGCATGAGTAAATGGTACTATTTGAAGGCAATCACCGCAAATACAAAACCGTTTTTCATCTGCAATCTGTAAGTTTTTCATTTAGTTTTCACTTCTTCTAGCAATCGTTCTGCTTCAATCAATGGCGCATTAACAATATACGATAAGCAACTATCGAGAGTTTCAATTTTATCTTGAAGCCTGGCTAACAACATATCAAAAATCTCGTCACCTGATTCTAATGAGCCTGAACTCATAAATAATGAAATATTATTTAAATTACTTACTAGATCTCTTGCGTCAGAAATGGAACAATTCGGAATAGTCATACATAACACCTGTTTTGTTATTTGTGATTAGAAACCCGTAGCTGTCTCACCAGTTACGGGTTTTATTTTTTAATCAGTGATTAATGGTTCATTTTCTGTGATTTTTCTTAACTCAGATTGGCAATTTGGGCACTCAATTTTAGATAAAAATGAACTTACAAAAACCTCATCATCAAAGAATGGTTTATAGCAATGAGTACATTGAAATGATGGTTCATCTTTACGATTAATCATCATCATGCCGCCCTTATAAAACAATTTTCTTTCTGGGAATTTAAACATTAATCTTTCACTCTCAATGGTTGAATAATTTGCCCAAAACGTTTTAGCTCCAAACCCCCAAAGTTATTAACGACATAACTAGAGCTATGAGGTGTATATAATCCAGCTGCATAAGGTTCTTGCCCGCTTTCCATTGGTAATTTAATTTGAACTGGAAATTTTCCGCCCAGATAAGCATAAGCAACTTGTTCATAAAATGTTTTAGCTGGCTTGTCACCGTTAGCTTTAATTGAACGCTCAATTAACACGGTATCTTCTGGAAACACTTCGATTTTTAACATGTTTTTTCCTCTAAGCAATGGCTCTAAATGGTAAAATAATGGATTTTGCAACTGTTGGCATTTCGTACCAATCAGGAATTTTCAATGGTTCAACTTTGATAATTTCTGAACGTTTTAATGTTGGACATAAACGAGTAATATCAAACTGTTGGCCAATATCTATACCTATTTGTTTTAAACGGGCTTTATGTTCATAAAACTGCCTTTCTTTCAGCATTTCACGAATGTTGGAACCGTTTTGCCACATAATCGCGTAACTTTGAGTTGCGTTTGCTGCTTGGCGACTTTTAACAATATTGAGTTCAATTAATTGATCTGCAATACTTTTGTGAACATCATGATTAATCTGTATGGTCTTCATTGCCTTCTCGATATCATTCAAATGCGGATAAAAATCTTCTTCAGATACAAGGCCGTAAAATTGTAGTCTGTGCTTTTTAAGAAGTAATTGCTTCAAGCTACTTTCGTCTCTGACTACACCTTGTTCTTCACAGTATGTAATTAATTTTTCTATGTATTCGAGTTGCTTTTCTAATACGCCATCTTTTCTACGTTTGTCTTTTTTTAAATGCTCTCTTAGCTCAAAAGCTTTGTCATAAAGTTTATTAATCATCCAGCTAGAGCCATAGCCCCATCCGCAAGATTTACCATTTGGGAAAAGGTGTGGCTTTCTCCCTCTACCGATTTGCATTGAAGACATACCACGAATAAACGAAGCTTGATTGCCCTTGCCTACCGCTAAATTTCTAGTCCAGTCAATTGAGGTGATTTCTGCACCATTACCGACTAATGACGTTGATTTACCATCAGGAGTTTGACGAGGTATTAATTTGGTATTCTTAGTGAATGGAGGCAAACCATATTGATTCAATATATGGTTATAAATCCCTACGCATTCATCAAGAGTAGTTAAGCCAAATAAATTATCCATTCGTTGCCAACGTGAGGGATTTCCCTCGATACGAACTTTTCTACCATCACAACGAATAATAAGTTTTGTACTGAATGATCCTTCTAAATACTTTTGATTTACTGACGGCGGTAATGCCTCGCCAGTTTCAAGATTCAACCTTTCTATGACATGCGTACCCACCAATGGAAGACCTCCATCGGGATGAACTTGCTGCATAAAAAGTTGGTCAATAAAGTACAAATCAAAACCCTGTCAAGTACGTTTTTTTATAACATACACTTTATTTATACGTACCTCAAGCTATCAGTACGAAAACATGGTGCTATACTTATAAATAAACGTATCTACAGGGGTTTTATAATGTTGAAAGATGTAATTAAGTCAGCGCGGATTGAAAAAGGCTATACACAAGAAGAAATAGCTACTCTAGTAAAGGTAGCAAAACAAACATACCTAAAATGGGAAAATGGAGAGACCGAACCGAAAGCAACACAAATAAAATTATTGGCTATTAACCTTAATGTTACAGCTGATGAGATATGTAATGGAACAAGATATGAAAAAGTAGACTTAGAAGATTTTATTATAGGAACTGCAATATCTAGAGCACCAAGAGAAATAATAACAATGTACACATGGAAAATGATCCCTGACCACGGAAGTTTTTTTGATAAAATAAATCATATAGAAATGGATGAAAACGAATACTATAACGCCATTGGTGAGGTTGGTTCTATTGAGCAATCTTTCGGCCGTAAGTAGTGCAGAATTGCAGATGTCCGCAGTTAGTTGGGGTGTAACAGTAACCCCAACCTGTTTTGAAACAATCAAGTAACAAATGACCGTTTTTAAAGAGGCAATTTTAGAGGCGTAAAAGCGGTCAGTTTCAAAATATTAGGACCCTTTCCCCAAAGGGGCCCCTTTCCCAAAATTTGAAACCTCCCTTTTATCTTCTCTCTTCAATTTCCTCCTCCTCAGTCTTCGTCGCTCGTCAATTTCATCAATCAGATTACTGGCCGTGTTATAGCAAAGCGATAAACTTTATCTGGAGTTATTTGTATATTGGTCGTTAAGAGCGATTCTAGCAGGATGAAAAGAAGTTTTGAGGTGTGACGCTGTAATGCAGGTTCCCGACCATTTTACATGATCGGCAATAGCGGCTTTCGTGGGTGGTCTTCTTGGTGATAGCTAGGAACCTAGCGAAACATTAGCAATGGCTATGCGCTGTATGTCATTTTTTGACATACCAGTATGTTATCAATAACAAACTAATTCGCATTATACTCATTATGTTACGGTTGCCGCGTGCGCTGCGCTATTATGCACACGTCAATCTCAACATAACACTGTATATAATGCGCACTAGCGTATTGATTGGCTGAGGGGCTTACAGGCATAAAAAAGCCCGCATTTAAGCAGGCTCTAATTAAATCTTTGTTGTTAATTTGGGACTTAAATGATTGGCATATGTTTCATTGCAAAAATCACAGCCGCACATTTGACCGCCACAGTCACAAAACTCATCCTCATTATGTAGCGCATGAGTAAATGGTACTATTTGAAGGCAATCACCGCAAATACAAAACCGTTTTTCATCTGCAATCTGTAAGTTTTTCATTTAGTTTTCACTTCTTCTAGCAATCGTTCTGCTTCAATCAATGGCGCATTAACAATATACGATAAGCAACTATCGAGAGTTTCAATTTTATCTTGAAGCCTGGCTAACAACATATCAAAAATCTCGTCACCTGATTCTAATGAGCCTGAACTCATAAATAATGAAATATTATTTAAATTACTTACTAGATCTCTTGCGTCAGAAATGGAACAATTCGGAATAGTCATACATAACACCTGTTTTGTTATTTGTGATTAGAAACCCGTAGCTGTCTCACCAGTTACGGGTTTTATTTTTTAATCAGTGATTAATGGTTCATTTTCTGTGATTTTTCTTAACTCAGATTGGCAATTTGGGCACTCAATTTTAGATAAAAATGAACTTACAAAAACCTCATCATCAAAGAATGGTTTATAGCAATGAGTACATTGAAATGATGGTTCATCTTTACGATTAATCATCATCATGCCGCCCTTATAAAACAATTTTCTTTCTGGGAATTTAAACATTAATCTTTCACTCTCAATGGTTGAATAATTTGCCCAAAACGTTTTAGCTCCAAACCCCCAAAGTTATTAACGACATAACTAGAGCTATGAGGTGTATATAATCCAGCTGCATAAGGTTCTTGCCCGCTTTCCATTGGTAATTTAATTTGAACTGGAAATTTTCCGCCCAGATAAGCATAAGCAACTTGTTCATAAAATGTTTTAGCTGGCTTGTCACCGTTAGCTTTAATTGAACGCTCAATTAACACGGTATCTTCTGGAAACACTTCGATTTTTAACATGTTTTTTCCTCTAAGCAATGGCTCTAAATGGTAAAATAATGGATTTTGCAACTGTTGGCATTTCGTACCAATCAGGAATTTTCAATGGTTCAACTTTGATAATTTCTGAACGTTTTAATGTTGGACATAAACGAGTAATATCAAACTGTTGGCCAATATCTATACCTATTTGTTTTAAACGGGCTTTATGTTCATAAAACTGCCTTTCTTTCAGCATTTCACGAATGTTGGAACCGTTTTGCCACATAATCGCGTAACTTTGAGTTGCGTTTGCTGCTTGGCGACTTTTAACAATATTGAGTTCAATTAATTGATCTGCAATACTTTTGTGAACATCATGATTAATCTGTATGGTCTTCATTGCCTTCTCGATATCATTCAAATGCGGATAAAAATCTTCTTCAGATACAAGGCCGTAAAATTGTAGTCTGTGCTTTTTAAGAAGTAATTGCTTCAAGCTACTTTCGTCTCTGACTACACCTTGTTCTTCACAGTATGTAATTAATTTTTCTATGTATTCGAGTTGCTTTTCTAATACGCCATCTTTTCTACGTTTGTCTTTTTTTAAATGCTCTCTTAGCTCAAAAGCTTTGTCATAAAGTTTATTAATCATCCAGCTAGAGCCATAGCCCCATCCGCAAGATTTACCATTTGGGAAAAGGTGTGGCTTTCTCCCTCTACCGATTTGCATTGAAGACATACCACGAATAAACGAAGCTTGATTGCCCTTGCCTACCGCTAAATTTCTAGTCCAGTCAATTGAGGTGATTTCTGCACCATTACCGACTAATGACGTTGATTTACCATCAGGAGTTTGACGAGGTATTAATTTGGTATTCTTAGTGAATGGAGGCAAACCATATTGATTCAATATATGGTTATAAATCCCTACGCATTCATCAAGAGTAGTTAAGCCAAATAAATTATCCATTCGTTGCCAACGTGAGGGATTTCCCTCGATACGAACTTTTCTACCATCACAACGAATAATAAGTTTTGTACTGAATGATCCTTCTAAATACTTTTGATTTACTGACGGCGGTAATGCCTCGCCAGTTTCAAGATTCAACCTTTCTATGACATGCGTACCCACCAATGGAAGACCTCCATCGGGATGAACTTGCTGCATAAAAAGTTGGTCAATAAAGTACAAATCAAAACCCTGTCAAGTACGTTTTTTTATAACATACACTTTATTTATACGTACCTCAAGCTATCAGTACGAAAACATGGTGCTATACTTATAAATAAACGTATCTACAGGGGTTTTATAATGTTGAAAGATGTAATTAAGTCAGCGCGGATTGAAAAAGGCTATACACAAGAAGAAATAGCTACTCTAGTAAAGGTAGCAAAACAAACATACCTAAAATGGGAAAATGGAGAGACCGAACCGAAAGCAACACAAATAAAATTATTGGCTATTAACCTTAATGTTACAGCTGATGAGATATGTAATGGAACAAGATATGAAAAAGTAGACTTAGAAGATTTTATTATAGGAACTGCAATATCTAGAGCACCAAGAGAAATAATAACAATGTACACATGGAAAATGATCCCTGACCACGGAAGTTTTTTTGATAAAATAAATCATATAGAAATGGATGAAAACGAATACTATAACGCCATTGGTGAGGTTGGTTCTATTGAGCAATCTTTCGGCCGTAAGTAGTGCAGAATTGCAGATGTCCGCAGTTAGTTGGGGTGTAACAGTAACCCCAACCTGTTTTGAAACAATCAAGTAACAAATGACCGTTTTTAAAGAGGCAATTTTAGAGGCGTAAAAGCGGTCAGTTTCAAAATATTAGGACCCTTTCCCCAAAGGGGCCCCTTTCCCAAAATTTGAAACCTCCCTTTTATCTTCTCTCTTCAATTTCCTCCTCCTCAGTCTTCGTCGCTCGTCAATTTCATCAATCAGATTACTGGCCGTGTTATAGCAAAGCGATAAACTTTATCTGGAGTTATTTGTATATTGGTCGTTAAGAGCGATTCTAGCAGGATGAAAAGAAGTTTTGAGGTGTGACGCTGTAATGCAGGTTCCCGACCATTTTACATGATCGGCAATAGCGGCTTTCGTGGGTGGTCTTCTTGGTGATAGCTAGGAACCTAGCGAAACATTAGCAATGGCTATGCGCTGTATGTCATTTTTTGACATACCAGTATGTTATCAATAACAAACTAATTCGCATTATACTCATTATGTTACGGTTGCCGCGTGCGCTGCGCTATTATGCACACGTCAATCTCAACATAACACTGTATATAATGCGCACTGATATAGCAATCGTTTAAGAGGCTCATTTATATAACTAAGCCTTCATAACTGCTGGTAATATTACAAACCTTGGTTATTCACCGTTTATATTGCTACCTTCATATTAGCCTTCGACTTTAGCTCCAGAATATTCATAAACAATCTTGAGTCATTAATGTCCTTCAACATTGAAAGATCAGGTAAACAATCATCATCGACATAATCAACAAAATCACCTGTCGGATCAAATACTAAG
>NZ_CAMLHO010000081.1 GCF_946479765.1 uncultured Aliivibrio sp.
AAAGCAAACCAATGCCACAGAAAAGCCACATCTAAAGTAGAGTAGGTAACTTACATCATTACACTTTTATTAAGGTATAGAGATTGTAAGATAAGTGATGGTTGCTCTTAAAGAAGTGCTGAAATTTCAATTAATTTACTAATAAAGCTCACAGTTTTGTATTTTATTTGATATAAATGGGTTCAAAATTTAAGGCATTAGAGTGTGAAATGGTTAAATATGATGTAAGTGGATTTGATATTCAAATTACAGCGGAGCCATCAGGCATCCAAGTAGTGCATGCCGAGTTGGATCTTCAATCGACGACGGGTGATAACGTTGAAACTGTGAAGAAATATCACTTATGTAGTGATACGCAAGTGGATACGGTTCAAGATATCATGACGATTATTAATACAAACTCAACAAGTACTAACCAAGTTATGATCCGTGAGTTTGAAGGACGTAGTCATGTGACCTTTATGTTTGATGATACCCCAATGCAATTTACTGGAATTGAACTTTAATACTATTAACCACTTCAAGGTGGTTTTTTATATCTAGTATCTAAACAAATAAAAGCCAGCGTAATTTGCTGGCTTTTATTGGATTAATTAAGATTTAATAAACATTTTTCGTTGGTAGCTTACGAAGCGTTTCGTAGTGCTGCCCTACCATATTTGTGTAGTCACCTGACAAGTAAGACTTAACCATACTGTGTGTCAAAGTCCAAGCAAATTTCTCAGGATCTATTGCTGTGGTATAACCATTATATAAAGCAAAACTTGCCGCCAGTAATTGAGGGTCTAGACCTGCATTAACATAAGCCAGTGTATAGTCGATAATAACCGTCACGCTGTTTTTAGTGTGAGCTTTACCACCATTATAGGTAACCATATCTGTCTCAACGTCATAAACGACACCGTTTTGAGCTAATACACCATCAACTACTTTTGCAAATGTTAACCCGGCTTCACCTGATGCAATTTGTGCTTTGTATGAATTTACAATCAGCTCAATAAATGGTGCATCTAACGCTAGAATTGGTGTATGGAAATTGGATTGGAATCCTGCAACTGGTTCCCATGCAGATAGAATTAAATCCAAAGTCTCGGCTGATGTTTTGTCTAACGCAAGCTTTGCATTGTATCCTTCGCTTGTAAATAGCTTAGATGCGATACGATTTGCGAGAACATTATCTTTGGTAATTTTATAGTTAATGCCTTCTAAAGAAATAGTAAGCGAATTATTATTTAGTAAACCGTAGCGGTCTAATTGCTTTGTTAAACTATTCCTTTGTTTTTGAGCGGTTTCAGCAAACGTAAAGTCTCTTGTTTGCATCTGTTCTGTACCCATAGATAAGATCATGGTTGACATATCAGTACGAGCATAATTATTCAAGTTATAAAAGTGTAAAATACCTCGTGGTAGCGGTGGTAATGACTCAACAAGTTGAGTTACGTGCAGATTAACATCAATGGTTGCTTCATAAGTGACACCTGTACTGTTAACAAACTCTACAGCATTAACCAATGGTTCTTTGGCAACTAGATGTGCCATTATTGCATCGTATTCAGCTTTTACTCCTGGTAAATCTAGCAATGACGCAAAAGCAGCTTCATCGGTGTAACGTAAAGAATAGCGACGAGCTAATTGATAGCTTGCTAGTCCTTTATCTGGCCACATACCCAAAACTGAAACTGCATTTGAGTATGGATTTGCAGGGTCAAATGAACCAACTGAGTTTAAAAATTTTGAGTTAATTGATTTTGCATGTATTTCTGTCGCACCGTGTAAAGACTCTATAATTGGCTTTGCGACGTCATCAAAACAATCAGCGCGAGTAATATCATAGTCACTTGGGATTTTATAGCTTTGAGCACTCAATGTCTCTCCAAGCGAGATACTACGCGTAACGCCTGCACGATCTGTAATAATACACTGAGATTCTGGTGTTCTTAGTACATCTAAAAAGAACTCTGAAGCTTTGTTAGCACCATAAGCATAATCACATAACCATGAATTTCCAGCAGTAAGCTCCCTGTCTGGTGAATCAATACAGAGACTTGGATTAGCCGCTATTCGTTGTAGGAATTCTGTCGGTTTATCTGAAGCCGATGCGTCGCCATAGTCATGGAATAATGTATCAATACGTTCATTATCTTCAATCATGTCTCGAACCGTATTCATTTCACGGAATCGACGAATAATGTATGAAGGATAATCAGAATTGAACGTTCCATCGCGGTATAACCCAGCATTTCTTGAATCATAACTATCGAGATATTGTTGCCATTGATACGTGGCAATTTCTTGAAGGTTAGTCCCTTCATCAAAACGGTTACAATCACTGTTTAGAGAAACATTACCGTCTGTACAGAATGCATAGGCTTTACGCGAGAAACCAAGTATGTCATCAAGATAATAGAGTACACCGTGCTCTGCTCGAGGGTCACCATTTAATGCCGCAGTATCTAAACGGGAGAAATCACACGTATAGTTTGATTGGCCCGTTGGTTGGCCTGAATCACTAAGAATAGGAGATTGTTCAGTACATACCATTAAAGCGTTATTATCAGTGGTTGCACCGTATTTATTATAAAATGAATCAGCATATTCTAATTCACCACCTTCGGCTGAACGTTGCTCATTAGTTATTGGTGACGCTTCAATAAGGTCTAGTTTACGTCCATAGGCAAATTTAAACGCAGCTAAGTCGTATAGTCCCCATGTAGGGATCTCATCTAACATACTTGGTGCGTAATCCATTGTTGAACTGTATGCAGGCACATTACTTAACCCAAGTAGTTTAGATTGTTCTTTTGATAAGTAGTTATCAATGTCATTAGAGCCTTTGAAGTTATGACGTAAACCTACATTATGGCCAATCTCATGGACCAGTGTATTTGCATATGTCGTTACCGTAATAGCATCAGCTGCGATTGTTTTTAGATTTTCAGGTAAATCTGACCAAGCTTTTAATGTGTTCGTTACGATGCCAGATTCACTATCAGTAACGGCATTAAAATAGCCTTCGTCAGTTAGAGGTAGGTTATCGATAACGGCTTTACTTGAAGAGGATACCCAAGACGCTTCAATAGGGTAAACATTGTTTTCGCTCCAAAATGCGATGCGCTCTTCTTCTGCTTGAACAATCTTTTCTAGGTCCATGTCATCATGGACTTCCCCAAGCGTTGCAGGAGATAATTTATTTGTAATGCTTTGCTGAGCTAAAAATTGAATGATGTTTTGTTCATTTAAAGAGGTTGTAGCATGATCATGAGCGGCATGATTTATTTCTAAATTTGATGCAACCTGTTTATTTTTTTGTAATTCGATGCGAGAAGCAACCGTAGGTGTTTCCTCTACAGAGTCGAGACCATTTAACTCTAGTTGACCACGATTATATAAACGCGCCATGTTATCCCAATAATAAGGCACTCCTCTTCTAGCAACTCCTGAATATTGGTTTACATGAGCTTTAATTATTTCACCAGTTACAGGATTGGCAATTGACGGACCGTAGCCTAATAAACCATTATCGAGTGGTTCATCAACAAGGTTTATCACGTTATAACGTAAATCACCTGCGTGAATTCCCATACCTTCAGTTTTATTTACTATCTCAATCATGGGTTTATCTGAGTTTGACTCAAGTAAGCGCAGAGTGTCATTCATTTTATTGACGGTTGTAATTGTGGAATCTAAGAAGATTTTATTTTTTTCTTCAAAAAAGTTATCCGATAAATAATACTTGATTGTGTCTTTGTTTGGGTTAAAACGATTTAAGTAAGTAACAGAGTCGTACTTATTAGTTATAGGATCTTTTTTCTTCGTTGTTGTAGTAAAGAAGCCAATGTCATTTTCATCATTAACAGGGTATAGAACAGGTTGATAATCTTTCGACGCTAAGTGACTCTCATGAACTAAAGAGTAGAAAAAACGGGCTTTAAATGAGCCTTTTGCTAACTCTTCTTCCATCGCTGACCAATCCATATAACGAGAAAGTTTGGAAAAGTTGATTTTAAACGTCTGTTCAAGCTCAAAGTTTAACACGCCTTTTTTCGGGTCAAATTCCCATGAAATGACTTCAGGAGAGCCTTGAGGTGTTAAGCCATCTTTGGTTCCATATAACTCATCCCAGTTAAGATCACTAACAAGGGTTGATTCAGGATCTGGCGTAAAGTGTGTGTTATTTCTAAAAGTGGTATTGCCAAGGTTTGGGTTTGGATCTGTTTCTTCAATATTAGTACAATCGCCATAGCTGTCTTCACGACATTGGTATTTTGCATAGCTACCAGGAATGGTCATGACGTGAGGGAAGTTTACTTGGTCATCCGACCCAATATTGTTTGGGTCTTGTGGTAGACAGAAACCATTTTTATCTTTTGGTAAGATAAGATCAGGATTATTATTATCATAA
Source organism: uncultured Aliivibrio sp. (assembly GCF_946479765.1). GTDB lineage: Bacteria > Pseudomonadota > Gammaproteobacteria > Enterobacterales > Vibrionaceae > Aliivibrio. Next base: position 4,403 of record NZ_CAMLHO010000081.1, read on the forward strand.
CCACGAACTTCTAAGCCTTCATCAGAAAAACAAAGTTCAACATATCTCCCCATTCCTTGTAAAAATGGGAATTGAGTTACCGCAAAGCGAGGTGCTGCACCAGTGGTGGGAGCATAAAACCAGCGACCTTCAACACGAAGGTCTTGAACTTGAACTTCGGTTTGATCTTTATCAAGCGTATCGTATTCTTGCTCTTCTGGAGCACAACCTGTAAGGGCTACCGCTATTGCGGCGGTGAAAGAAAGTTTTTTATAATTCATACATTAACATCCTGTTTTGTTATTGTTCTTCCTTAAAATGAATAGGTCATTCCAAGTGAGTAAGTTGCTTTGGCTTCATCAAAAATGTTAAAGCTACCTAAAGTGCCTTGTGCTGCATCCGTGTATACGCCTGAAGAAGCAAAGGTTAAAGAAATTGATAAATCCTCTAATAACTTATAGCCAGTCCCTAAACTGCCACCATAGCTATATCCATCAGCCCATTGTCCGTTGTAGTTAATTGACGTTCCTCCCAGTGCTGATGCAAAGAAAAAAGCATCACCATAAGAATAATTTGCAGCGAGAAGTAATGATAATCCCCAAGAGAGATTCACTGTTCCAGAAGAAGAGGTCGTATATTGATGAAAGTTTTTACGTATTCTTGGTGCAACAGTCATATCAATATCTAGCAGTGTAAATGAGAGAGGGGTTTGAACTCTAAAAGCCGTATTTAAATGGTTATCCTGTGAAAACTCAGACGTCGGGATAGTAAATTGACCGCTAAGACCTACTTTACCTGTCTCTCCAAAGGTTAGTAATGAGGCTCGGGATAGCCCAATAACGGTATCTGTTGAATAGAATCCTTCGGCGTTTTGTAAAGTACGGTAACCGCCAGAATTGCTATAAAGAGAGTAGTTATCTCAAAAGCTTAGGTAAAGTGACCCATGAAATGATAGGGCTTTACTGGAGCGATAATCGGATTCTTGAAAAAAATTACTGTCATATCCAAGAGAGAGAGAACCGCCCCATGAGGTATTTGAACTGTCAGTAATGTTTTCATTGTTTGTGTTACTTGTCTCTTCAGCTAATGCAGGGTGAACTAGTACGAGAGAGCATCCAATGAAGCTAGAGAGTACTGACATCTTTATTACTTTTTTCTGCATAGATGACTTCCATGTTAAATGATGCTCTTCACTGAGCAAAAACTGACGAAGTTATTATAATTAGTCCCGTCATAAAGTTGACGGTGCAACATATTTGTAACCTTTGACGGCGGTAAGCTGCAATAATTACTAATGCTATAAATAATATGGTTTAAATTTTGAGCCTATAAACGTCAAAAAATGAAACTCAACTGGTAATTATTGGAAAGATAACGTAGTGTTAATTTTATTCGTTAAATAACAGCAAGGAAGTAGTTATGGGTTTTTGTGCGAGTTTATTACTTAATGCATTACGAGTTAAATTAAAAGAAAATGATCTTACTTATAATGAATTATCATTAAAAGTAAATGTACCTATATCAACATTGAAACGTCATTTTCATAGTAATTCTATTGGTATTGATAAGTTGATGGAATATGCGACCGTATTGAATACCAACATTGAAGAATTGTCTCAAATTGCTCGAGATATTCATAATCGAGAAGAAGGAACAAGAACGGAAGTTCTCGATGAGATTTTTTTCATCATCCTTATTTGTATGATTTTTTTTACGAAATTCATGTAAAAGGCCGCTCGATTAGTGAGGTAGCTAAAGAAGGTGAGTTGACAGAGCAAAGTGTTTATATTTATTTGAGATCATTAGAAATTATGGGCCTTATTGAACTTCGTTCAAATGGTGAGCCTTGTTTTTTAACGCTCCCATATTACACTTTTTTTGAAGGGTCAAAACTCGATAAACTCTTTGCTGAAAAGTTGAGATTAGAAGTATTATCACAAGAAAAAAGACCTGAAGTTGGAATGTCTCGTGTGTGCTTAACACAAGAGCAAACGGATCAGATTTCAGAAATGGTTTATGAAAAGGTTCAACATTTTCATTTCCAGAATAAAGAATCAAAAGAAAGTGAATCAATAAGGAAAAATATATTACTAAATGTAACTAATGGTAATTATATTCACCTATCTAATGGTCTAGTAAATATAGAATCTACTTTATTAAAAGAGTTATATGAAACTGTTAATTGTGATGGTGTTAAATAAAATAAGCATAATATAAATATATTGTTCGATTAACTTTAAAATTTTAGGTGTTGTGAATTGTAATATTTCCTGATTGTTTCTTGTATGCGTTCATTGTGTTTTATTTTTGTGGTGGTTGAATTCCATTTTTTTCATTATTTGATAAAATTCAGAAGTAACCATCACTTTTCACTTAAATTTTATTCTAAATCTATTATACTAATCTCAGTATCATTGTTAATAAGGTTGAGTGATGAAAACTGTTCCAAGCCCTAAATTCACATGGAACCTCTTGTCTCCAAAATATTGGTTTTTGTGGGTTTTTTTTGCTGTACTGGCAATTTTAGTTAATGTGCTTCCCTTCTTTATACTTAAACCGATCGGTAGTGGTATCGGAAGTGTATTTCAATTATTTTTAAAGAAACGAGGAGACATAGCTCGAAAGAACTTAACTCTTAGTTTTCCTCATTATTCGCGTTTAGAAATTGACAAGATTGTTCATGAAAACTTTAAAAACACAGGTTTAGCTATTATCGAGATGGGGATGGCGTGGTTTTGGCCTGATTGGCGAGTTAAGCGTCATATCTCTATCATAGGCAAAGAGAAAATCTTAAAACAAGAAGAAGATGGAAGAGGGGTGTTAGTTATTTGCTGTCACTTTTTAAACTTAGAAATGACCGCTCGTATCTTCAGCCTTTTTGCTCCAGGGTATGGGGTTTATCGTGCTAACAGTAATCCTGTGTTTGAGTTTATTCAGCATCGAGGCCGTACTCGTAAAGGGCATCAGATGATTGATCGACACGATGTAAAAAGCATGATTAAAGTACTTAAATCTGGCAATCGTCTTTGGTATTTACCTGATCATGATTATGGTAAGAAAAACGCCGTGTTTGTGCCCTTTTTTGCGGTAAAAGATGCAGCAACGACAACGGGCTCTAGTTTTTTAATTGATATGACAAAGTGTGCAGTGATGTCTGGAAGTAGTATCCGAAAAGACAATCATTATACATTAGAGGTAGGGGATGATTTAAGTGGTGACATTCCTCGTCGAGATGCTGTCACTGCCGCTAAGGTTCTGAATCATGAGATTGAGCGATTAATTAAGAAAGGATTATCACAATGGATGTGGTTACATAAACGCTTTAAAACGCTACCTGATGGCGCATTAGAAAGTGATCGCTATAAAAACGTAAATCTTAATGACTAGATTTGATAATTAAGATTTATGAGTAACAACTGAAAAAGCCTCGTTTAGATCTTAATTAGATACAAACGAGGCTTTATTCTTTAGGGACTTAATTCTACTAAGTAGTGATTAAGTCCTTTTTTATGGATTAAGCTAAAAGCTCTTTTGCTGTTTTCACTGCGTTTTCAGTAGTGAAACCAAACATTTTGAATAGTTCTTCAGCCGGAGCTGATTCACCAAACGTTGTCATACCGATGATCTTGCCATCGAAACCAACGTACTTGTACCAGAAATCAGCAATACCGGCTTCAATAGCAACACGTTTTGTTACTGCTGATGGAAGTACTG
>NZ_CAMLHO010000082.1 GCF_946479765.1 uncultured Aliivibrio sp.
GCGTGGCCTGCGACTTACCGCCTCCCAGCGACCCGCTTATTAAGGGAGAGGAGCAAAGAGCCAAAAGTTAAAAGCTGGTACGGTAATCTTGCTTTTGATCTTATAGTTTCTAGAGCGAAGCGTTCTAGTTAGCATAGCGTATAGGCTCTTATTCAAATAAATTAAAAATAGAGAAAAACAATGAATATTTTAGTCACTGGCGGAATGGGTTACATCGGTAGCCACACATGTGTACAAATGATTGAAGCGGGCTTAACGCCAATCATTCTAGATAATTTATACAACAGTAAAGAAGTAGTGCTTGATCGCATTGAAGCTTTGGTTGGTGTGAAACCTAACTTTTATGAGGGTGATATTCGTGATCCTCAAATATTAACAACCATCTTTGCTGAAAACCAAATTGATAGTGTGATCCACTTCGCTGGCTTAAAAGCGGTAGGTGAGTCGGTTGAAAAGCCTATCATGTATTACGATAACAACGTTTCAGGTACGTTGGTATTAGTTGAAGCGATGCGTAAAGCGGGCGTGAACAGCATTGTATTTAGTTCATCAGCGACGGTTTATGGTGATCCGGCATCTACCCCAATTAATGAAAACTTCCCAACATCAGCAACCAATCCTTATGGTCGCAGTAAGTTGATTGTTGAAGAGTGTCTAACTGATATTCAAAAAGCACATCCTGAAATGAGCGTAACTCTACTTCGTTACTTTAACCCTGTAGGCTCTCATAAATCAGGAACTATGGGTGAAGATCCACAAGGTATTCCAAATAACCTAATGCCATTTATTTCACAAGTTGCGGTTGGCCGTCGTGAATTTTTATCGGTATTTGGTGATGATTATCCAACCGTTGATGGAACCGGGGTTCGTGATTACATTCACGTTGTCGATTTGGCGGATGGTCACTTAGCTGCATTGAAATACAAAGGTAAAGAAGCTGGTCTTCATATTTACAATTTAGGTACAGGTAAAGGCTACAGTGTTTTACAGATGGCTGAAGCCTTCTCGAAAACGGCAGGTGTGCCGGTTCCTCATAAAATAGCACCACGTCGCCCGGGTGATATTGCAGAATGCTGGGCAGACCCAGCTAAAGCACGTGAAGAATTGAAGTGGGAAGCGAAGTTGTCTCTTGATGATATGACAGAAGATACGTGGCGTTGGCAGTCGAATAATCCGGAAGGGTACTAAAAGCGAAGGATTCAAGTCTCTGATTTCAGGAAGATCAAAGGCGAGTATTGTGCTTATTTTTGATCTTCTTTACGTCTATTTGTTCAAAGTTTATACTGATGTTAATTCCATATTCTTAAAGGTTAATCTATGCCATTACTGATCCCTGAAACTGATTTTTCAGATCAGCTGAGAAGGCCAAGCACGAATAAAGCGGCTGCAAAAAAGTTTTTAGCTAAATATCCAAAATCTTATCAGTTAGAAGGTTTTGTCATACCTGAAGGCTATCGCTTTGTGACTAATAAAAAAGGCAAACAGATACGATTAATAGATAAAACAGATAGTAGTAATCCTCGTATAATCTATGCCGTCAATATTGAATTATCAGATAAAAAAATAGGTCAATGCTCTTGTACGCAAGTTATGGTTTGGTCTGATCCTGTAGAAGAAGAGCTTACCGTCGGGTTACCTAAAAAAGTATTTTCGGCATTGCTTGAAGAATATGTAATCATGATTAGTGATGAAGAGCAAACCAATGATGGTAAGCGATTTTGGGAGCGAAGATTAATCCAATCTTTAAAGAGTGGCCATTTTGTTTATTTTTATGATTCTTTTCAGTTGGGTTCGCAGCTTATCTTGATAAATACAGTCGATGAGTTTCTTGAAGAGTATGAGCCCTTAGGTTGGGGGCAAGATAATGAGCATAAAGGTAAGATGTTTATTATTAGTAAAATGAAGATTTGAGACTAGAAACGATACGCTGGTCTAACTAGGCCTCTGCGCGAAGCGTCCTGAAACCTAAGATCAAAAAAAGCCCACAGGCGATAAACCTGTGGGCTTTTTGCTATAAGCTCAAAAGCGAGTATAACGCTTGCTCTTGATTTTATAGGAGCGAAGCGTTCTAGCCTCTAGTTAGCGTAGCGTATAGTTTCTTATTTAAAAAGAATCTCACCAGACATTTCAGCAGGAATCGCTGTTCCAGTCAGCGCTAGCATAGTAGGAGCTAGATCAGACAGTTTACCGCCTTCTTTAAATTCAATCTCTTTGCTACCTACGTAGATAAGAGGAACTGGAAGATTAGTATGAGCTGTGTGAACGCCGCCTGTTTCAGGGTTGATCATCATTTCAGCATTACCGTGATCGGCAGTGATAAGCATTTGGCCATCAACTTCTTTGATAGCTTCAACCACTTTACCGATGCACTCATCAAGCGCTTCCATTGCTTTAACAGCAGCTTCGTATACGCCAGTGTGGCCAACCATGTCACAGTTAGGGAAGTTACAAACGATAGCGTCGTACTTACCAGATTTGATAGCAGCAACTAATTTTTCTGTTAGCTCAGGTGCGCTCATTTCAGGTTGTAGATCGTAAGTTGCTACTTTTGGAGAAGCAACAAGTTGACGTTCTTCGCCTTCAAACTCGTCTTCTTTACCGCCGTTGAAGAAGAAAGTAACGTGTGCGTATTTTTCAGTTTCAGAAATACGTAGCTGAGTTTGACCTTCTTTAGATAACCACTCGCCGTAGGTATTTTCTAGAGACGCAGGAGAGAACGCACAAAGAAGAGGGATGTTTGCTGCATATTGAGTCAACATCACAAAATCGATTGCTGGGAATGCGTTACGAGCAAAACCATCGAAATCAGGAACGAATGCACGTGTAATTTCACGAGCACGGTCAGCACGGTAGTTCATGAAGATGACAGCATCGCCATCAACGATTGCTGCTGATTCTTCGCCTTCTGCTTTGATTTCAGTTGCTTGTACAAACTCATCGTTTTCTTCACGAGCGTAAGCCGCTTCAAGACCTTCAACCGCTGAATCAAAAGTGAATACTGCTTTTGCTTCTGTCATTAGATCGTAAGATTTTTGTACGCGATCCCAGTTGTTGTCACGGTCCATTGCGTAGTAACGACCAATTAGAGAAGCAACACGGCCTTTGCCTAATTTAGCGAATAGCTCTTGGAAGTTTTTCAAAGAGTTTTCAGCTGAACGAGGTGGAGTGTCACGTCCGTCTAGGAAGCAGTGTAGGTAGATTTTTTCTGCGCCACGTGCCGCTGCCATTTCTACTGCTGCGTAGATGTGATCTTCATGAGAGTGAACGCCACCTGGAGACATAAGGCCCATGATGTGAACGGCTTTGTCTGCTTTAACCGCTTTGTCGATAGCGTTAACTAGTGTTTCGTTTTCTTGGAACTCACCATCAGAGATTGCTTTAGTGATGCGAGTTAGATCTTGATAAACAATACGACCAGCGCCGATGTTTGTGTGACCAACTTCTGAGTTACCCATTTGACCATCAGGTAGACCAACGTCCATACCTGATGCTGAAATTAGTGTGTTTGGTTGAGTAGCCATTAGGCCATCAAGAACTGGAGTGTTTGCGTTTGTGATTGCGTTATCTGCTTGAGCTTCACGGTGACCGTAACCATCAAGAATAACTAGAGCCATAGGCTTTTTAGCTGACATAAAGGTGTTCCTCGTCAATAGCTTAATAAATTCGAATAAATAACTTTGTGTAATTTTACTACAAAGTGAGTGAAGGGGCTATAGCGGAGCAAGGAAGAGCTGGATTCAGGGGTGATTGGTGTTGTTTTTAGCCACTCCCCCTTAGTAAGGGGGAGGCTGGGAGGGGCTCAAGAACTAACAGCATATAATCAAGTTAGATTTGTATTCAATTCAACCATCATCACAACAACCCCTCCCTAACCCTCCCCTTATTAAGGGGAGGGAACTGTATATTATTTGCTATAATCACAACGATCACCTCTGAATCTTAAGATCTTATAGTTTCTAGTTAGCGAAGCGTATAGTCTCCAACAACTTACTATGCTTCACAAACACCCATGCACTAATCCCACCCATCACATTCCCAATCGCTACCCCAACAAACAGTCCTTCCATGCCATAAAAATGACTGCCAATCCACGCCGTTGGCAAGGTAAATACAAACAACCTCATGAAACTCCAACTGAAAGAATGTAACGGTTTTTGCATTGCATTTAAGCTGCTAACAAGCACCATCACAATCCCTTGGAATCCATAACTGAATGGCACGCAGATCAGATACATCCAGAGGCCGTGTTGAACAGCATCATCTTGGCTGAATAAATGCGATAGCGGAATGCTCAATGGAACAATCAAGATATAGAGAAATAGTTGGAAGAAGACGGAGAACTTCATCGCTAAGAAGATCGCTTCTTTCACTCGCTCTGGTTGTTTAGCTCCGAGATTTTGCGCTACAAATGGGCTTAATGAAGAGGTCAGCGCCATTATCACTAATAACATTAATGATTCAACTCGTTGCGCTGCACCATAAGAAGCGACTGCAACGGTGCCTTGACTGGCAAGCATCATCATTAAAATGGCACCAGAGATAGGGTTTAATGCGTTTGATAGTGCCGCTGGTGAGCCAATTTTTAAGATCTGTTGCCAGTCTTGTTTCATTTCTGATGGTTTTGGTGGAGCGAGTAGTTTTACTTTTCGAGTGAGTACATAAAAAGAACCAAGTAATGCACCAAACCAACTGATGCCACTGGCAATCGCAGCACCTTGAATACCTAATTCTGGAAAAGGACCATAGCCAAAGATAAGTAGTGGATCGAGTACGCCATTTATTAGTCCAGCCAGCATCATGATTTTCGCGGGTGTGGTGGTATCGCCGGTTGCTCGAATAGCGCTGTTGCTCGACATTGGAATAACAAGCAGCGGAATGGTGAGATACCAAATGGACATATATTCGTGAATAAGAGGAAGTAGCTTATCTTCTGCGCCTAATAATCGAAATAGGGGTTCAATGGTGAAAAATCCAATGCTACAAGCAATAAGAATAAGAATGACCGCTAAGATTAATCCATGTGTGGTTAATTGAGCGGCGTGCTTACTGTTGCCTTGTCCGAGTAAACGTCCGATAGATGCTGATAATCCAACACCAACGCCCATCGTAATGCAGTTAACAGCGAAAGTGACGGGAAAGGTAAAACTCACTGCGGCAAGGGCATCTGTACCAAGCAATGAAATAAAGAAGGTATCCACCAAGTTGAACAGAAGAATCGCCACCATGCCAAACACCATTGGGGTGGTGAGTTTTTGTAATACGTCGGCGATAGGTTGGGTTAGTAAACCGTGTTTATCTAGCATGGTTTTCTCGAGTGGTGGCGGGATGGGTAGTGTAGCGGAAATAGGGACGAGATTCGAGGACGCTTCGCTCGAGGGACGAGTAAGGGTAAATAGAACTAACTATACGCTGCGCTAACTAGAGACTATAAGATCAAAAGCGAGTATGGTGCTGCTCTTGCTCTTATAGAAGCGAAGCGGTCTAGTTAGCGCAGCGTATAGTCTCTAGCCTCTAGTTCTTTAAATATTTGCACCATAAACCCTTGCAATCCCCCCCAAAAAACCCCATTAATAAACCAAAGCCAAATCATGGCACTTTATTCTTAAATGGAACATTATCAGGAGATACGACCAATGAATATCCGTCCTTTACATGACCGTGTGATCGTTGAACGCCAAGAAGCTGAATCAAAATCTGCGGGTGGCATTGTATTAACAGGTTCAGCGGCTGAGAAATCAACTCGCGGTATTATTCTAGCTGTTGGCAATGGCCGCATCCTAGAGAATGGTTCTGTACAGCCATTAGACGTAAAAGTAGGCGATTCAGTGATCTTCGCAGAAGGTAACATCAAAGCAGAGAAGATTGACGGTAAAGAAGTGTTGATCATGTCTGAATACAACATTCTGGCTATTGTTGAATAATAAGCACTCGTTGAGTAATTCGTTTTTCGAACTTTGCTATTTTCGATACTAATAAGCGATATTAAGAAAAGAATTTAAAAAGGAAATTAAAGATGGCTGCTAAAGACGTTAAATTTGGTAATGACGCACGAATCAAAATGCTAGAAGGTGTAAATGTTCTGGCTGATGCGGTTAAAGTAACTTTAGGTCCTAAGGGTCGTAACGTTGTTTTAGATAAATCATTTGGCGCACCAACGATCACTAAAGATGGTGTTTCTGTTGCACGTGAAATCGAACTTGAAGATAAGTTCCAAAACATGGGCGCACAAATGGTTAAAGAAGTGGCTTCGCAAGCGAATGACGCGGCGGGCGACGGAACAACTACTGCAACCGTTCTTGCTCAAGCTATCATTGCTGAAGGCCTAAAAGCCGTTGCTGCGGGCATGAATCCAATGGATCTTAAACGTGGTATCGACAAAGCAGTTATTGCTGCTGTTGAAGCACTTAAAGATCTATCTGTTCCATGTGCTGATACAAAAGCGATCGCACAAGTAGGTACTATCTCTGCAAACTCTGACTCTACTGTTGGTAATCTTATTGCTGAAGCAATGGAAAAAGTAGGTCGTGACGGTGTTATTACTGTTGAAGAAGGTCAAGCTCTTCAAGACGAATTAGACGTTGTTGAAGGTATGCAGTTTGATCGCGGTTACCTATCGCCATATTTCGTAAACAACCAAGAAGCCGGTTCTGTTGATCTAGACAGCCCATTCATCTTGCTTGTTGATAAAAAAGTATCAAACATCCGTGAATTGCTTCCAACTCTAGAAGCAGTAGCGAAAGCATCTCGTCCTCTTCTTATCATCGCTGAAGATGTTGAAGGCGAAGCGCTTGCTACTCTAGTTGTGAACAACATGCGTGGTATCGTTAAAGTTGCAGCGGTTAAAGCTCCTGGTTTTGGTGACCGTCGTAAAGCAATGTTACAAGATATCGCGGCATTAACTGCGGGCTCTGTAATTTCAGAAGAGATCGGTTTAGAGCTTGAAAAAGTAGTTCTTGAAGATCTTGGTCAAGCGAAGCGTGTAACGATCACGAAAGAAACAACAACTATCATCGATGGTGCTGGTGATGAGACTATTATCTCTGGCCGTGTTTCTCAAATTCGTCAACAAATCGAAGATGCAACCTCTGACTACGATAAAGAAAAACTTCAAGAGCGTGTAGCTAAATTAGCTGGCGGTGTTGCAGTAATCAAAGTCGGTGCGGCTACTGAAGTTGAGATGAAAGAGAAGAAAGACCGTGTTGAAGATGCACTTCACGCAACTCGCGCTGCGGTTGAAGAGGGTGTTGTTGCTGGTGGTGGTGTTGCACTTATCCGCGCTGCATCTAAAGTTTCTGGCCTTGAAGGTGACAACGAAGAACAAACTGTTGGTATTCGTTTAGCACTTCGTGCAATGGAAGCGCCACTTCGTCAAATCGTTAAAAACGCAGGCGAAGAAGATTCAGTGGTTGCTAACAACGTTCGCGCTGGTGAAGATAACTACGGTTACAACGCAGCGACAGGCGTTTACGGCGACATGATCGAGATGGGTATTCTTGACCCAACTAAAGTAACTCGTTCTGCACTTCAGTTCGCGGCATCGGTTGCTGGTCTTATGATCACAACGGAAGCTATGATCACTGATAAGCCACAAGATTCAGGTTCTTCTATGTCAGATATGGGCGGCATGGGTGGAATGGGCGGCATGATGTAAACATCGCCATAAACTGATTCGCTTTATAGTGTAATTTGTTTGAAAAGCCGAGGCAGAGATGTCTCGGCTTTTTTGTGCGTGGAGAAAGAGCACCCCCTCCCAGCCTCCCCCTTATTAAGGGGGAGGAGCCGATTGCAGTTGTTGTAATTTCAGCGAATACAATACAG
>NZ_CAMLHO010000083.1 GCF_946479765.1 uncultured Aliivibrio sp.
ACTAAATGCAATCTGTAAGGCTTGCTCTTTTGTTGCATTAAGTTCAGCCTTAGAAACAATTAATCGGATTTTTGCTATTTTTTCATCATTCAAGCGAACAGGTATAAGTATATAAATGGCATGCTTTCCTATCGCGTAACCCCGTTCAAGAATTTCAGCTTGTAATGCCATGTTCGGTGCCTGAGCGACTAACCCATCTTTACGATAATCCGCAAATAATGACCCATCCTTTTTTAGTAACAACGCCTGCAAAATTTCAGCATCAGCACTGAATGCATTAAGTACTTCAGCGGCGGTAAACTCATCATCAAATAATAAAGCCGCTTGTAAATTGACACTGACTCCATTTGATAACACTTTAATTCGATTTATTAGGTTCTCTTTTTGAATATGGTAAGTACTAACATAGTTATATCCCTGAAATACTATAAATAATAGCAATGTAAAGGCAATTATAGGGAATGATAGTCTCTGTCTTAACGACGCTTTTTCTATCCATTTCATGGCTTGGTCCCTCCCTCGATGATAGATAAACGAAGAAGTTGAGAGCTTATTTTAAACGGTGATTTAGACAAATTATCAAGGTTTATTGTCGGTTTTACTTTCCCTTCAACTTGTCTTAATTCAATCATACCTGAGTCTTTTGTAAAATTGTCTCGACTGCTGATCGTTAAAATATTATTGTCTAACCCTTGTAGGAAACCCACTTCAGTTTTGCTGTTCGCTACATAAATATTACAATGTCTGTTTCTATCTAATGTCTTGGTATAAACACTAACAGCACGTCCTTGAATTCTTTTATTCGTTGTTATTTTTAATAACGTTTGGATCACTGGGTCTTGCTCGTCACCACAAAATACAAGTGATGAATCCATATCTTCATCTGCCCATTGAATAAAGTTCGCTATTCTAAAAATATAAACCGCTTCTATTTGGTGTACCTTATAAGCCGCCTGAGCACACAAACTTGATCCGATAGTAAATATCCAAGCATATGATAGTTGTTTAAGTAACTTAAAACTCATAAGAAACCCTACCATAGACAGATTGTTCGGTTTCATAAGCTCTGCATGAGTTATTATACGTATACGTTTCAAGATCACATAAGCCATCATGAAAACCACGAGATGACACAAAATCACTGGATTCATTAAATTGGCTGACTTCGATACCGGGAGCAAGTGAAAGTACGTCAGCAATGGATTTCACCCCCGATCGTACAATACGTTCGTTGGTGATAACATAAATAGCAGCCGGAATATCAGATATACTCTGCTCTCTTTTAGAAGCACTGGTTACATTAACCTCTAGCATTGAAAGATCTTCGAGGCTCATTGACATTAATAAATCAAAATCGGCGTCTAAGGCCAATGCACTTGATGAAACCAAAAACAAAGAAAAAGAGAGTGTATTGGGTCTGATATGCATTTATTTATACCATTAATAGTAACCAGTATAATTATAACTAAAAATACCCTATACGGTTCACTATTTAGTAATTAATAATTAACAAGGTGACCTAGTTAACATTTTTATATTTATCAATTTGATTCCTTGGTCTTTATCTATGAACTCTTTCACAAAGTCATATTTTTTATAAACTTTTTTAATGATTCAAGGTACACTTTTCCCCTGTCTACTCATTGAGCTCTCTATGAAATATATAATTATGTTTACAATAACCTTGCTGCTTTCAACCCCTAGCTTTTCAAAATCAATCAAGCAGTATTACAAATATCATCAGCCAAAACGGTGTGAAACTCTTGACAGAACATTAACTCATGTAAATAAACTGCTCAGTTTCAGCGAGGGAAAGGAATATAAAGAGGGACTAAAAGAAAAGAAAGCATTAAAGAAATTAAGAAAAGAGAAAAAATGCTAGAAAGCCAGTCCATAATCATGCACTGGCTTTATAAGTTACTGCAAAATGTTTTATTTTTCTTTAGGCCTAAATGGCTTAATTACGTCTTGATTACACTCAAGAAATGGACCTTCCATTAAATCAATACAGTATGGAATCGCTGGGAAAACGGCATCTAAACATTCACGAATCGACTTTGGTTTCCCAGGTAAGTTAACAATTAGTGAATCTTTACGTAAACCTGCTGTTTGTCGTGATAAAATTGCCGTTGAAACAAACTTTAATGACTCAGCACGCATTAGCTCGCCAAAACCAGGCATCATACGATCACAAACAGCTTCTGTCGCTTCTGGCGTAACATCACGCTTTGCAGGACCCGTTCCACCAGTTGTAACAACTAAACAGCACCCTTTCTCGTCAGTCAATTCAATTAATGTTTTTTCAATGACATCTTGCTCGTCAGGGATAACAACATACTCAGGTTCCCATTCAGAGGTTAGGTAATCATTGAGTGTTGCGATAATTGCTGGACCAGAAATATCTTCATAGATACCAACACTTGCACGATCACTAACAGTTACGATGCCAATTTTTGCTTTTTTAGTCATAATGAATTCTTATTGAAGTAAGGTAAGTCTATTATTACAGATTTAGTATTCGTAAGCCATATTGACTGAAAAACCATACGTTGAATCAACCGCATAAACAGCCGCTAAATCAAAATGGAACATATTCAGGGGTGAGAAACCAATACCTGCGGTAAATGCATCATCGTAGGTGCCTGCTAAATCTTTCTTGAAACCAGCTCGAAGTTGAATTTGGTATAATAAATCAAATTCAGCACCCGCTCTAAACATTTGTACGTTATCGTCTAATCCAACAAAGCGTTCTTGTTCGTTTAAATCTAGATCAGCCGTCAAAATGAAATAGTTAGTCATAAAGGCAACACCTGCGGTATATGTCGGTGTTAATTCATAGTTGTATTGGTAGCTTTTAGTGCCTAAATCAGCTCCAGAATTTTGTGTATCTGTAAAGCGAACATCAACTTTTGCTGTTTCAATTTCATTTTTAATTAAATTTTTACCTGCTGCGGCAAAACGCCATGGCCCATAAAACCATACGGCACCAACATCTACATTGAATGAGTTACCTGTGGTTTTATTTTTATCATAGCCATTAAAATTAAAATTATTGATTTTTTCTACATAAGTATACGTTAGGTAACTTTGGATTTTTGGCGTGACACCAATTGTAATATTTTGACCTAAGAAGTCAGTATAACCTGCAAAAGCAACACCCGCCTCCATTAACCCTAGTGCGACCGTGCCAATTGCTGTTGTATCTGCCATTTCCAACGCATCTGAAGTCGCTCCTAATGCATTTATATCCGGTAATGTTAGCCCTTCCATCGATGCTTTTGCGTAAAATGCCATTGATAGATAGCGATTAGGGATCGCTATTGCCGCTGCGCCACCAGCATTAAAACTTAATGCATCACCGTTTAAGTTATTTAAACCTGATTCGATATCAAGATGACCAGAAGGATCATTTTTTACTAATTTATCAAACCCACGTTGAACTTGTTCAACATCGTCAACGATGCCACCACGATCCATCATTTGAAGTCCAAAACTTGGTAACAATAAGCCAGCATCATCCTTACGACTATAAATTGCCACTAAAGCAGGGTTATAAAAAACACCAGTGAGATAATCAGCAGAAGCAGTTCCTGCACCACCCATCGCATCAATACGACCATCAACACTGTAATTTGTCGCATTTACTTGAGTTGAGGTAGCAGCAGCGCACGAAAGTAAGCCAATTTTTATCCACTGTTTCATTTTTATAAGCCTAATAAATATAGTTAACTCTTTATCGGCGTTAGTAATCGTAACTTTAGGAAAAACCAGATATTTATATCTATACTAAAAATAAATAATCAGGAAACAAATAAAATATGAATGAATTGAAGTCATAAATAGAAGAAGCGATGAGATAATAAAAAAACCGAGATACTATGCTCTCGGTTTCATTTTATTTCTTTACTTTTTCTGCAATTTCAGCACGAATTTGATCCGAAATGATTTTAATGGCCTCACCACTACTGATGCCTTGACGCATCATTTCTTGTATTTTTTCTACTGCTTTCTGTTGCTCTTCATGGGTTATTGGTACATCTAACATCAGTTGCTCTCTACAGTTTCAGGATCATCGAAATTGATGACTTTCGTTATTTCTTGTACTTCTTGAATCGATATCGGACCTTGGAAGTGTTTATGATTAAACGAAACGCTTAAAATATAACTGCCAGGTAATACATCGGTTGATGGTAACTTTTGGGGGTATTGTTCATCATAAAATTGCTCCCATAGTTTAATATAATCATTATCTTGATGATCATAAATTCCTACCGCCATTTCAGGTAAAGGACAGTTCGATTTAAGTAAACCAGTTTGAGTTGTCTTCCATTTATTTTTACCTAACCAAGACACCGACATTTCAGTTTTTGGTGTCGTTAACACAACCCATGATTCCCATTGCGTATTTTCTTTATCATCAGCAGTAATAATTAACTTATACAACCCATTTTTCACTCGGTTGTTAAGCGATTCTGTGGCATAAATGTATTGTATTATACTCTCATCTTGAGTCGGTATTGTTTTTATAGAAGGGTTCGTTAGCTGTTCTTTATCTGGCCACTTTACAAAAGAGATATTGGATATCTTCTTTTTACTATCAAACTGGACAATTAAACGATGATGTAACCGACCAGGGCTTTGGATAATTATTCGCTGAATGCTTACCGTATTTAACCAATTTGGAATAATCACGGTTGATAAGTCTCGACCGCAATTTTTAGAAATCGCACTACCTATTAACTTATCTATATTTCGAATAATATTATTTTCAGTCGAACTCTGTAGCACTTCAATTGATGTTTCAAACCCTTTTAAAGAATTACCTTCTAAGAATTGCTTATGGGCACTGTAGAGTGCAGATTGCTCGTTAAACCAGCCTCCTCCACTTGCATTAGTACCCAGTACTAAACAAAAAAAACCAATAATCGTGGCAATTTTTCGTTTAATCATCATCAATCTTACGCTTTCATTTTATAGCCAACGCCACGTAGGGTTTCAATTTCTATCCCCACGATCTTTTGACGAAGTTGTAGAATATGCGTATCAACAGTACGCGTTGTAGGAAAATGGTTATAGCCCCATACTTGATCCAGCAATTCGTCTCTTGTGAAAACCTTGCCTAAGTTTGACGCTAAGAAAAGTAAAAGATCAAATTCAGTGCGCGTCAATGTTACGTTGTCACCTGAGTTAATAACATCTCTCGTCGAGGTGTCAATCAATAGGTTTCCTACAGTTAATTGAGTTTTCACTTCATCTGATTCTGGTGAACGCAGATGCGCACGCAAACGTGCCAGTAATTCAGCTTCAGCAAAAGGCTTTGTTAAGTAATCATTAGCACCTGAATCCAGTCCCGTCACTTTATCTCTTACTGAAACCAATGCAGTTAATAGAATAACAGGAACATCTTTAATCTGTTTCCATTGAGACAACCAAGTGAGAGAATCGCCTTCTGGTAACTGACGATCAAGAATAACAATATCAGCGTCAGGCCATAACTTTGATACATTAGTGGCATTCTCAGAGTGTAAGCAACAGTATCCTGCTTCTTCCAAGCTAACTATAAGACCATCAGCTAAGTTTTTATCATCTTCAACGAGTAGGATTGTCTGTTTCACAAGGTATCTCCAATATAAATGTTGTTGGTGGCCCTTGAAGTATCATGGTGCCTCCCATTCTTTTGATCATTGATTCAACAATAGTCAAGCCTAAACCTAACCCTGCTTTACTAACAAAAGGCGTTTTTAATTCTTTCCAATTTGCTTTAGTAAGTTGTCCGCCATCAATGACTTCAATTTTTATGTTTTTATTTTCAACCGTCACATTCAACGTTACTGGTTGTATTCCATATTTATGAGCATTACTAATTAAGTTATCAATACAATTTCCTAACCAGTAAATATTCACTTTAATCGCCGAGTCTTTGTTAATTTTAAAGGCGACAGGTTGACTGTATTCCATACAACGATAACTAAGCCACTCTTCAACAGAAGGGATCCAATCAGTCGAGAATCCTTTATCATCTGATTGTAAATAATCTTTACTTGCTTCTGCCAATTGACGTAAGCGTCTAGAATCCTCACACAAGCGTCTAAACTCATCATACAGTGACTCAGGTAACGATTCGAATTGCCTTCTAAAGCCTTCAACCGTTAGACCTAAGCTCGCTATCGGTGTTCTTAATTCATGCGTTAGTATTTGCAGTACTAACATTTGGCTTTTCATCTCTCGTCGCTTACTATTCCACTGAGATATCCCCCAGCCAATAGCTAAACATAAATTCGCTAAGATTAGAAATAGAACAATATAGGAAAGCATTTGTGAATTACTTTCATCTTGCCAACATACATTACCATTTCTTACGTAACAGTTATCACCTTGATTAAATTCTGACATGTCTAAGTCGAATTTATCTAAATTCTGTAACTTTAACGCGATTGGATACAGGTAGTATCTGCTGCCTTTTCTTATCCAAAGCAATTGGTCAGCAATAATGGTATCTGAACCACTGATGATTGCTTTAATTGCATTATCATCCATCTTCTGTAAATGACGAAGTAGCGTTCCCTTTTGTGCTAATGGACGCTCTTTAATATGCATATAAGGCGCTAAGCTAGTTAATTTCTTTGGGAATTTCTCCACATATCTATATGCATAAGATCCACCACCAGGATGGATCATCCCTGAACGAGCAAACCAACTTGTTGGCAAACTAATTCCTTTACAAATCGCACGGATCAACACTAATGGCTCACCGACCAACGGGCTCACAGGCCAAGGACCCGTACAGTTTTGTGCATTTTTATACAACTGTTGTAGCTGTTTAAATGGATAAGAGGCAGTTTGCGGTAGAAGTGTATCGGGCGACAATAGTACAGTAGGATATTCTTTTTGTATCAGGCGAATGTCATATATTTCGACGGCTTGTTGTTTTTTAAACGCTTTTTTAAAGCTATCAATCTTCGTCGCCAAGCTCTCCGCTTGTGAAGAGAAACCGATCAATAACAGTAAAGACACTAGAAAGCGTTTATTTATCAACAGAACATCCTATTAAATAGTGTCGAAATAAAAATCAATTTAATCAGTATATTATAATTTCAGACGAATACGAATAGTTTATCTTATTTCATCATTACTTTTCCACCAATCATCTTATAGGCTGGCGTACCTCGGATTATGGTTTCTCTGGCAAAGACTCCTTTACATTCAGGACATATACAAGGCTCAGTGGTGTAATTATCAACAATACGTTCAATAAAACATTTAACTAAGGATCCTTTCCCTCCTTTTCGGTATTTATATAACAGAGTTCTACATTTAACGCAGTAGATCTGTACTGTTTTACTTGGCCCTTTTTTGTTTGGTTTAGCCATTGAATTCGCGTTTCTCTGGTTGCTATGTATAAAGATTTTATCTTACACTCAATAAGCTATGCTTTTACGTATTTTTGATTCTTTATGTTATACAGGACTGTCCATGCGAACTTATGCTCAATACCCACAAGCTCAAGAGGCTTTACGTCTCCTCAGTGAGGTCCAATCTTATTTTAAAACTGAACTTGTTAAAGCGAGTCATCTTACAAGCCAACCCACTGATTTTATCCCAGTAGAATGGCTAAGAGATGAAGGTACG
>NZ_CAMLHO010000084.1 GCF_946479765.1 uncultured Aliivibrio sp.
GTGAAAATATGAGTTTATATCGTGTGTTCTTAAGATAGAAAAAAGCCCCTAAATATACAGGGGCTATTATTTTTATTATTTGTTGCTTAGGCTCCAGACGTAAGCAGAAAGAAGTTGAACTTTTTCTTCACCTAATACGTCTTTCCATGCAGGCATAACACCTTGACGACCATTCATGACGGTTTCAGTAACCGCGGCACGAGAGTCGCCAAATAACCAATCATTGTCAGTGAGATCAGGAGCACCTAAAGCAGGGTTACCTTTTCCATCTGTACCATGACATGCAGCACAAACGATAAATCGTTGTTTACCAGCAGCGGCATCTTTAGCGTTAACTTTACGACCTGATAAGCTAAGCGTGTAGCTAACTACTTCTTCTATACCATCAGCACCTAAAGCATCACCCCAAGCAGGCATGTTACCAATACGACCATTCATAATAGTTGTTTTGATTGCTTGTGGCTCACCACCATATAACCATGCGTTATCGGTTAGGTTAGGGAAGCCAATCATACCTCTTGCATCCGAACTATGACATTGAGAACAGTTCTGTAAGAACAAACGTTGACCCACTTTTAGCGCATCTTCATCATTTGCAATATCAGTAATAGCTCGAAACTCAGACGTTCCTGGCTTATATGCAAGTTTAGAGAATGTTTCACCAAAGTTTGTGTTTGCGTCGTCTAATTCACGAGCAAACTGATCAAGCGTTTTATCTTTATGAGCACGTTCAATTGATGCTCGTGATTCTTCAACAGTACGAACAGTTTGATCTGAACTTGTCCAGCCTAATACGCCTTTAAAGTTGCCTAATCCTGGGTAAAGAATTAAATAAACAATCGCAAAAACGATTGTTGCCCAGAACATATAAGACCACCATTTTGGTAATGGATTATTTAGCTCACGAATACCATCGTATTCATGACCCATGTCTTCACCTTCTTCAACGCCTGTTGTGTTTTTCAGACAAAAACGAAGAAGTAAACCACAACCTATCAGCGTACCAATGGTAATGACACTTATCCAGAGACTCCAAAAAGTACTCATTATTTTTCGACTCCTGTCTTAAGTTGGCTTGAAGTACTATCTTCTTCATCAGCAAAAATCAAATTAGCCGCTTCGTCAAAACGTGTTTTTTGTTTTTTACTGTATGCCCAGAAAATAATGCCTACCATGCTTAAAAACAGAATGACTGTCCAAATTGCATGAATAGTTCCAGCGTCCATAGGGACCTCCTTACTTCATTGCGTGACCAAGAGACTGAAGGTAAGCAATAAGTGCATCCATTTCAGTCTTGCCTTTAACCGCTTCAGATGCATTTTTTACATCATCTTCAGTGTACGGAACACCAAAGTTATTACGGAAAATGGCAATTTTCTTCGATGTTAGTTCTCCATCAAGCACGTTCTCAGCTAACCAAGGGAAGCCAGGCATGTTTGATTCAGGAACTACATCACGAGGGTTAATTAAGTGAACACGATGCCACTCATCAGAATATCGATCACCGACTCGAGCTAGATCAGGACCTGTACGTTTAGAACCCCATAAGAATGGATGTTCCCAAACACTTTCACCAGCAACAGAATAATGACCGTAACGTTCCGTTTCTGCACGGAATGGACGGATCATCTGGCTGTGACAAACATTACAACCTTCACGGATGTAGATATCACGACCTTCCATTTCTAGAGGAGTATAAACGCGTAGGTTCTCAACTGGCTCTGTTGTTTGCTTTTGGAATATTAGCGGAGTGATCTCTACTAATGCACCAAAACTAATAGCAACAATAACCAATACAGCGAGGAGGCCAACATTTTTTTCTATGATTTCATGACGATTAGAACTCATAACCTGATCTCCTTATAGTGTTGGTTGAGGGATAGCTTTTAGGCTATTCTTCGGAGCAGAAATTGTTTTATATGCATTAAATGCAAGTAAGAACATACCTGACAAGAAGATTAGACCGCCTAAGAAGCGAACAAAATAGAACGGGTAAGAGGCTTCTAATGACTCAACAAAGCTATACGTTAATGTGCCATCTGCATTTACTGCACGCCACATTAGACCTTGCATTACACCTGAAATCCACATTGCTACGATGTAAAGAACCGTACCGATAGTCGCTAACCAGAAATGAACATTGATTAGTGATACAGAGTACATACGCTCTTGACCAAATAGCTTAGGAATTAAATGGTATAGAGAACCAATTGAAACCATCGCAACCCAACCTAACGCACCAGAGTGTACGTGACCGATAGTCCAGTCAGTATAGTGAGATAGGGCGTTTACTGATTTAATCGCCATCATCGGGCCTTCAAAGGTAGACATACCATAGAAAGACAGAGAAACAATTAAGAAACGAAGAATTGGGTCATAACGAAGTTTATGCCAAGCACCAGACAGGGTCATAATACCATTAATCATACCGCCCCAAGATGGAGCAAATAAAACTAATGACATAACCATACCAAGTGACTGAGTCCAGTCAGGTAAAGCTGTGTAATGTAAATGGTGAGGACCAGCCCAGATATAAAGTGATACTAATGCCCAGAAGTGGACAATAGATAAACGGTAAGAATAAACTGGACGTTCTGCTTGTTTTGGTACGAAGTAATACATCATACCTAAGAAACCTGCGGTCAATAAGAAACCTACTGCATTATGGCCATACCACCATTGAACCATCGCATCAACAGCCCCAGAATAAATCGAATATGATTTACCTAGTGATACCGGAACAGCAAGGCTATTCACAATATGAAGAACCGCAACGGTTAAAATAAATGCTCCAAAGAACCAGTTTGCAACGTAGATGTGAGATGTCTTACGTTTAAACAAGGTTCCAAAGAAAACGATAGCATACGCAACCCAAACTAAAGTGATAGCGATATCAATCGGCCACTCTAATTCTGCATACTCTTTACCTGATGTCATACCTAGTGGCAACGTAATTGCTGCTGCTAAGATAATTGCTTGCCAACCCCAGAAGGTGAACGCAACTAATGGACCACCAAACAAACGTGTTTGACAAGTGCGCTGAACAACATAATAAGATGTTGCGAACAGGGCGCTTGTACCGAATGCGAAAATTACTGCATTAGTATGCAGAGGACGCAGACGGCTATACGTAAGCCATGGTGTGTCGAAATTAAGTTGCGGCCAAACTAACTGAGCGGCAATTAGTACACCTACACCCATGCCAACAATACCCCATAGTATGGTTACTAAAGAGAACTGACGAACAACGGTATAGTTGTAGTTTTGTTCATGCTGCTGTACTTGGCTCATAATTGCATGCTTCCACTTTTATTATAACTACACTTTACTTTCCATAGTGCGAACAAATTGTCCGCAATGCTATCCAAAATTCAATTCCTAATAATTAGATTTGTGACCCATTTATTTTGAAATATCCTTTTTTAATGCAAAAATAGCATTTCCGGCGTCAATGATACTTCACTTCAAAAATGAATCATAGTTGATGCTCACTGTATATTTACGGTTAAGTAACATTTTTTCATTTTTTTTGAACTAGATAACACAGAGGTTTTCATCAATGGCAGTAGAAAAGTTAACAGGTCCACGTTTATTTCAACTTATTTTATTATTAGTGGTGCTTATTGCTGCATTTACTTGGAGAACAATAACCTATGTCCCAGTAAGTGACATGAGTCCAATCAGTGAAAATTTAGAGCGTTGTGACATAACAAATCAAGCGTGCATATTGAATATTGATAATAATCAAATCATTATTGATGTACAAGAAAGGCCGATTAAGCAAAATTCTGAAATTACAGTATCTGTGATAGGAATTGATTCTGCATGGGAAATGGAGGCTAAAGGGGTCAATATGAATATGGGGACATTGAAGTTTCTCTCTTTAAAAACTGAAGATAATATGCAATTGTATTCAGTTTTTGTACCAAAATGTAAACATAATGAAATGAAGTGGCAAATTAACCTATCTTCTGAGACTAAGGCATTAAATGTAATTTTCAATTCAAAAAAATAAATAATTTCAATGCTTTATATATAAAATATATGAAAATCAATCGTTCATCTATAAGGAAAAAGGTTTAAAGCATAAGTAGCAGTATTTGGAGCGATTATGAAGATAGTTAGCAGTATTTCACAAAAAATAGATTCAATAGTTGCAATAAAAGAATGTATCATGAATCTAGATAAAGAGTTTACTGAACCAAATATTATACTTTGTTTTATCCTCATTAAAAAAAACAGTTTCCAAACAACAAAAGAATTAAAGTTAAGCAAAGAACGCTTTCAGGATTTTGCCGAAACTGTTGGGGATTGGTTTTGGGAAATCGATCTTCAGTTTAATTGTACTTACTTATCACGCTCAAAGATTAATAGTGCCAAAATTTTATCCCGTAATTTATTTACGTTAATTAATGATGATTCACTGATCTCTATAATTAAATCAGCCAGAACTAAATTGATTTACTAAGTACAATTAATACAGCCGTTGATTTCTTTAAGGACAAGATAGACAAAGATCTAATTACCTTAACTGTGACAGTGTCACATTTGGTACCAGTTTATGTTACGCAGACCCAACACGAATAGCTCAAATAATATTCAACATTGTCGGAAACGCGGTAAAATGCACTAAAAAATGCCTTATTTGTATAAATATCAAACAAATATACCGTAGGCTGACTTCTATGTCTGTTTCTGATACAGGTATTAGAATTGGCAAAAATGCATTAAATCAATTATTTCTGCCATTTGTACAGGCAGATAGCTCAATTACTCGTCAATACGGAGGGCTGGATTAGGTTTGTCGATCATTAAATACCTAACTAAGTTAATGAATGGCACAATTAAGGTCGAAAGTATCTTAAATGAAGCTACTAAATTTATAGTTGTGTTGCCATTAAAAGAAATAACTCAACAACAGGTAATAAAAGTTGATAAGCAGCCAAATTTAGAACGATTAGATTTAACGATAAATAAAATACGAGTACTTGTTGCTGAAGATAATAAAGCGAACCAAGCAATCATTAAGTTGATGCTAGAAAGGCAAGGCCATGACGTTTGTATTGTTAGTCATGGTGAAGAAGCCATTTTAGAAATAACAAAAGATACACTTTCAAGTTATGATTTAATTCTAATGGATATATCGATGCCAATTAAAGATAGGCTCACGGCGACGAAAGAATTGAGAGAACTTGGAATAACATTACCTATAATTGCTCATGCAATGAATTCTGAAAAGAAAATATATTTAGATTCTGGTATAGATGATTTTAGTTCAAAACTAATAAGAGCAATAGAATTAAAAAATTATTAGATCTCTAAGCTAATAATCAATAGATAAATACGAAGTATTATTTAATGATTATTAGCTATTTTATGGTAAATACGATTATGGTTAAATTAGTGAGTATTAAGTCGATAATTGGGAATGGGGAGGTATATAAAGCTCTTATCTACTAAATACCAAACCATATTTAACATAAGATATATAATGCGCACCTAATTATGTTTATTATTCCTACAGTAATTCACTGATTTTAATACAGTTCCATCAATTATCTTGTTATTTGCTTCTTTGGTGTTTGTACCTAAGCTGCAATGTCGTTAAACTTAATCCCAATAATTTATTGTTACCTTGTCACTATTGATGTTTTTATATTTCATGTGATCAAGTTGCTTACTAAGGTTTAATCATTAAATGACAATTAAGAAATGGACACTACTAACTTTACTCTCTAGCTTAGTTCTTACCGGTTGTGCTAGTTACTCAATCACTGAAAAGGAAATGACTGATTACCTCTCAGATGAAATTCACATAAATAAATCAGTTGGCATTCCTGGCTTTCTCTATGCACAAGTTAATGTCGAAAATGTTGACGTGACTATTGGCCGTATCGATGTAAATCGAATTAGTGTTTTCGCTAACACGACTGCTGTTATTCAAATGATGGATGAGTTAAAAGAAAATCTAGACCTAACGTTAGAGTTTAGCGCAGTGCCTGAGTATGATAAAGAAACAGGAGAAATCTATTTAAAATCATTGCGCTTAGAAAAGTTTGCAGAAAAAAACAAGCAGCTCTCACCTGAACTTACATCACTATTAAAGCCAGCTGTTTCTATTATTGGCTATGCTTTATCAAATAAGCCCGCTTATAAGTTAAATGCAGATAAACTGAAGGAATCTATTATTAAATCAGCTGAGCCTAATTTAGTAATAAAGAACAATAAGCTAGTGATTGAGTTATTTGATTAGGTATAATCATTTAAGTTATAGTGCATTAGTATACGGGTTAATATAAAAAGTATATCTAGAAAACTAAAAGCAGTATCTACTTTAATAAATCGTGTAAATCCGCTTTTAACGTAGATACTGTTTGACTGGCCTTTTCAGTTCTTGATGCTTCACTTAATAAATACTCAATCGTATCAGAAAGTGTTGAATCCAAGTCTTGAGCTCTAAGGGATAACTTCTCCCATACGCGATAATCTAAATCGATAGATTTTTTACGAGTATGTTCTTGCTCTGCGTTAAAATGACGCTTTCTTTTTGCTCGGATCGCCTGCTTTAACTTATTTTCCAAATCAGGATTCATGTGCTTTTGAATCCATTCAAGAGCTTTAACTGGTTCATGCTCTAACTTTAAAAACTCATTAACCATTTGTTGTTGTTCACTTGAATCAAGGTAGCAGGTAATAGACTCTCCCATACGATACTTATTAAATAGATACATCCATTTCCAACCAGCTTCTAGGTTTTCAAGTTGTTGATATTTCATTAAATAGACTCATATTCACAGGGATAATTGGGGTGACAGTGTAACTCGTGTAAGTTTTTTCTTCAATAGAATAACTCGATAATGGGATTAAGCTCTAAATGATAATGTAACCACTGAAAAATCAGACGTATGCGGTTATGTCATGTATAATCAGTTATTATTTTTTATCCATAAGTAAGCATGCCGTTAGACACACCATTTTTAATCGCGCCTCAATACGATCATATTCAAGATTCTTTAAACCAATCTTATAGCATTGACGCACAATCACCCTATTCTCTTCAGCCTAGATTAACTCAAGCTTTAGAGATTTTTTCTCACATAAATGGTGTTAACATACTTCAAATCAATGCGTTAGATAATCATGTATATCGTGAATATGTCTCAAATTGGTTGCTGCTAAATGCAAAAAGTCGCTCATCAAATTCAGAAACTCCCTCTGTGATTATGCTAGATAGTTGCTCTGAAGCTGAGCTTTTTGGTGTCTACCATAATAAAAGTGACGTTCTAGAGCACGGATTATTGCAAAAAGCCGATGGTGGTTTTCTTGTTATGTCACCTAGCCTGTTACTTGCAAAGCCTTACTTATGGCCTCGATTAAAAAGTCTATTACAAGGTCATCCTGTCACTATTGCTGCTAGCGATCTTAAATCACCAATGCAAAAAACA
>NZ_CAMLHO010000085.1 GCF_946479765.1 uncultured Aliivibrio sp.
TATTTGAGTGAAGAGAAACGGAAAGAGAATAGAAAGATGAATAGATAAAAGAAAGTGTATCAAAGTGCTTCAAACCCTTGTGTTTATGGGAAATGACACTATCTTATAAGTATATCTATTAAGCGTGATAGTAACGTTTGGTACCTACTCAAAAAATAAAATCAATGAGTAGAATTAATTATTAATCGGAGAAATAATAAATGAAGCGTATTGCGCTGTTTTTAGCAACAAACTTAGCTGTGATGATCGTATTCAGTATTGTTCTGAATATTGTTTATGCGGTTACGGGGATTCAACAAGGTAGCCTTTCTGGTTTACTTGTTATGGCTGTATTGTTTGGTTTTGGTGGTTCGTTAGTTTCTCTAATGATGTCAAAATCAATGGCATTACGTTCAGTGGGTGGTGAGGTTATTGAACAACCTCGTAATGAAACTGAACATTGGTTAATGCAGACGGTAGCTCGTCAAGCGCAGCAAGTTGGTATCGGTATGCCAACGGTTGCAATTTACGACTCGCCTGATATGAATGCTTTTGCTACAGGTGCAAAGCGTGATGATTCGTTAGTTGCTGTATCAACTGGGTTACTTCATAACATGACACGTGATGAAGCTGAAGCGGTTCTTGCTCATGAAGTGAGTCACATTGCGAATGGCGATATGATAACAATGACGTTAATGCAAGGTGTCGTGAATACCTTCGTTATTTTCTTATCACGTATGATTGCAAATGCAGTCAGTGGTTTCACGTCAAACGATGAGGAAGGTGAGGGCGAAGGCGGTAGTTTCATGACGTATTTCATCGTTTCTACTATTCTTGAAATTGCGTTTGGTTTCTTAGCAAGCTTCTTGACTATGTGGTTTAGCCGCCATCGTGAATTCTATGCTGATGCAGGTGCTGCACAACTTGTTGGTAAAGAGAAGATGATTGCTGCTCTAGAGCGATTACGTACAGGTCAAGAGTCTCAGTTAGAAGGTTCAATGATGGCCTTTGGTATCAATGGTAAGCATACATTAATGGAATTACTAATGAGCCATCCACCACTAGATAAGCGCATTAACGCGCTACGCCAAATGTAATTCAATATATTGATAAAAAATTAAAACAAACCCGAGGTGATTCTCGGGTTTTTTGTACATGGAGATCACATAAATCTTTTACCGAGGCTGATAACAAGTTATAGTCTGCCCCTAACTTAAATTAAGATATTTGGGAACTACCTTGACTAATAACGACGTTCTACGACGCATTCGCTATACTTTTGATTTCGATGATACAAAAATGATCGCACTATTTGCCGCTGCTGATTTAAAAGTAACTCGTGAAGAAGTATGTAACTGGTTAAAATCAGACGAAGATAAAGATTACAAAAGCTGTCAAGATGTTCAATTAGCAACGTTTCTAAATGGTTTCATCAATGATCGACGTGGTAAGCGTGAAGGCGAACAACCAACGCCTGAGCAAAAACTAACGAACAACATCATTCTTAAAAAATTACAGATTGCTTTGAATTTAAAAGCGGATGAAGTATTAGACTTAATGAAGTTAGTTAACTTCCGTCTAAGTAAGCATGAATTGAGTGCATTCTTCCGTAAAGCCGATCACAAACACTACCGTATTTGTAAAGATCAAGTTTTACGTAATTTCTTACAAGGCGTTCAATTTGATTTACGTGGTGAAGTAACAGAAGAAGAAGAAAACGAAAGCGAATAATCGTTTTTTCTTTTCTGCATAATAAAAAAACCACGATTTCATTTACTGAATTGTGGTTTTTTTATGCGTGTATTTTTAGTATTGTTTATATATTAGAAACTCCACTGCATACTCATCACAATGATACCGGGCAGAATAAAACCAGCTTCAACACCAAAGTAATCAGTTAAATTATACTGCGCCGCATGGTAAATATAAGGGGCGAAAGCTATCCCTACTTTTTCTTTTGCGGTTTTATATATCCCGCCGTCACCACAGTTTTCAAAGGCATCAAAAAAGAACTCTCCCGCATAAGAATACATACCTTTTATGACTAATTTGTCATTCACACGATACCAGTCTTTTCTTACTCCAATAAGCATACAGCGATTCGCTTGGCTATTGAGAAAAGTACCTAACATAAAGCTGTAGTCTGAATCTTCAGAAAACTTACGTTCAACAGAAAAGTATTGATTACCAAAATATTGATGCGAATCTGGGTCATAAGGGACTAAATGATAAAGGAATGAACCAGTGTTTACAGAGTAAAGGGATAATTCACTAGATTCCTCCTCTGCACTGATTTCAAAAGGAAGCAATGAAATAAAAAATAAAAAAGATAAAAAATAAGGCTTCATAACACAAAAGATGTAAAAAAAATGTAGATGTATTATAAATGTTTTATGTCCGAATAAAAAGAGATAGCATGATGAGCTCTCTCTTTTTATTGATTTTAATAGTAAATATAGAACTAACTGTTTTTTTTGTAAGCGCATTGTTACTTTGTATGAATGGTTCATATTGAATTTCAGGAAGTATGAGATCGGTCACTACTTTGAACTAATGTTACCTATTGCTAATGACAATTCTCTTGATAAAAAAATAGTAACGTATACCATTCGTGCAAATTATTCTTACTTTTTGCGAGTCAGTCCATGTATTTAAAGAAGACCTTATTAGCAGCAGCAATTGCAACAAATGCTTTTGTTACATTTTCAGCGCTTGCTGCTCAACAAGTTGATTTGTTGATCACTGATGCAACACTACTAACAATGAATGAATCTAAGCAAACATTTGAAAATGGTGTTGTTGCAATTAAAGGCAATAAAATTGTTGCTGTTGGTGATCAAAGTATCGCAAAAGATTACACCGCTAAAATAGTATTAGACGTAGATGGTGATATCGTTTTACCCGGTTTAATAAATACGCATACGCATGCATCTATGACTGTTTTTCGTTCATTAGGTGATGATGTTCCTGACCGTTTGCACCGTTATATTTTCCCTTTAGAGAAAAAGCTAGTGTCACGCGATATGGTTCGCATCGGAGCTAACTTAGGTAATGTAGAGATGGTGAAGGGTGGGGTGACCACTTATGCCGATATGTATTACTTTGAAGATGAAGTCGCTAAAACTGTAGATAAAATTGGTATGCGTGCCATCTTAGGTGAAAGTGTGATTAAATTCCCTGTTGCTGATGCAGCAAATGCAGATGAGGGTATTCAGTACGCATTAAACTTTATTGAAGAATATAAAGACCACCCTCGCATTACACCTGCATTTGCTCCTCATGCCCCATATACAAATACAACTGAGACGCTACAAAAAATTGCTAAGCTGTCTTTAGAGCTAGACGTTCCAGTAATGATTCACTTAGCTGAATCTCATCGTGAAGAAGAAGTCATTGCTGAGCGTGCTAATGGAATGTCGCCAGTAGAATACATGCATAGCATTGGTGCGCTTAATAAAAACCTTATTGGTGCGCATATGATCCTTGTTGATGATAAAGACATTGAACTAGTAAAAGAGTCAGACATGGGTGTTGCTCATAATATGAGTGCAAACATCAAATCAGCAAAAGGGGTATCTCCTGCGCTTAAAATGTACGACGAAGGTGTTCGTATTGGTTTAGGAACGGATGGTCCAATGTCGGGTAATACATTAAGTATTATTGATGAATTTAACCAAGTTGCAAAAGTTCACAAATTAGTGAATAAAGACCGTGCGGCTATGCCTCCAATCAAGGTGATTGATATGGCAACGATGGGTGCGGCAAGAGCGCTTCATATGGAAGATAAAATCGGTTCTATTGAAGTTGGTAAACTAGCAGATATCATTGTTGTTGATACTAAAGCACCTAATATGATGCCAGTATATAACCCATATTCAGCCTTAGTTTATTCTGCAAATTCAGGTAATGTTCGTCATACTATTGTTGATGGCAATATCTTAATGAAAGATCGTGAAATGCTAACGGTTGATGAAGAACAGATCAGAAAAGAAGTCATTGAGTTTACTAAAGTAGTACGAAAAACAGTGATTGAAAGCGGTGAAGTTGTTCAATAGTCACTGTCTAGAGAACTCTCTACTAAAGGATTTTCTGGTATTTTTATTGAAATAAGATTATTATTTCGTATATTGTGATGTGATTTGTGTTATTTGATGATATTACCAATATTGATTAACCAATTACATCCAATATACTCCTTGTTTTTATATGAAAACAATGCGGTATATAACTAAATTTATGGAATTTTATTACAAATAAAGCATCCTTTAATTTTAATGTATCGGGTCACTTGAGTGGTGAGTTAAATATATAGAATAAGAATAAGAATAAGAATAAGAATTAACTTATTGTGCATAGTGCAGAATAAGTATTAATAGCAGAAGTAATTTAGGTAAAAATGATAAAAATTAAAAACATATCTATAAATGGATATATAAAAGCATCATGTATACTAACATTTGTTGTCATTAGTATTGTATCCTTTATCAATATTGCATCATTGTTGGCGCTTTTAGTTATCCCATTGTTATTTTTATTGGGAGCTAGTCTTTTAAAAATAAATAAATTAATTAACGAAAAAGTTAATTTTTATGAACAAATAATAGATGCATTTCAACATCCTATCTCTGTAACTGATATGGATATGAAATGGACGTTTGTGAATAAAGCAGCATTAGACCCATTGGGAGTGACAAGAGCTGATGTACTCGGTTCTTTATGCTCAAATTGGGGCGCAAAAATATGTGGAACAAAAGATTGTGGGATAACATGTCTTAGAAAGAATAAGCCTACAACGCATTTTAATCAATGGGATAAAAATTTCAAAGTTGAAACTAAATTTTTAACTGGACTCGATGGCCAAAATATAGGTCATATTGAAATTGTTCAAGATGTTACAGAAAAAGTGATATTGAAAAATATCTATGACGTTATTGAGATGGCGAGCAGCAATTTATCTTCAGGGGCGACTAATTTAAATGAACCTTGTGAATTACTGACTGTTGGTTCAGTTCAGCAAGCGACCTCTATTACTGAAGTGAGTAGTACCCTAAATTGTTTTATAGACGAAGTAGCGAATAATACCGAATTAGTATCAAAGGCGAATAAGTTGTCCTCAAATACGAAAAGTGTCGTACTTCAAGCCTCGAAAGAAATGCAGAACTTAGATGATTCAATGATGGAAATTAATGAATCAAGCAATAAGATAAGTGAAGTGATTAATATCATAGGTGATATAGCATCACAAACGAACTTATTAGCTCTTAATGCTTCTATTGAAGCCGCTCGAGCAGGGGTTCAAGGACGAGGTTTCGCTGTAGTTGCTGATGAAGTTAGACAGCTTGCAGAAAGAAGTAGCCAAGCGGCCAAAGAATCTGCTTTATATATTCAAGAATCCAACGAAAGCATTAAAAAAGGCAATGATATTAGCCAAAAATGCAGAATAGATTTGGCGCAGATAGCTAAACATATCTCTGATGTATCTATAATTATTGAAAATATAGACAAGGCCTCAATACAGCAGCTGGATGGATTAAATCAAGTGAATCAAGTTATGTTTGAAATAGATAGCGTCGTGAATTTAAATGCATCTTCTGCGGAAGAAACCTCCG
Organism: uncultured Aliivibrio sp.; assembly: GCF_946479765.1. Classification (GTDB taxonomy): domain Bacteria; phylum Pseudomonadota; class Gammaproteobacteria; order Enterobacterales; family Vibrionaceae; genus Aliivibrio. The sequence goes on from NZ_CAMLHO010000085.1 coordinate 5,589, forward strand.
CGGAGGCAAAAGAATTATCAAAACTAGGCATTATGCTAAGTACTCAGGTCGATAAAATTAAGACGATTGACGGCATATTTGAATAATGGTCTATATTTCTAAATGAAATTAACATTATTTTAATTGAATTTATTTTAATATAAACAGTGATTAAGTAAAATTAGTCACTGTTTTATATTTTTATTCATATTCAGGGTGATGAGTACGTGATAATGGATGTTGATATTATAACGCTGCTTGAGTTCTTTATTCATACTAATGGATAAGTTGTAACTTGATATTCACTTATTGAAGACTAGTATAAAAGTAGAGTAATACTTTTATAAGGGATTCAGATGGGTAAATTTCTTGCGTTATTTTTTGTGTTAATACCTGCTCTTTTTTCTGTACATGCTTCAGAGGTTGATGCTTACATTGAGCAACATGAATCTCAATTATTTTATCCTTCTCAGGTTTTACCTCTTTATCCTAATTCACAGCGTAAATGGTCTTCCCCTCAATCTCGACAGAATCTCGAAAATCAATTGGCATTATTAGTCCTTGCTGATCTTAATAACTCACTTGAACATCGTTATTTTCGTTTACAAAATACAACAGGGTTAGAGTACGATATTTTAGCGACAGATACGCTTATCTACTTGCTTACTTATCAATCTTTCATACAAAAAAAAGGAAAAAGTTGGTTCTTTGGTGGACGGCTTGATGACCATTTGGGTGAACCATCTTCTTTACTTATTTCTTCGATAAGCGAATCGTTTAACAGTGGTCGATTAGATTACTTGTCCCAAACCTTACAGCCTAATTCAAATAAATATGAGGCATTTTATCGACGTTTACTGACGTATCATGATCCTTATAGTAAGCCAGTTGATAAACTATCCTCTTCTAAAATAATTAGGCCGAATCAAGTCATCGCTTATCCCTCGTTAGTTAACCGCCTTCGTATCGCAGGAGAGGTAAATGAGAGGGAGAGTATAGCTCTTCTACAACAGGATAATGGACTTTATAACTCAAACCTTGTTGAGGTAGTTAAGCGCTTTCAGAAACGTCATGGTTTAGATCCTGATGGGATTATAGGTCCAAAAACTAAGTATTGGTTGAATATGTCTGCTAAAGAGCGAGTTCGTATTATGGCGCTTAATATTCAACGATTACGATTGTGGGAAAACAAAAGAGATCGTTATGTATTAGTTAATATTCCTTCCTATGAAATGGGGTATTGGCAAGAAGATAAACTGTTGTTTCATAGCAAAGTGATTGTCGGTAAACCAGCAAGAAAAACACCGTTATTGTCTACTTATCTCGACTCAATAGTGTTTAACCCAAACTGGAAAGTACCCACTAAAATAATGAAAGAAGATATCTTACCGAAAGTATTTAATAATCAAGATTTCTTACTGGCACAGAACTTTGAAATAGTACCTACTTGGTTAAGCAATGAAGTTATCTCAGTGGATGATATAGACTGGGAGGAAACTACAATCGATTCATTTCCTTATAAGTTGAGACAAAAATCAGGCAACAGTAATGCACTTGGGCGTTATAAGTTTAACACCCCAAATAGGAATGCCATTTATTTGCACGATACTCCTTCACGCTCGTTGTTTAAAAAGCAGAGTCGAGCTTATAGTTCAGGGTGCATTCGAGTAGAAAAGGCTTCAGAGTTTGCACAACTGTTAATGAAAGAGTCTCATTTTTCTAAAAAAGAATACCAAAACTATCACCAGTTACCTGAAACGAAAG
>NZ_CAMLHO010000086.1 GCF_946479765.1 uncultured Aliivibrio sp.
TGAACGCTGGTTTTAATAGTATGGCTAAAAACTAAACACTCATGCGGTCGCCCTGGTTAGTTTGTTTGCATTAACAGCTAATGATGATAATTTTGAATTTCGGTTACCATTGATTACTTTTGCTGCCGCACCAATTCCACCATTATATGAGATAATAGATAAATACATCCGTGACTGTTTATTATCAACTCGTTTTAAATAACGAGTATCCAAGATATTTAGATAAGCAGTACCTATATCAATATTGAATTCTGGATTAAATAGTATTTCAGGGGAAAGTAATTGTTCTTTCCCTAAATAAATCTTAGTTACATCTCTACCCGCAGATGTCGGGACGACTTGCATTAAACCATAAGCAGGAATATGAGACTGTGCCATAGGATTGAAATGACTTTCAGTATGCATAATCGCAAGGATTAATTCAGGTTCAACACCCCACTTATCCGACGTTTTACTCACATGTGGCAGATAAATCATAGCTCGCTTAGCGACTTTATTCTGTGGTACGGCCATGCTAACACGAGTTACTTTCAATCCATTTTTCTGCGTGTAACTCGACTTTGTTTGTGCCATCAATAATTCTTTAGAGCTAACATCTGGTAGCACTTTCGCTTTTGATTCTATTTTATTAGGTTTGATTTTTGTCGCTGCTAATACACTATCTTTGGTATAGGCATTTGTTGTTGTTTGATTTTCTAGCTCAGAAACTTGGCCTTTAATGATTTTATTTATTTGTTCTTCTGAAAGATCATTACCAACAACCTCAACCACAACACTGCCTGTTTCAAAATCCACAGAACGTTTTACTTGATCATTATTAGAATATTGAACCCATTTTGATTTATTCGTTAGTTCTGGAATATCCCATGTTTTACTTAATTTTTCTTTTGCTTTATTAAAAGCAGATAAATAAGAAGTCTTAGACTGTTCAAATTTATCAATATTCTCTTTTTTAGAGCTTTCAAAAGAAGAAAGCATACTCGCTTTCTTCTTTTCAAAAGCATCAACTGAATCAGACGCATGCACTACGGCTAAGCTCGAAAAACAACTTAAACCGATTACAAGTGATTTTACAAATTTAGCCGTAGTCATTGAATTACATACCTTCTAGTGCTTTAGCGATATCGTCAGATAACTGCTTATTTTGTGCAGGCGTTACATTAGTTGGTAAGGAGTTTGGTGCATTCTCTTGTACAACCTCAAGCGCTAAATCAATATTCTGTTGTAACGCGGCACGTGGCATACCTACATGAACATAAACATGACCATTCGGACCTGTCATCGTACGAATGATTTCAGTTCCTTTTAGTTCGAAATTAACTAATGCTTCTGAAACATCTTTAGTTGCACCAGCACCACCAGCTGCGCCATCAATACCTAACGTTCCGCTCGATGATTTAATCGTAGCAATTACATCCGTCTTAAACTGACCAGCAAGTGTTCTATTTGCATCTAAAATAGCTAACTGACGCTGATGAGCTACTCCACCTGATTTGTTTGCACTTGAACCAGACGCCTGTTTTGCATACATTTCGCGGTTAGTATTTGGCTCACATTTCCATTTTGGAGCTGCTACTTCATAATATTCCCCACCAAAATTACACTCTAAATATGCAGGAGATTTCTCTACTACTGGCTGGCTTTCTTGTTGTGTTGACTGGCAGCCAACTAAAGCCATTGCCACTACTGATAAAGCTAAGATTTTTTTCATTGTCATATCTCTTGGTTATTTAATTTTAGGGAGCTCTCACTCCCTGTTTTAATTTATGATTTGCTTGATTAAAAATCGTCTTCATCAATTGTTGGAGCATTCAACAACGAACTACTATTAGATTTAACCTTACTTGATGAAGTAGAGTGAGATGCAGTACTCTTCGTCGAATTAGATACATTTTCTATTTCTTGCTCTACATCATTAGCCGATACAGGTGATGTTTTCGACATTTCAAGTTGCGTGTCTAAAGTTTTATGAACAGCTTGGCTTACTTTATTACTTTTATTTGCGCTACTTGCTGCTTGATAAGCAGAATACTCCATCTTTAATGCTTCTGAAGCACTACTTGAAGAAATACCATAAGCTACGACATAAATCTTTTGTTGAGATATTGGATGTAAGACTGTTTTTGTAAATAGAGGAGATAAACCATTTACTTGGCGATTTTCTATTGATTGACGAGTTGTTTCTGCAAAGCTTGTTGCTATCGCCGTGTGATCTTTGCCATTCAGATCACCAGAGCGAGTTTGCATAGCAATTTCAGCCTGCTTTTGAGTTTCTACATCGGCATATAACGCCATCGCTGCCTCCTTTTTAGCCATCAAATCAGCAATGCCTTTATTTTTTCGAATAAGTGAAGACGACCCTTCAACAGGCATTGAATATGCACCGATAAACCAACGATCACCATCTTTATCAACGTATTGACGAGGACCAACTAGTGTTGCAGCTTCTTGTGCTTGCAACCACTTTTGTACAGTTAATGCTTTTTTAGGTTTTAAAGTCACCGGCTCACCAGTAACAATTGCTTTTGCTGCTTGCTCTAATTTAGGACTCCAAACCATCAGTGTTGATACTTCATACTTTTCTTCATCAGCATTCCAAGATTCTGCTTGAAGTAATACCGATGCACCCATGATCGGCGCTTTTGCCAAAGTTTCAACACGACTAGTCGATTCTAATTTTGTTTTGCCTTTAATTGCGCTAGCTTGCTTCATAATTTCAGACATTTCTGTCTGAGCTTCTACATAACGCTGTTTTGCCTTTTGGTACTGCTTTATTTTTTTATCTTCGAGTTTTCCCGCGCTGTATGACTCATCAATTTTTTTTATTAATGCGTCTATATAAGCATCACGACGATCTTGCCATGTAACACCTGTTAACTTTGCCGCTTCTTTCGCATCAACTTCTGCTAATAGTTTTTCTAGTGTACGCTGCTGTGCTTCAACTTTTTTATTTAACTTTACATATTGTGCATTTAGCTCAGCATGAACATCAGTTCCGGGAGCTGTTAACTGATCGACCGCACTCATTTGAGTACGCATAAACTCAACCATTTTAGCTTTAGCACCCATCGTTGCCATCATTGCGTATTGAGAGCGTTTCGTGATAAATGAATCATCATAGCTCGGGTCTTCAGAATCAAACATTTCAGTATTAACAACAAATAGACGCTTTTTATTAGCATCCCATCCTTGGCTCCAACCTTTTTTATTTAGATCTTCTAAAATTTGCTGCTCTGCGGAAACATATGTTTCCTCATTAATTTCAGCTTGAACGAAAGGTTCTTCTACCATTGCAGACACAGCGTCTAATGCTGGAGAATCTCCCTTAGCAATAAAGTCTTCTGCTACCACATTACTAGATAGCGCCAAACTGATTACAATAGCTAAAGGTGTTAGGATTTTTTTCATTTTAATTACCTATTTGTTTCTTCGCCCATGACGAAAATTGAACATGATTATTTAACAAAACTAACCAACGATTTAGTTCTACAGATGATTCTAAATTTATATTTTTCTCTGCTAAATAGAAATATACCCAAGACTCGGAATTAGTTGGGTCTTGTAAAACATATTGAACTACAGCAGCATGCGATTCTTTATTTTTCCCTAACGCCCTATATATATTTGCTAACATTTTCCAATAATTAGCTTTATTAGGGTTTAAATTAATTGCAAGCGTCAAATCATCAATAATTTGTTTAGAATTCTCACCATTATTGAAATTAACTTCTGCTTTTTTATACAAATTTTCCGCTAGAATATCACTTGGATTTTCATTAAAAAATTTCACTAAGCCTTGATATAATAACGATGTTGATATTACATTATTAATATCAAACTCAGAATAAGGATTTTTCGATAAGAGGCAATATTCCTGAACACAAACATTACTATTATCTGTAGGCCTCAGATTTATTGATATCGCATCTTCGAGTATTAGCATCTCATATATAGAAGCTAATCTATCCAAATCTAAGCTATGTAAATATGATGATAGTTTTAAATAGTCACCTTCAGATAAAGCATTAAATAGCAACTCTGTTGCAATATTTTCAACTTCATTTTTTGGTATTTTAATACCGTTATTCTTAAATAAATCAGCTTTAATCGTTACAACATACTCTTGAGTACATAGATCTACCTTTGAGTTTCTATCAAAAACTAGCTGATGTGGGATATTTGACACCACATTGTAATTAGCTGAAACAACATCTTTAATATCGCCTTTCAATGGTTCTGATAGCCCTAATATATCATCCGAAAATGATACATTTCGCTTAGTAACTTCATTTACTAATTGTTTATAAAATAGTTTTTCAGCTTCTTTAGACTCTTGAGTCCCTGCATACTTTTTTTGAGTTAAACACTCTTGTTTAACAACAAAGAACACCCACTGCTCATCATCATAAACACCTGTATCTTTTTCACTATATTTAGATTCATAAATATCATAAACCGTATTTGCATATGATAAAAAAGAAGCTAGTAGTGAGAATATGAGTATAAAATACTTCATTAGCTTCTCACGATATCAAAGTACGCGGCATCGCTATCTACTTTTTTCATATGTGGTCTACGGCCTTTGCCTTCTTTTTTAAATGTGGAATATATTTCTTTTAAACTTTGATCAAAAGCTTCACTTAGCGGTCCAGAGAAACGGTAATCCAACGTCATCGTTTTATATTTCTTATCCCACTTCCAGGTTTCAACGTTTCCGCTTGTTCCATTATTTAAAACATGTTTAAAAATATCAACATCTGTTTGTTTGGCATTCTTTAGAACAATTTGATAAACAATGCCTTTTTCTGCATGACGCGCTAAAGATTGAATAACTTCAACGCCCATTTTTTTCTTCATCTGCTTATAAGCAATATGTTCTGAAACTTGTTTTGCTCTTGATACTGGCTGAACATAAATACGAGTTTTCATTGGATTATTATTTATCGTAAATAATATATTGCCATTCTTATTATATTTAAGAACAATACTCAATGTTGTTTCAATACCTTTCGAACCTTTGTGGTCTTCTACATTTGATTGTCTTTGCTTTAAATAGAAAGTATGTGTCGCCTTTTTCTTTCCATCATTAATTGTGAAACCAAGACGCTCAAGCTCATCAATCATCCAATCTGATTTTTTATCATTTTCTGAGTTAATAGCAAAAACAGGCTGACCTAGCACTTGAGTGTAAAAATTAACATCATTTAATAATTTACTCGCATCAACAATTGCTTCGATAATAACGTAATATTGACCACGAGATATATCTTCATCAAGCATTTCATAGCTACTTACATAGCCTTCTGTTTTTGTTGATATTGCAACCGCAATTGCATCATTAAACTTACCCGACTTACCTTGCATCATAACGCCCTGAGCTTGCTGAACTGCGTTATGAATCGCATCATTTAATGCTTTTTTACGAGCTTCTGTTTCACCAACTTTCATTGATGCCAAGCCTTTAGATTCTACTGTTTTAGCACCTTGTTTAACTTGAGCAATAGATTGATTGCTTGCGTCTGTGGCAATAATGATTGTGTTACCTGAATGACTATTACCAGAATTAGCCGTTGAGCGAAGTGATGCCGCTTGTTTAAGATCTGTTTGGGTAATAACAATTGCAACAAAGTAATCACCGTCATATTGACCAGATTTCAATTGCTTTGCAGCAGACAATTGCCCTTTGAAACTAGTATTAACAACATCAACAAAGCTTTCTCTGGAAAACTCTCGTGTCCCATTTTCATCTGATACTGTAATATATTTCATTGAAGCACTAGTATTACCGCTCATGGTTACGCCATTGATCATTTCAGATAATTGACGTAATGCTCCCATTCTTGCTTCTTCAAGTCCTTTATTTTCATTTGAGCGACTTGATGTACCCATAGCTACTACGTAATAACCATCAATTTTATTTTTTCCTGACCGAGTTCCCCCTCCATTTTCTAACATAGAGAAAACATCATCCATCGGTTCGGCATTTAACGCCCCTATAGCAAATAAATTTATTGTTGCAGTTATCAATATTGCTGCATAAAAATTACGTAGTAGTTTAAGCATTATTATAGTTTCCAGTCTTCTGGTGTACCTACAGACACAGCATAAATTTTATTACGCTTAAGGTAATCTTTGCCCATCGCTTCTAGTTTCTTTTTCACATCATCAGCATCAAGGTCATCTTTTTTCCAAATAAACATAACGCCTGAGCCACCATTCGTCTTTGGTGTTACTTCACCAGAAGCGATTGGTATATCTAAGCCATCATCACTTAAAAATAAAACTACTGGCTGTTTAGTCGCAAAACCTTGGTCGATACCGGCATCGATAGCAAAACGTCCATTTCTAAAGTTTGTTACACGACCACCAACAGGGTAGTAATCCATTGTTCTATTAACTAATACTTGAATTGCTTTTTGAGCGGCTTCTTTGTAAGCTTCTTGAAGTTCATTATGATTTCTGAAATCAAACCCGCCTTTATATTCACCATCAATCACTAAGAATTTTTTTGCTGGCATATTATGGCGAATTGGTTCAAAAGAATGGACAATCTTACCCGTTGTTGGATCAACAACTTTAGTTGTCACTAAACTTCTAAAAATAATCTCATCATGAGAACGTAAGTTTTTAATTACTGTCCCCAAGGCAATTGAAGTTTCAAAAACATATTCAGGATTCAACTGCTCACCACGTTGAATAGAACCATCTTCAACAGTATTTTCAGCTTGAAAAGCAACTTCATAATCACAAGCATCACAATTACGAGTTAATACTTCATAACGTTTAGTCCTTGCCAACTCATTTTCTAATAATTTGGCGATAATCCCATTATCAATTTGAGTTTTTTTAGCATCTTTTTCAAAACGCACATGATCTACGTACGCTGCAATACTCATTTTATTAAATGCTTTTACATCGTAATTACTTGGTAATTCAATATTTTCACTTTCAAATAAAGCTTCTCTACTAACCTTTTCTATTTGAGAGTTTGATTCAATATCCGCTTCTGAATTAACTTTTAAGCCGGTAGACT
>NZ_CAMLHO010000087.1 GCF_946479765.1 uncultured Aliivibrio sp.
TGTATTGGCAATGATCGGTGGGGTGCTATTTTATGCCGTTCTCTATCCCTTGCCATATTTAAACCAAAGCCCTGAAGAGCAAAAAATCACGGTTGTTGATTTAGATAAATCTGAGTTGAGCCGAAAATTCATACTAATGGCGAATGCATCTCAACAATTGGATGTTATTGAACAAGCTGAAAGCGTCAATCAAGCGAAGCAACAATTCTTAGATAATCGTGTGACTGGTTTTCTAGTGATCCCTTATGGCTTTTCAACTGATTTACAGCTTGGACAAGCCCCGACGGTTGCTTATGCAGGAGACGCCTCTTATTTTCTAGTTTATGGCACCATTATAGAAGGGTTGATGAAAGCGGGGGGAACATTAGCCGCTGAATATCGTATAGCTCGCATGACGATTGATGGCACGCCTATAGCAGCGGCTATGGATACGTTTCAACCGTTTAAATCTAACTATGTTCCTGTATTCAATCGTAATATGGGCTATGTTGAATATGTCGTTCCTGCTGTATTTGTTCTTATTTTACAGCAGACATTATTGATGGCCGTTGGTGTGCGACAAAAGGCAGCAACCGCACTTGAAAATTCGGGTTCTCATTTGATCGCTCGCTTTAGTATTTTCTTATTATCTGAATTAGTGTTGGCGTGCTTTTATTTTGGTTATGTCTTTAATCATTACCATATCAGTCGCTTTTCTACTGCCATTGACGTGATTATTTTACTCGTCCCATTTATCTCATCAGTTATCATTCTTGGGATGTTACTTGCCCGATGGCTACCAACCACTGAAAGCCTCCTTTTACTGGTATTATTTAGCTCAATGCCAATTGTGTTTAGCGCGGGTTTCATTTGGCCAACAGAGCTAATCCCTAGCTTAATAACGGATTTAATGCACTTATTACCGAGTGGTTTTGCAATTAATGGCTTTCTTAAATTAAATCAACAAGGTGCAGGATTGCACAGTGTTTTAATGAATCTGACCGGGCTTTATGGGTTATGTTTCCTTTATGCTACTTGTCTTTTTATCAGTAAACGTAAATAACGCTTATTAATAAAACTTAGGGACAATACATTATCAAATCTTAAGCTTATAATAAGCCTTATTTCAAAAAGGAAAATGAAATGGGGCTTTTTTCACGTCTATTTGGTTCTTCACCTAAACAAGAACTGGTTATTGAATCAATCGAATACAACTCTTTTCTAATATACCCAAACTCAGAGGCCGATGGCTCTCAATTTCGCATCGCCGGAAAAGTAACAAAAGAGATCAATGGTGAATTAAGAGAGCATCGTTTTATTCGTTCTGATGTTATCTCGTCAAAAAATGATGCCGATGAATTAATGGTTCGTAAAGCCAAGATGTTGATTGATCAGATGGGTGAATCTATCTTTAAATAAGCGCAATAGACTTGATGTAGATTAGCACTCTATTGATGTTTGTCTTTATACTTATTCTTGAAAATCAAATAGTAACAATCAGTGGTTTGACCTCTGCTTAGTCATCATAATGTTGTTTTTTTACTAAATTAGGGTGAGAATAAGCAGATATTTATTTAATGTAATGTAATTATGTCATTTTATTACAAAACACTTGAATTAATATCATATATTCGATACAACTAATGTATTAATTCAATGCCAATAGTAAAGGAATAACTATGCAAATTGGTGTACCTAGAGAAGTACTAGCAGGGGAGACTCGCGTCGCAGCGACCCCTAAAACGGTTGAACAGCTATTAAAGCTTGGCTTTACCGTTGCGATAGAAACTAACGCCGGTATCTTAGCAAGCTTCGATGACTCTGCATTTCAAAAAGCAGGCGCAACGATTGTATCTTGTGATGATGTGTGGAAATCAGAACTTATCCTCAAAGTAAATGCCCCTCAGCTTAATGCTGAAACTGGCGTTGATGAATTTGAACTTATTCAAGAGGGAACTAGCCTAGTTAGCTTTATTTGGCCAGCTCAAAATGAAGAGCTGCTTGCTAAATTAGCCACCAAAAACATTAATGTAATGGCGATGGATTCGGTTCCTCGTATTTCTCGTGCACAAGCATTGGATGCATTAAGTTCAATGGCTAACATTGCAGGTTACCGTGCTGTGGTAGAAGCTGCCCATGAATTTGGTCGTTTCTTCACAGGTCAAATTACAGCGGCTGGTAAAGTTCCACCAGCGAAAGTACTCGTTGCTGGTGCTGGTGTTGCTGGCCTCGCGGCTATCGGTGCTGCTGGTAGCCTTGGTGCTATCGTTCGAGCATTTGATGTTCGTCCAGAAGTAAAAGAGCAAGTGCAATCAATGGGTGCAGAGTTCCTTGAAGTAGATTTCAAAGAAAACTCTGGTTCTGGTGATGGCTACGCAAAAGAAATGTCTGATGAGTTCAACAAAAAAGCAGAAGAGTTGTACGCAGCTCAAGCGAAAGATGTTGATATTATCATTACAACCGCACTTATCCCTGGTCGTCCTGCACCAAAGCTAATTACTAAAGCAATGGTTGATAGTATGCAAGCGGGCAGTGTGATTGTTGACTTGGCTGCCGCTAATGGCGGTAACTGTGAATACACAGTAAAAGACCAAGTAATCACAACAGATAATGGCGTAAAAATTGTAGGTTACACTGATATGGTTGGTCGTTTACCAACGCAATCATCACAACTTTACGGCACAAACTTAGTAAACCTTCTTAAACTGTTATGTAAAGAGAAAGACGGCAACATCAATATCGATTTTGAAGATGTCGTTCTTCGCGGTGTGACGGTTGTTAAAGAAGGCGAAGTAACATGGCCTGCGCCACCAATTCAAGTTTCAGCTCAACCTCAAGCAAAAGCAGCACCAAAAGCTAAAATAGCCCCGAAAGTTAAAGAACCAATGTCTCCGATTAAAAAATTCGGCATGATTGGTGCTGGTATCGCAGCCTTTGGTTGGGTTGGCTCTGTCGCTCCTGCTGAATTTTTAGCTCACTTCACTGTATTCATCTTAGCTTGTGTCGTTGGTTATTATGTTGTTTGGAATGTAAGCCATTCACTACATACTCCACTAATGTCAGTAACGAATGCTATCTCAGGTATCATTATTGTAGGTGCATTACTGCAAGTAGGTCAGGGTAATGGTGTCGTTTCTGTTTTAGCATTTATTGCAGTTCTAATCGCGAGTATTAACATATTCGGCGGATTTGCTGTTACCAAGCGTATGCTTGAAATGTTCCGTAAAGATAAATAAGGGGTAGGATAATGTCAGCAGGATTAGTTCAAGCAGCCTATATTGTATCTGCCGTTCTATTTATCATGAGTTTAGCCGGTCTGTCTAAACAAGAAACCGCTCGTTCTGGTAACTACTACGGAATGACGGGTATGGCTATCGCGTTAATTGCGACCATTTTTGGTCCTGATTCCGCGGGAACAGGTTGGATCATCGTTGCAATGGCAATCGGTGCAGCAATCGGTCTTTACTATGCTAAGAAAGTTGAAATGACAGAAATGCCAGAACTTGTGGCAATTCTTCACAGCTTTGTTGGTATGGCAGCGGTACTTGTTGGTTACAACAGTTATATCGATCACGGTGTACTTACTGGCGCAATGCTAAATATCCATTTAGTGGAAGTGTTCTTAGGTATTTTCATCGGTGCAGTTACCTTTACGGGCTCTCTGGTTGCGTTTGGTAAATTACGTGGTGTGATCAGCTCGTCAGCACTTCAATTGCCGCACCGTCATAAATTAAACTTATTAGCATTAGTTGCTTCTGCCGCGCTTCTTTACTACTTTGTTAGTGTTGAAGGCAGTATGTTTGCCATTATCTTAGTCACTTTGATTGCCTTTGCTTTTGGTTACCACCTAGTTGCTTCAATCGGTGGTGCAGATATGCCAGTGGTTGTGTCTATGCTTAACTCATACTCTGGTTGGGCAGCAGCAGCAGCAGGTTTCATGCTATCAAATGATCTTCTGATTGTTACTGGTGCATTAGTTGGTTCTTCAGGTGCGATTCTGTCTTACATCATGTGTAAAGCAATGAACCGTTCTTTCATTAGTGTTATTGCTGGTGGTTTTGGTCAAGATGTGGTGGTTTCTTCAGATGACGAAGAGCAGGGCGAACACCGTGAAACAACGGCTGAAGAAGTAGCAGAAATGCTTAAAAATTCTAAGTCAGTCGTTATCACTCCAGGATACGGCATGGCAGTAGCTCAAGCTCAATATCCAGTTCATGAAATTACAGAAAAACTTCGTGCACAAGGTATCAATGTGCGTTTTGGTATTCACCCAGTTGCGGGACGTTTACCGGGCCACATGAACGTATTACTTGCAGAAGCAAAAGTGCCTTATGATATCGTTCTTGAAATGGACGAAATCAACGATGACTTATCTGACACAGATACGGTTCTTGTTATCGGCGCGAACGATACGGTTAACCCAGCTGCAATGGACGATCCAAACAGCCCAATTGCTGGAATGCCAGTACTTGAAGTTTGGAATGCGAAAAACGTTATCGTATTTAAACGTTCAATGAATACTGGTTATGCTGGTGTGCAAAATCCACTCTTCTTTAAAGAAAACACTGAAATGCTTTTCGGTGATGCTAAAGCAACATGTGTTGAGATAAGTAAACATCTTTAATTAAACGTGTTTATTAAATAGATTAAACCGAGTATTTAGTACTCGGTTTTTTTTCATCAATTTCCCAAGAATAGTAATTAATCACAGTCTTCTTAAAATCTCTTCTGAGCTATACCTACCGTACTTAATAGATCTTTATGGCGCTATTTTCATCAATTTACGCTTGAATGATCTAAAATGGATCCCTACTTATTAAAATGTACCTTTGAGAAAGTAGATAATGATCATATACTACGGATAAGTGATAAATAAGTTGTAATATCAATGACTAGTGACACTGTAACACTTTTAAATAATGAGATTTCAGTAGGACTTACCATGCCTAAAATGAGCAGCTTAAATGCAGCTCAGGCCTATTTGTTATCTTTGAACTCTGAAAATAGCCGATCAACGATGAGATCGAATCTAAATAAGATCGCATATCTTCTCGGATCTTTTAATTTAAACAATTGCCCATGGCATCAGATAAATCGTGATTACGTACTTGGTGTTATTGAAGCATTAAAATCCGAAAAATTAGAATCGGCCACCATCAATACCTACATAGCGGCAATCAAAGGTGTGGCTCAAGAACTATGGTTATCGAAAAAGATCACCACTGATAACTATCAATTAATAAAACACATCAAACAAATGAAGGGCTCTCGATTAGCGAAAGGCCGCGCTTTATCCCGTAATGAGATCCAATTGTTGTTTTCTTCTTGTAATGATCAGACCATAAAAGGCATTAGAGACAGTGCTATTTTAGGCGTATTATTAGGCTGTGGATTAAGACGCTCAGAAATTGTCGATTGTTCTATTGGTAATTTTAATGCAGAAGAGGGGTCATTACGGGTACTTGGTAAGGGTAATAAGGAACGTATGTGTTACTTACCAAAACAGTCATTATCGCTATTAGATTTATGGTTAACCACCGTCAGTGGCGATAAAGACCGAGCTCTGTTTACGCGTATAAGACGTTTTGACGCAGTGACCGATGATAAACTAACCTCACAAGCTATCTTGCATATACTAAATGAAAGACGAAAACAGGCTGGGGTAAATGCATTTTCTCCGCATGATTGCCGAAGAACTTTTGCTTCTATGTTGTTGGATAATGGCGAGGATATCTCTACTGTAAAGGATGCGATGGGGCACGCAAGTATCATTACCACGCAAAAATACGATAAACGTGGATTTGAGCGTTTGAAAAAAGCAAGTGATAACTTAAACTTCATGTGAATAAATAAGCACAGTAGTTAGAAAATCCTCGGGAATATAAATTAATTTTTGCGTATTTAATCAAAATAATGAATATAGCGCATAATGATGCGAATCGTGTTACCGCCTGTGATTTTATGAAGTAAGAAGTTATTCATCGCTATCATTTATGGCTAAAAAAGTGCTGCTGCATTGTTTATCGCCTTTTTTTCAGAAATAGATGAGCAGTAAAATGATCTTTAAGATCAATTAATAAAGTTAAAATAAACATCAATCACAGGGGCAATCATAGGATGGAAATTTTGCGCAAAAATGACCATATTTCGGCTGATTTATTGTGATGCGCACGTTCGGTGCCACACCAAGTTGGAGCGCTTAAATTGAGCAAGACACAGTTAATTGTTCTGTAGTCGATTAAAGAGGGTGAAGAGATGACGCCGTCACAGATTGCGGATAGATGTGGTTTGTCATCAAGCTGGGCAAGTTCGTTGTTGAAGAGGCTGGCAGAAAAGTATTACTTAACTCGAAGTTGTATGCAGCAGTTAACGGGTGGGGTTGAGTATAGTTACCAGTTGGCATAGTATGTTGTTTAATATATGTTGAATGGTTTAAATATGACTTTATATAAGTATCGTGCGATTGATAAAAACACATTAAACATCTTGATAAATCGAGAAATATTTTTTCCATTATCAAAATATTTTAATGACCCATTTGATTCGCAGTTATTACCAGGTGAATATATTGAATCGC
>NZ_CAMLHO010000088.1 GCF_946479765.1 uncultured Aliivibrio sp.
CCGATAGTACCAACGTTTACGTGCGGTTTCGTACGTTCAAATTTTTCTTTAGACATGATAGTCCCTCTAGGTACGGCTATTGGTGGTATATTAAATGACCACGTAACCAAAAAAATATATTTGAAAAAATTATAAAGGAAAAATAGGAGATGGAGCGTGCAGCGGGAATCGAACCCGCATCATCAGCTTGGAAGGCTGAGGTAATAGCCATTATACGATGCACGCAATGTAACTCGACAGAGCTATTTTACCTTGAATATGGTGGAGGGGGACGGATTCGAACCATCGAAGCTTTCGCGGCAGATTTACAGTCTGCTCCCTTTGGCCACTCGGGAACCCCTCCACATTTAAGTTTCTTACTTCTTTATGATTACATAAATAAGATAAGATGGTGCCGACTACCGGAGTCGAACTGGTGACCTACTGATTACAAGTCAGTTGCTCTACCTACTGAGCTAAGTCGGCACAATTGGTGCGCATTCTAGTTAATCTAGAAATATCATGCAACTGAAAAATCAAATAAAACGTTTTTTTTTACGTTTTTAGGTTAAATGCCCTTAATCTATCCAAAAGCATAACTTAAAAGTGATAAGACTACTTTTTTCTTATACAACCTTATTGTATTGTTCAGCATTCATTAATCCACTAGGTGAACCACGTGAACTCTTATTTAACCTTTACTCGTGAATGCTGGGCTGAATTACGCAAATCAACTCCAATGACACTTACTGAAAAAGAGTTAACACATTTAAGAGGGATTAATGAATATATAAATATTGAAGAAGTCAGTGAAATATACTTACCTCTAATTCGCTTACTTCAATTACACATAGAAAGTCATAGGGAAAAGAATGTCATCCTAGAGCAATTTCTCACTCACCAAGATATAAATACACCTTTCATTATTGGTATTGCCGGAAGTGTTGCAGTAGGCAAAAGTACTACAGCTCGCATAATACAAACCCTGTTAAAGCAAGCATTACCAAAACTAGATACACAATTAATAACTACCGATGGTTTCCTATATCCAAATAAAACATTGATAGAAAAAAACATCATGCATAGAAAAGGGTTTCCAGAATCATATGACACTCCATCTCTTGTGACTTTTGTTGCCGATGTAAAGTCAGGTGCAAAATCAGTCTCAGCCCCAATATATTCCCACCTAACTTACGACATTACTAATCAATGTAAAATAATCGAATCACCTGACATCTTAATTATTGAAGGATTAAATGTATTACAAAATAGTTATGACTACCCTAACAAGCATTATCATAGCTTTGTTTCTGATTTCTTAGACTTTTCTATTTATGTCGATGCTTCACGTGAACAATTAAAAGAATGGTATGTTAAACGCTTTTTAAAGCTCAGAGAAAGTGCATTCAAAAAAAGTGGTTCATACTTTTCACATTACACTGAGTTATCTCCTCAGGAGTCAATTAAGAAAGCCCAACATATTTGGGACACCATAAACGGTTTAAATTTAGAAGAAAATATTTTACCTACAAAAAAGAGGGCAAATTTAATACTTTCAAAAGGGAAGAACCATTCAATTAATCAAGTAGCTATAAGAAAATAATCAACTTTTCTTAATTGATATTTCACCACCGCTATAAGGGGTTACTTTGCCATCAACCGCAAGTAAAAGAGCGCCTTGATAATCAATCCCAGAACAGATACCAGTAACTAGCTTATTCCCCATCTGTAATGAAATTTCTTGATTAATGTAATTATCTAATTGATTCCATTTATCAATGAACGTTGACAACCCCGAACATTCAAACTCTTTCATCACATTAAATAACGATTTCAATAGTTCATTAGCTAGTTTATTTCTTATATTTGATTGATTTAAAATAGTTTTTAAATCAATCCAAGGTTGTCCTATTTCAGAATTAAATCTTTCATCTAATTCCACATTAACTCCAACACCAATAACTATATGTGCTGCGCCTCCAGATTGAGCTGAGAGTTCAATCAAGATACCAGCTAGCTTTCGATTATTCCAATAAATATCATTTGGCCATTTTAATTTTAAATTTTCACAACCTAAACTTTCTAATGCATCAACAACAGCAATACCAATAGCTAAACTTAGCCCCATAGTTGCAGCAAGACCATCATCTAAACACCAGTAGAGAGAACAATATATATTACTACCAAATGGAGAGACCCAACGTCTTCCTCTCCTTCCCCTACCTGCCGATTGATACTCAGCAAAGCAAGATTGCCCATTTTCTAGCATAGTCATATTATTTAACAGATATTGATTTGTAGAATCAACCACACCCAATAACTCAGGGTCAGGAAGCTGACTATGGCTAATCAGCTCATCTCTCAATAACTCTATTGGCGTAGAAAGAGCATAACCTCTTCCTTTAAGCCTATAGATCTCAAGACCCCATTCTTGAATTACCGATATATGCTTACTTATCGCTGCACGGGATACATTTAATTTTTCACCAAGATCTTCACCCGAATGAAATTTACCATCGCTAAGCAATTTTAAAATAGCTAATTTTTTAACATGTTCTTTCATCAAACAACTCCGATAGAAATGTTTCTTTACCATCAGCATAAAATCTAACTTCATGTTCAAGTTCTATTTGATACTTCTCAAAAACAATGTCTTTAACATGATTAGCTAATTGCAAAATATCACTAGCGGTCGCATGGCCATTATTAACGAGTACTAAAGCTTGTTCTTTATGTACTTGAGCTTCGTTAATACTAAAGCCTTTAAGGCCTGCATTATCGATCAACCAACCTGCTGCGATTTTCTTACCATTATCAACATTATATGCAGGTAAATCAGAATAAATATCACACAAATATAAATAGTGTTCGTCCGAAATTACTGGGTTTTTAAAGAAACTCCCAGCATTACCAAGAATGCAGGGGTCTGGTAATTTCCGCGAACGAATATCACAAATTGTATTAAATACATCCCTTACTGTTGTTTTAGCGTTCCTCAAACCATCTAATGGTCCATATGATAATCGAGGAGTCCATTCTTTAGTAAGACGAAGCGTTATAGAGGTAATGATACATCTATCTTTCAACGCATTTTTAAAGATAGAATCTCTATAGCCAAATAAACATTCCGTATTATTTAATGTTTTAAGCTCTAAGCTTTCAAGGTCTAAATATTCAACAGAGTCACATATGTCTTTTAATTCAAGACCATAAGCGCCAATATTTTGAATCGGTGCAGATCCAGCACAACCAGGGATCATCGCTAAATTTTCCATTCCTGGAAGACTCTGAGCAATGCACCATTCGACAAGCTTAGGCCAGTCCTCGCCACTTGCGACTTTAAGCAAATAATCTATTTCGGTCTCTTCTATCGATTTTCCATATAACCGATTAAGAACAACGATTCCATTAAAATCATTACAAAATAGAGTGTTACTCCCTCGCCCTAAAGGCAACTTAATCATTGTTGAATATTTATCATCGGCCCAAATATCAATAAGATCTTGAATGGTATTAGCTTCAATAATCAAATCAGCATGTTGATTCACTGAAAAGCTGTTGTAGGGCTTAAGATTCTTACTTGGTAAAATTTTCATAATGCTGTATTTAATGAATAAGATTAAGTACATTCTAACTTAATCCATATTAACTATCATAGAAAACAACTAATGAATCTTACTGTGTCTCACTTAGATAAATTACGCCTTCCGCTTTTGCATAAACTTTACAAGTCTAACTATCCATCTGGAAAACCAAAAGGTAAAGAAGATATCATCACGCTAGAAAATGACAGCATCATAATTGGTGCTATGCGGGTCAAAAATTATGAAGATTGCCATTTTCTTACTGGTATGATGATCATAGAAGAAATGAGAGGAAAAAAGTTAGCTTCCTACCTTCTTCAGCATATTGACGACTTCATTACATCAAAAAAATGCTATTGCTTATGTGAACCAAAGCTGAGCTCATTTTATATACAGAATGGATTCACTCATACTAACATTGATACTTCTCCTCATGTTATTCAAACTAAACATGAACGTTATACAAGTAGTGGTAAAAATTTGGATCTCTTGATCTATAAAAAAAGCCACAATTAGATATTACTCTCGGCAATACTAGCTAAATTTGCTAAAATCGACTTCCTAATATTGATAATTTAATGACACGTTATGAACTTAAACCCTCAAGAAAGTAAAGAACAGCTATCTAAGCTCCCTGTGTTGTCTCAAAATCCTGAGAATATAAAAATACTTCATACAGCAGCAGATTTTCGGTACGAATTACTCAAGCAAATAGAAAATGCGCAGCAACGAATATATATCGTCGCACTCTATCTAGAAGATGATGATGCTGGAAGAGAAATATTTACTGCGATCTACGAAGCAAAACAAAAAAAGCCTTCATTAGAGGTTAATGTACTTGTTGATTGGCATAGAGCACAAAGAGGACTTATTGGGGCAGAAAAAAGCGATGGTAACGCAGCACTATATCGCGAATTTTCAGAAAAATATAAACACCCTATTAATGTTCTTGGTGTTCCAGTTAGAAACAAAGAAGTTTTCGGCGTGTTACATTTAAAAGGCTTCATTTTTGATGATACCATCGTTTATAGTGGCGCAAGCTTAAACGATGTATACCTTGCCTATAACGAAAAATATCGCTTTGATCGTTACCATGTTTTTAATAATTCATTTTTAGCAAATTCAATGGTCTCGTTTATTAAAAAAACGTTAATTGCTAGTCCTGCTGTTAATTGTTTATCACAGCAAATTAGACCAGAAACAAAATCATTAAAACCTGCAATTAAAGAACTTAGAAAACAGTTAGAGTTGACTAATTACCAATTTACTCCTCAAATGAGAAAATCAGGTGAAGTAGGTATAACACCATTAGTTGGTTTAGGTCGCAAAGGAAACAAGCTTAATAATCATATTGTCCTTCTATTAGCGTCTGCGACTTCTGAAATCACAATATGCACTCCTTATTTTAACTTTCCAAAACCTATCGCTAAAGAGCTTAAGAAAGCTTTACGTCGAGGGGTAAAAGTTACGATTATTGTCGGTGATAAAACTGCAAATGATTTTTATATTTCACCCGAGGAAGAGTTTAGAACTATTGCAGGGTTACCTTATCTATATGAAATAAATCTAAGGAATTTCGCTAAGGCCAACGAAACATCAATTGCGAATAGAAAATTATCTCTACACCTTTGGAAGCACGGAAAAAATAGCTTTCACTTAAAAGGAATGTGGGTAGATAATGAATATACTCTAATTACAGGAAGTAATCTAAATCCTAGAGCCTGGAAACTTGACTTAGAAAATGGGCTTCTACTTCAAGATCCAGAGAAACTATTAGTAAAAGATAAACAAATTGAATTAGATGTCATTCTTGAACATACACAACTTATTGGCTCTTACAAACAAATAGATAAGCTTGATAGCTATCCAATTGACGTTAAACGCTTAATTAAACGAATTAAGCGAATTAAGGCAGATCATATTCTTAATCAAATCCTTTAGTAATCTTATTTCTATTTGGATATAAGCCATATTGCCTATGTCCAAATATCTCCACAAATACTCAAAGCAGTGTAATATTTGTCTTTAAAGAAAGCTTAGAGGAACTATAAGAAAGCTACACCTAGCTACGCTTAATATTCCATGGCAGCAACGCGTCAATATCATTCGGTTTTTCAGCAATCAACTGTAAGCAGGTTGCGATATAATCATGAAAAATAAGATTATTCGCTTTTGCTATTTCAACCAAACTGTATAAAATCGCACTCGCGTTCGCACCAGTATCGGTGTACGAGAACAGCCAAGCCTTACGACCTATCACAAAGGACTTCGCTGCCCGCTCTGCTCGGTTATTGTCAATACTTAACCTGCCATCTTCAAGATAGCGGTGGGATTTTTTCTTTATTCTCGATGAGCCAGTTATGTAGTGTGGTTACGATCAGCTTAACTTGTGACTGTCGGATTACTAATTTTTCTTCGACAGATTTGCCCTTAATTCGTTTTTCTATTTCGTATAACTTTCCAATTAAATGCAATACGATATCCACTTTCCCCATTTCTTTTTTCCTTGCAGCTTATTTACGACGAATATGTGCAAGACAGGCGACCAGTATCGCTTGCGTTGATTCATACGCTTTATAGCCATCAAGAATATCAATTGTACATTGGGCTCTACGACTATTATGGTAATCGAATAACACAATATTGGTGTTACTACCTAATGCATCGGTTCCACAGCAATATACCCACATATAGCTTGTCGCTTTTTCGGCTTTGATTACTTTTAGCGGCATTCCATCAGCATGAATAGCGGGCCCAGCAAACTCGCGGTAGCTATACTTTTATGGGATTGCTGTGGCGGGCATTGGTGCCATTTTTATTTGACTTTCAATCCCACTATTTTCACAATGTCGGCACGTATACTTCGGGCGAATGGTTTTAATATAAGCGGGCACAAATTCAAGGGTTTCGCGGCGTTGTTGACTAAATCAGGGAACCTTTCGTAAATCTTGTGATCAGATCAT
>NZ_CAMLHO010000089.1 GCF_946479765.1 uncultured Aliivibrio sp.
CACAAGTATTTAGATTTTCAGCAAAATGGGGATGATCAAACCTCTAGCTGATTTGGTCAACAACGCCGGTCCAAGGTATCAAGAATGGATCATACCAAGGCCAACGGTTAGGAAATCGCTAAGTTGACCGTACAATTATCTGCTTACAAGCTAATTTGAGGATAAAAAATGTTATTAAATAAAGTGGTTGTTATTACGGGTGGTGCAGGATTAATTGGACAAGCTTTTGTTAAAGCCGTTGTCGCAAATGGCGGTACTGCTATTATTGCAGACATTAACCTTAAATTAGGTATTCAAATTAAAAATGTTTTACAAGAGGAATTGAACTCAACGAATATTGATTTTGTTGAACTCGATATAACCTCAAAAGACTCACTGCAAAATGCAATTCAAATATTACAGGGCAAATATGCAAGGATTGACGCTTTAGTGAATAATGCTTATCCGCGTAATAAGCAATATGCTCGACACTTTTTTGATGTTGAGTATGATGATTTTGTAGAAAATACAGGAATGAATTTGGGAGGGTATTTTACAACTTCACAGCAATTTGCTTTGTATTTTAAGAAGCAAGGCTTTGGTAATATTATTAATATTTCATCAATATATGGAGTTATGGCACCTAAATTTGACGTGTATAATGATACTACTATGACAATGCCTGTTGAATATGCCGCCATTAAAGCAGGATTAATACATCTCACAAAGTACATGGCAAAGTACTTTAAAGGACTGAATATCCGAGTTAACACTCTTAGCCCTGGTGGAATATTTGATAACCAACCAGAAGCTTTTTTGAAAGCATATCAGAAGGAATGTTTGAATAAAGGCATGTTAGATAAAAATGACCTTCAAGGCACTTTGGTATACTTGCTTAGTGATATGAGTAAATATGTGAATGGACAAAACATAGTTGTAGATGACGGTTTTTCATTATGATTAAAGAGCTTCTTAATAAACGAAAATTTGATATCTATAGTGATAGGTTAGGCCCTGATTGCCCGTTTACGCATTGGCGTTTGTATTTCAAGAAAACAATGCAATTGCTTTGTAAGCAAAAATTTAAACACTTCCCAGACAGTGCAGAGTTTAGAGCAGGAGCTTATGCGATTGCTTGCTCAAAAATATATCTAGGTGAAAATGTTATTATTAGACCTAATACAATGATTTTTGCAGATCCAAGAGAAGGTGATGCCGGCAGCGTCATTATTGAAAACAATGTTATGTTAGGCTCTGGAGTGCATATCTATGTTGGTAATCATCGTTTCGATTTAGCGAATAAAAATATAATAGACCAAGGGCATAGTCCTGCTCAAACAGTTGTATTAAAAGAAGGTTGCTGGCTTGGTGCTAACGTGGTGGTATTACCCGGAGTGACAATCGGTAAAAATTCGGTTGTAGGAGCTGGAAGCATAGTCACTAAAAGCGTGCCTGATAGAGTGATTGTTGCAGGTAACCCTGCTAAAGTAATAAAAAATTTGTTATGACTGATAGTCTAAAGAAAAGATATGCAATAAAGTTATTAGCAAATATTGTTACTGGTATTATAAATGCAGTCTTAGTTGCGATTGTACCTAAAGCATTAGGACCTATTGTTTATGGGCAATTTACTTTCTTACAGCAATTCTTTAATCAATTGGTTGCTTTTTTTGATGCCAGTACATCTATTGGTTTCTTTACAAAACTGTCTGCAAAAAATAGCCGTAAAGAATTAATAAAAGTTTATTCATTTTTCTCTATTTTATTGTTGTCTATTCTATGTCTATTTGTATTTTTAATTAAACAATTAGGGTATTCTGAGTTTTTTTTATCAGGAATACCAAATGATTATATTTATTTAGGACTGTGGTTTGGTTTTTTAACTTGGTTCACTCAAGTATATATAAAAATATCAGATGCATACGCTTTAACAGTCTCAGTAGAGCTAATTAAAATCATCCATAAGTTATTAATGCTTGGTGCCTTGCTCTATATTATTAACTACCTCCCATTTGATTTGTCTTTTTATTATTACTTTCATTTTCTATCATTGGTTTCATTTATCTTTGTATTAAGTTTTTTGTTTTGTAATAAGGGGATCGTAAGTGCGTCTGTTTTTTCTGTAAAAACGGATTATAAGAATATTTGTTATGAATTCTATAAGTTTTGCTCCCCTCTATTTCTATTTAACTGCATTGCAATTAGCATAGGTATTTTTGATATTTGGTTATTACAAAATACAAGTGGTTCAATAGAAACAGGCTTTTATGGTCTTGCATATTCAATTGCAGCAATGTGTTTTTTGTTTACTAGCGCAATGACGCCTGTTATCACACGTGAATTCTCAAAGTCATTTGCAGAAAATAATTTAGTTGAAATAAGTAGGTTATTTCAACGTTATGTTCCCATGTTATATGCTATAGCTGCATACTTTAGTGTATTTATTGTTTTTGAAGCTGAAAACTTATTAAGTATATTTACTGATGAACGATTTAAAGATGCATATTTTGCACTTGTGATTCTTGCTTTTTATCCTTTACAT
Organism: uncultured Aliivibrio sp.; assembly: GCF_946479765.1. Taxonomy (GTDB): domain Bacteria; phylum Pseudomonadota; class Gammaproteobacteria; order Enterobacterales; family Vibrionaceae; genus Aliivibrio. The sequence continues at coordinate 2,522 of NZ_CAMLHO010000089.1, forward strand.
CAAACTTATGGTCAAATTAATGCTTCACTATTTTTTGCTACAGAGGAAACAGTGAAATATAGAAATATAGGATTACTCTCTTCTCTAGTAGGTCTTGTTTTTAGTTATTTGTTTATATATAAACTTGAATATGGGGCAGCAGGGTTTGCTTGGAAAATGGTGCTAACTCAGCTGTTGGGGGTAAATTTTCAGTTGTTTTTTAACATAAAAAAGCTAAAATTAAGTTTCCTTAGTTTTTTATATCATCAGATTTACACCGTTATATTTTTTTGTATTATTGCCTACGTTTCTTCTAAAGTTATCAATATAGAGAGCAGTTTAGAAATTAACTTTATTGTGACTGGTATTGTTTATTCATTCTTTGGTGCCTTATGTATCTTTATTTCCCCTTCAATCATTGGAGTGAGTAGACAACAATTATTTACAACACTTTCAAATACATTAAAAAGAAAGGGTTAGACCTTAAATTGTCATTAAGCAATAGTAGAGTTTTATGAATATAAATAGTATCCCACCATTAAAAGAAAGTTACCGTCGAATATTTATAGTTGATAACCATTCCTCTTGGTGTAAGCACGTCAATAGTTATGATGTAGAAGTGGATCTTGTTTTAACTTATGATCTAGGACTGTATAAGTCTATTCAGAATCTAGGTGGAGAGGTGAGATATACTGATCATTTAGTAGATTCTGATCGAATGGATGAAAATAATTATCGAGTATTCGATTTTTTCAAAAATTGGCATTTAGACTCTAATGGTAAAGATATATTTAACTTTAAAGGGGTTCCTTTTGGTTTTTCTTTTCGATTGGATATTTGGAATGATCTCGTTTATTACTCAAAATTATACCTTTGCCTATCTTTATTGAAAAAAATTGACTTTCAAAGTGTTATGGTATCATCTGATGATAAGATGATGATAATCATCCTTGAGTATGTTGGTATTGAATTCTTACGTTCAGAATGGACTTCCTCTGAGAAAGAGCATTATTTTTTTCCTATTGCTAAATATCTGGATGAGAGAATTCGAGCAACGGGTATCCGTGGGTTTTTATATAAATGCAGAAATCTAGTAACTGCATTTTTTGGATTAGTAGTACCATACTTTGATATATTAACGACTAGAAAAAATAAAAGAACGGTATTTATTCAAGAATATCATCCAACCAAAGCGTTAATTTCAAGCTTGCGTGATCAAGATAATGTGAAGGTGCTGCTTGGTAATTTTTCACGAGGTTCGAAGTTTATTGATAATGCTGCTGAGCGTCTTCTGCCTATCTATGGCAAACTATCAAAGTACGACCCCATGGCGAGCGAGCTTCTTTCTCATTTCACTTCAGAAAGAGAAGCCCGATTAACTTTTGATGACGGCTCTGATATGACTGATTTTATGTATCAAATTATAGAGAGTCGAGTTGAAAGTGCAATTAATGAAAAGTTACGAATCTTAGACTGCTCTATTAAATATCTCGATTCAAATCGAGTCGATCTCGAAATTCTTATTGCGAATATTGGGCTGGTTCCTACACTATTTGATTGTGTATGTAGAACAAGAAATATACCTAGTTATTTAATCATCAATGGAATTATTGGGGCTGCGTATTCTGACGATAGTAAATACGCTTCTGTTATTAATGCTTATTCAGTTAGCATTAAAGAAAATTATTTTAAAGGAATGAATAATATTGTCACACTCGGTGATCCTCGAATGGATATGTACCCTCCTTTAGTTGAGGCAAAAAAAATACAAAGGACAAATCCAACCATTGTTATCGGGGCATCAGGTTTCAGTCCTATCGACTTAAACTCATATGTTGCAATTGAATTTGACTTTATGTTTGATGTCTTAACTGCGTTGAAAAAAGTTAAGGATGATGGAGAAAAAATATCTATCATTATTAAAGTTAGGCCGAACGGTTATAAGAAACAGTACTCTCAATTTATTCAAGAGTTTTTCCCTGATCTAGTTGATGATGTTATAGATAACCAAGCAATGTTGACAGTATTAAAGCAAGCTGATTTTTATATTTCAATTAATTCTCAAACACTATTTGAAGCCTCATGCTTAGGAATACCTGTTTTATATTATAAAAAAGATTGTGAGCAGATGCCTCCTCCTTTTGATAATAAATCTGAGCTAGTTACAGTTACCAATATTGAAGATTTAATTAGTGCATTTTATGATTATCAAAAATCTCACAAAAGATATGATGCATTTTTAAATCGAGGGGTTATGGAAAAATATATAGGGCCTCTTGATGGCAATAATTTACAGCGGAACTTAGATTATATCCATACCTTATTGGAGGGTGACGATGTTAACTTGGCTAAAAGGTAGAATAAATTTTTTTTTATTAAAAAGAAGATTTATTGATTGTGTTATATATAATGGTGTTACTGTCGATAAACAAAGTTTTATTTCAAACGACTGTGTATTATTTCAACATGTAACAATCGTTAATTCTAATATAGGTGATAGGTCTTATATACAAAAGAATTCAGTTATATCGTCTACGTGCATTGGGAAATACTGTTCTATTGCAAGTAATGTAACTATTGGTTTAGCAAGTCACCCTCTCAATATGGTTAGCACTAGTCCAATTTTCTATGATAACTCACAGCCGTTACCATATTTTTTCACGGATAAAGTCAGCTATGAAGAAAATTGCCCTAAAACGATTATTGATAGTGATGTATGGATCGGTCAAGGCGCGATAATTAAAGCAGGTATTCATATTGGTGTTGGTGCTGTTATTGGTGCTGGTGCTGTTGTTGTGAAGGATGTTGAACCTTATAGTATAGTGGGTGGTTGTCCCTCGGTTCACCTTAAATGGAGGTTTGAAGAGCCTATCAGGACTGCATTAGTAAACTCTAAATGGTGGGACCTTGATGATGAACAGCTTGCTTTATTGACACCTCTATTTATACAGCCGAGTAAGTTATTAACTGCCTTGAATCAGGATAAGTAATTTGATTTCATTTCAATTTTATAAAAAGTGCCGAAGATATATTAGTCGGCATTTATTTCGTCTTCTGTTTTCAAAAAACTTCAACTTTTTCGGTAGTAGGGTCTCCGTTTATCAGCCTGATACTATTGAGGGAGTTGAATATATATCTTTAGGTAATAATGTCTCGATTGATTCGAAATGTTGGCTCCTTGCATTTAAAACTGAAAACCATACTCCGAATATTGATATAAAAGAAGGGGCTTGTATTGGACGATTTTCTCATATTGTTGCTATAGATAAGTTAATCATTGAGTCTAATGTACTCATAGCTGATAAGGTTTATATTTCTGATAATGTACATAGGTATACTGATGTAGGCTCCCCTATATCTGAACAACCTGTAGATTTTAAAGGGGCTGTTTCAATAGGAAGTAATAGTTGGATAGGTGAAAGTGTGTCGGTTATTGGTTCGAAAATAGGGAAGCATTGTATCATTGGTGCAAATTCAGTTGTAACATCTGATATTCCAGATTATTGTGTTGCTGTTGGTGTGCCTGCAAGAGTTGTAAAACGCTATAACTCAACGTCATGTGAATGGGAGCGAACTGATATTAATGGTAATTTTCTTAATGACGTTAATACAAAATTAGATTCCTAAATAAAGTAGGATTTTTATGAAATTACACTCTTTAAATGTGCTGTTCATAGCCCCTGAATTTTACAACTATCATCATGAGTTAATACGGTCAATGAGTAAATTAGGTGCTAATGTCACCTTTATTTCTGAGATGAATCAATCTATTTCCTATAGGTTGTTACAAAAATTTAGTGGTAAGCTCAAGCGTTATTTTGAAAATAAACACATCAATAAAATTCTTTCTGTATCTAAAAATCAAGATTTCGATGCCATATTTATAATTCGAGGTGGGTATTTAACGCCTGATATAATGCGAAAATTAAGATTAAATAATAAAGATCAGGGTCAACGCATGTTATTTACGCAGAGATTCCTAATATTTCGGGATATAATTT
>NZ_CAMLHO010000090.1 GCF_946479765.1 uncultured Aliivibrio sp.
TCTATACCAAAGTGTGTCGGTTATTCTTGGAACCTAGGGAAAAAATAAATAATATTTTTTGATTCATATTCTTTTATTAAACCAATATAAATAATGGATAACTGATTAACATGTGTTGTTATGACTGATGACATGTCCAGATAAATTCAATTCGAATTCCACTTGGGTCATAACACATCATATGTGTACTAGGACCTATTTGAAGAGGTTCAGGTGAAAATTCAATTAATGTCCCCGCATTTAATAATCGTTTATAAATTGTAATGAGTATATCTTCACTTTCGACTGATAGTGCTAAATGATGGAGTCCAACATTATTTTTTCTATCAAACTTGATTGAACTATCAGACTTTACTGACCAGAGTGTCAGCATAATAGAACCATCGCTGACAAATATTGCAGGGTAATTCATATCTCTTTTTACTTCTTGCCATCCTAATAGTTCAGTAAAAAATTGTGCACTTTCTTCTAGCTTTGATACTGACAAACCAACATGGTGGATCCCACTCGTTAATCCTTTCATTAAATATCCTTATTTTTTATATGAGTAAAATTATAATCTCATTTATTAAAAATGGATTTACATTAAATATAAACTAAACCGTTTAGTTTATATTTGCAAGGTGATAATGAATGCTTGAGCGAGTTAGATTTTCTATCAATACCTTATTGTGTCATTAAGTATCAAAATAACGGAATTAACTCAGCATTTGATACTTAACGTTCACTATTGTGTAGGGGTATAGTTAAAATAATTGTTATATTTATACTTAATTGGAAATGGAAATGAAAAAAATTGCGGTAATTTTATCTGGTTGTGGAGTGTTTGATGGGTCGGAGATTCATGAGGTAGTACTATCGTTGTTGTCCATAGAGCAAAATGGTGCTGAGTGGGTCTGTTTTGCGCCGAATATTTATCAACATCATGCATTGGAGCATTCAACGGGTACTGAGCATATAGACTCTCGACATGTTATGGAAGAATCTTCACGTTTATCTCGAGGAGAAATTTCAGATGTTGCTACACTTGATGCGAATGATTTCGATGCTCTTATTGTCCCTGGTGGTTTTGGGGCGGCCAAAAATCTTTCCAATTTTGCTTTAGACTCAGCAATATTTGAAATTAATCCTCATGTATTAAAAGCCTGTAAATCATTTAAGAAGGCTACAAAACCAACTGGGTTCATGTGTATCTCTCCTGTAATGCTACCTGCAATTTATGGAAAGGGGGTTAAATGTACAATTGGTAATGATACTAAAGTCGCCGATTTTATAGAATCACAAGGAGGTAAACATGTAAATTGTATGGCTCAAGATATTATTTGGGATGATATAAATAAAGTAGGAACAACACCAGCTTATATGACAGCAAAAAATATGCTTGAAGTACAGAAAGGGATTTCAAAGTTAATTGAAAAAGTGATATCCGAAAGCTGATTATCATGAAGATCTGATATAAATTATAATCTTAGAATTAGTTACATTAGTAGCGTTACTAATGTTTCTAATATTAACTACAATCTTATCTAAGTAACACTTTTAAAGTCTACTTTAAATAACTTGTTTATAATCAATCGGGTAGGCTATATAATAGAGTCCAGTAGGGGCGTGGTTTTTTTTGTGCCTGTAATTTCTTTTGTTATCAATTTTTAACTAATAATACTCAATAGTAGCTATTATCAGTGATCGTTATATACAAACGTTAAGTACTGAGTTGGATGACTTCATCTGCCATATTGATAGGTTTTATAGTTGAACTCATTAATGAAATTATATTAAGGTTTTCCAATGAAGACCTTAATATAATAATAAAGTAACATAAATTATTTTACTAAATCAGCCGCTTCTCGCGCTAAACGACCGATTTCATCCCATCGACCTGCATTGATTAGTTTTGGGTCAACCATCCATGTTCCACCACAAGCTAATACTCGTTCAATGGCAAGATAGTCATTCACATTTTTGGTGTTAATACCGCCTGTTGGCATAAATTGTATTTTTGTATAAGGTGCTAGCAGTGATTTAAGCATATTAATACCACCTGAAGCTTCAGCAGGGAAAAACTTCAATGTTGTCAGTCCCATTTCAAGTGCTGCTTCAACCGTTGAGGGATTGTTCACTCCAGGAATAATGTCGATACCTAACTCTTGGCAAGCTCTTACGGTATTAGGATTAAACCCTGGTGATACAATAAAAGTTGCACCTGCATCTTTTGCTGCGATAACTTGTTCACGATTTAATACGGTACCTGCGCCTATGAGCATATCTGGTTGTGCTTTACGTAGTAATCGAATTGCTTCTGCTGCGGCGTCTGAACGGAAGGTGATTTCAGCCGCAGGTAATCCATTTTCAGCTAATGCTTTGCCTAATGGAATAATATCTTCAGCACGTTCAAGTGCAATAACGGGAATTATTTTTATTGCTGCTAGTTGTTCAGAGATAGTACTCATTATTTTATTTCCTTATTAAAATTGATTGATTCAGTCGCAGATCTTGGGACAATGGCCCCTTTATGTTGAATCACTATTCCTGCAAGTTGGTGTCCTTGCAAGGCTGCTTCTCGTGGGGTTTTATTGGTTAGATATCCAGCTATAAATCCTGCATTAAATGAGTCACCAGCTGAGGTTGTATCAATAACAGTATCTATTGGTGTAGTTGCAATAAGTTCAGGTATATCGGTAGTAAAGTCGGTATATAAACATCCTTTAGCACCTTGTTTCAATACTATATTTCTTACACCATGATCACGTAAGCGATGTAAAGTATCTTGTTGTGAGCTATCTCCCCATAAGCATTCCTCGTCATCATCAGTAACAAGTGCAAGATCAGTCAATGTTAGTATTTGTTTATAACACGCTTGTGCTTCTAATTTGGTGTCCCAAAGAGCGGGGCGGTAATTGGAGTCAAAGGCAATTTCGACACCTTTAGCTTTTATATTATGTAATACGTTGATTAATTTTTGTCTATCTGTTGGTGGTAAAATGGCAAGACTAATACCACTCAGGTAGACCATGTCGACATTAGCTAAATGATGCTCAACATTAGGAAAACCAGGATGTTGTAGTAAGTAGCGGGCAGCTGATTGATTTCTCCAATAAAGGAAGGTTCTTTCACCTTGTTCGTCTAACTGGATGAGGTACAATCCTGGTTGGCGAGTAGGATCACGAAGTACATAATCAGTATTGATACCTTCTAGTTTCCAGCGTGAAATCATACCTTCACTGATCGTATCTACACCAAGAGCACTGACGTAATCAATCTCGATAGATTGACCTGCAGTACGTGCCATATATATTGCCGTGTTCAATGAATCGCCACCATAAGCTTGTTGCATGGTGCGAAAAGGAGCTCCATTAAGTTCTATCATGCATTCGCCGATAATTGCGATACGTTTCATGCATATTCTCCTGGTAGTTTGAAGTAGGTTTTTGCATTGTTGAAAGCGATATCTTGCACAAGCTTGCCTAGCATTGCCATGTCGTGAGGTGCTTCACCATTTTGTACCCATTGACCAATCATATTACACAGAATACGACGAAAATACTCATGACGGGTATAAGATAAGAAGCTACGAGAATCTGTTAACATTCCCACAAACTGGCTTAACAGACCCAGTTGAGATAATTGTTCCATCTGGCGTTGCATACCGTCTTTTTGATCGTTGAACCACCAACCTGAACCAAATTGTACTTTGCCTGCAATGCCACCTCCTTGGAAGTTACCAATCATTGTTGCCATCATTTCGTTATCGCGGGGATTCAGACAATAAAGAATGGTCTTTGGTAGCTCATTAGTGATATCCATAGCATTAAGTAATGAGGCTAGCTCTAACGCAAACGGACGGTCACCAACAGAATCAAAGCCACTGTCAGCGCCTAATAGCTTGAACATGCGAGTACTATTATTCCGTTGTGCGCCAATATGAAGTTGCATTACCCAGCTACGCTTCGCATATTGAGTTCCTAGCCACACCTGAACGGCAGTACTGAATTGGTCGATTTCTTGTTCTGTTAGTATTTCATTATTAAGACGTCGTACTAGCATGGCATCTAATACTGATTCTTCTGGTACTCTGCCGTATCGAACAATCTCAATGCCATGGTCGGCGGCACGGCAACCATGCGCTGAGAAATGATCAAGACGACGATCCAATGCCGTGAGTAAATCAGCGAAACGGGTAATCTCAATATTTGCAACTTCGCCTAAAATCTGCATGTATTCTGTAAAGCCATTTAGCTCGATCTTGAAGGCTCGATCAGGACGCCAGCTTGGTGCAATTTCAATGTCACAAGTATCATCTTTAGCAATGGCTTTATGGTGTTCTAATGTGTGAATAGGATCATCTGTTGTGCCGGCCATAACTACATTCATTTGTTTCATGATGCCACGCGCAGAAAACTCTGGACTTGCTAGCATATCATTACATTCGTGCCAGATATCTTCGGCTGTTTCAGGGCTGAATAGTTTACCTGTGATCCCAAATGGACGACGTAGTTCTAGATGAGTCCAGTGGTATAACGGATTGCCGAGCGTCTGTGGTACTGTTTTTGCCCATGCCATGTATTTTTCAAAATCAGAGGTTTCTTTGCCCGTAATGAGCGACTCGCTAATACCTGCGGCACGCATACCGCGCCACTTATAATGGTCACCTTCTAACCACATTTGACCAAGGTTGTCGAAACGACGGTTATCTGCGATTTCTTGTGCGTTGAGATGGCAATGGTAATCATAAATAGGCATGTCTTTCGCGAAGTCGTGGTATAAACGGCGTGCAATCTCATTGGTTAGAAGAAAATCTTCACATAGAAAATCTTTCATTGGTAACTCCAAAAAAGCATCCCTTCAAAAAAAGTTTTAGCTGAAGGGATATGAATAAATTAAAGTGATGCAACAGCTGCGCGAGCACCGTTAGTCATTATTAACTGATAAGCGTCGGTTACTTCGGTAACGAATGCCTCGTTTTTAATTAGATCAGTGCCGAAGATTGCTTTAATACCTAAAAGTGCTTTAACCACGGAGGTATTAACACCGTGTTGTTGGTAGATTTCTTTAAATAGTTCAACCATTGGATCTTTAATATCAATAGGGTTAGCTTTTTCATCAGAGCCACTTATATATATCATCCAACCTGCAATACCCATTGCTAGCCATTTGTAATTAGTGCCTTTTTCTAAATGGAAGCGTAGTGAATCTCCCATACGTTGAGGGATTTTTTGGCTTCCATCCATTGCTATCTGCCATGTTTGGTGTTTAAGACTTGGGTTGGTAAAACGATTAATTAATAGTTTTGCGTAGGTTTCTAGATCTGTGCCTTTTGGCATGTTTAACGTTGGAGCTTGTGCTTTCATCATCATATCGAAAGCAGCTTTACGATAGTTGTCATTGGTCATCGTATCAGAGATGTGTGCGTAGCCACCTAAATAGCCAAGATAGGCTAAGAAAGAGTGGCTGCCATTAAGCATACGCAGTTTCATTTCTTCAAAAGGAACAACATCAGAGACAAACTCTGCACCTACGATGTTCCAGTCAGGACGGTCATTTACGAAGTTATCTTCAATAACCCACTGTCTGAATGGTTCACAAGCGATACCACATAGATCTTCAACACCGACTAAAGTTGTTATTTCTGCTAATGTTTCAGCAGTTGCCGCGGGCACAATACGATCGACCATAGTACATGGGAAAGTTACGTTATTTTCAATCCAGATCGCAAGATCCTTATCGACTAACATTGCAAAATCGAGTACCGCTGCACGAGCTACATGACCATTTTCTTGCACGTTATCACAAGACATTACGGTGAATGGTTTGATGCCAAGTTCTCGACGAATGCGTAATGCTTCAACAATATAACCAATGGCAGAATTAGGTTCTTGTGGGTGAGTTAAATCTGCTTTGATTAGAACATTATTGTGATCTAAACGGCCAGTGGCAGGATCCGTACAATAACCTTTTTCTGTAATTGTCATAGAAACGATAGCAACTTGCTCTTCAGCCATTTTTTCTAGTATGGCTCGTTGCCCATCAAGGGCAGGGTGTAGAGATTCCGTAACAGAACCGACCATTTTTACTGTTGTTGTGTGTTCACCTTTTTCTGCCACTGTATATAAATGGTTTTGTTCACGCAGTTGTTTGATAAGATCTTCACCACCAAACAGGTTAATTTCACAAATCCCCCAATCACTATTGGTTTTGTCTAACATTTCGCTAGTAAATAACGCTTGGTGAGCACGATGAAATGCTCCGAATCCTAAATGAACAATACGACTTTTAAGAGTTGATCTATCATAACTAGGAAGGATGATGTGGGGACTTACTTTGGTATTCGCAATATTCAACATGTTGTGTTCCTTGGTTTTCTCATCGGTATATTACCGATGAGAAATATAATAATTGGAGTGTTTTAATTAATGGATAAGGATCCCCCTGTGTCAGAATAGTTGTCACCCCTTAAAATCATTCATTCAATGCAGGGG
>NZ_CAMLHO010000091.1 GCF_946479765.1 uncultured Aliivibrio sp.
GGGAATCGAACCCGCATCATCAGCTTGGAAGGCTGAGGTAATAGCCATTATACGAAGTACGCTATGTCTTGAAGACCTAGCTAATATGCCATAATTAAAAAAAATGAAAAGCGTTTTCTTTCATTAACGGACCTAAGTGAGTGAAATACAAACAAATCGATCAATTTAACAGCAACTCAATGCTTATTAATAGGGATTATTAAGATATCTATCCAAATCAGCCAGAGACGCGTAGTTCAGTAAGAATAATTAAGCTTATATACAAGGTGTTAATTCTAAAATCCAAGAAAATGATTCATCGAAGGACAATTTTAGATTACAAAAGCAATAAATTAGATATTCCTGCTTTTGCATATTGACCGTTTACATAAAATACAGTATATCACCATCTTTATAAGTACATTGTTTCACCAAATAACCAACCAAATTCAGACGCAATAGTAACAATAATTAAACACACTATGTGATCACTCTATAATTTTATGATTTAACCAAATAAAAGACTTGATTGTTTATGCCAAATTAGTGAAATTACATGCAATTTCCGTCAACCTTAAATTTCTACTATGTCTCAAACACAATCTCACGTAACAGAACCATCTACGACAAAAAAAACGTGGCAGATGCCCGATACCCTAATTCTAATTTTCATTGTGGGTATTTTCGCGGCTATCTTGACTTATTTAATCCCTGCGGGTCAGTTTGATAGCCAACAAGTGACTTACATGATGGAAGGCGTAGAAAAAACGCGTACCGTTATTGATCCGAACTCTTTTGCTTACGCAACAGATGAAAAAGGCGAATTGGTATACAACTCTGTTGGCTTCTTTGCATCAGGCGGTGGCATTGGCCTAATGAACTTCCCATTTGAAGGTTTGGTATCCGGTTCTAAATGGGGCAGCGCTGTTGGCGTTATCATGTTTATGCTGGTTATCGGTGGTGCATTTGGCGTAGTTATGCGCACAGGCACAATCGACAACGGTATTTTACGTCTTATTGATAAAACCAAAGGCAACGAATCACTATTTATTCCTGTTATTTTCCTATTATTCTCACTTGGCGGTGCTGTATTCGGCATGGGTGAAGAAGCCGTTGCTTTTGCTATTATCATTGCCCCTCTAATGGTTCGCCTTGGTTACGATAGCATCACTACTGTAATGGTTACCTATATTGCAACGCAAATCGGTTTCGGTACATCTTGGATGAACCCATTCTCTGTCGCTATCGCACAAGGCATTGCTGGAGTTCCTGTATTATCAGGTATGACCGTTCGCATGGGGCTTTGGGCTTTCTTTACCTTAATTGGTATCGCATTTACCATGATGTACGCTGCAAAAGTAAAAGCGAACCCTGAGTTCTCTTACTGCCATCGTAGCGATGCTCACTTCCGTCAACAAAAGCTGGATGATACTCAATCACGTTGGGTGCTTGGTGATACTCTTGTTATTCTTACTGTTATAGCCTCAACTCTTTGGGTTGTATGGGGTGTGGTAATGCACGCTTGGTACATTCCTGAAATCGCGTCTCAATTCTTCACTATGGGCTTTATTGTTGCGATTATCGGGGCTATCTTCCGCTTAAACGACATGACGCTAAATGACGCTGCGGCCGCCTTCAAAGACGGGGCGAGCGTTATGCTACCACCTGCGATACTTGTGGGTTGTGCTAAAGGGGTTCTGCTTATCTTAGGCGGAGGATCAACAGAAGAAGCAAGCGTTCTAAACTCGATTCTAAACAGCGCTGGCGGCCTGATCAGTGGTATGCCTTCTGTCGCATCAGCTTGGGTGATGTACGTATTCCAATCTATATTCAACTTCTTTGTAACTTCAGGCTCAGGCCAAGCTGCACTCACGATGCCACTACTGGCCCCGTTGTCAGACATAGCAGGCGTAACACGTCAAGTTGCTGTACTTGCGTTCCAATTAGGCGATGGTTTCACTAACGTTATCGTTCCAACGTCTGCTCCGTTAATGGCAACATTGGGTGTATGTCGTATCGATTGGGGTGACTGGGCGAAATTCTGCTGGCGCTTCATGCTATTACTCTTTATCTTATCAAGTATTGTTATTGTGCTAGCACAGCTGCTAGGCTTCTCATAACAATACCCTAAGTCACTTATTTTCAAGGCGAGATAATTTCTCGCCTTTTTTCATTTTCCCGATTGGAGAAATTCTTATGGCTACCCAATTCTTAGATGACGTGATTCAAAGTCACCGAGTGATTCACTCTCTTGATGTCACCGATCTTGCTGCTGGTGAACATAAATTTTGGTTTCGTATCGCCACTAATGCCCTATCACAATGGCAATACTTACCAGTACTGGTTTTCAAAGGTGAACAACCAGGGAAAAAAGTGATGATTACAGCAGGTATTCATGGTGATGAATACAATGGTGTACTCGCCGCACAACAAACCGCACGTTCGTTGATTGGCCAATCGTTAGCTGGGACTGTGACAATTGTCCCAACGGTAAATCTAACTGGTATGCTTAATCACAGTCGTGACTTTTTCTCAACCGACCCTGATTGCTCTCCTGCAAACTTAAACCGTTTCTTCCCTGGTGATGCTAACGGTAACGAAGGACAGCGCTATTTACATGCATTGTGGCATAACCTGTTACAACCAAATGCCGATTTTGCCATCGATCTTCATACGCAGACCAGTGGCACGGTTTACCCTCTGTACGTTTTCGCAGATTTTAGATTAGAATCGGCTTTACGTATGGCTCGCTTAATCAATCCTGATGCAATTTTGAACGATGCGGGTGATCCTGGGGTGCTGGAAACCGTGTGGAACGCCAATGGCATCCCAAGCATTACCATTGAAGTAGGTATGGGTCGTTACACTGAACAAGAACTCATTAATCGCACAGTAAATGGCATTAAGAATATATTGAACGATGAGCAAATACTTTCTGGTAAGGTTGACACAATAATCCCATGCATAGAAGGATCTGATATTGTTAGCATCCGAGCTGAACTTGGTGGTTTTGTGTTACCACAAGTTACTATGATGGATACCGTCGAAGAAGGTGACCTAGTCGCAATTCAATACGACAGCTTTGGTGATGAAATCCATCGTTATACTGCGCCAACAAATGGAACCGTACTAAGCCACAACATTGAATCCATTCGAGCTCCAGGATCACTTGTCGTACGCTTGATCAAATAAAAGAAAGTAGAGCCTCATTCCAAATCAATATGTGATCACTCTTACTGACTCGAATGAGTATAAAATCAACAAGGGAGCATTGATATTTCAAGGGATTTCACCGCGAAGTTTCAATCCTCTCTAAAAACAGCTCAAGTTACATCACGAAACTAAAATGGCTTAGATATGCATCTTATTGCAGTATAAAAAACAAACACATTCTGTTTTCTTTATGTCTTTTAAGTCAAATTTGTTACTTATCTTAACTTAATCCTATTCGTTTAATTAATTTTGCTTTAGTATTCTATCGCCTAAGCAAACGATTAACTCAATAGTTCTTAGGCTCTTATTTCTTTTTCTGGTGGGAGCAGCAAATGACAACTTTAACAATTACTCGTCCTGATGATTGGCATTTACATCTACGTGATGGTGACGTACTAACAGATACTGTACGTGATTCAGGCCGTTATAATGGCCGTGCATTAATTATGCCAAACCTAGTTCCACCAGTAACAACCACAGAGTTAGCCCTTAGTTACCGTGACCGCATTCAAGCTACAAATAACTCTGATACCTTCTCTCCGATTATGTCTCTGTACCTAACAGAGAAAACGACATCAGAAGAGATCAGAAAAGCAAAAGCAACAGGCCATATCGTTGCTGCAAAATTGTATCCTGCGGGCGCAACAACTAACTCTGACTCTGGTGTTAGTGATGTGAGTAAGGTTTATCCTATTTTAAAAACCATGCAAGAAGAAGGCATGTTATTGCTTATTCATGGTGAAGTGACTACGCACGATGTTGATATTTTTGACCGTGAGAAGACCTTCCTTGATACGGTGTTAGCACCTATCGTAAATGACTTTCCTGAATTAAAAATCGTTCTTGAGCACATCACAACGAAAGATGCAGCTGAGTTTGTTAAAAATGCGGGACCAAATGTAGCTGCAACTATTACTGCTCACCATTTATTGTTTAACCGTAACCACATGCTTGTTGGCGGTATTAAGCCACACTTCTATTGCTTACCAATTCTAAAGCGTAATACGCATCAACAAGCGTTAATTGAAGCGGCAACAAGTGGCAATGCTAAATTTTTCATTGGTACGGACTCTGCACCTCATGCTAAAGACAAAAAAGAAGCCGCTTGTGGTTGTGCTGGTTCTTACACTGCGCACGCTTCTATCGAATTGTATGCTGAAGTGTTTGAGAATGAAGGCAAGTTAGAAAACCTAGAAGCGTTTGCAAGCTTTAATGGTCCAGATTTTTATAACCTTCCTCGTAACACCGACACGATTACTCTTGTAAAAGAAGCGTGGATCGCACCTGAAACAATGACATTTGGCAATGACTTTGTTGTGCCAATTCGTGCGGGTGAAGCGGTTGAATGGTTAGTAAAATAATCATCAATACAATTTAACTCATGACTAAAATAGTATTAGGTTAAATTAAAATGGGATGCCAATTAGCATCCCATTTTTGTTTCTATTTTATTCGCTGAATTGAGATCCTGTCATCTCTATGGCACACCGTGGCCTTTTGACTCAACCCATACACGATACCATTGTTCACGCGTTAGCTTAATATCCATTGCATCAACAGCCGCTTGCACGCGTTCAATTTTGCCAGAGCCAATAATAGGTAATGGGCTTGATGGTAACTTACGCACCCAAGCATAAACCACTTGATCAATACTTTGCGCACCCACTTCTTCTTTTATTTCTTCAAGTACTTTTCTTACTCGGATAGCTTGTTCTGATTGACCAGAGAAAATCTCACCCCCCGCTAAACACGACCATGCCATCGGTTTAATTCGCTTCATCTGCAATTGGTCAAGTGTACCGTCGTGTGCTACTTCAAAATTAAGTGGATTAATCTCAACTTGATTCGTCACTAGTGGTTTATCAAGACGAGATTGTAATAAATCAAAATGACTTGGCGTGAAATTAGACACGCCAAAATGCTTAACTTTACCTTCTTGCTGTAACTGATTAAAAGTATCTGCTACTTCATCAGCATTCATTAATGCATCCAAACGGTGGATTAGTAACACATCAATTTCAGAGATATTAAGGCGAGTAAGTGAATTATTGACAGAGTTAATGATATGGTCTTTCGATGTGTCGTAATGATTAATTTTTCGGTTCGGAAATTCTGGCGTGCATAAGTTTATATCGCACTTGGTAATAATTTCAATTTGATTACGAACTGAAGGATCTAATGCTAATGCTTCACCAAATAAACGTTCACACTGATAACCACCATAGATATCGGCGTGATCAACGGTCGTAATACCTAATTCAATGTGCTGTTTTAAGAAGTCTAACCGTTGTGTCGGTGTCATTTCCCATTCAGAAAGTCTCCAGTATCCTTGAACCAGTTCCGATAATTCAGGACCTTTCGGTGCAATCGTTATTTTCTTAATCATTATATTCTCGGTTTTGTTAATAACCATAGTAGGTCCCAACAGCCTGAGTTACAGTGATGAAGATCGAAAAATCAACACTAAAAGTAAGTAATAACTAAGCTTAAGATAAGAAATGCTATTTATTTAATACTAACTATTGCACTCAATATACTGTAAACGTAAAATCAGTTAAAATTCTAAAAGTAAGGTTTATAACAGTATGATAAAGCATCGAGTCTATGCCTTATTATTGTCGCTAGTTTCTTTTGGTTCTGTAGCAGACATTGTGGCTACACCAGAGAATGAAGACATCTGCCAACAAAAATACATTAAAGAAGTCTTTGATCAACAAGTGCAATACAGTAACCCTCAAAATAGCGATCAAGTTCGACGCACCGCTGAACGTCATATTGATCGTTCTCGTGAAGTTTACAGTGAAACAAATAGTTTTTGTGAGACATTAAATTATTTACGAAATGAAGCATCTGATGAGTTACTTGAAGATTTTAAACGCGCTAAAGTAGGCGAATCTCAGTTCAAATAAACAGTCAGTTTTTGTGAACTACTCAGCGACAGCATAGCTGATCACTGAGCTTCTAAGGCAGTTAAGCA
>NZ_CAMLHO010000092.1 GCF_946479765.1 uncultured Aliivibrio sp.
CTAGAAGCTGCGCAAGAGAGAAATCCCATCCGCTGGCCTAACGGAATAAGAAACTATGAACCAATTGGTGCGGTAATGTTGAATCCAGATAAAGTGCCCGACGAAGATACGGGAAAGGTAGCATGAAATTTAAACAAAGAGTGTCAACTATCTTGAAAAACACCGTTATATAAGCACATAACAATCACAGAATATGTAATTAACTAAAAAAGCAACCCCATAAGAGGTCGCCTTTATATACATCACTAATAATCATTAACAGATTAGAAAATCAAATGTGCCATACCAGCAATAACAGGTAAGGTGATGAGAGTTCGTAGAATGAAGATTGCGAATAACTCAAAAATGTTTACAGGAATCTTACTACCAAGTAATAGAGCACCAACTTCAGACATATAGATAAGCTGAGTTACAGACATCGCAGCGATAACAAAACGAGTCATCTCACTGTCAATAGAAGCGGCGATGATTGATGGAATAAACATATCAGCAAAACCAACCACAATCGTTTGAGATGCTTCTACAGCATAAGGGACACCAAGTAATTCCAAAAAAGGAATGAAAGGTTGGCCTAACACAGAAAACACAGACGTATATTCAGCGATAACTAAAGCGATAGTACCAAGAGCCATTACAACTGGTAATACACCAAAAACCATATCAACTGCGTTTTTAATACCCTCAGCAAATACACTACGAATAGACGTTACTTTTGAGGCTTTATTCATCGCCTGCTCAAGACCCCAAGTGAAAGTCGTGTAACCTTGAGGAATAACTTCAGCATCAGCAGCACGTTCAGTATCATCAATAAACAAATCCTTTTTACGGCTAAGAGGCGGTAAACGAGGAATAATGATTGCAGCAACAACACCTGCTAAGCATACTGTTAAGTAGAATGGTAAGAAATAGCTTTCTAATTCAACTTGCGCAATAACAACTAAACTAAAGGTAATTGATACTGCAGAGAATGTAGTACCAACAACTGCTGCTTCACGTTGAGTATAAAACTTCTCTTCGTATTGCTTACTTGTTAGAAGAATACCAACAGAGCCATCACCTAACCAAGAAGCCATGCAGTCAATGGCAGAACGGCCAGGTAAATTGAAAACAGGGCGCATTACTTTACTTAGAAGAGCACCAAATAATTCTAATAAACCAAAGTTAAGTAGTAAAGGAAGTAATAATCCTGCAAAAATAAATACAGAGAAAAGAACAGGTAAAAGATCATTAAGAACTAAACCACCTGTATTTGGTTCCCAAACTGCTTCAGGCCCTATTTGAAAGTAAACCATTGCAGCAGCTACGCCACCAATTAAGCGAACCACAAACCAAAGAGGAGTAGGGTTAAGTAAACCAAATAAGAAGGTGTTATTTGTGATAATGCTAGGCTTAACGATTTTAGCAAGAATGGTAATCGCAGACATAAACATAACGATGCCTGTAACGATTGCAACTAAGTGCTCACCAAATAAGACTTGTATCGATTTTGCTAGTACAGCAACAGGAATGGTGATATCACCGTTATAAGTGATCGGCGCCATAAATAGGAACAAACCAATTAACGATGGGATAAGAAACATTAGAAGATTCTTCTTACTCATTTGGGGTATCTCACTTGAATTTTGCATAAATCTCTCAATTACTACTAGTTAATAAAAAGCTAATCCTTCGCATTATTATTCACTAAACTTCCGTATTCATTCAGTAATATGGAGAGTACACTGTTTTTTTTAAAAGTGGAATACTATTCATTAAAAAAAAGTAATTATTCATTTTCATCCAGTATTAACTAATACTCTTTGTTCAAAATACAATTGAATTGTTTGTTTTTTGTTAACTAGTCAGAATTAAATATAAAAAAAGCCCCCGTAATCGGAGGCTTAAATTGATAGATAAATTACTTAAAGTCAGCTACACGCATTCTATTTAATGTTGCCATTACGTCAATCACGCGAGGTTTAGCTAAGTCACCATGTTTAGGCATTAATTCGTGCCAGTTATCATGAAGTTGTTGAGCGATAAACTCGATAGGATTCAATTCCCAACCCGGAGTTTGAGATAACTGGAACCACATCCAACCAATAGCGTGAACCTGTGCAGACGATTGCAGCTGAGACATTGCGGTAATATCAACTAACTCACGACCAAAACGCAATGTATTCTTGTTTCTTGCTTGAATACGGAATTTACCTTCTTGCAGGATTGCTTGAAGAGAAGATCGATTTAGTTGACGATTTTGAGTAGGAAGTAAATGCTCAGAACCTTCTCTAACACGTGTTGTAGGGTGAGATATCACCACTTCTTTTGCTTTTTTAGTGACATCAACCGCTTGGTAATCATGCATTTGAATCACGGTATCAGCAACATCAAGGTAATCACCAGAACCACCCATAACTAAAATAGTAGAAACCCCCATTTCATCACGCAGTTGACCAATGCGATCAACTAATGGAGTGATAGGCTCTGCACCATTATTAACTAAGGCTTGCATACGTTCATCACGGATCATGAAGTTAGTTGCAGAAGTATCTTCATCAATTAGTAGCGTTTGCGCTTGAGCTTCTAGTGATTCTTGAAGCCATGCAGCTTGTGATGTAGAACCAGACGCATCTTGAGTAGAGAAACATGTAGTATCTTTACCCATTGGCAGATGATTAATGTAGTTTGATAGATTTAAACTATGAACACAACGTCCATCTTCCGCTTGAATTTTGGTGGTCGACTCTTCCGTTACAATATATTCACGACCATCACCTGGAATATGATCGTAAATAGAGCGCTCTAATGCATTCAATAACGTCGATTTACCATGAAAGCCACCACCTACAATAAGCGTGATCCCTTTTGGCACGCCCATACCTTTGATCAGGCCACGGTTTGGTGTTGATAATTCAATCTCTAAAGACGCCGGGCTTTGGAAAGCAATAGCCTCTTTCATTGGACGATCATTATTACCTGCGATACGAGGTAAAATACTGCCGTTAGCAACAAAAGCAACTAAGTTGTGTTCAGCAAGCTGACGACGAAGCGCTACTTGGTCAACAATCACTTTACAATGTTCTTTAAGCTCTTCAATTGGCAACTCACGAGCTAATAAAGTACGACGAACGTATTTTGGCATATGAAATGTCAAAATATTAATCGCTCGTTTAGCCAAGATCTCACGACCATCAGCCGGTAGATTCATGTTATAGCGAAGTTCAATACCTTCATCATCAAAAATAACAGAAGTATGGTCTAAAACAGTTTGTCCTGATAATGCAATAGATAGTGTTGCGTCTTTCTCAAGTAATGAACTAAAGTGGCGAGCAAGGAAATCACGTGCAGCACGCTGATAATCAAGAGACGTCTCTTGTAACCACTGAAGATGAGTTAATGACCAAGCACGTTTCGCTCGAAGACGAGAAGGCGGAGCGTATGGGTCAGATTGAACGTTATCAATATACAAAGTGAAGTCGGTAAAATCGTACTCACCCTTAATAGAGGTGTAACTACGGTAGTTTCTTTTTTCTAATTTTTTTAGCTTGGCTTCAAGATGTTCCATTACATTCACATTATCAAATAAAGTTGTGAGCAGTATAACAAAATCCTCGTCAGAATAAGAACATCTTTCCTCTTGATGTTGAAAATAACTCTAAGACTATTGGCTAATTTACATATTTACGGCTTTCAAGTCATAGTAGCGCTCATAATATGTAAAGGAGTACCGTCATGAATCTTATTGTGACTCTTATAGAAAATCTTTTAATAGGGGCTGGGATCATCTGTTTATTACTCGCGATCACTCAGTACGGAAGAAGAACGTCTGATTGGGGCGGAGCATGTGTCTTATTTGTTAAACGAATTGATTTATCAGTACAAGAACACAAGTGGTACCGGATTGGCGTCAGCTCATTTTTTCTTGGTGTTGTGGTTCGAATTTTAAATTTAACCCTCTTGGGATAGGTAATTACTCACAGTTATCCACAATTTCTGTGGGTAACTATTTAAATAACAGGTTAATTCATTGAATCTAAAGGAATTTATCTATGAATCAAGCTTTTTTTTACTATATCCTATTATTTTTTTGTAGCGCGAAGTAAAATAACTAAGTCAATAAAAAAATAGCCTTGGGTAGAAAAAATAAGATGGATAAAACGCACCTACGTAAGAAAATAGCCATAATCGGTGGTGGTATTGCAGGCTCCAGTATTGCTATGTATTTATCACAATATGACCTCGATATTGAAGTGTTCGAGGAGGGCATAAGTTTAGTTAATGGTCCACCTATTTGCCATCTTCATGCGGGAGGGAATCTTTACAGGGAGATCTCCGATGAGCAATGCGTCACCTTATTAATCGAGTCTATCGAAACTGTTCGTTATTTTCCTCATACCGTGAATATTCGTCCTACCGTTATCGCTGTTCCTAAAAGTGACCCAGGGCAACCAGAACAACTACTGCCTAGATTAGAATTATTACAACAAACTTATGCGCAATTAATTCTACAAGACAGTGATAATCAAGTGTTTGGACCTGCTGAAGGCTATTTCAAAACGTACAACAAAACAGATTTAGAGAAAATAGCACTGCGAACACCAACACAAAATCCAACGTCGCTTGATGATTGGTTAATCGCATTTGCAAATCAAGTAGATTTAAACGAATTAAAATACCCAATTGCACTTGTTCAAGAATATGGTTTGAGTGTTTTTCGTATGGCTGCGACAGCTCAACTCTCCTTATCGAACCTGGATAACTTAAAATTACATTTCTCTTCAAGTGTGAATAAACTGTCTAGAACGGTAAATAAAGACGTCAATTCCCTATGGGAGCTAAGTTATTTACATTCAGAACAACAATATTCTAGTCAATTTGATTATGTTATTAATAGCGCGGGCTTTAAAACAGGTATTCTTGATGATTTAGCAAACAAGCATCGAAAAAGGTTGGTTGAATTTAAAGCCGCTTATGTTGCTCAATGGGATAAATCTCAATTTGGTAAATGGCCTGAGATTATCTTTCATGGAGAACGTGGAACCCCACAAGGAATGGCACAATTTACCCCATATCCGAATGGTTACTTTCAATTGCATGGTATGACGAAAGAGATTACTTTATTTAAAGATGGTTTATCAGGCTCTTGTGATCTTTCTGCTCAACCTAAATTACCTGATGCATTTAATAAGAAGTTAACCACTGGCTGGGATATTTCACTTCAAACTGAAAGAACCAAAAGAGCTATTCATCATATTTCTCAATTTATGCCTGATTTTATTGAAGCAACTCCTGCGGGTAAGCCTTTATATGGCGCACAACAGATCCCTGGTGTCGATGTAACACTACGAGCTGCAAATATTTCTTATACTGAAGACGGTTATTTTAGAGCAGAAATAGTAAAAGCCTCTTCCGCTATTGCTTGTGCAAAAGAGATCGGAAAAATTCTTGAGCTCAACAAGAAAGAAAAAAACTTACCTGAATTATCCGCAGCTGAAATAGCGAGTTGTGCTGAAACTTTAGCAATTGAAAGAGGGTATCCAGCAGAGTTAGCCATGTTTTATTGATACGAGAACTTAAGAATAGACCTAATAACCGTACGACGAACCAATATAGAGATAAGTTAGGCTTTGCCGTCATATTCACAATGTACCAAGGTGCAGAATCATGACAACATAATTTAGCGCCTTGGTATTTACCTAAAATAAATATAAAAGAAAAGGTATGTAAAATTAAGAGTAATTGTTGATAATTACGGGCAGTTATATTCCTTAAATATATGAATTAGTTGAAGATAACAGTGGTCCATAATATCTTATGCCATACGGTGATAAAAAAATGAAATAATTTAATTGAATTATTTCGTTTTTTTGTTG
>NZ_CAMLHO010000093.1 GCF_946479765.1 uncultured Aliivibrio sp.
GAGACTATGGCAAAGCATGCTTAATATTGATATGTGTGGTTAGTTAAGCGCTTACATTGGTAATGCAATCACACCTGAGCAACAAAGAATGAAAGAACTTGAAAAGCAACTCGCTAGAGCAGAAAGAGACATTGATATATTAAAAAAGCCAGCGCTTTGTTCATATAAAATCATTAAATTCTGACGTTGCCCGACAAATGAAGAAAGCGTATCCACAACTCTCTGTCTCTGAATTATGTCGGGCATTAGATATTCAAATCACCCTACTAGCAAAAGAGTGCGAGCTATAGTCAAATCTGGTGTATGAGTTCTTTTGCCATCCAAATATCTTGTAATCGTGACTTGATTTTTGGTTGTAATGACTTAGGGACTTTATTTAAGATATTCGCCGTTTTATGAACCCAGCAACGTTGATGCAGAGTTGTTGGCCATACTTTTGTTATCGCATTCCAGAAATCGAGTGCCCCATCATCAATCGCTAATTCAGCTTCAATAGCTTGAGCTAAAAGCTGTTGAGCCCCTTTTTTCAATAGTTCTTGTAAAAGATTCTCTGGAGTATCCATTGAAATGATATTATTATTTTCATTCATTGCGGTGTAGTTCCTGTTAGTTGTTGATCCGCCAAGATCGATTAACAGATTACATCGCAATGTCTCTCCATACACCTGAAATAACTATAGCTCGAAAGGATAAGCTTCCCAGCAAAAAGCTTGTCCATATCCCTTACTGAAACAGCATAAGTATATGTCCTCCCAAGATTTAGTACTTTATCATCATCAAACAACTGCTTTACTCCATCTATTAATATTCAACCATATGATATAACTCACACATCCAATAATGTAAACAGAGAAACTTTAAAGGTAACCATTGAAAGCTAATTGGCTTAGGCTATCTTTCTTTGAGGATCTCCCATTACTTTGTGTATACCCAAGCCAATAAATTATCTGATTTAATAGAGCTAGCCTTAATTTATAAAGGGGCAAAAGCGACTTAGAAAATACTATCTTCCAGCGCTAGTGGGCTGCATTGTCGTCACACTTTCAGTGAACGCCTATTTTGAGGTTGTCCCCAATATCATTTATGCACTTAAGCTGGTATCTATGTCGTCTAAACGAAATAGATTTACGGCCTCTACAAGCTGCTCAAGCTCCAATCGTTTTCCATATCTACCGTAGGTCATGTTTTGATGTTTATGGCCTACAATTTCAGAAACTACATGCTCTTCGACATTCGCTCGTTTTAACTCATCAATAAAGGTATGACGGAATGAATAGGCGGTAGCTCGTTGTCCCGCTTTAAAGCCCACGTCATTAAGAATGTTGCCGAAAGTCTTTCTATAATCTTTTGACCAATCATTATCTACCCCACGAGGTTTTACATTAAAGAGCTGTGTTTCTTTTGCTCGCTGGCGAGCTTTCACGAAGGTCAGGAACCCCATATCTAACAATGTTTGATGAATCGGTACGGTTCGATTAGATAACTGTTTTTTCAGCTTCTGATCGTCACCTAAGTCCGAAAATTGAATGCAAGGCAGTTCGCCTTGCTTGATATCCCGAACGTGAAGCTGACAAGCTTCTGACGGCCTGCAACCTTGGTAAAGCATCAATAAGGTTATCCACTTAAAGTCCGTGTTTTGTTTGCGATAAGCGTCGTTTGAGAATAATTTCTGTAAATCCTCACTTTTCCAACGTTGTCGCTGCTCTTGAGCACTCTTTGCATTTTTAGAGGATGTTTTGACGACAGCAAATGGATTCACAGTAATAAGCTCATGAGCTAAACACCAATTAAAAAACTGCCTATTTGCTGCAATGTAGTCTTTTAATATTTTGCTGCTTAATTTTCGTTTGAGTAATCTGTCTCGATAGTGCATTGGAATACTATTGGTGGGCTTATCTGCATTTAGCTCTTTTAGATAGCCTAAAAAATCATTACATCTCTGCTCTAACTGAGTAAGGGTGAGTTGTGTGACACCTTCTAATATTTTAGATTGAATAAAATCAGTGAGCGTAGCTGAGGTAATAACAGGTAAGGGGGTAGCAATTTTTATTTTTGGTGAAGGATCTACCACAAGCTTAGGGGCTTTGGTTTGCGTTTCAGGTTGTGCGTTATAAGCGGCTCGTAGGGTATTAATTGATTCAGCCAGTTTGGTTTTAAACTCGACAATCGTTAAAGAGAGCGCAATGGCTTTCTCAAACAATGCATGAAGTAATTGAACTTGCTCAACATTTCGACGATAAGCGGTTTTACGCTCACGAGTAAGTAGGGAGAATTTTAGTTCGTTAGGATAACCACTTTCACGGAGTGAAACTGGGTGAAACTGGAGTAGCGATACGAGTATAGTACACGCTATTTGGGAGTCTTAATAAGTACATCTGTGCCACCTTTCTGTGCAAGGTGATTTTCGATAGTACAGATACAAAAAAACCGCTGTAAAAACAGCGGTTTAATCTTTTAATTTGGTGGAGGGATAGGGATTTGAAAACTATCCCTAACTCTTCTATCTGCATTAAGCTGATAAATTTCAATGGGTTCAATCTATATTACTTTTAAATATTTGTCCAGTTGAAAATGACGATTGGATAATTTTAAGTTTGCATTAATGTAGTAGAATAAGTTTGTTTATTTTGAACCAGTATTACTAACAAAAGTTTTACTATCATTAGGCGCTAAATTACTTTTTGGTAATCACGAGTTAGAGTCGAAGTTTACCTTCTTCAAACAAATTAATTTTTGACAAAGTGTAGTTGATGAAATTTGTAGTCATTCAGTATATCGCTTTATATTTTCAATCTGACTCACCAAGTAATAATGTAGCTCCCGTTTATTTGAGCCTTCACAGAACCTTCTCGTCCTTTTATCTTGAGCCTTTCTATCTCTTCTTGAACTCTATTTACATCATCTGGGTGGAGCCGTTCTAACCGAACGGGATCAAGACCCTTCAATTTTCCCCTTTGTTTTGTGTTTAAGCGAGCATTGAATTGAACCCTTCCGAACTGAAACTCACGAATGTGGTTACTGAAAACCATCTTAACTAACTTATACCCTTTTTCAACGGATCCCGCTGAAAAACCTTCTTCGCCGTGTACTTTGCTCAGCTCTATCGAAACGACACCAAATCGTAATAGTGTTGATAGGCCATCTTCATTCTTTCCCCATGAAAATGATAGATAATCAGATAAGGAATTGACTCGAACATAATGCTCAAAGAGCACGATTAAACCACATAGATAAGCTTTAGCTTGATGCGGAGAATTAAGTTCAGGCAGCGACACTTTGTGTAACCGTTTAAATTCTGTATGTTCCACATGTTTTAGTGAGGGTATGTTATATGCCTGAATCAACTCTGCCTCGCTTTCAGCTAGTAGTATGCTTGCAACCGAATTGCGGTATTGCGCAGATGATATGATTGACCTCAAGCGAACTAGAACCCTATCTAACTCTTTATTTGATAATGGATCTGATAGATCGAGACGAAAACGAATCTCAGTTGTTTTAATTACAGATTCTTTTGGTTGCTCACCACGCAACAGATCCATTGAGTACAGAGGCTGTAGTGCTTCTATGTTATTGTATGTTAATGATTCTTTTTTAGATAAAGCGGTGTCTGGAACCTGAAATTCCCGTTCTATGCACTTTGATTGTTCGACAATTCTATCTGCGTAAGGATGAAATGATTCGTATGGCGCGTGATAAAATGTCGTAGTGTTAGTTTTTCTATCTAATTGCGAGTGGTAGTACAAGCCATAGTAATACTCAAGAGCTTCATGGTAATCATATTTGTACCCAATAACACTAGGGGGATATTTGTGGGGGATAGTAGTCTTGAAGCCTCTATTTTTGAAGAATATTTGCTTAGCAATACCAAAAGCAGTCACCTTGATTTCATGTTCGTGCTTTTCGTAGTCAAATGGGTCATCTGAATTATCGGTGTTTTCCAGAACGAACTCCAGTTGATTAATGTTTTCTATCCGTAAAACGTTACTAACATATCCTTCAAAGTCAGATTTTGTTGCATTGTGCACAATCAGGTCAACTAACGTGTCCCTAAGAGCTTCCAACTTTGGGTTGAAGCCTTGATCAAATAGGTGAGTAAGCTCTTTGGTAATGTTCCGTGCTAGATTGAAAATCTCGCTGTATTCATTCGGGTATTGTTTGATGACAGCAAGTTTATAAATCTCTTGAGCGATAAAATTTGTCATGTCAGAGAGTGCATTGCATTCCTCTCTTTTTCTTTTAGAGGGTTCCAGTTTTCGACTCATAATGTCTGTCTGTTCGATATTAAACTTCCAGTATACACATACATCAATGTTAAATAATAGGTAAGAAAATCTCTTGATCATACTACCTAGAATTTTAAAAAACAATTACATATACTTGATCTTGAAACAGGTGCTAATCAACACAATCCCAATCTTTCAATTAACAATAGTTCATACGTTGGATTTTTCTAATTATGAACTTAAGTATTTACTAGGAGATAAAAATGTCAGGTATCGTAGAGCGTAATTTGCATCGCAGCATCGCGGCTTCCATTATTAAAGTTGAGAAAGAAACGGGTATTCCTGTATCCGATTTAGCTGAGCTAATGAATGACGAGTATGGTTATGTACCTAAAGAAGAAAAAGTGGAAGTAGAAAAGTTGAAAAGGCAAATGGAACTTGATGTTGCTGCGGAAAAACATGCTAGAGAGAGCAAGTTGAAGGTCAACAAACTAGCTGTGGGTCGCACTGGACTAGATAGAGAAATGGGCAAACTTGCGAGTAAGTTTCAAGATGAAGAACTGGATGCAGACCAAGCTCCTGTTTAATCATGATCATACATAACAAGCAAATGACAAAAGCACTTGACCGTGCTTTTGTCATTTATCTTTTAAACTTGTGAGTGGTTAAA
The DNA here is from genome assembly GCF_946479765.1 of uncultured Aliivibrio sp. Classification (GTDB taxonomy): domain Bacteria; phylum Pseudomonadota; class Gammaproteobacteria; order Enterobacterales; family Vibrionaceae; genus Aliivibrio. Next base: position 4,894 of record NZ_CAMLHO010000093.1, read on the forward strand.
GTTATTAACTAAGAAAACTTTTTTATTTACTCTTTTAAAAGCAAGCATATCAGTTTTTTCAATCTACACCGTTGTAAAAAATCTTTTTCGGGTCTTAGGGGATTGTAGCTATTAGTATTGAATATTTTTTATAATCCATATGTTCTTTTTAATAACAGTCACTAGGGTGTACCTATCGGTTATTTAAATGATTTGTTAATTTTAAAATGGACAATCGTTGATAATTTATTCTAATGCAATCGAGGTTAGGGCGTTATGCTGAGCAAATGATACAAGAAGGAGTGTGTAAAAATAATTTACGTTAGACTGCTAAAGCTCTTGACGGGAGACGAAAGTGGGGAAATAATGAACTCGTCATCTGGTAGCGACGATTTTGCCAGAAATCGAGCCAGTTTAGCAACAAGCTTTAACAACAAAGTGTCAACTTTGTCTATCGTTGAAAGCCTTAAATTAATTAATAAATAAATGTAGATTCAGATGATATAGGTCGTTGAGTTCGCTCTACGAAAAAATTATTTATTAGATTAATTGAGGTAGATGCCTTGGAATTTCAAAACGAAAATAATAACAGCTCATTTTTATCACAAGAGCAGGCATGGCAAGAGTTCTTATCCATTTTTAGTGAAAGAAAAAATGAAATTGAGCACTCATTAACACCATATCGATTTAAAATTAAATCTCCTAAAGGCGTTTCCTGTAATGCCATGTATGTATACAGCATATGTAGCACTGATATGCC
>NZ_CAMLHO010000094.1 GCF_946479765.1 uncultured Aliivibrio sp.
TATTTATAGAGGAACAAGCAAAAGAAAAGAAACTAGCCTCAATTAAACGATCGTTAATTTCTATCTCTCATGTTCATATTGGTTTTGATTTAAAGGACCCAACCAGAAATGCACAAGTTAAGGCTTCTCTTGGTAAAATTCGATTAGATAAGAAAGATGATAGTAAACAAACCGAAGGCATCACTCTCTCTATGCTTTCAGACCTTGAGGCGCAGCTAAGTCATTCCGTTGAATTAAAAGACATTCGTGATTTGATAATCTGGCATTTGATGTTTGAATTATTACTTAAACGTGGTGAGTTAAGGGACTTACAGCTAGAGAGTGTTTGTTTTGATGAATTAGGTCATTGTATGGTTCAAGTACAACAAAATTATTACCCTTTATCAGAAGAAACATTGGGCTTACTCACTAAATGGCTTGAAGCTTCACAAATTACGCAGGGTCATTTATTTAGAGCCATTGACAGGCACCAAAATGTATCCGATAAACCACTGAATGATTCATCTATTTATCGTGTTTTTCGTCGAGCTAATGAATTGCTTAACCTTGATATTCAATTTTCAGGGTTATCAGCTCGTGTCGGTGCAACAAAAGAGCTCTCTAGAAGTGGCTACAGTATTCACGAAATTCAAGAAATGGGCCGCTGGATTAGCCCCGCAATGCCCAATCAATATATAGGAAATATTGAGCGTTCAGAGCGTCAAAAAGAAGCATTTAAAACGAAAAAGCCTGATTAATTTCAGGCTTTTATAGTATAACGATATATGATGGAGCTTATTTAATAGCGTTCAAAATGGCTTTCTTTAGGAAAGTTTTGAAGCAGTCACCATTATGCTCTAACAGTTTAGGGAACATAGATATTGGTGTCATTCCTGGGAAGGTATTGACTTCATTCAAAAATATCTCATTATCTTCGGTTAAAAAGAAATCAATACGAGATAAGTCTTTCAATTTCATTTGAGTGAATACTTTTTGACTGTATTTATTTATGAGTTCTATTTGCTCATCTGACAGATTCTGTGCCGTCAGCGTGGTGGTTGAATGACTACCACTGCCATATTTTTCATCGTAACTATAAAATGCGCCATCTGGTGCCGTAACTTCACCTGGAGGAGTCGTAAATAGCTGTCCATCAATTTGATAAGCAGCAACTTCTAGCTCTCTTGGTTTAACGGCTTTTTCTACTAATACTTGCTGTGAGTAACCAAAAGCATCATTGATCGCTTGTGCTAATTCATTCTCAGAAGTGACCTTGTAACAACCAACAGATGAACCTTGGCATGCCGCCTTAACAAATAAAGCGCCCCATTCTTTAAATGCTGATAATGCAGAGCCGTGTGTCTCTTTATTATTTTCAGTTAAGAATAAATATGGCGTATTTGGAATGCCTAGTGCGTCATACCATAATTTAGATGTAATTTTATTAAAGCTGTTAGTACTTGATTCTGCATCACAACCTAAATATGGAATGCCAAACATATCCAATATTGATTGAATGTCACCAGTTTCACCAGGGTAACCGTGAATACAAGGAATAACATAATCAACAGTACCTGAGATTACCTCACCACATAAAAGAGTTTTATCCGAACGTAACTCGTATTTTTCGCCCGTTTCGATATGAAACCATGCACCATCTTTAATTTCAAGGTGGGTAATTTTAAAAGCATTTAGTTCAGAAAGCTGTTGAGAAATGAACTTTGAAGAAACCAGTGACACTTCGTGTTCAGTACCACTACCGCCACAAAGTAAAAGGATATGTGTCATAATATTCACTATAGAAAGTAATCAGCGCACTTGGTAAGTACACTGATTCGATATTAATTTAATTTATGTAATTCAGGGTTATCTGAATTTTTAATACTATTGATGCTACGTACAAATGGACCGTATGCTTGGATCTCTGCAGGCAGTTGCTTAATCGCTTCACGCGCAGCAGCAGGTGTTGCAAAATCACCGTATAAAATAGTGTACCAAGGCATGTTGTTTACTGTTTTGCGATTCATCCAGACAGGTTGTTCACCCGTTAATTTACTGGCATAAGTTGATAAATCAGTTTTACGGCTAAGCGCTAAGATTTGAAGTGTGTAACCGTAACGATTACTCATTTCTTCTTGTTTTTGTGTTGGTGGTAATATACTAACTGCTGCTTCCGAGTTTGAAAGCGTTGATGTATCTTCTGGAGTTAATTTAACCACTTCCGTTTCCGGTGTTGAAGTAACCTCAGTTTCTTCAAAAGCAACTACTTCTTCTTCAATAGGTTGAGTAACTTGATACACTTCTTCAGAAGAATCTGTCGTGATGTTAGTGGTATACGAGCTACTTGTACAACCTGCAAGTAGGACGGTTAACGTAATAGGTAAGATTCTTTTCATTATAATTCACAATATAGTCATGCTGATATCCTAATTTTGCACTCGATATAACAGACAATCAAGTCTTTAGCCGTGTAACGACTCAATTACAGTAAAATTTGTGCTCAATCATCAATAAATGGCGTGTTTTTGTGCGCTAGGTTTTGTTTATATTACTCAACAAAGCCAAATTAATTAATCTCAGCTATCTTATTCTTATATAAGGATTAAGGAAGCTGCGATGTCCGATTTAAAAACACTTTTGCGTCCTCGCTCTATTGCGGTAATTGGCGCCTCTATTCATTCAGATCGTGCAGGTCATATTGTGATGCGTAATCTGCTTGAAGGTGAATTCGATGGACCAATTATGCCAGTCCATCCTACCTATCATTCAGTATGCGGAATTCTCACTTATAACGATATTTCTTCATTACCCATAACACCTGATTTTGCTATTTTATGCACTCCAGCAAGAGAAAATATAAAAATACTCGATCAATTAGGAGAGAAAGGCGTGAAACTTGTGATCATCCTTTCATCTGATATGAACCTCCATTGCAGTGGTATTGGTGAGCCTCTACCTCATGAAGCCGCTAGAATTGCACATCAGTATGGCATGAGAATATTAGGACCTAATAGTCTTGGAATTATTCTACCGTGGATGAATCTAAATGCGTCATTTTCACCAATCAATGCCAATAAAGGGAATATAGCTTTTATCTCTCAATCCGCTGCAGTTTGCACCACTATATTAGATTGGGCAAAAGAAAAAGAAATAGGTTTCTCGGCGTTTGTTTCTATTGGTGATGGGATTGATATTGATTTCAGCGAACTGCTTGATACCTTATGTACCGACTCTAAAACTGACGCTATATTACTGTATATTGACTCCATAAAAGACGCTCGACGATTTATGTCTGCTGCACGTGCCGCTGCACGTAACCGACGGATCTTAGTTGTGAAAAGTGGGCGTTCTGTCGCTGGAAGTAAAGCTGCACAGCTGCATACCAACGGTGAAATCAGTCTAGATGCTGTTTATGATTCAGCCATAAGACGTGCCGGTATGTTACGAGTATCCAATACTCATGAATTATTTGCCGCAGTAGAAACGCTTGCACACCCTATTCCTTTTCGTGGACATCGGTTAGCCATAGTAACCAATGGTGGCGGTCCTGCAATTATGGCTGTAGATAGCCTCATGCAGCAAGGAGGACAACTTGCTATATTATCAGAGCCCTTAATACAGCAACTGAATGAATTATTACCACCAAATTGGTCTCATTCAAACCCAATAGATATTGGGGGGGATGCAAACGAACAACGCTATTGTGACACTGTCACTAAATTGCTAGACAGTGATGATTGCGATGCTATTTTAATCATGCATAGTCCATCTGCTATTTCTAACGCCACCAATACCGCGTCTAAACTTATTGATTTAATTAAGAATCATAAACGAAGATTAAAATTCACTATTTTAACTAATTGGTCTGGTGAAACCTCATCTAAAGAAGCTCGATTACGGTTTACTCAAGCTGGGATCCCAACCTATCGAACCCCTGAAAGCTCTGTCTCTGCCTTTCTCCATCTCGTCGAATATCATCGAAATCAGAAGTTACTCATCGAAACCCCAGTCTCATCAGGCCATATAGATAAGCACGACGCAAAAATGGCAAGAGAATGGCTAGATAACTGCGTTTCACACAACCTTGTTGAGTTAGATACCCATGAAACACAGAAACTATTAACTTGCTACGGATTCAAAACACTAAATACTTGGATCACTGAAGATCCGGTAGAAACGGGTTATATTTCTGAAAGCATTGGATACCCTGTTGCAGTGAAACTCAGATCACCAAATATCCCACACAAGTCAGATATTCAAGGGGTAATGCTTAATTTAAACACAAAAGAAGAGGTCATTACTGCGGCACAATCCATTATAGATCGTGTTTCTATCAGTTATCCATCCGCTAGAATTGCAGGATTAAGTGTACAAAAAATGGCTGTGCGAGCTGGATCTCAAGAGTTAAGAATCAAGATGTGTCAAGATCCCGTCTTTGGGCCTGTAATCCTATTAGGAGAAGGTGGATCTGAATGGGATCTTAATAATAATGCAGCGGTTGCGCTTCCACCATTGAATATGGCTCTTGCTGAAAATCTAATAAAATACGCGATCAAAGAAAACATCATACATGATAGAAATTCTCCTACTAAAATGAGCATGTTTGATTTAAGTGCTTTTCTTGTCAGACTTTCACAAATGATACTCGATTGTCCTGAAATCGTAGAGCTTGATATTCATCCTTTGCTTATTTCTGGTATTGATCTCACGATTATAGACTCTTCAATGAAACTTCAACACTTCACTGGTGACATTCATAAACGATTAGCCATTCGTCCTTACCCTAATGAATTAGAAGAATTTGCTCAATTAAAAGATCATAGCTCAGTATTATTACGCCCTATCCTTCCAGAAGATGAACCTAAGCATGCCGCATTCATTGCTCAAGTTTCAACAGATGATTTGTATAAACGTTTTTTCTCTGATGTTGGAGAGTTTAATCATGAGGCCTTAGCAAATTTCACTCAAATTGATTACGATCGTGAAATGGCATTTGTAGCCACTAAACAAGTCGACAATGAAGAAGTCATTATTGCTGTTGTTCGTGCATTATCTGATCCGAAAAATCAAAATACTGAATTTGCAGTCTTAGTGAGATCTGATTTAAAAGGACTTGGTTTAGGTAAAATCCTAATGGATAAAATTATTCGTTATTGCAGAGATCAAGGAATTAAAGTAATGAATGGGATGACAATGCCATCAAACCGAGGCATGATTGGTTTAGCGCAACATTTTGGCTTCCATATTGATGTACAAATGGCAGATGGGATTGTTGAAATGTACCTTGAGTTAAATGGATAAGATATAAAAAACCCAAGATAATCATAATGCTTATCTTG
>NZ_CAMLHO010000095.1 GCF_946479765.1 uncultured Aliivibrio sp.
AAAGCTTACTGCCATAGTAATATTTTGCGTGTGTGGGAATATAGACACACTCAATCTACCTCTAGTTATAAAATTAAATTGGCTGATATGGATCCAATGACTCGCCTTGCTTATATTTCACGTAAGCTGCTTGAACGCATCAAAGCGAAAAGCTGGTCTATCAATACCGAAAAAGACAACATCACTAAGATGGCCAACAATCTACTACGTAGAATGGGGTTATCTGTTAAACGCTCTGAGTTCGCCCCCCCAATAACGTAACTCCAGTTATCTTGTTACGCTCTTAGCTGAGTGGGCATTGTCATGTCTAAAATATAAACTGCCTAAAAAACGCACAAAAAGGACATTAAAAAGGACTTATATTTATTGAGTTTGAGATCTTTTTTTCGATGTATCTATGAGTTATACATAAATGTCGGAATAGCCTATTTATAATACAAATATAGCCCCTTTCTAAACCCTGCTAATATTCTTTTTCTTATCTCATTCAAAATTATCTTATTCCAACAGCTTCTGTTGATAAAAAGAGTATAAAAAGGTAACGGCCTCTCGACTGCTACGCAGTGAGGCCTTTGTCGTTGCGGTTAGTATCTTTTGTCATCCGACAGGAGGACGTGATAAACGCTGGCAGTTCATCACACTTAAGAGCATCTTAGCAGGGCAGGCGCGTGAAAATTGTGCTGTATTTCAGTAAAGAAAACTGCTAACTTTGATTCCTGTAACAGAAATCAAGAGGCGTGATGATGGCGAAAAAAGAACAGCAATTAGATCTACTGGATGAAGATCAGGGAAATTATGGCCACGGCGGATTAAGAGAAGGTGCGGGACGAAAAAAAGGCAAAGGCAGTAAGCTGATTCGAGTTCCTGCATTGCTTGTAGATCAAGTAGACACGTTAATTAAAAAATATCGGGAGAACGAGATGGATTTTGACATGAATGAATATATTAAAAAACGTATTGATCAGCTAGAACAGGATAAGAAAGGGCAAACATTAGAAGTTAAAACAGTTCTTAATAACACTCTTGTCGAACTAAAAACTTTACAAGAGAAGATTAAACAATGAGTAAAGCCTTACTAGATGAAGTCGTTTTAAAATTGATAGATGCAAAATTAAAACTAAATGGACATGTCACAAGTAAAGACATTTATTTTCACCTGGGCCTTGGTCGCCAGAAAGTCAGTAAAGTCTTTCAAGTGTACTTAACTGCAAATCCGAACTCGATGACATACGTACCGTCAAAGAAGAAATACATCGCCTGCCGTAATTTTAAACCGGTTTTTCTTGAATCTGGAGCCGGTGAATATGTCGATGCGTTGATCCTTGTTTTTGGTACTTTTGAAGTAAATTAGTTAACACAGTTTTCTATATTTGCATTGTTCATATTTAGAATTCATTAAACCGTGATGAATTTCAATTTACCATAATGATAAGTGCTAAAAATAGGCGTTACAGGGTAATTATTAAATGAACCGGTTCGAGATTTTATTGCCCTGTAAATCGCCCTGAAAGCGTCATAAACTTTCAAACGTGTTTTTGGATATATCGGTGTGGTTTATATATAAAAAGTGGCTCTATGAGCTTTTCAGGCTGCGAAAGCATGGTTTTCATAGGCTAACTTACGGATTTAACATAAGGGGCATATCGCGCATCGAATTTGTTGGGCTATTTTAGGTTTTAATGTTATGAAATAGAGTGAAAATCACTTAGTAATATTTACTCTATTTACTCTATTTACTCTATTTACTCTATTTACGATAATTGGATATTTAATGGCCGTAAGCTATAAGCCTGTGAAACAACTAGTAGTATCTATATTAAATTTATCATAAGCATATTCTATAAGACAATATTTCTCATTTTCTGGTGTAAAAGTGTTCGGGTACATCATAAACCCAGTTTTATAATACTCCACGTCGTAACGAGATAAATCTATATCTACAAAGGCCATTATTTGTTTTTCTAGATTTTCCTCTAAAAATATGGGGTACATCGTCTTTGGATTGATAGTAATGAATTCGCCATTAATTGTTAGTTTGCCGTCTGTAATAGGCCCAATTATTGCTTTTTTATGAACGAGTTCAAGGCCTGATTTTATCGCTGCCCCTTCAGATTTGAATGTGGCTAATCGTGCATCATCTTGTAAATTCATAAATTTAGGCACCGCGGTTGCACTTAAAATACCAAGAACAACGATCACGATCACTAACTCTATTAATGTAAAACCTTTATTTCTCATAGAATAATACTTAAATAAAAAAAGAAAGTGACAGCTTATCTTACTTATGTCGATATTATAAATAATAATTTCAGAAAAAAAGTTTAATGTTTTTTTTTGTTCGTAAAATAAAATCGCCCCCTTGTACGGCCTATTGAACATAAAGGTGATATCGCGTGTGGAACTACCTCCCCCTCGCTACGCGCCATAACGTATCAAGAACCTACGTTATGGAAAGGAGGAAGCTTCCACTGAAACGTTAAAGCTGAGTTTTCCAAGCTCACGCTACGCTTACCCTGCCATGAATGACAGGGTAAGCATGACCGCTAATTGATCAAGTTTGGGCGAACAGAGTTTACTTGGCTAGGCCGAATTAAACATAACAGCCGTATCACGAATCGAAAGGTCGCCTAAATTGGCGGCCTTTTTTATGTTTGGACGTTACACAATCACGCGCGTTCTAGGCATGTCGCGTATTTGGTAAATGTGACGACAACGTAACCCGCTGCGCTATCGTCACACTTTTGCTTCGCAAAAGATGCACGATAGCTGCGGCTCAGGGAGTCCAGAGGGGATGAAATCCCTCTGGCAAGAGGTAAACCCTGCGCATGAACGAAGTGAATGAAGCTGGGTTTGCCTATCTTGAATGCGAGACATAAATAATCCATTTTTGATAATAATATTTAAATTAGTACACTTTAAATAAAGTTACGATGAAAGGATGGACAGTAAAAACTAAGGCGACGAAGAATCGATCTGATGGGATCGCAGCAAGAGAGATATATCTGCACAACAAGAACGCTGAGAGCCACAAGAAGACAGAAGTGATTGGTCGAGTGTGGGGCAATGACAACACTATGGCTACAATCGCATACAATGGGACTTCAGCAGCAGCGAAACTCAAAGCAAAGGGAAAGGGTGGCAGACCAGCTGAATCATTTGCGATGGAGTTTACGCTGAACTTACCAAAAGGCTACAGACCGAGCGGTGAGCAGTGGAAAGCTATCGCAAAGCAGATGTTCATTGATGTAGCAGCGAAGCTCGGTACATCAGCTGAAACCATATCAAAACAAACATACGCAGTAGTGCATCGCCAAGATCAAACGCTAGAATATGATTCTATGGGTAGAGAGGTCGGAACTGGCGATCACATGCATGTAGTTATCGGTAAGTTCACCCCAGAAGGTAGCTGCCTTAGAGACCTCCAAAGGAAGACTATCACGCATGTCGTAAAAGATTCTTTTAATAACTCAACGATGAAAATGGGCCTGGACTGGACGCAGTATCGAGATCATAAATTGCAAGCTCAAGAGCACGCGAACAAGCGCACGGTGCCGACCTGGAAAATTAAAGCTGCAAGAGAGCTTGAAATTATTGCTACACAGCAAGCGGCTCTAGATAAGCAAGCTGCATTGCTGTCTGAACAAGCCAAAGAGCTTGAAGCGAGAGAAAATCAGTTATTAACAGATGCTGACGATATAATGTTAACAAAACGATTAATGACAACATTCGAAAATCAAGTAGCAAAGTGGCTTGATGCTCATGAAAAACATGACGTTAAGCAGCTTAATAGGCAAGCGAACAGATTAAATAAATCACTAGTTGCACTCGATGCTCTTGGTTTGCTTAGCGAAGACCCTGCGACGTTAGAAGCTGCGATGATAATGTCGTCGATAACGAAGTATATCGATAAGATCACAGCGAAGAACCCTGATGCTCTTCGTCGAGATAGAATGAATTTGATGCGACATTAGACAAGAAATATTCTAACGAACGATTAACATGCAGTAATGTTTGCGCTAAAAATATAATGATGTAAAAACAAAAAAGCCCTATGTACTTGAAGTACGTAGGGCTTTCATGTTTAATAGGTTCCGTTCTAAGTGCTACAACACTTGAACAGAGAGCAGCAAGAACCTGAGAAATTCTAACTGCATTACACAAACAAAACAGACTTGCTTGAGTAGTTGTGATTATAGCTATCTAGCCTGTAATTACAAGAGATGAATGAATGAAAACGACACTTCCCCCCCTAAATACATGGCATCCGCAAGAATCTTTAAGTTCTGAATTTGAAGTTCTGCCACTTCGTGATCGCAAGAAAAAACACATTCCAACCCTCAACCGAAAGATATTCAACACGCTTGAAAAGCATGGTGCGTGGATCAATTCGCAATGGCCTTTCTTAGTTCATAAGTTGGTTGAAGTCGGTATGCGTAAGCGAAATTTGTCATTTAAAGAAGTACATAAGCAAAATATTGAAAATACTTTACGTTGGATTGCCTACAATTCAGATACGGTAACTGGTTGTATTAATGTCACACATTTGTGTATTGAAATAGGTAAAGAGATCGGGGTGTCGAGTTCGACCATTTCAGTGATCATGAAAGAGTTAGTGATCATGGGGCTTCTGTACGAGCCTGAGCAGAGTGGACAATCCATACAAGATATTCTGCATGATGGACGATTGCCAAGAACGCTATGCACCACGCCGTTGTTCTATGAAATTTTAGGCATCAAAAATGATGAGCTTGATCGTTTACGCTCAATTGAGATCCGAAGACGTGAAATTGAATACGCAAAAAGACAAGAAAAATACGATGCAGAAATAGCCCTAAAAGCTTACTGCCATAGTAATATTTTGCGTGTGTGGGAATATAGACACACTCAAT
>NZ_CAMLHO010000096.1 GCF_946479765.1 uncultured Aliivibrio sp.
TTACGTCATTTTTAGGTGATTTATAAATCACTTCCCCCCTTCGCAATCAATAAGTTACTAACGCTTTTGTGTGCTTTATCTAACAGCTCATTACGCTTAGAACGTGGCAAACGAATTTCGCCACAGTTCCCTAATGCAAGGCGAGATAAATCACCGGCATGAACACTATTTTCTAAAGCTCGTTTAATTAAGGTTTCTTGATTTGCATTTAGGTCGACTTTTGCGCCAACCATATTGAGACTAAGCAAAACACTATTAATGATGCAGTAATTGCCGCTTGCTTCCGTAATTGCTGTTAAATCCCTTACTGTTAACTTATGCGGTTGTTCAGGGTTTAACTTGTTACGTAGCATTGTTGGGTTTATCCCACACTGCTTTGCTACTTGTTCCATGTTTTCTGAATCTGCAAATGCGTAACATGCATTGTCAAAAGCATTTTGTTTAGGCTCACGTAAATCGCACATTGAGCTATTCCTATACTTGTCCGATACTCAAATGACAAAACCAAGGGAAGCCAGAGCCACAATTGCAACGATGATTTCCAATGTTGTTGGTTCGTTTTCATTTGGTTGGCTAGCCATAGCTCTAACCCAAGTAGCTTAAAGCTTCACGAGTGGCAAGCTCTTGCATTGCGACCATGTTTACTAATGGTGTTTCTTTAGGTAGGTCTTTCTTTTTAAGGATCAATTTACCTTGTGCAGCCCAATCTTTAAGAGTGCGTTTCGGCATACCTGAGTGACGAGAATATTCGTCCAAAGTCATAAATGGTGCAGGAATAACTATTTGAAATGACAACATGGTGGTATCCTTTGTGGTTATCTAATTGTTTAACTTTGTTTGCAACCGTACAACTCCGCCCGAGTTGATAATGCAACTTTAGATCGAGAATGCAACTTATGCAAGCTAAAATTGAAGCTCCAGACTATTTAAATGGTCGAGATGTCGTAGATAACTTAAAAAATGTGACGAAAAGTAGAGATTTACTAGCTCTTGCTGACGTAATAGGCGTACCAAGATCTACAATCTCGACATGGAACACGCGAAACATGACTCCTTTTGAAGTTCTAATTCGCATTCATTTAGAAACTGGTGTGTCTATGAAGTGGCTTGCATTAGGTATTGGTGAGGCTTTTCCTGAAAGTGAAGAATCTAAAGTTGCAAATGCAACATCGATTGAAAGCTTTAGATTACGTTCAGGAATCTTGGAAGAAACAAACTCATTTGTTTTAGATAAGAGCGTCAGTGAAGAATTAGAGACTGAAAATCTAATTTTGGTAAAAGAAGACTTTCAAAGACTGCTTATTGATAAAGAATCTACACATGCAACATCAGGAAAGTATTTAATTGATATGGATGGTTCGTTCTCGATCAACGAATTACAACGTCTACCGGGTAGGAAGTTAGCGATCAGTTTTAATGGCTCAACTATCAATGTTGAAGAAGGTGATATTAAGGTAATTGGTCGTGTTGCTATGATGATAAATAAAAAATAATCAATTAAAATAAACTGCATAGATAGATAGTTTAAAAACTTCTACCTATGCTTTGAACAATGCTACACATTAACGTCTAGGTTTTTCATAACGATCTTTTTTATTATGAGTTGTTATATGTGGTCCGATAGCAGCTACTGCTACCTGCCATTGATTAGTATCAATGGGGAAAAAACCAAAATACAATCGTTTATAATAGAAAGTCTGATCACCAACTCTATTATTTTCTGACGGTTTTAAATGAAATTGACAGTCTAAACTATTAACAACCTTATCATTTTCAGAAAATTTAAATTTAAAATTCTGATGTGAGTTCCCCTCCTCGGTACACTCATAAGTTGTTAGTGCATTTATATGTTTAACTTTATCTTTAGTACTTATTATTCCTGTAGGGCTAAAATCATTCAATGCTATCATGCATTTAGTAAAAGCAATTGTATAATTACAAAATCCATCATCAACTTTATTAAGAGTACTACCAGCCTCTTCTTGAAAGAACAAATTTAAATACCTTGATTTTGCTCTTCTATACCATGATTTATTGTCTATAGGATAATAAGATAGAAGGTAATCATATTTATTATTTATTTCACAAACATCTTTAACCTTGTTATGAATATTATAATGATTTATCTTAGGTAAATAACCTACATAATAGCCATCTTTCAAGTCACTCTTTGGCTGTGTAGATTTACAAATTAACTCTTCCGTACTTAATGAAAAGTTATCACCATTAAACCATTCTTGAAAAAGCCTATTTTGAAAAGTAGCTAAGTACATCTGATCTTGATTTGTTAAATTTAATACTTGTTCTTGTATTGATAATCCATAATATTTCGTAATAAGAATATCATTAGCGATATTCATTGAAACATCTTCATAATCAATCGATTGTTTAAAATCACTAACTTCTTTAAACATATCATTCAAATGTTTTATGGACTTAGCATGACTTTCACTTAAACTGAAATGTGAATAACATAAATGTAATTTCATTTAATAGTACCTGATATAAGCATCCCCATATCAATAGCCTGCTGGTCAAAAAAACTACTTGGCCATTCTGAAAACTGACCTTGCGCGTTTAATGTCAACGGTTTAACAACAGATAGAGATTCTTCTAAATAGATGTGATAAAAGCCTATTTTTTTCTGCTCAACATCTTTAGAGCGGACCATTAAGCGTATACCATTAATTATATGGTCACTATGTGTTTCAATAATAACCTGAACACCTGATTGTGCTGCTAAAGCAATTAATCTTCCAAGATAACTTTGTCCCCTAGGATGTAAATGTGCTTCAGGATTCTCAATAATAACTAATGAATCCGTCTTAGCCATCAAGAGTGCAAGGACAACAGGAAGAACGTAACTCAAGCCAAAACCTACATTAGTTGCTCTATATGTATGCCCATCAAATTGAAATTGAGTAATTGCTATATTTGCATGTTTAATAGCATCAGATTTAATAAATATTCCCGGTGATATTTCCGCCATCCAAGCATATAAATTATCCGCTATAGTTCTTTCTGCGCCTTCACTTATACGAGGATCGCCTTCTTCAAGAGTATCATTAACTGAGATATTACTTAGAACTTGGGCTGTAAACTCTCCATGAATCCCCAACCAAGTAGGTGAACGACGTTGAGTTGAATATGGATAGCTATTTCGAGGTCCTAACCTTTCAGCACTTAAAAATGAAAAATTATCTTGATAAAAACTCTTCAATTTATTTCTAATTGAAAGATCTGAAGGTTCAAATAATAAAGGAAGTGGCGCCTCCTCTACTTCTACCCCTTTATCACTATCAAACTCATCCTCTTCATATCCCCATTCTAATTTGCCATCTTTATAATTAATTTCAATTGATAAAGAATCTGGATCAACATTTTGATTATGCACATCATTATAAGAACCAAGTTGAATTAAATCACCATTTAAATCAAGGCTCGACGATAAATTATTTTGATATGCAAGTAAAAGAGCTTGTATTGCTGAACTTTTTCCTACTGAGTTATTCCCACAAAATACGGTTAAATTTTCAAATATAAATGTTTCATCTTCATAACATTTAAAATTCTTTAGTTTTATCGAATTCAACATCATTTTTTAATCTCAACTTTTTTATTTTTATCTTCTAGTAATGGAAGAGGATAGAAACCCATATTAGTAATATCATTAATCATCTTTACAATACTTCTAAAGCGATAAAGAACAGTCACTCTTTTACTGGTAGAATTTGATATGGCATAATTAAAACCGCGATTTTGTTCAGTATAAATATCAGATATCCAAACAGAATTATTTTTATAATCATCTTTAATCATTTCAAAAAGCTTTGATTTAACTTGTTCTGCATTGTTTTCATTAGATACAAGCCGTCTTTGTTCATCAGACATAAATGCAAAGACAGGAACAAGAAGTTCGAATAGCATTTTGTTAACTCTTCCGCCCTCTTCTTTCTTATATGCTGAATCGCCGAAGATTTTCGTAATCGTCTCAAACGATTCCTTTAATCGATAATCAATTTCAATATATAATGAACCCGAGTTTTTTATATTTTCATCAACAATATATTTACTCTCATTCATTACTTTCATTGTATGGCTTAAAAAATCATCAGCTGTCTTATATATATATTTTTCATAACCAAGAATAAGAAATCCAACAGCCCTCAATATATATTCAATATCTAACATTCGATCTGAATTTATTTTTGCAGGAATTGCATCAATAAATTCATTTTCGTCCGCAAAGTATTTTAAAAATCTGTTTGCAGATCCCGGATAAAGCGCAGAGCGAATCTCTTGAGCACTTAAATTTTTACCATATGTATTAATACGATGAAATAACTCACGAATCATTTCATCACTATCTTTCGATATTTGAATTAAATGTCCGTGAATTTGATATTCTCTAATTTTTCTTTGTTCTTTACGTGGAAGATCTTTAAAAAACAATCCATCAAACTTAGGTAGTTGCTTTAAGTTTTTAAGAGGATAATCCCCTTTCATATAACCAACTAACGCAGTAATACGTTGTAAACCATCAATAACAACCCAATCAAAATCTGAATCAGCATCAGGATCCTCATTAGGACGCTCAGCAAAATAAAAAACAGGCAACGGTAATCTAAGCAATACAGACTCGATTAATCTTCCCTTATCTTTCTCCGGCCAAATACGATCACCACGTTGGAACTCTGGTTGTAAATCAATTTCTTTATAATTAACTCGATCATAAATTAAAGATACAGTCGGGGTAACTTGAGATATTCTCGTGTTTTGAAGACCTTCAGAATTTTTATTCTTAGAGTCCTCATCATAACTATTATCTTTATTGTTATTGTTATTGTTATTGTTATT
>NZ_CAMLHO010000097.1 GCF_946479765.1 uncultured Aliivibrio sp.
AAAGGTAGCGTAAAATTTAAGCAAAGAGTGTCAACTATCTTGAAAAACACCGAAACCTCAAGATTACTCTTGTTGGAAAAACTGGTGTGTCGCAATAATTCGCGCATTAGACCCTATACAACCAAAGGCTTGGGTCGTTAGAGAACAAGATAAACATCTAATAAATGTTGAGTATTGGATGGCGATCGTATCTACGTTACATCGTTATGAATGCACACATCGCTATGAGTCTTTACCTGTGAATTTTGGCCCAGAGAAGGGTTATAGAAGAAACAAAGAACAGTGTTCTTCAATAAAGCAATTGATTGATATGCAGCGCTTGGAAACAGGTAAAGTTAATCTATCAGAAGTAGCACGAACGCTGGGGCTTAGCAGGCAACGGATACATAAGATCGTTAGCACCTATGGGCTGTTAGTCAAAAAATAAAGTATATGAGTATGAAAAACGACTTTTAGCGGTTTGAAGGCTTCACTTAGATAACGCATTGTATTTTTTATTCGTGATAATAATTAAATAGTAAAGAAAGCGAAGAACACTGTTCCATCGTTACTTACCTGCGCACGCTCGGCACGCAGATGATTAAACTTATATAGCAATGAAGTTAATAACTCATACTGTCTTATTGCGCGTGCTGACCAGCACGCGCAATAAAGTGGTGACATCCTAGACTTTTCTCACCCTATTTACAGAAGTTAGTTATGTATATAGAAGAAACGAAGAACAGAGTTCTAACAACGAGTTATCTAAATTGCTTCTGCCCCATTGAGTGTCAGAGTTGGATTATACTTAAATTCAACAACCATGCTTTTTCTTATATCTAGAACCATAATTATGTGACCAAATCCACCATACCATTACAATTCAAACGTGTACTACTATACTAAAAGGGAAATCAGCTATTTTGCATTTAAACTCTAAAAGATATTTACAACTAATTAAGCCTAGATTATATTTGATTAAACGCTGATTTACTCTACGGAGTAATCTGGACAGCGGAACGTTCACCATTTTTTGAGTAGTGACAACAAAAAACCAGACCACAATAAATTTTTCTTTATGCATTTGCTATTTAGCTTATGCTGTGGTTTACGAGGTTTATATTATGTTAACTCAAAGTTCCCATAAAGCACTATGCTCATCTCTTCTTTTCGATATTCGCAAAAACTACGCAGACTCTGATGTAAAGCTTACAGATATACGTAGTGCTATTGCTCTTGCCTTTGGTTTTGAAAACGATAAATCAATTAAAAAATACCTGAAGTCAACATCCATATTAGTAGTACCAGAAGTGTGCGAGAAATTTGCAACAATAATGCATGACGACTTCGACATCGACTATAATCGCACGCCTTTCACTTTTTGTTGGCCTAATGATATTGCTTTTTGTACAGAAGAAATTGGGCGCTTTTGGCGTCATTGCTTCAATGGCTTAGAAGTTAGGATTGGAGCTGATGCATATATGATGATGACTCCTATCATGCAGTACAAAAAGGCTCACTGGGTTGTTGCGCCAAACTCCCCTATAACTGTGGCTCAAATCAACAGTGTTATTGGTAATGGTATTGCTATTTTAGATAATTCACATACGGATATTGTTCACAAACGTAATGAGAGTGCGGCGAATGGTGATATTGGTGCACTATATAGTATTGCACAGTGTCATTTAAAAGATCGAAATAATGCCACTGCATTTGAGGTACTGAAGACACTTTTATCGTTAAACGATCAGCATGAAGGTGCACTTACTAATTTAGCCATGATCTACTTTGAAGGTGTTAAAGATTATGTTGAGATTGATCTTGAAAAATCGGAGAGATTGTATCTTCAAGCAACTGAGCTCGGCAGTGCTCAAGCTGCTCACGTGTTGGGCTTCAGCTATGACTTAAATGGTCAATTTAAGAGGGATTTTGATCTGGCATTCAAATTTCATAAGCTAGCGATTAAACGCGGTAATCATGCTTCAATAAATTGCTTAATTACTATGATTATACATGATCGCGGCATTCCTAAAGATCTAGAGCCTGATTACTTAAAAAATCTATTTTCTATGGGTATACAATTACAGGATCCCGATACAATTCAGCGTATTGCTGACTACTTTGAGTGTGAAGGTGAGTATGATTTTCTTCTGAACCTTCGGGAGCTTTGCGTTCAGCTTGAACCTGTAACCAAGCGAGCTAATTTTGAGTTAGCTCGCTACTATCAAGCAGGCTTTGGTTGCGAAAAAAACATTTACCTAGCCATTGAGCACTATGAGATTGAAGTTGAGCAATTTAAATGCGCAGACTCGATGTTTAATCTAGCGATCATATATAGAGATGAGTTTCAGGACACTGATACCTATCGTGACTGGCTTAACAAGGCCTACGATATGATTGATGACGATACAATGTATGCCATAAGCATCATCTATCTTTTGGGTCAAGATGCTCACTTAGATAGAAAGTTTGATTTAGCTACTAGGTATTTTATGCAAGCAATTAATTTCAATAGTACCGCTATCGAACATCACCATCCTGATTTTCAGGATATAACTGCCAATCTACGCAACATGGCCAAGCTTTCTTGGGGTCTGATTTGTTACTATCACTTAAACCAAATAGAAGGTGCTGACCTAATTTATAACACTGCTGTAGCAGGTTGTACTCCTGCAAAATTTAAGTGGGCAATGCTACTAATTGAGGACTACGACAACCTAGTACTTGGGGAGAGATGGTTACGACAGGCTAAAGATGATGGTTATGAAGAAGCTGCTAAACAATATGATTATCTATTCTCTTCACTGCTTAATAGCTAAGGATCGAACATATGAAATGTATTTGTAGCTTTTGCCATGGTCGTGGTTCGGATGTCGAAATAACCTGCCGTAATTGCAGTGGTACTGGATATGATCCTGAAGAAGACAATGTATGGGCTCAGTGTCACACTTGTTACGGTGATGGTTTTGAGGAATTAGATGAATGCCCAAAATGTAACGGAGAAGGCTACACTGATGATGACGATGACGATGACGATGACGATGACGGATTTTACTAGATTAATTGTTTAGAGTTACACATTAAGTGTGTTATTCATCGATATTCTTTCAAATAAGATGAATATCTGTGAACAGAGAAATTAAACCAAGACTACATTGAGTGACGATATATGAGGAATGTGTTGATGCAGTCTAGTATGTCGCGCCGATGTGGCATATCTAGGCTGTAGTGGATTAATGAATTTCGTCTGCTGTTCTTAGGCGAATCGTGCTATTTTGAGTAGAAAAGCTTTCTTTTAAAACCTCCATTGCGCTCAAAATGTGTATACACAAAAACGGCGTAACTCTCTTTTGAAACCTCCATTACGCCGAAAATGTGTATACACAAAAACGGCGTAACTCTCTTTTAAAACCTCCATTACGCCAAAAATGTGCATACACAAAAATAACATAAGCTAACGTTCATTAGGCTAACGTTCATTAGCTTAACGATCACTAGAGCAAATAATTAACCTAGGAGGTACTTACGTATATAGCTAGTACCTCACACTGAACGAATATGAGCTTTAAGCCTCCATCTGCTGCTGAGGCAACCTCATTTGAATTGCGCTATTTTTCACCAATAGTTCCGCGACTTGCTCTTCAGATGCTTTTAGTTTGTTCTCTGCTATTCGTAAGCTAACAAGCATTTCCTCGTGCTCTTTTCGTAAGGTTGTATTTTGATTTTCTATTTTTTCTAATGATTTATTTACTGATTTAAGCTCTGTTGTCTCAGCTACTAACTTCTCTTTAATAAAATCAAAGTTAACCGTCAAGTCAGATAATTGTTCTCGCAATATTTCAATTTCACTCAGTACCACCTTAGATTGAGTATCTAAGACAATATAAGCCTCCTGGCTGCTTGAAAGCTTTTCCATAAGCGCTTGATAAGACTTAATCTCAGTATCCAAATGCTCACTCAACAACAGATTTTTTTCCTGTAATTGCCGATTTGTCGCATTCCAATCGATTTTTTCATTCCCTAACTCTTCTAATCTATCTTCAAGTTCTTCTATTGTATCTTCTTGAATTTCACCCTCTTCAACCTGTATACGTACTCGATTTTCAATTTCAACTGCGGCTTCCTCTGCAATTGTTTTTGCCGCAATAGCGGCTTCTGTAGCATTTTCTGCATATTTTAATCGAGTTCTGACCAACTGCTCATGATGATGGTATGCAGCACTATTCATCTTAACCATTACATCTTTCAATGCATCGCTGAATTCAGTTTCAAGACGATTAAATGTATCTTGAATTTCAACAGGTAACTCTGTGTGAACTTGATTTCCAGATTGAATATTTATACTTACTTCAGTTTTCTTTTCAACTACTTCAGGGATTTTTCCCTCTTCTCTCAGTCTATCTAAATCAATTTTAAGATTAGTCGTTTTCCCTCGTTTTAGCACTTCTCGTAAACGCCATCCGCTTGGTTCTAAACCCTTGTCGACTATTATTTTTGCCGCATTGATAACATCATCATCTGTATATGATTTCTTCCTAGCCATTTTTATGAACCTTATTTTTATTCTTATTAGGTTAATTTGTTAAGTTAGTTAG
>NZ_CAMLHO010000098.1 GCF_946479765.1 uncultured Aliivibrio sp.
CTTCAATTGTTCTTTGGTTATGCCTCATTTTATCCTGTATCAGTGTTTTCTTCTTAGCATTCTCAATCCCAATTGTGGTTAGGATATTTGGTTTATCAGCTCAGAATTGGCTAAAACCAAGTCGTACAAATGGCGTAAGAAAAAAGGATTGTTTCGTTTCACAATTATTGCTGTTGAATGGATATTTTGCTCGCTTAATTGAGCCAGTCTAATTAAAATCGTTTTACAGCAAATCTTGGTAAATCAGTTCTTTACCAAGTTTATCGGAGCGAAAGCAAGGCTCGTATAACAAAGCAATCAACACGATGCTATTACACTCAGCATTCGCGGTTTGGAGTATAATTGGTTTTGTAATTAAGGCGTTCGCACGTGTTATTGCGGCGTTATATGCTTTTTTAAGCTCACGGCTTAATTTATTGGAATGATAGGTGATGGAATATTTATTGGTTCTTCTTCATGTGGCTTTAATTTGGATGTTAGCTGTTGCGACTCCTGGTGCTAATGTACTTTTAACGATCAACACTGCACTTAATTACGACCGTAAAATTGCGGCTTTTTCTGCTTTCGGTGTTAGTTGTGCAACGTTACTGTGGTCGTTTTTTGGTGGCTCCGGCTTAGTTATTCTCTTTTCTCATTTCCCTCAATTATTTGGTTTAATGAAAGTGGTAGGCGGTAGTTATTTATTGTATTTGGGAATGCGTCAGATTTATCTAACTCAAAAAGTAAAGAGGTTAGGTGGGTTAACTGAAAGCAATCAAATAGTATCACCATCGAAAAGAAAGGTTTTCATTTCAGCATTTATCACCAGTATTTTAAATCCGAAAACTGGTTTCTTCGTTGTCAGTTTATTCAGTGTATCTATGCCTGAAAACATGAGTGCAACGATGATATTAGCAATAATGTTAACAATGTCCTCAATTACGCTTAGTTGGCATTTATTTTTAGCTACAGCATTTTCTCATGAATCAGCTAAAAGCGTTTATGCTCGTATTTCTGGGGTTATGGATTATGTCACTGGTGGATTGTTTACCATTTTTGGCATCAAAGTAATGACCTCATAGTAAGAATGGTTGTTTGCATATAACAAATGCATCAACACGATTTACTACATTCGGCATTGTAGATTTGTCTTTGGTTTCAGTGATTAAGGTAGTAAAATTCAGCTTAATCTGCATAGTAGTAAACGTGTTATGCAGGCGTTAAGCGGTAGGGGGGATAAGTGAGTATTATTAAAGAATATACAGAATTAAATGTGGCTAGAAAATATGGATTATATTGGGCTCAATCAATTCATAGAGATGAGCCAAGTATTCATGGTACATATGTCTATCAACCAACAAAATATCCAATTGAGCCTTTTTATGAGATTTCATTAAAGTTTAAGCAGCTTAATGATTATATTTTTCTACAATTATGCGCAACGACTGAAAAGTTTGAACATGCTCAAGGTGAAGTAAATGACCCATTTTATATCAATGTCGATTGGTGCTTAGATAAAGAGATATCTCAGAATAATCTTGATTCGTGGGATTATAACCTGAAAGTGTTATCTATGGTTAACCCTATAATTCTAATTTCAACCTTTCTTGAATGGTCATTAAAACGTATTCTTAAAGAATATAGTGGTATATCTAAGTTCAAAGTTCCAGGTGGCAAAAGTAATATTGATGCTATTCTGGAAAAAATTATTAGTGATCATGATTTACAAATTGAAATACCTAAAGAGTTCCAGAGCCAACTAGATAACTACCGACATATACGTAATAATTTTGCTCATGGGGAATGGCTCAAGATAACGGCTATTGAGGACGGGGATATTAAGAAATACTTTATACATGTTAGTAATTTATTAAAGGCACTTGAAGATATATTAGTGTACAAGAAGCATACATTTACTGCTTCTGAAACAACCGCTTAACAAATGCATCAACACGATTTACTACACTCGGCAATCTCAGTTTGCCGAGTGTTTCTCGTTTTAAGGCGTCAATATTAAGTATAATTGCATGGTAGTAAACGTGTTATGCAGGCGTTATGTGCTTTTTTACTGTGTGAGGCTTACATCTTCTTTTCTATTGAAGTAGAACACATTTTATTAATCGTGAAGGGTATAATCTTAATCTTTGGTTGTTACTAAAACGAGAAAATTAACCTATGATCAAGCAGTGGAAAAATAAGCAATTTGAACGTTGGGCAATTACCCGTAAAAAAGGGCAGCTAAATTATGTTTTAAAGCAAACATTGATTATTGGTGGCGCTGTCTTGTTCGGTGGATTTATTGGCTATATTGTTTTCGATAAAATACGTACATGGGAAGAATATTGGCTAGACTTCTATGTACAAATATCTGCTTTACTCGTTTTTGGTTTAATCATAAATTATTTTATGTGGATAATAAGTGAAACCATTTATGAAAAAGAGTGTAAGAAAAGAAGGTTAGCAAAATCGTCAAATTCTTAATTACTCAATTTAAATCTAGTTCACGATATAAGGTTATGCTTTATGAAAGACCCTGATATTGAATTTCACAAATGGAAAAATGAACGTAAAAGAGGAATGATTAGCTATATGACACGTAGCTCTAGTCTTGCTCTATTTGGTTTACTTGTCGGTCACATTCTTGCTGGTTTTATTTTCCCATCTTCTGTGTGGTATTTATCATCAATACAAGAATCAGCGGTTTATATCACAATTGCAATTGGTGTATTGATACCAATAAGTCTAATTTCATGGTTTTTGCGAGAGCGTAAATATCAAAAACATCTGTCTAAATTGAAACGCACATAACAAATGCATCAACACGATTTGCTACATTCGGCATTCTAGGTTTCTTTGAGTTTACCGTGTTAAGTGGTAAATTTGAGCTTAATCTGCATAGTAGCAAACGTGTTATGCAGGCGTTATGCGCAGTTGGAAAAGGTAATATGAAAAAAGTTAAAATTAAAGTGTGTTCTTTGGGGGCTTTACCTAGAGAGTTCGATAAAAATATATTGGTAAAAATCAAATCTAAAATATTTGATATTGTCCCTGAGATTCATTCCTACAATTTAAGGGTCGAATCAGATCTTTATGAATGGGCTTATAGTGATAAAATCCTTAGTACTCAGATACCGTCAAGTGATGATAGTGATATTTTGATAGTCTTAACGTCAATACCACTTGAAGAGAATTATTACAGCCGTCGCTTACAAGATAATGTAGTTGTTTTTACATTTTATGAAATAAGTAATTACTTGAAGCTTGATAATATTCCACTCGAAAATGTAATAAAACGATTGTTTTATTCATACTCATTGGTTTATTTACGTAATAATAAAAAAATCCCAATGGCATATGAATTATCTAATTTTACTCATGATGATACTCGTGGTTGTATTTATGATATGAATGGCGTGAAAGATGATATTACGTCTTCATGTCATAAACCGATCGTTTGTGACGAATGTTGTGAGCGTATGCGTAATGAGAAAATTTCATCTGAAACCTTGGAAACAGTTAAGAGTGAATTGATAAAAATCACAAAGAATCGTTTTTATGTAATTGCAGATCTCGTTAAACAATATCCAATAGCATCATTAATTTTGTCATCTGTGTGGGCTGTGGCTTTAGGTGTTACAGGTTCGTTAATAGCAAATGCGGTAAGTGGCGCATAACAAATGCATCAACACGATTTGCTACATTCGGCATTCTAGGTTTCTTTGAGTTTACCGTGTTAAGTGGTAAATTTGGACTTATCTGCATAGTAGCAAACGTGTTATGCAGGCGTTATGTTCTAGGCGATAGATAATGGTTATCTAAAATATTACCTTTGTTTTTATTAACTTAGAAATTAGTGACATTAATCACAGTAGTTCTTCGCGATATTACAATAATGATATTTGTATATTTTGGTACAAATGGATTATTGAGGCTTAAATGCAAACTTACAACTCTTCAGGAATACGTGGTTTTGAGTTAAATTCTAATTCAATCACGGTTTGGTTTGATGAAACTGCTCGTTCAGTTAGTTATGACTACGATAGTGCGGGTAAGCAGCACATCGACAGAATGAAAATCATTGCAGTATCTGGCGGTGATCTTAATTCTTA
>NZ_CAMLHO010000099.1 GCF_946479765.1 uncultured Aliivibrio sp.
TATCTTAAGAAAACACGTTATAAACTCATATTTTCGCAATATATCTTTCAAAATAATAAATACTTATAGAAAGATCTTTAATAGGAATCATTACTATGTCTCAACCTTGGTATAAGCAGTTCTGGCCTTGGTTTCTCATCATCTTACCCGGTACCGTTGTTGTCGCTTGTATTACTACGTTTGTTTTATTTGTCGAAAATGATGTAGATCTGGTTGCTGAAGATTATTACAAAAAGGGAAAGGCTATTAATGTCGATCTTTCTAAAATAAAAGTCGCTCAAGAGTTATCTATTTTTGCTAAAGTTCGAAGTATTGAGAACACGATTGAAATTCAGCTAGATAAAGGGAAATTGAAACATAACCCTGCAGTTAAAGCTATTTTCACCCACCGTACATTACCGAATCACGACTTTTCGCAAGTATTAACCTCTGATGCGAAAGGTATATATCGAATTAAACTAGAAGCGCCTTTAACGGGTCCTTGGTTTATTGAATTATTACCTCACGATAGCGCATGGATGATCCAAGGTCGCACTAACTTCCCTACCGAAGATTTTTTCCCACTAGGCAAATAAATAAGGCAAGTAGTTCCTATGTCAAAGGATTGTTACCACTGCAGTGAACCTGTACCTTCAGGTTCGCATTTTCAGGTTGATATTTTAGGTCAAACTCGTGATATGTGCTGCCCAGGCTGTGAATCAGTAGCGCAAACTATCGTAGAGAATGGCCTCTCTTCATATTATCAATATCGTACGGCCCCTGCCGATAAAGCAGATTTAGTTCCAGAACAATTAAAAGCATTAGCGCACTACGATCATGATGAGATCCAAAAAGAATTTATTCGAACTAACGATAACTTCAAAGAAGTGACATTGTCACTTGATGGTGTATCTTGTGCTGCTTGTGCTTGGTTAATCGAAAAGCAACTTGCTAGTGCGAAAGGTATTCATCAAATCAACGTGAATACCTCAACCCATCGAGCCTTATTAAGTTGGAATCCAGAAGAAACAAAATTAAGTACCCTTCTTACTCTTATCCATCAATTAGGATATAAAGCTGCCCCATTTGAAGCGGATAAACAAGAAGAAGAATATCATCGCTCAATGAAGCAATACTTATATCGCTTAGGTGTTGCTGGTCTAGCTACGATGCAAGTAATGATGCTTGCCGTTGCGTTATACCTTGAAGTATTCGGAGACTTAGATGCCGAGTTTAGAAATTATCTTCGATATGTGAGCTTAGTTTTTGCTACTCCTGTCATGCTCTACTCTGCTTTACCCTTTTATATGAATGCATGGCGTAGCATAAAAACAAGAACACTAGGAATGGATGTCCCTGTTTCCATTGCGATGCTATTTGCTTATTTTGCAAGTGTTGTTGCAACAGTAACCGAAACTGGCGAAGTGTTTTTTGAATCTGTTGCTATGTTTACCTTCTTTTTATTATTAGGGCGATTTCTTGAAATGCGGGCTCGTCGTAAGGCCGCCGCTATCACTGGTAACCTATTAAAATTAATTCCTGTAATGGCGACATTAACATCGGGGAAAACAGTTCCAGCCAGAACACTAGACGTTGACGACATAGTGATCGTTCTACCGGGAGAGCACTTGCCTGCAGATGGTGTCGTTATTTCAGGTTGTAGCGCGATTGATGAATCAATGTTTACAGGTGAGTCAATGCCTGTCGCTAAAAAAGAAGCCGATTCAGTTTATGCGGGTACCATTAATGGCGATGGAAACCTCACAGTTAAAGTAACCAAAACCAAAGCAGATTCCTTAATATCTACCATTGTTAAGTTGCAAGAGGAAGCACAAATATCTAAGCCAAAAGTGGCTGAAATTGCAGACTTAGTAGCGCGTTATTTTGTCGCAGGTATTTTGATCATTTCAGCATTTACCTGGTTCTATTGGCATCAGACCAAGCCTGATGATGCTTTTTGGATCATGCTGTCAGTGTTGGTTGCGACTTGTCCTTGTGCTCTATCATTAGCCACACCAACGGCGATTACATGCTCAACGTCTCGATTAGCTCAGTTAGGTCTTATGCTTCGTCGTGGGCATGTATTAGAAACCTTATGTAAAGTAAATCGTTTAGTGATTGATAAAACAGGCACGTTAACTGAAGGAAATATCCGCCTGACGAAAATTTACACCTTTGGTGATATTAACTCACAACAATCAAAAGTCATTGCCGCAGAGCTAGAATCTTTTGCCAATCACCCTATCGCTCGTGCATTCTCTGAATATAGAGATCCAGAACAGACGTATTTTGAGCGAGTTGAAAATATTATTGGTTCCGGATTAGCTGGATATTCAGGTCAAGATGAGTGGAAAATTGGCCATAAGG
The DNA here is from genome assembly GCF_946479765.1 of uncultured Aliivibrio sp. Classification (GTDB taxonomy): domain Bacteria; phylum Pseudomonadota; class Gammaproteobacteria; order Enterobacterales; family Vibrionaceae; genus Aliivibrio. The sequence continues at coordinate 2,347 of NZ_CAMLHO010000099.1, forward strand.
CATTTGCTGCTCCTAATTGTCAATTAGAAAACCAGCAAGACTATCAAGTTTGGTTATCTAAAAATGGACAGCCAGTCGCTGCTTTTTCATTAAATGACCCGATCCGTCAAGAAAGCAAAGTATTTATCCAGTCACTACACCAGTTAGGCATCAAGGTTACAATGTTAACTGGCGACAGCAGCTCTTCAGTGGAGCGGGTTGCTAAAACGTTAGATATTGATGAAGTAATTTCAGGAGCATCTCCGCAAGGAAAATTAGATTACCTAAAATCATTACCCGCCAACGAAATCAGTTTAATGGTTGGCGATGGTATTAATGATGCACCTACGCTTGCTGGTGCTCATTTATCTATCGCTATGGGGTCAGGTACTGATGTTGCGAAAGCGTCAGCCGATATGATCTTACTTGGCGATAATCTGTCTCGCCTTATTGAAGCGAGAGAGCTGGCGATGAAAACACGAAAAATTATCCGTGAAAACTTGGCGTGGGCTTTAGGCTATAATGCCATTATCTTACCACTCGCAGTCATGGGTTTAGTTGCTCCCTACATCGCTGTTGTCGGTATGTCAGGAAGTTCAATCATTGTTGTTTCTAACTCTCTGAGGTTATTAAAAGAAAATGGCTAGTTTATATTTATTAATTCCAATAGCGATCATGCTGGTTTGTGTCGCTGTCGCTGTCTTCATTTGGGCGGCTAAAAGTGACCAATTTGGTGATTTAGTTCCTCATGGAACAGAGATTTTATTTGATGAAGATACCCAAATAAAAAAGAATAAAGATGAACATTGATTTTATTGGTGCTTTTATCGTAGGTGTCATGGGAGCAGGCCACTGTATAGGTATGTGTGGAGGGATCTCCGCGGTAATATCAATGAATTCAGCGAAGAGCAACTACCCTCGTTGGTTATTTATTCTGCTTTATAACATTGGAAGAATAATTTCTTATTCTTTATTTGGTTTTATTATTGGTGGGATATTTGTTTCTATTGCTGTCAGCACTCAAAGTTATAGTGCGCTAGTGTATTTTAGAGTATTTGCTGGGTTATTAATGTGCCTACTTGCACTCTATATTGCAAATTGGTGGAAAGGTTTAGTATATATTGAAGTCGTCGGTAAAAAATTATGGCGATACATATCTCCATTAACTAAACCTCTATTACCACTGAAAACGCCTTTCCATGCGATACCTTTTGGTTTTCTCTGGGGATGGTTACCATGCGGACTTGTTTATTCCACACTAAGTTGGTCAGCCGTTTCAGGGGGAGCTATAAATGGAGCTCTTATAATGATGGCCTTTGGTTTAGGGACGCTTCCTGCTATGTTTTTAGTTGGGCTGGGTGCACAAACACTAAAGTCATGGTTAGATAGTAAAATAACAAAAAATATCAGTGCCTTATTATTATTAAGTTATGGTGTTCATACGATATATATTGCGGCAGATCAACTAAACTAATTAAAATTTTTTTGTATACTTTTACTTTTATGCTACCACTTTGGGACAGGTTAATGCTAAAATTAACTTATATCAATTATAATA
>NZ_CAMLHO010000100.1 GCF_946479765.1 uncultured Aliivibrio sp.
CTCAAGAGCTAATGCAAGCAGCACAAAAGCTAATGGAAATCGCTCAACAGAAAGCACAAGGTGCTGACGCGGGAGCACAACCTAAGCAAGAAGATGATGTTGTTGATGCTGAGTTTGAAGAGGTAAAATAATACCTTAACTCAACATAAAAACTCTCTAGAGATAAGTAAGTAAATTCAGGGCGTATTGAGGAAACTCATGCGCCCTTTTCAATAGTTGTAACTTTATCTTTTCTTTAATTTCTAGGTCTGCTTCTCTTGTTTGTGTGAATGGAGAATTTCATAATTACATCTCTTCTTCATATTCTTTTGTCTTTACTTTCCCATCCCCCTATCGCTACACTAGGGCCCGTCCTTTTTACTTCAATCGATATATAAAAACTTATGATCCGTTCTGTCTTGTTTATCTTGGTTTTGCTTTTTAACTTCACTGCTTATGCCGATTCTCTAGAAGAAAAAGCGGAACTGGGTAATGCTCGCGCACAACTCAAACTAGCCATGGAATATGAATCAGGCACAAATCGCCCAACCAATATCGATCACGCTATTCAGTGGTATAAACAAGCGGCAATACAAGACAACACCACAGCACAATTCAACCTAGGTCAGATTTACAAAAATGGTTATGGCGTGGCTCAGGACAGTAAACAAGCCATCTATTGGTTTACTCGTGCAGCAACACAAAACAATCCTCCTTCCCAGTTCTATTTAGGTGAGATCTATGAATACGGGTTGTCTGGAAAAATAGATTTATACAATGCCTCTCTGTGGTATCAAATTGCTTCTCATAATGGTCACGGTGAAGCAATGCTTGGCTACAAACGAGTGTTAAAATCACTGGCTGAAGAGCAACAAAACCAGATAACAGCACCAAAAGAACTTACGCCTGAGCCAGCAACAATTACTCAAGCTAAAGTCACTGAATTAGAGCCAGAGCCAAAAACCATTATCATCACACAGATGGAAAAGCCAACGGCCTTAATCATGTTTGGTAGTTATTTATTGATTGCTATCATGTGCGTCGTACTTGCTTTCTTGCTTCTTCGACTAAAAAATACCGTGCTACAAAAGAAGGCAAGCTCTCCTTTTCAGTCTAATTTTGCCAAATCATTGCAGAATGAAAAAATTAAACAGTTGCAAGATACAAATGAGAAATTAAAGATCAGAGCTGATGCTCAAGAAGTGACGATAAAGCGTCTAAATATAGAACTAGATGCCGAGAAAAAGTCATCACCGTCTAGATTTACTCCCTATCAATTACTTGGTGTTACTGCGCAAAGTGATAATACAGATATCAAGAAACAGTATCGAAAGTTAGCACAACTTCATCATCCTGATCACGGTTCTGATGGTGTGATGCTCGCCGAAATTAACAAAGCCTACAATCAAATAAAGCATTAACCATTACCAAAGATCATGGAAGGCCTTTACAAACTAGCCCTTCTCTATATAATTTGCACCACTTTTATATGTTAAATAAATGTAGCAAAAAATGCTGTTGCACATAAATTCAAAGAATAAATAGTAGAGAATGTTTTATGTTTAATTTAGAAGGTCACTGCGATTGGTGTAGAAAACCAGCAATGGTTCTACAACATCGATATTGTGACGGCGCAAAATACTACGCCTGTGTAAATTGTAATGATTACGCCAAAATAGATATCAGAGCCTACAATTTGGCTGAGATGGAACAAGAAAATCAAAAGTAATCAGAGCTACTAATCAACAGTAGATGACATAAAAAATGCCGATGACTAAAATCATCGGCATTTTTATGTGTATCTTATTTCTAGTAGATTATGACTCTTTCGCCATCACCTTATAGATAAGCGCACCAATGATAGCACCTACAATCGGAGCAACCCAGAACAACCAAAGTTGAGACGTTGCCCAATCACCAACATAAACCGCAACGGCTGTACTACGTGCGGGGTTAACTGAAGTGTTTGTTACAGGAATACTGATAAGGTGGATAAGAGTTAAACATAGGCCAATAGCAATAGGAGCAAAACCTGCTGGAGCACGGCTATCTGTTACACCCATAATGACAATTAGGAACATTGCTGTCATTACTACTTCGGTAATCAATGCCGCTGTCATTGTGTAGCCGCCTGGTGAATGCTCACCAAAACCATTTGATGCAAAACCACCTGCTAAATCAAAACCAGCTTGACCACTTGCGATAAGGTATAAGATACCACCTGCTGCAATCCCGCCTAAAACTTGTGAAATAATATAAGGCACGAGATCTTTTGTTTCAAAACGTCCACCAACCCAAAGGCCAATAGAGACTGCTGGGTTTAGGTGACAACCTGAGATATGCCCAATTGCGAATGCCATTGTTAAGACTGTTAGACCAAATGCAAGTGCTACGCCTACAAAGCCAATACCTAGCTCAGGGTAACCTGCTGCTAATACTGCACTACCACAACCACCCAGCACTAACCAAAACGTACCTACAAATTCTGCCATGTATTTATTCATAATTATTCCTTTAACGTTATTATCACTTGATTTCGCTAAAATTTTTCATCTCGAACCAAGTTATTGTTCAAATAAATATAGGTGACGATTAACAAAATAGACACTTTTAGTTTTCAAATAATTTCCAATTTCCATTTTTAAGACACTTTTCTAAAAGCTGTAACACTGATTTATACTGCAATTACAGATATTTGAGGAAATCTTCGATTTAGCCAAAAAATGGCTAATAATGCAAATTTAGCCATTTTTGGCTAATAATAGATAATTGAACTTTAGATTTGATTTTAATAATCGTTTAAACGATCACTTTTAAAGCTTGGGGCTGATTATCCTAAGCTGATCTACCATGATGAGGTTTTAGATATGTTTTGCCTTACCAGTAAAGCAACTGTGTATATGTGGCGTAAGAACCGAGGCTTTCCAGCACCAGTGACAAGAATGCCACTTAGATGGTTACGATCTGCTGTGAAGAGTGGAAATTGAAGATTGGGAGTTAGTGGAAGGCTGATACGAAAAAGGACAAGAAGCGTTGAACTTATTGTCCTTTTCATATTTATAATTCAAAAACAAAGTAATAATTAGCTTATATTCTCATCTTTTACAAGTGCATTTCCTCCCCTAAAGACTTCAACAATATGAACATTTTCCATATCATGAACAATACTTTCAGGGATATGCTCTAAAACAATCATTTGAAAATCGTTTTTATTCACTACTTTATTGCTAATAAATTTATCTAACAAGTTGAAAGCACTTTTTATTTTTGCTTGATCACTACTACTTAACTTTTTCTCTTCTTCTGACTCATCACCATAATATGGCCTACTTGGTTGATCAATAATCAAATATGGAGCTATAAATGGCGATTTGTTTTGCTCGATAATATCATGCATTGCTAGTGTAAAAAATAAATGTAAGAACATTTGATTAGAACTACTACCAACATTTTCTATATATGTAGTTCTAGGCTTTCTTAAGCCCAAACTTTTATTTTTGTAATCGAATACAGGAAGGTAATTCTGATAGTTCTCTAAAGATTCACCTACAGTTTCCATATATTCTGAAACAAACTCTTCTATCGCTCTACAGGTTAACTCTTTCTTAATACTAGTATCTTCAATTATTATACGGTCTATTTCATCTTTTATTAAGCTGATATCTTCAAGTTTGTCATTAACATCAAACTCACTAAATATTTTGGCTTTCGCTTCGACTTGCCCAAGGAAATAGTACTTCTCTTTTGAAGATGTATAATCAAATTTCTCAGCAGGATAGCTTTCTAACTTTAAATTAATCTCTTTTAGCTTACTTTCAAGTTCATTGATTTTATCATCGACTTGAATAGTC
>NZ_CAMLHO010000101.1 GCF_946479765.1 uncultured Aliivibrio sp.
GCACTGTAGCTTTAAGTTTGTTTTTCATGTCATGTAGAGCTTGTTTAACGCCTTAAAATGGTCATTTTAGATGGTTTTAAGTCGTTGTTTCTTAAGTTTTTATATTTATTGGTATTTACTATGGATACTGATAGTCTTCCTTTATAAAACGTAAAGAGGTAAAACATGGCTATATATAATGAAACATTCAAGAAAGTAGATTTTACGCATCAAGACTTAAGTGGATCTTACTATGAAGGATGCAAATTTTATTGTTGTAATTTTAGTCGTACAAATTTAAGAGATGCTCGATTTGTAGATTGTGTTTTTATTGAGCAAGGGGCAATAGAAGGCTGTCATTTTGATTACAGTGATCTAAGGGATGCGTCATTCAAGGATTGCCGTTTAACGATGGCTAATTTTAGAGGCGCGAATGGATTTGGTGCTGAGTTTAGAGGCTGTGATCTCAAAGGGGCTAACTTCCTTCAAGCAAATTTTGTAAATCAAATTAGCCATCAAATGTATTTTTGTTCTGTTTATATCACTGGGTGTAACTTGTCATACGCTAATTTTGAACGTTTATGCATTGAGAAGTGTGATTTGTTTGAAAATAAGTGGAATGGAGCAAATCTACAAGGTGCTTCATTTAAAGGTTCTGATCTGTCTCGTGGTTCTTTCTCTGAAGATGCATGGGGGCAATTTAGAATGCAAGAGGCAAATCTATGTCATTGTGAGTTAGAAGGCTTAGATCCTCGTAGAGTTGATTTAACGGGTGTTAAAATCTGTGGTTGGCAACAAGAGCAATTATTAGAACCTTTGGGATTAGTTGTACTTCCTGACTAAAGAGGAGTACTAATAGTAAATCATAAGCCTATAAATAGAGTAGAAGCATAAGATGACGAAGATACTAACGATTGTAGCAAGAGTTGAAGCACAAGAAGGCAAAGTAGAATTTGTTAAAGCAGAACTATTAAAACTAATTGAACCGACTCTAAAAGAAAAAGGCTGTATTCAATACGATCTTCATCAAGATAATGAGAATTCAAATCTATTCTTCTTTTATGAGCAATGGGAAAGCGAAGCGCTATTACAAGACCATTTGAATACTTCTCATATTGCAGAATACATAAAAGCCGTTGATGGTGCGATTGCTTCATTTGTTCTTAATCGTATCACTAAGCTTTAAGCACTTAGAAAAAAGCCACTCACTTTAATACTCTTTCTAGTCAGCGTATTAAAGTGAGTGGCTTTTTCTTATTTAGAGATTAATTCTTTAGAAAGATAAGAAGATGCCTGCAACCGTGGCACTCATTAAGTTTGCTAATGTAGCAGCAAAGATGGCTTTCATACCTAAACGTGCAATGTCAGGACGACGGCTTGGAACGACACCTCCTAATCCACCCATTAACATAGCGATAGAGGTTAGGTTAGCAAAGCCACAAAGGGCAAAGGTAACGATAGCTTGAGAATGCTCACTTAATTGGTCTTTTACTGTCATCAAGTCAGCAAAGGCCACAAATTCGTTAATGGCAATTTTTTTACCAATTAAACTTGCTGCAACAGTCGCTTCTGACCATGGGACACCGATTAACCATGCGATAGGAGCAAATAGGTAACCAAAAATAAGGTCTAAGCTTAAATTTTCAAACCCAACTAACATTCCTATCTTATGTAATCCGCCATTCAATAGAGCGATAAGACTGATTATAGCCAATAAGCTTGCACCAACAGCAAATACAATTTGTAATCCGTTTAATGCGCCTTGAGAAGCTGCATCAATAATATTTACAGGTGCATCATCAACACAATCGTCTTCGTATAAGTCTGCTTCGTTAATTTCTTCGGTTTGAGGGACGATTAACTTTGCCATCATCAAACCAGCAGGAGCCGACATAAAGCTAGCAGCAATTAAATAACGTAATTCAACCCCTAAACCTGCGTAACCTACCATTGTGCCACCCGCAACAGAAGCTAAGCCACCAACCATTACGGCAAATAATTCAGAACGTGACATTTTAGCAAGGAAAGGGCGAACAACTAACGGAGCTTCAACTGAACCAACAAAGATATTGGCGGTTGCTGACATTGATTCTGTACGAGTTGTACCAAGGAAGCGTTGTAAACCGCCGCCAATAATTTTAATTATCCATCCCATGATACCTAAATAGTAAAGAACAGAGATTAATGCTGAGAAGAAAACGATGGTAGGCAAAACGTTGACGGCAAAAATAAAGCCTAATTTGTACTGGGCTAAATCACCAAAAAGGAATTCGGTGCCTACACGTCCATAAGCAATAATGTCTGAAACAGCCATGGAGATACTATTAAGGATAGTTTGGCCAATTGGTACGTAGAGGATGAACCCGGCGAACAGTAACTGAATTAAGAACGCGCCTAATACAGTGCGCCATTTGATGGCTTGTCGGTTTTCTGAAAAAAGAAACGCAATCGCGAATAGGCAAACAATGCCTAAAATACTGACCAAAAAGTTCAAGGTCAAACTCCAATAGTATTTAGTTAATGATTGCGGGGGTATTCTAGTGAAAAATAAAAGTGTGACAAGGATCAAGTTGTTATGGGTTCTACATAGAGGTAACATAAAAAAGAGGAATAGTTTGTAAATTCATCAATAATACATTAAATGAGAGGTTTATCACGCAGGTAAGAGTTAGTTGTTACTATATGGGATAATTGGTTCGTATATAACGCCTTATTATCCCTAATTTGTGGTGGTAAGATTGGCTTTTATAAACGGTCAATTTTGTCTGAATTAATATGTTCTCGAACAAACTCCATGAAGAGGTGTACTTTTTTAGGCAAGAATTTACGTCGAGGATAAACAGCGTAAAGTGGCATTGATTGATTTAATTCCCAATCAGGGAGTAATTGAATAAGCTTACCTGTACGCAGCTCATCAGACAGAAGGTAAGTTGCTATATATCCGATCCCATTACCTGAAACTGTCGCGTTACGAATGGCGTCGGCAGAATCGATACGATAATTACCGGTTACTTTTATCTGTAGATCCTCTTCACCTTTATGAAACCCCCATACATTATCTTTACGCTCACGGCTGATATAAGTAAGACAGTTATGCTTTTTAAGATCATAAGGGTGATAAGGGATCCCTTGTTTTGCAAGATAACTAGGATTAGCGACGAGAACAAAATGACAATCAATTAAGTGTCTTGCAACAAATCCTTCAGGAGGTGAATCCATCACACCTATCCATAAGTCTAATTGCTCTGCAATCACATCAATCTTATGATCAAATAAGGTTATTTCGATATTAAGTTGTGGATAGCGTTGATGAAACTCAGAAAGATAGGGCAAAATATGATTAGTAGCGAAAGACTGAGCAATACCGACACGGAGTTTGCCATTTAACGTATCCATGTTAGATAGCAGTTCGTTTTCGGCTTCGTTAATCTCATCGGCGATATTGGCACAATGCACGGCGAACGATTGACCCGCTTCGGTAAGGGCAAAAGAACGGGTTGTCCTTTGTACTAATTGAACACCTAAGCGTTCTTCAAGAAGCTGAATTTGAAGACTGACTTGTGTTCTAGAAATATCCAAAAGCTGAGCTGCCTTGGTAAAGCTTTTCTGTTGTGTGAGCGCATTAAACACGATCATTTGTTTTGCTTGCTTTAACATAGGCTTCTCTATTGGTAATTGTAACGGTGACCACTATCCTGCCACCTGACAGATAGGGGGAACCGCTTTATTGTAATTGAGCGATGAGATTGAATAAAGTGAGTAATGCCTTTGTTTTAGGTATCCATTGAAATTATATGGTTTTTTCATGCTAGAGTTTAGACATAGAAAGATGATAAAGGAGGATTGAATGT
>NZ_CAMLHO010000102.1 GCF_946479765.1 uncultured Aliivibrio sp.
TCGTCGCTATTTATTAGCAAATAAGCTGAATGCCTCTCAGTTATACTCACGTGGATTTGGTGAATATCTTCCGCTATGTGATAACGAAACGCTGTTAGGTCGTAAGTGTAATCGACGTGTTGAAATTACGGTGCTGAAAATCGACTGGTAGAAAAATGAAAGAAACTGGATAGGGTACATCACCATCCAGTTTCTTTATTTATATTACTCAGCAGTAGTTAATTGCTCTTGGTATGCCTTAGTTCCCCACAATGGCACTGTAGACAAGCTATGTTTAAAACTACCCTCGGTCTCTTTAGTCGTGTACGACAAGTAGAGTAGGGTCTGGTTATCGGCATCGTAGATACGTCTAACTTTCATAGATTTGAAGAAAATACTTTTCGATTGCTTAAATACTACTTCACCAGATTTACTTTTGTCGATGCTTGCAATCATCTCAGGGGTAATGTCACCAGTTTGACGGCAAGAAATAGAACTATCACTTGGATCGGAAAAACTCAAATTAGCTTCAACAGAGGCGATATGGCAAGTTACTCCTGGAATCTTCTCATCATCCAAGTTTGAAATTTTTATATCTTTCATGGTAAACATACCAAGTGATACGTCACCAACTTCATTATCTGAGCAAGCCGTAAGCATTGTTGTGAGAGTTAGTGCAAAAATAATTTTTTTCATTAAAGATTCTCTGATTTTATACGATATAAAAGAGTGTAGCATAAGCGTTATTCGATTCGAGCATCACTTTAACATAGAATAATTAGGTGTATGTGTATGAGCCGAGTAACAAATTGGTTTCTGAATTAGTTTAAAGTGTATTATTATCTATTTTATAGAATGCACATATAGGAACATATTGTGAAAAAACAAATAATTACAGCCGCTATTATGGTTATTTTATTAAGCGGTTGTAGCTCGCCATCGCAGCAGAGAATGTGTGTGCCAGATTTTTGTAATATCTGGGGGCAATGATTGTTATCGTCTCATTTTTATTGTTAGATTCAACGTATCTATTTAATTAAATTAAGCCTATAATCAATAGGTTCAAGACATTGTAGGATTTTAGAATGAAAGTATGTGGCGTAGAGCTTAAAGGTAATGAAGCAATCATCTGTTTAATTAATAAATCAGATGGCATGATTGACCTACCAGATTGTCGTGTTTCTAAGTTTGATATTACTGAGCCATCAAAAACGGAATCTATCCGTGATTTTCAGTTTAAATTTAAAAAATTGATGGAAGACTACCAAGTAGAAACCGTTGTAATTAAAGAACGCGTAATGAAAGGTAAGTTTGCCGGCGGTGCTGTTGGCTTTAAATTAGAAGCTGCAATTCAGCTAATTGACACTGTTGAGGTTGAAGTTTTATCAGCAATGGATCAAAAAGCTAGTCTTAAACGCGCGCCAGAAATGCTGCGAGTAAAAGAAATTGGTCTTAAAGGTTTTCAACAAGAAGCTTATGAAGCAGGTTTTGCGTTCTTAAACTTATAAATTTAAATAAATAAAGGATGGGTAACCATCCTTTTTTGTAGGTAATATGATGATTAACTCAGAAACATTCTATGTAAAAAAACAGGCGTGGCTTGCAAATCAAGTTAATGTTGAGTTTCCTACACCAGAAAGTGTGAAAGGTCGTGATGTCTACTTAAATCAAGAGACGTTAAATTCGGAAGAATATTCGTACATTTCTTCAGATTTCGCTGACAATATATCTGTTTTACAGGTTACAGAGCATCGTTTAACTATTCGATGGGCGATGACGGTAGCAAGTCAATGGAATGTTGAGTATGACGATGTACTCGAATTTTTAACACAAATTGATTTATGCGATGATTATCAATTATTTGTTGCTCTTGATGGGATGAAGCCTATCGCTGCTTGTTTATCTCAAGTTGCAGATAATGTTATGTATGTTTCAGACGTTGCTATAACAAGTGATGTTTTAGATAGAAATGGATTTTTAAGTGCAGTTATGGAGCAACAGTCTGCTTTCACGGATCATACATTTACGTCTTGTATCCGAGTATAAATCGATTTTGTAATGAGCATGAAAATATGCGTTATCCCTTCTTACTATTAGTGGCTTTTCTTTCTTTAATCTCATCGGTTTCTTCTGCACAATCGATAGAGACTGAAAAGCCGATTAATTTACTTGTTTTGCATTCTTATAGTCCATCTTATGAGTGGACGATGAATATAGAGGAAGGCATTAAAAATGCTATAAAAAATTCAAGTAAAAACATACGCTTATCTATTGAGTATATGGATTTTAAGCGTGTTGATAGCGCAATATATCAAACAGAATATAAGAGTTATTTAAATACTAAATATAAGATAGATTATTTTGATGCCGTGGTGGTTTCTGATGATAATGCTCTCAATTTTTTAATTGAACATGCTGAGGATCTCTATCCAAATGTTCCTCTTGTTGCTGTCGGGATCAATAATCTTTCTCCTAATTTAGGTACGCTAGAAAAACGCTTAACAATCTATTATGAGCGTGATCATATAGCTAAAAATTTAGAATTAGCGCAATCGCTCTTTCCTAAAGTAAAAACGATATACTTATTGAGTGATAATAGTTTAACCTCTCAATTAATTCGTCAGCACTTCTTAGCTGAAGCAGAGCAATTTCCTCAGTTAACCGTTCAAATCATCAGTGATAAATCTTTAGAAGATGCAGCCTCTTTCTTATCTACAGCGTCAAGAGATTCTGTCGCGTTTCTAACTCATTATAATACTGAGTTAAACCAAGATCGATACTATGATTATGCGGCTATTGCTTCGGTTTTATCAAAATACAGCACTATTCCTATCTTTGTTTTTTGGGAGCATTATATTGGCCATGGTGTATTTGGAGGTTATGTAAACCGCTCTTATTCACTAGGTATTCAATCGATCCAATCTCTTAGTAAAAAATTAGATTTCACCATTACAGAAAGAGTTTCTGGCTTTTCTTCCAGTTGGGAAGGTTATCTTTTTGATTCTAGAATGGTAGATAGGTTCAATTTAAAGAGAAAAAATCTACCATACGCTTCAAGTATTGTTAATAAACCTTACTCTTATCTCTATGAAAATAGAAATATTATTACAGTTACTGCTTTATTAGTAATAATGTTACTTGGAATTATCATTACCCAATACATTGCTATATTGCGTAAAAAAGAATTAAACGAAAATAAAACGCATATATTAGAACTGCAAAATAAAACCTTAACAGTTCAAAAAGAGATGATTGAAGTTCTTGGTGAGGCGATTGAAACTCGCTCAGGAGAAACGGGCAATCATGTTCGGCGAGTAGCTAAAATGTCACGGCTGTTAGGGAAAATATATGAACTACCTAAATCAGAGTACAGGCTAATTGAAGTAATTAGTCCAATGCACGATGTAGGTAAGATTGGGATACCTGAAGCGATATTAGATAAACCAGGGCGTTTAAGCCAAGAAGAAAGGGTTATTATTGAGACGCACACTGAAATTGGTTATAAATTATTAGCGTCTGGTGGAGAAATTATGCAATCAGCCGCTAGAATTTCCCTTGAACATCATGAGCGATGGGATGGAAAAGGATACCCTAATCAATTGGTTGCTGACGAAATTCATATTTTTGCCCGAATTACTGCAATTACTGATGTATTTGATGCCTTAATGAGTAAGCGTTGCTATAAAGATCCTTGGCCTTTAGATAAGGTGATTGAGCTGTTTGAAAAAGAATGTGGTAAGCAGTTTGATCCTGATTTATGTCGA
>NZ_CAMLHO010000103.1 GCF_946479765.1 uncultured Aliivibrio sp.
ATCCAAGTTATTTGATGAGGCATTATTAAAAAAGAAACAAGAAACATATGGTGTTTATTGCTTAAGTAAAGAAAGCAAAAGTATATTAATGTGGTCTCATTATGCGGTATCTCATAAAGGTATTTGTTTCGGTTTTAAAAATGATTTCTCAAAATATATTGAGTCAGATTCTAGTATTGAAACAATAAATGTTGATTACCTTCCCAAGGGACTACATGTTTTTTCTGAGATATATGAGCGAATTCTCCAAAAGTCTCACTATAATAGTTCAGATGCATTCAACAATTTTTTGTGAGCTACAGAACGATACATTTTATGCTGCACTTAGAAAAAAACATGAGCATTGGAAGTATGAAAATGAGGTTAGATTAATTGCTGCTTATGACAGTGGTGTTTTTACTTTCTCAGCTGAAAGTTTAGAGTGTGTTATTTTAGGTATGCTAATATCTAATCAAGATAAGGCAACAATATTAGCTTTACTAAAGCTTCCACAATGGAAACATGTAAAAGTATATACTGCATCTGCCAGAGGGTTTGAACTAGCTCTTGACCTTAATGAATTAGGTACTTCTAGAGATTAATTTCTTACCTACGGGGTGACATCCCGAGGAATAAAAATTTTTCGGGCTCTATGGTCACCACCAACAGGTTAATAATATCCTTCTTGATTGCTTAATTCTAAATTATCGTGATGCGTAACGCTTACTTAGTTGTTCATCCACTCATTAAAGCTAAAGCAATAAAAAATCTCAGTCCGGATGCTAGTAATGAATAGAAAACAAAGTTATAAGCGGTTAAATCCAATCAAGCTAGATCATATAGCTGTATTATTTGTGTATAATGATTGGCATTCTGTTTAGGAGATATTTATGAGTGGCAGTTCGTTAATTAAGTTAGTTTTAGTTTGGCTTTTTATATGTGGTTTGAGTGATTTTGATGGCCAGCTGTCAACGTTAGGAACACTGTCAGTGACCATATTATGTTATGTTTATTCAAAATGGCAGAAACGCTGTACTCTTGTAGAGCTTACTGACGAACGAAAAGAACAAATTGAAAAGATAATGAAAGAGCCTAGCCCTCTTGAAGTTACCGATTATGAAGAAAAAATCCGTCGAAATTTAGTTTTAAGTTCTTCAGCTGCAATTGTATTTACCTCTCTTGGTTTACAATTATCTCCAAGCTCTAGGTTTTTAGGTGGTATTCAGTTTAACAATATAACTTCAGAACTAGTATATATGATTTTGCTTGCCGTCATCATTTATGAATCGATACATTATTTTTGGCGGGTGAAAAATAGTTTTCAACTTTGGAGAGTTAGATTAACTGGAACTAAACATGAAGAACACCGCGGCTCAAGTGATATGATTGCCGGCATGGGAAATGATCCGAAAGATAATCGAGGAAAACAAGAAAATTCTAATTTTTATATTTGGATGCTAGAAAATCAACGAGAGTTTTTATCTGGAGTTGAAAACAATAATAATCAATGGGAACAGATTGAAGATTGGGTAAAAGGTTTAGATGACCAATCAACACCAGGTACAAAGGCAAGTGTTATTTCTGACCGCTTTAATAACATGGCTAACGCTATTGATAACCAACAAAAAGCAATAGAAAATATTAGAATTTCTGCTTCTATGCATCGTTTCGATAATTGGTATCACAACTTGGTGAGGAGTCAATCATGGCGCTGGGTTATCCTTGATGTGTTAATTCCCGTGGTTTTAAGTGTTTCTGCCATTGGGTTGATTGGGTATGAGCTTTATACAATGGATAGTTCTTTAGATAATAAAGAGTTAACAACAGAAGTGCCTTCTTATACTTGTACTGTAGAAGTTACGAAATAACTTAGACACACAAACAGGTATTTTTTTGATATATTTCATTTTGGGGCAAAACGATATTTGAAAATTCGGTTTTGGGGCAATTTTGTGGCAAAACGAAAGGTTAAATAACGCCGTTTTCGACTATTTACACTTAAAATCAGTAGAATTCAGACATAAAAAAAGACGCAATTAAGCGTCTTTTTTAGTCTATCAGATATTAAGTAACGAATTACTTCTTACGACAGAACTCAGCGATTACATACATAGATTGACCGCCATTTGCCTTACCAGTAACTAAACGAGGGTCATCTGTAAGGTTAATACCACGAATAACTGTACCTTGTTTGATTACTTGGTTAGTACCTTTAACAGGAAGGTCTTTAGTAACCGTTACGTCGTCGCCTTTTTTCAATTCAACGCCGTTGATGTCACGTGGTTTTTCGCCGTCAGAAAGAAGTGCTTTTTCAGCCCATTCTTTAACGTTATCTTCAACGTACATCATATCTAGAGAATCTTGAGCCCAAGATTCAGAAGTTAGTTTGCTCAGTAAAACGTAAGACATAACTTGAACCGTTGGTACTTGGCTCCACATAGAGTCATTTAGACAACGCCAGTGATTAACATCCATTGTTGCTGAGTCTTCGATTTGTGCAGTACATGTATCACAGATCATCACACAGTTATCAACATTGATATCCGTTTGTGGCGGAACTGCGAAAGGTGCAAGTGAATTAGTTGAACCACATAGTTCACATTTAGAATCGCAGCGAGTTAATAGAGTTTTTACAATGCTCATAATTATGCCTGTTTATTTAGTTGTGATTGTATTATGCCAAGTTTATACCATAAGAAAAAGGAATGCGGTGAGAATACTGTAATTTTTCTTATTAATACGAGGTTTGGTATCACAAGGGTAAACACAGGATTTCAAAGAGGTAAAACATAATCGCAAATGGCGTTACAATTTTCAATTATTGATAAACACAACGATTGTTTCTAACTCTATTTTGCGTTTATTCTTTCATTAAGCTTGAATGGTTTACGTTTAGCAGTACTATGCGCACCTAAGAGTAAGAAACAATACAGAGGCAAGAATCGGAAGATGGTAGACAATCAAAGTCAATGGCAAAACAGCTATGAGGAACAAGGCTACTTTGTCATTAGAAATTATTTTACTCAGGCTGAGATTTCATCACTTAGAAAAGTAATATTGAAATTTCATGAGTCATGGAAGCAAGATAATGCAGAGTTTTACCATGAAGAAGAAGCCTTTAATTCCTCGTTAATTACAGGCAGCCAGTATCTAGAAACCAATGATAGGTTAGCACTTTTTAATTTTATTAGTTCTAGCAAAATAATGCATGCTGTCGAGTCTGTGATAGCAGATAAGCCTGCATTTATGAATACTCAGCTATTTTTTAATCCAGTAAATCCTAAACAAAAAGATTTCTGGCATCGAGACTGTCAGTATGACCATGATGTGGATATTCAAAAGATTGTCATTCACGAGACTCAAGTTGTACATTTACGAGTGCCTTTATTTGATGAACTGGGTATGGAACTTATACCAGGAACTCATAAGCGCTGGGATAATGAAGAAGAGTATGATGTTAGACAGGAAGAAAACGGCCGAGAAAGCCATGAAAACATTTCTGGTGGCAAGGCCATTAACTTAGCCGCTGGTGATATGTTAGTTTTTTCTGCTGATATGATCCATCGTGGACTGTATGGGTTGGATAGATTAGCATTTGATATCTTAGTATTTGATCCGTCAGGTGAT
>NZ_CAMLHO010000104.1 GCF_946479765.1 uncultured Aliivibrio sp.
CCGATATAATATTATATACCCAGCCGATTAAGGGGTGATTAACAACAAGGGGTTCTATTAAGGCGGCTTCTGTAGGCGTAAATTTAAAAATACCGATCCATAGTAGAGTTATGACGACGCCAAATACGCCTAATTTATATCCTAAAGATGTATCTCTATGTGTGTTGCTTATGGTTTGATTATTCATTCTTCCTCTCAATATGTGAACTAAACGGTTTAGTTTAATTTATAGTGTAATTTTATTAAGTCAACTGCTTTTTGAACTAAACAGTTTATTTTGTTATTATGGAACTAATAGAGGAGAAAGCTGTCATGAAAGAAGAAAAGAGACTGAATGCATTACAAAAAACGATAGAATTATGTGCTCTGCATGGGTTTCATGGTACAAGCATGGATAAGATCACTGCAGCGACTGGTTTATCAAAAGCGACTATCTATAAATATTTTCAATCTAAAGAAAATTTGATTGTTAATGCGTTAGCGCTTTTTAGTGAGCAATCGTTATCGAATGTAAAGGTACTTTTTGAGAATACAGACCTGACTCTAGAAGAGAAAGTAGCCTTACGTTTTGAAGGTCTTGCTGGGTGTATTGATATCGAGTCATTTAATGGCTGTTATTTTCAACTGGCGTACAGTGAATACAGTAGTGAGGATCAAGGTATCACTGAGGTAAGTGCACAGTACAAACAACGAACTCAAGAGCTATTAATAGAGTTATTTAAAAGACACGATATTGAAGATGCAGAGCTGAAGGCCCAAAAAGTAGGGTTAGTTTATAACGGCTTATTAGCGTCACTACAATTAACGAAAGATATATCACTTATTGAATTAGCTCATCAATTGTTTTTAGATATCATTTTTAAGCCGGAATAACATTTAAGGTGGGGTGCCATCATGGAAATTAGTCATTTAGATCACCTTGTATTGACAGTAAAAAGCATTAATAACACGGTAGATTTTTATACTCGAATACTTGGAATGAAGTGTATCACCTTTGGTGAGGGACGAATCGCTTTGTTATTTGGTGATCAGAAAATTAATCTACATGAACAAGGCAATGAGTTTGAACCAAAAGCTCTGAATGTAAAAGATGGAAGTGCTGATCTTTGCTTTATTGTGAAAACGAGCATTATAGAAGCAAAGAAACACATAGAAGAGCAAGGTCTTATGATTATTGATGGGCCTGTCCAACGAACAGGAGCCTTGGGTAAGATCATTTCTATCTATTTTAGAGATCCGGATGGTAACTTGATAGAACTCTCAAACTATCTGTAGTTTAAGACTAAGCTGCTTAATCACTACTAAATAGATGGTTATTTCACCATTTATCACCTATACCGTACTCATAGCATAAAAATAACGACTATCATTAAGTTAACTAATTGTATCTTTTTGTCTTTAATTGTTGACATAAATTTAATATCGGCTAAATTAAACTAAACGGTTCAGTTTAATTTGTATTTAGAAGGGATAAAGCTATGAAGCCAATTAAAATTACGTTATATCGTTGGGCGGGCAGTTGGGGGCCATTTAACGTTAATATCCCTTGCGGCGAATGCACGTTAACCAAAGACATTCTTCAAGATACATTTGATACTGAGCTTGCAGGTATTCCTATTGAGCTGGAAGTTAAAGATTGGCTTTCTCACTGGTGGGAGCCATTAAAATTAAAAGCATGGCACGCTCCTATCATTATTGTTGAAGACAAGGTGATCAGTGAAGGTGAAGCACTTAACCGTGGTGTTTTGGTTCAAGCGGTTATTGCTAAAGTCGCGGAACGTGATCAAATAAAAGGCAATGTTGTTTTTGGTAAAGCATCGTGTCCTTATTGCATTAAAGCGAAAGCGGCATTGGATGAGGCTGGTATTGAATATATCTATCATGATGTAGTGAAAGACAGCGCCGCGTTATACCGAATGATCCCAGAAGTTAAAGCGATTATTGGTGAGAAAACACCAGTCACAGTCCCGCAGATCTGGATGGATGGTAAATACATTGGTGGGTTTGATGATCTGACAAAAACAATGAACACTGACGTAAAAGCCGGGAGTTAATTATGAATAAGAAAGTAATCCTATTAATTGTACTGCTTGTATCATTTGCTGCTGTCTATGTAAATTTTGGTCATCTACTGACGTTAGAGCAGATTAAAGGTTTCCATCAATCGCTTCAGAGTGACATACAAGAGAATCTTTATCTCTATAGTGCCACATACTTCCTTGCTTATGTTGTTGTTACTGCATTATCTATCCCTGGCGCAGCAGTGGTGACTTTATTAGGTGCGGCGCTATTTGGTTTTTGGTGGAGTTTATTACTGGTTTCTTTTGCTAGTAGTATTGGCGCAACCATTGCTTTTTTAAGCAGCCGTTATCTTTTAAGAGAATGGGTAGACAGTAAATTTAAAGATAAGCTAGTACCAATTAACCAAGGCGTAGAAAAGGATGGGGCGTTCTATTTATTAACGTTGCGACTTATTCCGGTATTCCCGTTCTTTGTGATTAACTTATTAATGGGGTTAACTAGTTTGAGCGTGAGTCGTTTTTATCTATTCAGTCAATTAGGAATGCTGCCGGGAACCATGGTATATCTAAATGCTGGGACACAGTTATCAGAGATTACTTCATTATCTGGACTTATTTCTCCTCAAATCTTAGGGTCACTAGCGTTATTAGGGGTATTTCCAATTCTAATTAAATTTGTGATAAATAAAGTAATTAAAAGTCGAACTCAAGCAGAGTAAATTGGTTTTTTCGATGAGCTTAATACCATACTTGACGTTAATATGATATTTAATGACCATAAACTGTTATACTGCGCGCTCAAATGGAGATGTTTATGACTAGTAAAGCGAAACAAGTAAAAGAAACAGGAACAGAGAAGAAGAAAAAGAAAGTAAGCGTGGAGACAGTTGCAAAGCAAGATCCTCGCATAAAGATTGAAGACATTTTAGCACAACGTGAATTTGATAAAATGTTCGAGCTGTAAGCTCTCACTCTGCCTGATGAATCGAAAAGAACGTATAGATATAGACGCTGTGCGTTTTTTTTGTTTAAAGCACAAAATAAATTAACTTTATTAGTCTATCTTGTGCGTTACTTATTCCATATAATATATTAATGGTTGTTGTTTGGTTAATAGTATGATTTCTTTAGTCCGTTCTCCTTTTTATCGTAAGTGTGCATTACCAATACTTGTTTTTATTATTGGTTTTGTTTTAACCATGTTAGCCACTTCTCATGTCGCTAAAGATAATAAGAAAGAAATCTATAAACAAACGGTTGAATATGCAGAACGACATGCAAATAGAATACAATCACAAATTCAGCAAGATGTATTTTTTTTAGGTGCGTTAGCAAATTTAGTTGATGAACATGATATATCGAGGATCCCGCGATTTAACATGTTAAGTAAACATATTATGTCAGGCAGTGCAGCGATTGTGTCTATTCAATGGTCACCAAAAGTAAAGACCGATGAGTTTACGGCTCATAAGATGAAAATACAGAATAACTATCTAAGC
>NZ_CAMLHO010000105.1 GCF_946479765.1 uncultured Aliivibrio sp.
ATGACCTCATAGTAAGAATGGTTGTTTGCATATAACAAATGCATCAACACGATTTGCTACATTCGGCGTTGTCAGTTTGCCTTTAGTTTCAGTGATTAAGGCGTTAAAATTCAGCTAAGTCTGTATCGTAGCAAACGTGTTATGCAGGCGTTGTGCGTACTGAGTCCGAAATTTTTTGCACGGTTCATCAAAAGGATCGCGGCTTTCGTAGTTTCGGCTTAGTAAGCGTAAATTTCTTCTTTGTTGCCTTTTGGTTTTCATTTCATCAGGTTCGGCAAATTAGCCCTTATTTCCCTAAGTTCAGGCGTTTCAGAAGCTATTTTACGCTTCAATTGTTCTTTGGTTATGCCTCATTTTAGTCTGCATCAGTGTTTTGCTCTCAGCATTTTCAATCCCAATTGTGGTTAGGATATTTGGTTTATCTATTCCAAACTGGCTGAAACCAAGTCGTACAAATGGCGTAAGAAAAAAGGATTGTTTCGTTTCACAATTATTGCTGTTGAATGGATATTTTGCTCGCTTAATTGAGCTAGTCTAATTAAACTCAATTTACAGTAAATCTTGGTAAATCAATTCTTTACCAATTAAAGCGAAGCGTTGACAAAGATCGTGTAACAAAGCAATCAACACGATGCTAATTACACTCGGCGTTTGTGGTTTAGAGTGTAATTGGTTTTGAAAGTCGGTCGTTCGCACGTGTTATTGCGGCGTTATACGAATGAATGGAGAGGTAATGAAGATCAATCAGCATGTTTTTAACTTAGCAAATGACGTTATAAACTATCCTTTGGATGACTATAGTGAGAACGATTGTTTTGATGTACAAGAGCCAGCTACCTTTGCTTATAAAGAGCTTGTTGAACGTTATTTAAGCAGTGCGAAACGAATTAAAAATGATGTGTTAAATAAAGAAATTTGTAGTATTGATACAAACGTTCAACATATTTGGCAAGCAAAAATTCTTCGAATTAAAGTTTTGGGAGTTATTGACCATATTAATGAACTAGTATCCGATGTTGACTCTGGTATTTACCGAACAGAAAGCATATTTCCTGAACATCATTTTGAAAATCAAAAATCACAACTGCTTGAACTTATTCACTCTGCTGAGTTTACTATTTGGGTTGCTGTAGCATGGATGACAGATCAAGATTTGGCTAACGCTTTAGTTAAAAAGGCTAGGAAGGGGGTAAACGTTCGTGTTGTGATAAATAAAGACAATATTAATAATAAAATTGGCTTATATTTAAATAATAAAGTAGAACTTCTTGCTGCTCCAGCAGAACAGAAATTAATGCACCATAAATTTTGTATCATAGATATGAAAATAGTGGCTCATGGTTCATATAATTGGACAGATAAAGCAGCTCACATTAACGATGAAACTCTTGAAATATCATATAGTGTGAGTGCCGCTGAAAAATTCTCACGGGAATTTGTTAAATTAGTCAAAACGCTAATCGTATAACAAATGCATCAACACGATTTGCTACATTCGGCATTCTAGGTTTCTTTGAGTTTACCGTATTAAGTGGTAAATTTAGGCTTAATTTGCATGGTAGCAAACGTGTTATGCAGGCGTTATAGCCCTATTTCCCGAAATAATTAAATTAGGTATATTATGAATGCAATTGATGTTGTAAATGAAGTGAAAAAGGCTCTTTTACAAACTAAAAATGGTGGGGAAGTGTCAGTTTCTATTGATGCTATGGACAATTTTATGGATCAGCTTGGTAAGCAAGCAGAACAATCTAAAGAAATTGATAAACTTCAGCATTCTAAAATATTAGCTGAGTTTGAAGCTGAAAATTCAAGAAGTATTGCATATTCACAAAATGCAACAGCACATTCATTAGAAATGTTTAAATCTGTAATTACAGCGGGGCAAGCCGCGTTAAAAGCAAGTATGATTATTAATGGTGGTGCAGCTGCGGCATTATTAGCCTTTACTGGAAAAATTTGGAATGAAGGTTCGAGTATCGCGGTTACTTCAGCTTTATCTCAATCTATACTTTTATTTTGTTTCGGTGTCTTAGCCGCCGCCTTTGCTAGCGGGACAACTTATATATCTCAATATTGTTTCGCCAATAAATATATAAAATCAGGCTCTGCAATAAATGGAGTGAGTATCATTTCAGTATTCGGTTCATTTGCTCTTTTTTGTTACTCCTCTATTAATGCAGCTAGTTCATTTACAGCGCACTTTGCTGGGCTATAACAATCGCATCAACACGATTTGCTACATTCGGCATTCTAGGTTTCTTTGAGTTTACCGTGTTAAGTGGTAAATTTGGACTTAATCTGCATGGTAGCAAACGTGTTATGCAGGCGTTATATGCAAAAATGAGTTTATGAGCCAAATAGGGTAGAATTCCATTTTTGAACTATAGTGAGCCATAAATGAATAAGTCTATCGAACAAAGAATTGGTAATATTGCCTTAGTTGTTGAAAACTATGATGATGCAATTGAATTTTATACCAAAAAACTACAATTTGAACTTGTCGAAGATACTGATTTAGGCGGTGGTAAACGTTGGGTTCAAATATCTCCACCTAATTCAACAGGAACAAATTTGCTATTGGCTCAAGCAAGTAATGATGACCAATTAAAATCAGTTGGCAATCAAGCTGGCGGTCGTGTTTTCTTATTTCTTCAAACTAATGATTTCTGGCGTGACTATGAGTTTATGAAAGCTCAAGGTGTCGAGTTTACTGAAGAGCCACGTGTTGAAGAATACGGCACAGTTGTTGTATTTAAAGACTTATACGGTACAAAATGGGACTTATTGCAGTTAAATCAAGCTGACTAAGTCTGTAGCATATAACAAATGCATCAACACGATTTGCTACACTCGGCGTTGTCAGTTTGCCTTAGTTTCAGTGATTAAGGCGTTAAAATTCAGCTAAGTCTGTATCGTAGCAAACGTGTTATGCAGGCGTTGTGCGTACTGAGTCCGAAATTTTTTGCACGGTTCATCAATAGGATCGCGGCTTTCGTAGTTTCGGCTTAGTAAGCGTAAATTTCTTCTTTGTTGCCTTTTGGTTTTCATTTCATCAGGTTCGGCAAATTAGCCCTTATTTCCCTAAGTTCAGGCGTTTCAGAAGCTATTTTACGCTTCAATTGTTCTTTGGTTATGCCTCATTTTAGTTTGCATCAGTGTTTTCCTCGCAGCATTTTCAATCCCAATTGTGGCAAGGATATTTGGTTTATCAGTTCCAAATCTGCTGAAACCAAGTCGTTCAAATGGCGTAAAAAATGTATTTGTTTTCCATTCACTTTATCTCGCAATTTAAGAACATTTTGTTCGCTTAATTACTACCGGTAAATTAGAATCAGGGCTTAGAAAATCTTGGCAGGGCAGTTCTTTACCAAGCTAGCCAAGCCGAAAGTAAG
>NZ_CAMLHO010000106.1 GCF_946479765.1 uncultured Aliivibrio sp.
CTCATTCAACTCAATAGCAAACTGAGTCGTAGTAAGCTTGATATCTTTAAACTTGCCATGCTTTTTAAGTAGTTTAATGGTTTTGAAGATAACGGGATGCAAAAACTCATTGTTAAGACGAGCAAAGGATGCAGTACTTTTCTGTAGCCAGTTTTGTTGACGTATACTTACTTCTGTTGCAGTCTGAGACTTTTGATCCATGGGGCCCAATGGATCAGCAAACAACGCCTCTCTAATCTGCTGCTGCACTTGCGTTAACGACAACTGATCAAAACGCAGATCTCCGCCTACGTCTAACATATGAACGGGAGGAACACGGATATCTTCTACCTGGATCTGAGCGCCCGGCTCCATGTTAATATTGTATGGGTTAACAATCTGATTGCTTTGTATAAGCATCGGACGAGCCATCTGATAGCCTGCATTCGTAATATCAAATTCGGTCATTTTATTTGCAATGCGTATGTAATCCAACATTTGCAAGATTGGGCCAAATCCCCAAGTCTCACCAGGGGATACAGAGAATCTAAATGGAATCCAAGGGCTCATCTCCATAGGCTGGGTAACCAAATCTTCATTTGAAATCTCATCCGAAACATAATAAAGATACCGTTCATCAGGATCATTTTCTGGGTAGTAGATAGTACCTTCAATCAGCTTAACCAAGACATGTGGATCTTGCTTGCTCATCTGATCTAATCGGCTACTAAACTTGGCATCTGGCCAAATTGATTTAATGTCTGAAAGAGGAACTTCCATTGACCGCCAAATATCTTTAATCTCGCCTTCATGTTCTTGCATAGCCACATTATTCATGGGTATCGCTTCGAACTTGATAGGATTGGCATCATTGTCTGTAAGACTTATTTTAAGCAAGCCAGTGGAGATCCCCATGTCTTGAAAAGCAATGTTAGCCTCTAAAAATAAATTAGAGTTATTTAGGATATCTAAGATCTGTTCGGTATATCCTTGAAGCTCTTCATCTACAATCTCTTTGGCTGTCTCATTAATATTGCCAGATCTTAAATGAAACCAATTCTGGAAAGGCGGCATGAGAATAGTTTGAAGGTTAGATGCAAAGCTATGCAAAGACTCAATGGCTGTTACATCCCAACGCCAAACAGTCTTGTCTACGGCTGGAGTTTTAATCAACCATTTGTTCCTACCTGGCAAAGCAAACTTATAAGCTTCTTGGAAGAGAAACAACTTAAGATCTCGCTCATCTAAAGCTTTGCTATACCGCTTTAATCTCTGCTGCTTATCATCAAACTTATTAGCCATAACATTATCCTAATATATTATTAGTGGGATTAAGCGGAGTTGGAGAAGGCGCTTTCTTCTTTTTAGGAGTAGGAGTAGTAGGACTAAGACCTTTAAGTAAACTTGGCAAAGCCGCACCACCACCGCCCTGCATTTGGCGCATGGCTCCTATACGACGCTGCATCATCTGTTGTTGCTGTGCTTTCATAGCCTGCTGTTGCTGAGCTAGCTCTTTGCCCTGTTCTACTTCTAGATCCACTTGTTCGGATGTTTTTTTTGGTTTACTACCCATCTTGATTAATACTCCTATAAAATTTGTACTGAACATATGTTTTTAGCGGGATAAGGTTTGCCTTGTAACTTACGTAGCTTCTTAAATAAACTCCATGGAGTTAATGCATTAACCCTAAGACCAGTAACATATTGCACTACAGTAATACAATTCACAAACTTAAATTTTCCGAGCCAGCTGGAAGCCCGATCAGTTCTAAGCCTAACTACTCTAGCACCAGGGTGTAGGGCATATGGAACACGAGGATTGCTGACCTCAAAAGGTAAAATCTCCCAGATTATCTTGGCTGAAGTGGGATCAAGCTTGAGCCAGTTATGCTGGTCTTTGACGTAGATGACTATATGGTTACACTGAGAGTTAAGCCAACGACAAACCCAATGGTTTCCTTTTGTAAAAACTAAGTAGTACTCATCAGTCAATGTCTGCATATGTTTCAATCACCACCGTAAAACATGTTGGATTCTCATCCACAATTCTTTCCCCAGGACTTTGAACCATGACTCGCCAGTCCTCTTGAGACGCAGCAACTTTCAACAACAGCTTATCGAGGTCTCTTCGCAGCGGCGATACCATTACTTTAACAGTGAAGGCTTGCCTTTAGACTTGCCGCCAGGTGCCTTACGAAGCACATTCCAATAATAGGATGCCTGCTTCTTCTGCAAAGGAGTGCCATTCTTGGCTAAAGACTTAACCTTATCCAGATTCTCACTAGGCTTACCACCTACTGCTTTAGTCAAAGCGAGAGGGCGTTTGATGGAGTCTGAGATAGAAAGCGTTTTCTTTTTCTTGTCCATTTCAAATCCTAAATTGCAACCCAGTTAGCGCCATCATAAAAGGTCACCTTAGAGGTAGTAATGTCAAACACCACGCTCCCTTGACGCATACCAGTTAAAGCAGGAAGTTGAGCGGTAGTATACTGAGACAAGTTGATGTAGCTACCATTCATAGTCAAAGGAGAACCAGTCGAAGGAGCATCTGCATCACCAAAATCAACCGCCCCGTTAAACTCAGTAAACCCAGAAACTGTTACAGTCTCCGCTTCAATAGAAGAAGCCACAAGTGCCTCATTTAATACATCGGCTTTGGATGCTTTAAAAACTGTCATGAATTTTCCTTATTTTAATTTGTGATTATCATCAAACTGAGCCTGAAGCTTTTCAAGCATCGGCCTGAGCTCAGCATCTTGTTCAGCAGTAATTCTTGCTTTAATGGATTCAATTAACGCCTTGCCGACTTCCGCCGAACGCTCACCACTGTTCATGGCATCCTCCACAGCCTCCATTTTTTCAACTGGAGTGGATGCTAATTCAATCTTTCTACAACGAGTATGATCAGAGAGGAACTTTACTTTCATCTCAACTAACTTAGGCTGGAAGTCACGACTAGCGTAGTTATCATCAACCACATCAAGCAATTTAGCCTTCGAATATTCCCTAGCGCGTGTGAAAGCTTCTCGGAATTCTTCGTGATTATCTTCCCAACGATACAAAGTTGCACTGCCAACATCTAGCCTTTCAGCCATCTGATACACATGAAGACCTTGTCTTCCAAGAGCAATTATCTGCTCACAATATTCAGGATCATAATCAGAAGGACGACCAGCTGGCATAAATGCACCTACTCATGAATTAAACACGAGTAACAGGGTAAAATAAAAAGGTCAAAGAAGCAACAGGA
Source organism: uncultured Aliivibrio sp. (assembly GCF_946479765.1). GTDB lineage: Bacteria > Pseudomonadota > Gammaproteobacteria > Enterobacterales > Vibrionaceae > Aliivibrio. Next base: position 3,230 of record NZ_CAMLHO010000106.1, read on the forward strand.
TAAAAATCCAAGCCAGTCTGGTGAGGGACCAGATTTTCGGGAGCTACCCTAGACTTGGAAACCACAACCTAATCAAACGTTTTATATACTTCCGTCTCATCAAGTATACGAGTAGAAGGCGAATCAGAAGTGAAGAAACTTCCACTATGCTGCCGGCGC
>NZ_CAMLHO010000107.1 GCF_946479765.1 uncultured Aliivibrio sp.
GGCGTTAAAATTCAGTTAAGTCTGTATTGTAGCAAACGTGTTATGCAGGCGTTATAAGCTTAAAAGAGGATTTAGGTTGAACAATTATTTTGAAAGCCCTTTTGTGGGTAAATCACTCAAAGAACAAGTGACTAATCCTAATATTATTGTGGGTAAGCATAGTTACTATTCTGGCTATTATCATAATCATAGCTTTGATGATTGTGCTCGTTATTTATTGGCTGATAGAACGGATATTGATAAATTAATTATTGGTAGTTATTGCTCAATTGGTTCGGGTGCTGTTTTCATGATGGCGGGAAATCAAGGACATCAAAATAATTGGGTTAGTACATTTCCATTTTTCTACCAAGACGATGAAAATTTCTCAGATGCCAAAGATGGGTTTGAACGTTCAGGTGATACGATTATTGGTAATGACGTTTGGATTGGTACTGAAGCCATGATTATGAGCGGTGTAACCGTAGGTGATGGGGCAATAATTGCAAGTCGAGCTGTCGTAACTAAAAATGTAGCTCCTTATTCTATTGTAGGCTCTAATCCGGCTAAGCATATTCGTTATCGTTTTACTGAAAGTGAAATTGTTCAGTTGTTAGAAATGAAATGGTGGCAATGGAGCGATGAGCAAATCAAAGGTGCAATGAGTTTAATGTGTTCGTCAAATATCAGTGGTCTTTATGATTATTGGCAAAATCAGAATCGCTTATAACAAATGCATCAACACGATTTGCTACACTCGGCGTTGTCAGTTTGCCTTTGGTTTCAGTGATTAAGGTAGTAAAATTCAGCTAAGTCTGCATAGTAGCAAACGTGTTATGCAGGCGTTATGCGTATTTGTGCTAAAAATTTAGCTCCAAATGACACTTGGAGCCTAATTACATTAATTATCAAATGCTATTGCCATCTCAACCCAATCTTTATATGTAGAATGTTTGACTTTAGAGCTTAGCATTTGTTTTTCTGCTTTTAATTTCGCAGCATTTGTCCAATTGTTATAGCTATTACTATTGTCAGATAGGTTGTTAATTCTCTCTGAAAGTGCTTTTTCTCTTTCATGTAGTTGCACTTGATCTGTGAGTAAAGATGTATTGCATGAAATTTCTAATAACTCAGAAACACTAAAGGTATATCCATAATCTCGATACTCTGGAGAATTAGAGAGTACAGGGATTGAATAATGCCTGCGGGATCCTTCATTCTGAAGAGCTAAGTAGACTTCAAAGTTTAGTTTACTATGTTCAAAATCTAACAAAATGTCATTTTTCTCATGAGAAACTATTGAACGACTAATTACTTCATTATATAGGTTAAGATTTTTTTCACGAATAATTAATAAAACAACCAAATAACTTAAGTTTAATTCTTGATAAGGAGGGAAATTTCTAATAATACTGAATAATCGATTAATTAATTGTTCAGTATCACGTAATGAAAGTAAAAATCCATTTGCTAGGTTGGTAAGTAAGGCTGTTAAAGGTTCTTGGGTATTAACTATAGGCCAAGTGCGAAGCGTTGAAAATGAATCATCATTAGATAGTAGTAATTCAGTTTTACTGATTATAAATTGCTCTAGAGACGATGAATTTAATGAATACCTTGAATCAAAAAAACGATGTAAATAGGTTTGAGCATCAAAGCTTTCACCATATACGGATTTAACTGTATGTTGTAATTGTTCTGTATCAGTCGAAACAACAAAAACGAGGTTTTTTATTTTGAAAAAATGCTTTATAACTTCTAGCATTTCGACTGCATAGTTTGGTCTACAACGATCAAGTTCGTCAATGAAGATAAAAACAGGTGCATTTAACTTACCGTTATGCCCTTTACTTATTATGGCTTCAGCCCAAGCTCCGAGTTCATATTTAAGGCCTTCGACACTAGCTAGCTTAACGTTATGGTCATCGATTAAAGCAGCTGTTAGTTTAGATGCAACTGACCCATTAAAGGTATTGTCTTCATCATCTTGTTTAGGTAACTCCGTATTGGATGCGTCAAGCTCATCACTTATATTATCAATATCTATTCCAGAAACTTTTTTAACAATGCCTTTGGTAACTTCAGATCCAGTAGCTTTAAAGAATCGCCACGTTTTTTCTGCAATCTTGTTTATATACTTATCTGGAGTATCAAGATAGCTACGTAATTGATCAATAATTGAAGCAATTACAGTAAGCATAGGATCATTTGAATAATCTTGTTTCCATGCATCAATATAAACTGTTGGGTGCCCATGCTCTGATAAAGAGTTAGCCCATCGTTTAACAAAAAAAGTTTTTCCCGCTCCCCATTGTGCATTTAAATTTAAAACATAGCCGTTTAAACCTGCGTCAGGGATTACATTATTAGTTAAAAAAGCTGCAAGTCTTGCTCTATTTAGCTTATCTGATGGTTGTAATTCAATCAGACTTTCATTTTGAATGATAGCTTCTTTCCAATTGAAGTCATATTTTTTATTGCTCATATACAAGCGTTTTCCTTAGTTTAAGTTATTGTTTATAATATAGTCTAAGTAATATTTTGTCTTATATATCGTTACTTTTTCTGTAGTAAGTATAAATAAATTAGATATTCAATCTTGGTGTGATATACGCATAACAAATGCATCAACACGATTTGCTACACTCGGCGTTGTCAGTTTGCCTTTAGTTTCAGTGATTAAGGCAGTAAAATTCAGTTAAGTCTGTATCGTAGCAAACGTGTTATGCCAGCGTTATATGCAATTATAAATTGAAAGATATTATCAAACTTCATTTACAGTCTTGTTTATTTTTGTTTTAATTAGGTTGCACCTTAAAAGTGCAACCTTGATTAATTATTAATTACTTAAGCTCTCAGTTTGGCGACGGTTAACCTAAGTATTTGATAGCTAAACCAGTAATGGTTAGCAAGCAAATTGCTACATCAATAATATCGTTAAGCAATATGACCTCCTTATCAGTCAGGGTTATAAGCCGCTATTAATAACTAAATTGTTACTAATAGCGGCTTTTTTATTTGACAATCAGTATATTAGAGATGTTTTATTTTTGCAAACAGCTTTTCAACATTGTTTTTTCGAAATTAGCAAATTTCTGTGGATAACTTGGAAAACTCTTTATTATTCAATGGTTGGTTATCCACAGTTGATTTGATTTTTATGATATTGTGCCTAAAAAAGATTGCCTACTTTTACTTTTCTACTCGCATATAACAAATGCATCAACACGATTTGCTACACTCGGCGTTGTCAGTTTGCCTTTAG
>NZ_CAMLHO010000108.1 GCF_946479765.1 uncultured Aliivibrio sp.
CGAACCGAGGTTCACGGATTTGCAATCCGCTGCATAACCACTCTGCCAAGGCGCCCTAATATTTACTGTTATTTCGGTATAACTTAATTCATTTATACAAATAGATGGTGCCCCGGGCCGGACTTGAACCGGCACAGCGCGAACGCCGAGGGATTTTAAATCCCTTGTGTCTACCAATTCCACCACCAGGGCACGCAATTTCTTGCGATGCTTCTACCATGTACTCTATTTAAAGAGCGGTTGACACCATCTGTAATTACCACCGAAGTCGTAATTTTTAGTTCTGTTTAACTTTCTCTATCTAACAAATAAATGGAGGCGCCTCCCGGAATCGAACCGAGGTTCACGGATTTGCAATCCGCTGCATAACCACTCTGCCAAGGCGCCGTCTCTGCTTACGGGACTTAATGTAACTGATTTAAAAAAAGAGTCAAATAAAAATTAGCATTTAACTCTCTGTTTGTTGACTTTATCGCCAAAACGCAAAGAAACCAGCTAAGATGTTGAAAAAATGAGCTATTTTGCACGCCAAACTTTGATTTCTGATTGCGGTTTAGTTTGGTCTTTACGATCACCTTTTGGTTTGAAATTAGATTTACCAAATCTCTCCTCTTTCGCTTTTTCACGGCGTTTTTCATTAAACGTATTATTTGAGTGATGATTACGACCCGAACTGGCTTTTTTAAGCACTCGAACTTTACCATCAATCTCTTGCACTTTGCGCGACGCTTCTTCTGTCTTACTTGATGTACCAATCATGTTATTGATCTGTTCCATCTCAGCCGTCGTTAAGTAACGCCACTCACCAGATGCTAGTTGGCCTAAATCAATGTTCATTATGCGCACACGTTTTAGCTTAAACACTTCGTAATCTAAGTATTCACACATACGACGAATTTGACGATTTAGCCCTTGAGTTAAGGTAATTCGAAATACAAAACGAGACTCTTGCTCTATCTTACAAGGCAACGTTACTGTATCTAAAATAGGAACGCCGGCTGCCATTTTTTGCAAGAAATCATCGGTAATTGGTTTATCTACTCGAACCACGTATTCTTTTTCATGGGCATTGCCTGCACGTAAAATCTTATTAACGATGTCACCATCACTGGTTAAAAAAATCAAACCATCAGAAGGTTTATCTAATCGACCAATCGGGAATATACGTTGTTCGTGGTTAATATAATCAACAATATTACCTTCTACATGGCGTTCAGTTGTACACGTAATACCAACTGGTTTATTAAACGCAATGTAAATACGCTCTTGCTTTGCTTTTAGTGGCTTACCATCAACCAAAACTTCATCACCTTCAGCAACTTTGGTGCCCATTTCAGGTACTTTGCCATTAATGGTAATACGTTGTAGATCGATCAGTTTATCTGCTTCTCTGCGCGAGCAATAACCCGTATCACTAATGAATTTATTTAAGCGGGTTAATTTAGGTTCTGGTGATGTCATGATGTACCTCTAAAAAGTGAACAGCCGCAGTGTATCAGAAACGGATAAATATCCAATAAAAAAGCACCCTAAACTAATGCCTAGGGTGCCCTATAACGATTTAACGCTAAGCGTTATTTTGTTTCAGCCTCTACCACTACTTCAGTTGAAGAAGAAGTTGCAGGTTCTATTACTGTTGTTTCTACTGTACTTGGTTCTACAGCACTTTCAACGGCTTTCGTCTCAACAGCATCAGTCGCTTCAACCGTTGTTGGTGCATTTTCTTCAACTGCTGATGTAGCAACCGCAGGCTCTGTTACTTCTGACATTTTATCTTCAGGGCTCGTTACCGACTCTGCCGCAACGTCTGCTTTTGCTTTAGCCGCTTCTTCTTTTTCTTTGTAAGAAGCAATCACAGTATTTAAGTTATTAATTAAATTATCGTTACGCTCTAACTGCCGTGTTAGTACAAGCACCTGCTTTTGAACATCAGCACGATCACTCGTTTGTTTTTCAACCGTGATGTCTAAGGTCTTAATTTGAACATTAAGCGCCTTAATCTTCTCTTCTAAATCTGCCGTGTTATTGATTGCATGCATTTGTTGTACTGCAGCTAAAATCTCAGTAGTTTGCATTCTCAACGGTTGATCACGATAGTCATCACCATTAATCGCTTGTGAGATAGATAACAATTTATTTTCTACTTCTAAAACCGATTGTTCAAACTGCCCATTTTTAACCGCTTTTAATAATTTAACTTCAGCAGCCATATTTTTAAGATGGTCAAGTTGGAAACGAGTTTTAGCAACAACATCAACAATCAATGCTTGATCTCGATTATTAGCCTGTACTGTTTTTTTTGTCTTATCTAATTCTGCTTTTGTTTGACCGTAACTAATTGGTGCAATGGCTTTAAAACCTTTGCTAGATAAAACCGAAAATTCTTTTTCCAATGGAGTCACATGGGTCATTAAACTTGTTTTTATTTCTGTCACTCTTGCTTTTGTCAAAAATGACGCTTGATCTGTTTGTGCTTCCGCAATGTCATCTTCAATCACGGTAACAAATAGCGATTTATATTGTTTATTTAACTCTGCGTAATCTGTTGGATAATAGCGCTGAACCTCAATAGAATTCATGTATTCCATTTGTGCAATCGCATCAGATAACACTACATCCGCTTTTTCTTTATACGTTTTAAGTACACTGAATTGAGTATCTGCTGCCGCAACTAAAGAGGTATACTTAGCGGTATAAGAGCCAGAAGAGAACATTGAATACTCTTCATTAAGCAACCCTGGTTCTTTTTCAATTTCAGCATAAACTTCTTTTGCTTCAATCCAATTTCCCATCATTTCAGCGTAAGCTGAAGCAGAATAAATTTTAAATCCTTCTACTGCATCAAACGTGGTTTTATCCCGTGAATATTGCTTTTCAAGTACACCAAACGTTGATACTGATTGTACATTTGTAGTTTGCTCTGTAGATACTGATGCTGATTCACCACCTGTACTCTGACACCCCACGACACCAACTAATGCTGAGGCAATCATTGCCATTTTAAAGTATTGTTTCATCCTAATCCCATTTAATAATTATATTTGAATAGACAAGTGCTGGCACTCTTGCGGGCTATCTTATTATAAAAAACACTTTTAATCAGCTTTTCTT
>NZ_CAMLHO010000109.1 GCF_946479765.1 uncultured Aliivibrio sp.
TTTCTTCTGAAATTATAAATTTAATATTGATTATTATAAAATCTTACATATTAATATATTTTGATTGCTGAGTTTTACATAAGTAACTAAGCAAAAAAATGGTGCTATTTAAAGAAAATAGCACCACGTGAATATTGTTAATTTAGAGTTGATTATTTTAAGCGGTTAAGGACACTACTGCGTGATACGACTTCTGGTTGCATTTCAAAAATACGACGTTCATGATGTTTATCTTTGATACGTTCTAATAAAATTTCAACCGCTGTTTTTCCAACTCGTCGCTTAGGCTGATGAACCGTGGTAAGCGGTGGAGAAAAGTAAGCTGATAGTTCGATATTATCGTAACCAATCACTGAAATATCTTCAGGAACCTTTAATCCCGCTTGTTTAATTCGACTAATAGCCGCTAATGCCATAATGTCGTTAAAACAAAATAGAGCAGTAGGTATTTCTTTCATTGCTAATAGTTTATCGATGGCTTTTGATGCAGAAGCACATTCAAAATCACCTTCAATGATCCACTCAGGATTAGTGCTCAGGTTTGCTTCTGTTAATGCTCGCTCAAAACCGTGAACACGTTCTTTACAGGTTGATTTCTCTGCTTGACCGGTAATACAAGCAATTTTTGTGTGACCATTTTCTATCAAATGCTTGGTTGCTAGGTAGCCGCCTTTTTCTGAATTATCAATGATCTTATCGGTATGGGGACTCTCTGGGCCCCAGTCCATAATTACCATTGGTAATTCAGTATTTCTTTCAAGTAGAGCGAGCAGTTGTTCGTTTAAATCAGAACACATCACTAATAGGCCATCAACGCGTTTTTCTGCAAGCATACGAAGGTAATGTTTTTGTTTGTCTAAATCACCTTCGGTGTTACACATGAACAGAGTGTAGCCTTGCTTGTAGCAGTAGTTTTCCACACCATGCATTACTTCAGCAAAGAATGGGTTAAAAGATTGGGTAACTAACATACCAATGGTGCGTGTTGTGTTGCATTTTAAACTACGAGCGACCGCACTTGGCGCATAATTTAGTTCATCAACTGCTTCCCACACGCGTTTTTGTGTCGCTTCTGCTACAAAACGAGTTTTATTGATTACGTGAGATACGGTGGTGGTAGAGACCAAGGCAAGTTTTGCAACGTCTTTAATTGTAGCCATAGAAAACCTTAAATAGTAATTAAGGGGCTATTTATGTTCCAACAAAATGGGTGTAGCTCTAATTTAACTGATGGAAGATAAATAGGCCCTACATATCATCGTACTAATGATAGGGTATAAATAAAAAAAACCGCTAAAAATGCGGTTTTCATTTAATGTTTAAATTTTATCGTTTGCGCTCACATTTTATATGTAAAGCATAGGGAAAACAATGACTGATTTCATAATTTTTGGTCGTAATCTGATTTACATCACGAAGTTGTTAATTTATGTAATCAAATGTGAGGTGTTTCTTTACTTACCAGTAAGGAATTTTACATCTAATTGTAAGAAGGTCACAAGGAAATGAGTCACAGCAGCATAAAAGCCGAACTCATCTCGTTCTTTACAGATTTGGCTGAAACGAGGTGTCCAAGACAACAGTTGCTCATTAATAAAGCTAAGTTGAGCGGTCATATAATGTTCAAAATCGTCTTCTGTTGACTGTTGATTTGTCATCACAATCAGGTTACCAAGAAAATCCAATTCGATGGCGATGTGGTCGGCTGGTTCATTGAACTCTGCTTTTTGTGCTATGTTATACTTTTCAAGTAACTCACGCATTTCTTGGGCAGGTTTACCATTTAGAAGACCTGATTTATCAAGATATAAAGAAGCGTAAGGAAGCGCACTGCTTTTGTCTGATCCTAAAAAAGCTTCACAAAAATCGGCTGATAACTCAAGTTGAACATCTTCTCGGTTCTGGAGTTGATTTAACTTTTCAATTAATGCGTTTACAGCATCAGATAATTCTGGCGTTTCAGCGAGGTTTGATAGAAAAGTACGAACCTCAAAGCTGTTGTATTGTGTTAATTGCTCTGTTGTTAGTTCATTTGTTAATAAGCTAGATAGCCACCAGTAGATTTCAGCGCGTTGTTCATTAAATGCATTCAGTTCGTTCATATATAGGTTACTCCAAAAAAATTATTTAAGAATTGTACTGGATAAGTATGAAAAGGAATAGCACCTATCATTAACAGCGTGTATAAAGATATAGCTAAAGATTAAAGCTCAATTTTGCTTAAGATTTGTTTTGAATCAAACAAATTACAAGTATATTAATTGAAAACTAGCATTATTAAGAAATATGAATAGAATAAGTTAGGAATCATCCAAATAAACCATAAAAAGAGAAAATTATGAGCTATCACATTTTAGTTGTTGAAGACGAAGTGGTAACTCGCTCTAAACTTGTAGGCTATTTCGAAGCCGAGGGATATCAAGTGAGCGAGGCTGAAACAGGGGCAGAAATGCGAACTATTTTGGCTGAACAAAAAGTTGATTTAATTATGCTTGATATAAACCTACCAGGAGAGGATGGTTTATTATTGGCACGCGAGCTGCGTAGCCAATCTAATATTGGTATTATACTTGTTACAGGACGAACTGATAGTATTGATCGAATCGTAGGACTTGAAATGGGGGCGGATGATTATGTCACTAAACCTGTTGAACTGCGTGAGTTGTTAGTCCGAGTTAAAAATTTATTTTGGCGCATGTCATTAATGAATGAGCCTGTTGAATTAGATGAGTCAAATGTAGTTCGTTTTGGCGAGTGGACATTTGATATTCAGCGTCGTGCTTTATCTAATAATGGTGAGCCAGTAAAACTAACAAAAGCAGAATATGAATTGTTAGTTGCGCTTTCTTCATACCCAAATACAGTATTATCGCGTGAGCGTATTTTGAATATGATCAGCCATCGCGTAGATGCCCCAAATGATAGAACGATTGATGTGCTTATTCGTAGAATGCGAGCAAAAATGGAAGTGGATCCTAAAAATCCACAAATTTTTGTAACAGTACATGGTGAAGGTTACATGTTTGCTGGAGACTAATTCTCCTTAATTAAACTTTTTTGTTTACTATTTTAAGCCACTCAGTCTGAGTGGCTTTTTTATTAAATAT
>NZ_CAMLHO010000110.1 GCF_946479765.1 uncultured Aliivibrio sp.
GGGAAAGGTAGCGTAAAATTTAAGCAAAGAGTGTCAACTATCTTGAAAAACACCGGGATTTAGTAGCCTAAAATTAAACCAGGCAAAAATAAGCTTAATTGTGGAATAAAGGTAACAGCCATAAGAGCAATGAACAGTGCTGCATAAAAAGGTAATAATGGTTTAATAACTTTATCAATAGAGACATTTGCAACTGAGCAGCCGATAAATAATGCACTACCTACTGGAGGAGTACATATACCAATCGCAAGGTTAAACGTCATCATGATCCCGAAGTGTACTGGGTCGATACCTAGGTCTAATACGATAGGCAAAAAGATAGGCGTAAAAATAAGCACTGCTGGAGTCATATCCATAAAGATACCAACGATGAGTAAAATTATATTAATAATTAATAAGACAATGAGTGGGTTATCAGAAACGGCCAATAATGCATCGGCAATCATATACGGGATATCAGCGTTAGCCATTGCCCATGACATCCCCATTGATGCCCCTACTAATAGTAGAACGATAGAGGTGGTTACTGCTGATTCTAAGATGATGGCGGGAAGTTGTTTTATCTTAACTTCACGGTAAACGATCACTGCAAGTATAAATGTGTATACAACGGCAATCGCGGAGGCTTCGGTTGCGGTAAAAATACCTCCAATTATTCCACCCATGATTAAGACGATAAGCATTAGAGAAGGTAAGGCTTTTAATAATGTATCCCATACATCAGCAATACTTGGTTTTGGTGCGACAGGATAGCCTCGGCGCTTAGCAATAAAACCTGCTACACACATTAAACTTACGCCCATAATTAGACCAGGGATATAACCGGCAAGAAACAATGCAGCAACTGATGTCCCACCAGAAACAAGAGAGAAAACAATTAAGGTATTACTCGGTGGGATCAATAGACCTGTAGGGCATGATGTAATATTAACTGCAGCAGAAAAATGCTCATCATAACCCTCTTTTTTTTGTAAAGGAGACATTGTGCCGCCAACTGCAGCTGCAGAAGCTACCGCTGATCCTGAAATAGAACCAAACATCATGTTTGCCATTATATTTACATGAGCTAATGAACCCGGTAAGCGACCACATAATACTTTTGCAAAATTGATAAGGCGGATCGCAATACCACCTTGATTCATAATATTTCCCGCTAAAATAAAGAACGGGATTGCAAGTAATGCAAAATTATCAAGACCTGCTGCCATACGTTGTGCAACTACGGCAATTGCAGGCTCAAGGGGAAGGCTCATCATAATCGTGGCTAAAGAAGATAAACCAATCGCAAATGACACCGGTATGCCTAATGTTAATAAAACTGCAAAGCTACCAAATAGAGTAAGAATGACTAGCCATTCCATAATTTAATTCCTTTTTAATTAGTGTTATTGGGATTTTGATGTAGGTAAAGAGTGACTAGATATTAATTCTTTTACTTTTTCACGGCTGAAAATAAAAGAATAAAAAACCATCAATGCCCCGCTTAATGGTAAACAAAAATAGATGTAACCCATCTCCCAACCTAACGCAGGTGTTACTTGCCCGGTGGCTAATGTTTTAAGCGCGAGACTAATACCTCCGTAAATTAATACGATAAAAGCAAATACTGCTATGGCGGCTTGAATGAAAATCTCGTTAATCAATTTTCGTTTACCGGTCAATTTCATAGTTAATAAGTCGATAGCAAGATGGCGCTTTTGGCCAGTGGTATACGCTGCACCAATAAGAGCAACCCACATAAATAAATAGCGAGCTAATTCATCTGTGATAGTGCTTGGTTTACCAATCACATATCGTGATATCACTTGCCAGATGACACAGAAAACTAAAAAGGTAGAGAGTGAGATAGTAAATGCAGCTAACCCTCTATTTATATAATTAACCAATTTATTCACTTTTAATTCCTTTGTGTGTGGGAGCATATAGTTAACGCTGGTTAACCAATATTAGTTATTGTTACTTTTAACATCCTATTTTTCTGAGGATGATTATAGATAACAGCTAATTATAATCCTGTGAGCTATGTCTCAAATGAATTGGTTGGCCAATTTGGCAGTTATTATTGTGATTTAGGTCAACCAATTTGTATTTTTGTTTTGACGGTGTATTGATTTGGACTCAAGATTCACCTGTATTCAAATACATCTTAAAAAAATGGATAATTACTTAATGGAGATACAATAATGATACGTAAAAGTATATTGACGGTACTGATTGGTACTGCGTTAAGTCTAAGCATTAGTACTTCCGCTGTTTCTGCAACCATATTAAAACTTAGTCATAACCAGTCGCGTGATTACGCTGTCCATAAGGCTATGGATTCAATGGCAAAAGAAGTACGTGAATTAACTAATGGCGAAGTTCGTATACGTATTTACCCTGATGCTCAATTGGGAACTCAGCGTGAATCAATGGAGCTTATGCAGAATGGTGCACTTGATATGGTTAAAACAAATGCAGCTGAATTAGAAGCTTTTGCACCTGCTTATGCTGCATTTAATCTGCCTTATTTATTTCGTAATAAATCACATTACTATGATGTACAGAAAGGGGAAGTAGGTGAGGATATTTTGGCTTCTTCTCGGGATAGTGGTTTCATTGGAATAACCTATTATGATGCTGGGGCTCGTAGTTTCTATGCATCTAAACCTATTAATACACCTGAAGATCTTAAAGGCTTAAAAATTAGAGTACAGCCAAGCCCTTCTGCGATCAGCATGGTCAAAGCATTAGGTGGAAATGCAACCCCTCTAGCTTATGGAGAGTTATATACAGCTCTTCAACAAGGTGTCGTAGATGCTGCTGAAAACAATATACCGTCATATAGTTTGAGTCGTCACAGTGAAGTATCTAAATTTTTTAGTTTAGATGAACACACAATGGTGCCTGATGTTCTCGTTATTTCAAATAAAGCTTACGATAGTT
>NZ_CAMLHO010000111.1 GCF_946479765.1 uncultured Aliivibrio sp.
TAAAGGCAAACTGACAACGCCGAATGTAGCAAATCGTGTTGATGCATTTGTTATAACGCAGTTCTCAATTTAGACCAATGACCCAGCCAACCTTTCGACGTTACACGGTCACTGAAGATTTCTAAAGAACGCTTAGGATTATGTGTAACCTGCAAATTAAACAACGATTCAAAGCCAAAAGCAGAAATACATTCATATTTACCATTGCCTAATTTTCGTATGGCTACCGCTGTTTCTTTTTCTGGCCAATAACTCATTGCGTCGATGATACTTAAATACGGTTTATCACCATTTCGTTTGTGCATAATTGCTTGATTACGCACTTCCCAATTCAATTCTGGCATCAATGCAGAAAGCTGAAATTCGATTAGTTTGTAGTTTTCAGGATTAGATTCAGTTTCATCGAAATAAATAACATCAACGTCATTCAAAGGCGTTGATACTGATTTTTGATGTAAATGATCCCATACCAAATTTCGGACGAAACCAGCGGCTAAATAGCAATGAGGTATATTGAGTTGTCGAACACAACCAAGAGCCTTAACCCTCAATTCATCTTTCTCAATTAATGTGATGATTCTATCCATATCCACCCTGCGTTATAACGCCTGCATAACACGTTTACTACTATGTAATTATACTTAATATTGACGCCTTAAAACGAGAAACACTCGGCAAACTGAGATTGCCGAGTGTAGTAAATCGTGTTGATGCATTTGTTATATGGCTACTTCACATCAAATGAATAACTACCTTTTTCCCTTTGAATATCATCTAAAAAATCCTGATATTTATAGTCACGAGAGAAATATGAGAATGATTTCAGATAAAAATAATCATTTGCAGTCATAAAATCTCTAGATAGTTCCTTTGAAATTTGTAATGAATTTTCATAATTAATGGAATCACTTAAATTAAAACCAGTTACTCCAGTAAACGAACTATCTTGACATACACTAGCCCCACACGATTCTAAGGTTTTAATAAAGTTTGATTTTCTATTATCCCAACCAAAAGCTAATACAGGGCCTACAGAAACACCTTTAATGTAATCTCTATGTTGGTCTAACCATTTATATGTTTCATCTATTGTCTTACTAGTTTCACCGGCATAAAGTAAGACATTAACTTTTACATCAATTCCTACTTCATGAGCGTCCTCTAGAAGCCTTGAAGCCCGCGTTAGATACTTTTCAGGATCTTTAGCTTTGCCCATATTTTTTATTTGTTTCGGGCTCGCGCTTTCTAAACCAAGATCTAAAACTTTCATACCAGCCTTAGCTAGGGCTGAGATATCCTTAGATGTGAAATTATCAGCTCTCGACTCTGCTCGCCAAGAATAGGTTTGTGAATGTAACTCTCTCTGCTCAGTTAACTCTTCTAGCCACTGTGATGAAGGTTTAAATATTGATGCCTCAAAGTACGGCGACATAGGATTTAAGTCATCTTCCAATAAAATATGGCTTGCTTCAGATGTAAGAGCTAATGCAGATTTTAATGGTTGTAGCTTCTCATCACGTTCTTGACAAAAATCACATTTCATTCCACATCCACGAGAAACTTCTATACCTGGTTGATAAAATTCTCTTTTATCAACCAGGTTGTAATTTAAAGGTACATAACCCGAAACTCTATCTGCTTTTATATTGAGAAGTGTAGCTACCTGATTTTCACCTAAGCCATCGACTATTTTGTCTGCATATGGCAATAACTGAGTTAACTGTGCAATTTCGCCATCTATTACCCAGCGTCCACCAATTATAATTTCTTTTATTTTTAATTCATATTTAAGTATCTTAGTAAAATCGTTAACCCAACTTATTGCATAAAAGCTAGGTATAGAAATAAATACAGGAAACTTAGTCTTAGCAATACCTAACTGCACACAATATTCAGCAAAAGCCCTTGGCGCAGAAAAATGCCCATGTAACTGAATTGGAGTTAGACCAAACTCATTAATAATTGATGTCAAAGACAGTAAGCCATAGTTCAAGTAATTATTCTTTTTATTTATAACATTTGCATCTTTCTTAACATCCAACTGCCCAGCACTGATGCAATAAACTTCATACATTAGTATTAAATTCCTATTCTAATTATTATACCCACTTAACGTGAGCTGCTTTGCCATATAACGCCTGCATAACACGTTTGCTACCATGCAGATTAAGCCTAAATTTACCACTTAATACGGTAAACCAAAAGAAACCTAGAATGCCGAATGTAGCAAATCGTGTTGATGCATTTGTTATGTTTATGGTTAACCATTCTTATTATTTACATTTTTATTAAATGGTCTTGCATTCAAATCATTATTTACCTCGTAAATAGATGATTCACCAAGACACAATAAATAGTAAGTAACAGCTAGCTAAATGAAATAAGCCAACTGCTACAGATATTACATTTAGTTTACAGTATACTCTTTCCAAGGAATTTGAGATGGATGTATATTTGCCAAGAAATTTACGATATCTTTTCTTCCTCGATAAGAAGCAGTACCTCTAGAATCTTGAGCCATTAAAGTCAAAGGCATTCCAGGAAAGTAATGCATAAATGAATTAATTGCTTTCTCACTTTCAAAGGAAGAATCTAGAATATGTTTTTTTACGATAACAATTGCAAAGGTTTGTCCTTGCTCTTTAATTACAGCGCCTTGAAATTTCATACTAGCTCCACTAACAAAATAACTTATATTCAATATAAGCAAGATTAACAAATACGTTAACCATACCATATACATGGGTATTTGAAGTTAAAAAATCAATAGTAAAAACAAATAAAAATACAGCAATTCATTATCTATCTATTTTTTAGTACGACATTGAATTGGAGCTTCATGGTCTCAGAGTAACGAAATAAACATAACGCTGGCATAACACGTTTATTACTATGCAAACCAACCTGAATTAACCGCC
>NZ_CAMLHO010000112.1 GCF_946479765.1 uncultured Aliivibrio sp.
TGCAAGATTAGTGCACCAACAATTGTCTCTTGATGAGATGTGATCAAGAGACAGCTCAACAATGGAGCCAGAGTCTCAAGTCAAAGTACAATAAATACTATGAAGGCATTGCTAAAGGAAACAGCAGTGAATGGGACTGCTGGATACCTGCTAAATAAGGACCCTTTATCTCTAGGAGGAAAGACTGGAACGAGTGAAAAGAACCGAGACCTTTGGTTTGTCGGCGCAATTGACGAGGATATTTATGGTGCTGTTTGGATTGGAAGACACGATGGGCAACCCCTAGTGGCAATCGATCATATCCCTATCTCTGCTTCGCGGTTTGCTGTGCCTATGTGGTCAGATGTGGTTAACACATACAAAGAATGCACTAAGTAGTTTCCGTTGAGTTTGGCCTAGGGCTTGCTATTCTTCCTTTCTAAAAGACGCGACAAGCCTTTTGAGGGCAAAAATAAGAACTGAAAAAATAATTGCGGCCACTACGCTATTAATGATTGACTTAAAGTCAAAAATGTTAGTTGCAGCTGAAGTGTCGATTTCCATCAAAAGGGGGGCAAGAAAAGCGCCAAAAAAACCACCAACCGTAAAAATAACAGCTACCATGATGTATAACGTGTATAGCTTTGCTTTTTGCTTAGCGTAGTTTGGACTTATCAACTCTGGGTTATAGTAATCAGGCCAAACAAGGCAAAAAGCAGAAAAGAATCCTACCGATGCACCGATAAGATTAATGTTCTCGGTATACCCAAAATAGAGAGCAGTTAATCCAGCCAAAAGACCTGTAATAACTGGAATTGAGCTCCTGAATAAGGCTCCTAAAAATGATACGTCCTCATCTAACCCATCTATAAGACGCTCGTAATGAAAATACCTTTTGGGCATAATTTTTTTCTGAGCTTTTAAGAGACCCATAGTGACAAGTGAAAACAAAAAAATAAGTAGTAAGCTAAAACTTAGATTATCCATAGTGATTTAATTCTCCTTATGTATTTAAAATATTTGCTCCCTATTGGGAACTCTGGCATGGCTTGAACTCTACACTTCTCCTGATGTTTCGCAACTTGTCACTATTCTGATGAATAAGCGGGACAAATAAACATTAAGACGTCAAACCTGCGATTTTCGACCATACGACATAGCGTTGTTCATAAATTGCTTCATCAATCCCACAAGTCTAGAACTTTAAAGCTTGCAAACTTCTGTCTATAAGTGCTTCAGATAGGAAAAAGTACATTAGGCTGATGGCATTACTAGCTCAAAAGGGGCAAGGGCTTCTTGCGTTACCTCCCTTTGCTTATCGGTTGGCAATACACCTTCATTGGCTAAGTTATCTTGCGGGAATATACCATAAAATGCATAAAGCGGAGCTTGATTTCGATCTCATGGAGAACTGATGGCTCACTCAGTCAGCAAATAATTTTATTTACTCGATGAATAGATGAAAGTACAAAAGATTAGTTTTAGTAAGGTAAAACTCATATTCTGGGAACCCATTAAAGATCGCTCTTAAATAGAAAATGGGCCATAACTTCTTCGTTAACAAGATCAGAACAATACCCTGTAAACGCTAGTGCATAAATCAAACCTGATATTTTTAAGCCTTGTAGCGGAACACTATTCTCACTACAAAGCTTATATATTCCTTCACATCAAATCATTCGGCATTTGAGATTCTAACCAAGCATCAATATCCACAGAGCGCCAACCTATAACCCTATTACTCAATGCTATAGGTTTTGGCAGGTGATTCGATTTTCTCCATCGCCAGATGGTTGTATTGCTCACCCCTAGTAATCTTGCTAACTCATCCTGTCTGATAAATAATTTATTACTCATTGTTTTATTCTCTATTGTTATTCTTTGAAAACACTATAATGACAATACAGAACAAGCATAATACGAAACATACGACAAACCATGTTGACATATTCATTTATCGATCTACACGCATCGCGTATAGCTCTAAGAAAACAGATAGAAAAACAAGCTAATGCGCTACAGGAACAAGCTCGTCTTGAAAATATAAAAATTACTCAACGCAAACGTGCTGGATATCTTCACGCAATTACTGCCTTAAAAAACATTGTTCTTGAGCCATTTTTCATTAAGGCATTTAAAGCAGAGTTCAAGTCTTTAAAAACGTATGAATCACAAACAATCAATGAGTTAGATTCCTTAGTTATTGCTCACGGTGGGTTGAATCGCACAATTCAACAAGTCGAAGAATTTCTCGCAATTCGAGGGCTATGGACAAGCAACTATGATGAAATTGACTATGCAGATGAGGTATTGCAAAGTCTTTGGAAAGTAAGAGCATTAACACCGCAGTATAAAGAGAAAACCTACTGGAACACGGTTCTTCCAACATGTGCTTTATGCTGGCGATTACCTCAAAGTTCTCATTATTATTGCTCTGAACATCACCCAAATAGTGCTCAGAAGTCTTATAAAGCAGCAAAACATAAAGTTTTTCGTGCTTTAACACAGCTTGATAATATTTATATTGAATCTAAATCCGAAAAACATAAAGAAGCGGGATCAAATAACCAAAAAGCGTCGAATTTGTACCGTTTACTTGGTGGTTTTGCTCCCCATCCTCGCTATTTCATAAAGTTTTGTAAGAACTATGTTCTACAAACTACTTGGATCGAACTTGCAAAAAGCATTACAACCACCACTAAAGAGTTTTACCCTGCTACCTTTAATTGTATAAGACGTATAAAACCCCCCTGTGTCAGAATAGTTGTCACCCCTTAAAATCATTCATTCAATGCAGGGG
>NZ_CAMLHO010000113.1 GCF_946479765.1 uncultured Aliivibrio sp.
AAAAATATATTGAAGCAACGGGTGGCAAGTTACGTCTTGATGTTGAAATGTCAGACGGTAGTCACTTTGGTTTTGCGGTGTGATGTACTTATAACAAATGCATCAACACGATTTACTACACTCGGCAATCTCAGTTTGCCGGGTGTTTCTCGTTTTAAGGCGTCAATATTAAGTATAATCGCATAGTAGTAAACGTGTTATGCAGGCGTTATAACGCAAAATGGAGAAAGGGATGCCGTACAAAAAATTATTTAGAATGCCTAAGCCTGTAAATATTTCAGGCCGCTCATCCAGTATTACCAATTCATTTATTAATGGAATAATTCCTGTTGTAAAACCAACGGAGTCAGAAATAAAAGAAGCGTTATTAATTTTGAATATGGATGATGAGACAATTTCTTGCTCATATTGTGGTGATGCGTACACTGAATGGGATCATTTAAGACCTTTAGTTATGGCTCAAAAACCGACTGGGTATATTTCAGAAATTCATAATCTTGTCCCATCTTGTGGTAAATGCAACCAATCTAAAGGTAATAAAAATTGGCGGGAATGGATGTTAAGTGATGCGCCGAAGTCACCTAAAAGTCGCTTAATTGAAGACTTAGATGCAAGGGTATTAGCATTAGATAAATACGAGTTATGGAAAACACCAACAAAAATGAATTTTGAAGGTGTGGTTGGTGAAGATGTTTGGGCTGCTCATTGGGCTAATTGGCAAAAAGTACAAGATTTAATGAAAGAATCTCAAGTTTTAGCATCTGAGATTAATAAAAAGGTAGCTCTTGCATACAAAGCGTTATAACAAATGCATCAACACGATTTGCTACATTCGGCATTCTAGGTTTCTTTTGGTTTACCGTATTAAGTGGTAAATTTAGGCTTAATCTGCATGGTAGCAAACGTGTTATGCAGGCGTTATGTGTTCCCAAGGGGTAAGTATGGATATCCAGTTTAAAAGAGCTTCTGAGCTAAAATATGCTGAGTCACTAACTCAAGCCAATATGGCTAGTTATTATTTAACTCGGAATATCGTTTGGGATAGCAATCTATTTATCAACAATTGGGCTCTCTTGGATAACTTTGAAATATTCGTGGATAATCATCGAGTTGGTATTGTCCGTTTTAGCTATAACGAATCAACCACTTTTCTGCGAGACTTACAGTTAAGCCCAGAATTTCACGGTAAGGGTATCGGTGCGAAAAGTCTCGATATGATTATAAATCACGCTAGACAGCATCAATCAAAAAAGTTACTTCTTCGTGTGTTCAGTGAAAATCCAGCAATCAAGTTATATAAAGAAAAAGGGTTTACGCAAACCGTGGAAGTGAATGGGCTAATAGAAATGGAATTTACTTTAAGTTCAAACACATAACAAATGCATCAACACGATTTACTACATTCGGCATTGTAGGTTTGTCTTTGGTTTTTGTGTTTATGGCGGTAAAATTCAGTTTAATCTGCATAGTAGTAAACGTGTTATGCAGGCGTTAGGCGAAAGGAGTACATAAATGGCTAAGGTAACAATGCCTGAAGACAAAAAAGTAATAATTGATCGTGCATTACGAGCTCTAGGAAATGTAAAACCAGCAGGAAATAATACTATTGCTCCAAAGGATTTTTTATTTAAAGCTGCACGCACTGATGCAGGAAGACAGTTACCGCCTTATTATCTGGTATATTTTTTATTGCATGATTTATTAGGTTTTAGAGACCTAGGTCAGTTTGAAAAAGTTTCTTGGTCAATTCCTATTAATTATAACGATAAAGCTTTTGTTATTGAGCACAGAAAGTTCGGGCTTGGTGTTTTTGCTTATGACCCTAAGCGAGACGAAAGTGATGCTAAAGAAATTACTAAATCAATACAGAAAGCGGTTAATGTAGCAAAGCCTTACTATGAGTGGTTGGCTTCGGAAGCGGTATTAAGTTCAAATCTTAATGTGAAAAATAATTGCTCTGAGTTATTTGGTAGATATCAATACCTGTTGAGTCTTTACGAAAAAGAACAACAAGAAGCTATTTCACATAAAGGTGAAATTCATAAAAAAACAACAGGAATTGCGTACAGTTTAGCTGCTATGTATAGTCAACCTTATAGCCAATCAAAACAAAACTCTAATTGGTTAGCAATCTCTGCTATTGAAGCATTTTTCAGTTGGACGGAAAATCTTTTTGTTCATATTGCAATTGTGGCTAGAGGTGTATCTGATGGTGAGCGTGTAGCTAATTTAGCTATGTCAGAATGGCAAGAAAAATTTACGTCAGCATTGGATATTGGAGATAAAAAAGCTAAAAAGTATTTTGATGAGTTGGTTCTTGTTCGTAGACAGTTGAGAAACTTTATTGCGCATGGGGCATTTGGAAAAAATGGTGAGACCTTCGAGTTTCATTCCTCTGTTGGAGCCGTTTCAGTAATTATGCCACACCAAAAAGGGAAAAATAAATTTTCGTTAGTTGGTGAATTATCATTCAATGAGGATGAGGTTATTAGGCTTTTAAGGGAGTTCATTGAATATCTTTGGGAGTCAGATATAGAACCTGCGATGTACTATGTCATGGACAGTTATCTTCCCGTAATACTTACAATGTCAAAAGATGGTTCATATAGCAGAGCAATGTCCAGTCGACGTGATATGGAAAATTTTGTAGAACAGTTAAATTATCAATTCGATCGAGCAGCTAATATGGATTGGTAAGATCGCCTAACAAATGCATCAACACGATTTGCTACATTCGGCAATCTCAGTTTGCCGAGTGTTTCTCG
>NZ_CAMLHO010000114.1 GCF_946479765.1 uncultured Aliivibrio sp.
AAAAAACTGCATTCTCAGAGTTCGTATAACGCCTGCATAACACGTTTGCTACCATACAGACCTAGCTGAATTTTACCGCCTTAATCACTGAAACTAAAGGCAAACTGACAACGCCGAGTGTAGCAAATCGTGTTGATGCATTTGTTATATGCGCTGCTCAAGTTGATAACTTAACCCACCTAATAACCCAGCAATTTGCTTGTCTGTTAATACGTATTTAGCTTCGTATTTCATTCCTTTAGGAACATCACTATATGGTGCAAGAAACGCTCCTCTACCAGAACCAAAGGTACTTTCAACAAACTCTTTCAATACACTTGGATGGTTCAATGAGTAGGCAGTTCTGAAAATGGATAAATCACCAATATACCCATCGATTTCTATCCAACAATGACCATCCCATTTTTTATTAATAACTTTGCCGCCTAGATTTGATTCAGGAAGATTTGTTTTACATTTAAATATTCGTTTCCCTAATACTTTAAAATCTCCTGCGACAACTATTGCTGGTATATCATATTTATCTCTTAGCATTTGCGCCCAAGCAGCACTAAGTGGAGCGCAAGCCCCCATAGAAGGTGGAACAATAGAAAGAAGTTCTCTAGCCGATTCTAGTAATGGTTGAGGGTGTTTAAGGTTAAAATGAGAATATTCGTTAGCCTCACTTTCTCCCCTATATCTATTAACCAACTGATTTATTGTTATTTTCATTATTTCCTCTAAGCATATAACGCCTGCATAACACGTTTGCTACCATGCAGATTAAGCTCAAATTTACCACTAAACACGGTAAACCCAAAGAAACCTAGAATGCCGAATGTAGCAAATCGTGTTGATGCATTTGTTATATTTTTTCTAGCTCCGGAATCGGTTCTTCTGAAGAAATAACGACTGAATGTGAATTAAGTACATCATAAGGCTGAAAATAGCCTTCTTCTCCAGTTTCGTCACATTTAAACATATGTGATATATCAGGAAAATCATTTGGGTCAACAGGATGTAATGCATTAGGGTTGTGATACATAACAAGACTCTCTGACCATGATTCCTCATAAGTTGGGGAATCAACATCCTCATGAAATGGTATACCAACAAGAGCCTTAGGATCTGGGTTAAATCTCATCCCTGTTCTGAGTATCTTAACTTTTTCACCACCTAACCCCGCCAATTTACCCATACGATTAAACTTAGTTATTGTAGCTGCATTACTAAAAAGAACTGCACTTACATTTTCCGAATCTGGCTGCTTAAAAAAGTTAGAAGGTATAGATTTACCTTTCCATTCATGTGTATCAATCTTACTTATTATCGCTCTACCATCAACGATTGAAGTTCTTACCCCATACAAGTATTCCATTAATGCAGTTCTCGACCATGTCATAGAACCAGTACTGTGAAAATCATGAATAGCGAAAACCAATGGTTTCCCTTTCACATGAGGTTTTTCCCAATACTTCTTCTTAAGTTTAGAATACAACGGACTTCCAAACTTTATAGGCATATAGCCATTTAGCAGTTTGCGAAGTTCTTCAGGGGTTTCTGGAGTACTTTCATCTGGTCGGGCTCCATTCTCTGTAGGATTAACAGTTACGGCTTCAATTAAGTATTCATTTACATAATTTGTAATGTGGAAATCAGGGGCTGCATTCCCTTTAATTTGAACAAATTTATCATGGAAATAAATATATAAATATAACTCCCATAACCGAGCATCAAACCCATGGGTTTGAAACTCTTTAATGTAGTGGCCATCTGGATCATCGAATGTATAGACAATTTCCTTAATTAAATTTCTAGCAGCTTCAAGCCGTGACTCTTCTGCTAAAGCAATGTAGATTGGATTTAATTTATCTCTTTCAACTAACGGTACAAATAATTCATTTGGTACCTTTATTTCATCGCCTTGAGGGTAAACATTTTTACCATCGTCTTTATACTTTGTCATTGCTTTCAGTAAATCATTTCTAGCTCTGTCTTCGTTAGATTTAAAGTTATTACTAACCTCCAAAGCTCTAAATATTTTCCGATTATCACGCCCCATAATTACATAGCCAAAATCACCATCAGTATTATCCATAAATACAGTAGCTAGGATTTTTCGGTCATAACCAATAAACCACTGCTTCTCATTTGCAGAAGCTCTAGCCATTGGGTGACGAGAGAAACAAAAGGCATCAAATTGCCTTTTAGATAACTCAATAATATTAGTAGGAACTTTATTAGCTACATCAACTTTTGTTTTTCTTTTTTGCAGCTTTTTCTTTCGTTTTTGATCCCTAGACAACTTCGGTTTTGCCATAAAAACTCCAATGAACTTAATAAAAAAAATATAACGCCGCAATAACACGTGCGAAAGACCGACTTCCCAAACCAATTATACTCTAAACCGCGAATGCCGAATGTAAATAGCATCGTGTTGATTGCTTTGTTATACGAGCCTTGCTTTCGCTCCAATTAAATTGGTAAAGAACTGATTTACCAAGATTTACTGTAAATTGAGTTTAATTAGACTGGCTCAATTAAGCGAGCAAAATATCATTTCAACGGCAATAACTGTGAAACGAAACAATCCCTTTTTCTTACGCCATTTGTACGATTTGGTTTCAGCAAGTTTGGAACTGATAAACCAAATATCATTACCACAATTGGGATTGAAAATGCTGAGAGCAAAACACTGATGCAGACTAAAATGA
>NZ_CAMLHO010000115.1 GCF_946479765.1 uncultured Aliivibrio sp.
ATATTCAACAATTTATCGATATTAGGCAGGAATACCCTGACTAATATTGCACAATAATGGATTGTTATTTAAACGAAAAAAGCCCGATACGGTAAAGTATCGGGCTTTTTCATGATTGTATATTATCCAATAAAGCTAATGTAGGTTTGTAGGATAATTAAATTCACTATATCAATAAAGAAAGCACCAACAATTGGAACGACCATAAATGCTTGTGGTGATGGACCAAAGCGAGATACAAGAGAGCCCATGTTCATTACTGCTGTTGGTGTTGCTCCTAAGCCAAACCCACAGTGACCGCCAGCCATTACTGCCGCATCATAATTACCACCCATTACACGGAAAGTAACAAAGTATGAAAACAATGCTAATACAACAGTTTGAATAGAGAGGATTACTAACAGTGGAATTGCTAAATCAAAAATGTTCCACAGTTTTAAACTCATTAATGCCATTGCTAAAAATAGAGCCAATGAAACAGTGCCTAGAATATCAACCGTTTCAGTATCAATCTTATGGACCTTAGTCACTTCAGTAAGGTTTGTGATGAATACACCGATAAATAATGCATAGACAAAATCAGGTATCTTTAGCCATGATATGTCAAACGTTGCAATTAAATCACCAAGGTATCCAGCACCAACGACACAAATTAAAAGTACGAAGAGTGTTTCGATTACTTTTTTTGCAGTAACTTTGTCTTCTTCGCGTTCGTTATAAGTAACCAGCTCAGGAAAACGACTATGTGTATCAACACCGGTACCGTACTCAGATTCTAGATTGTGTTTATGGATTAATTTTTGTGCAATAGGGCTGCCAATTAAGCCTCCCATAATTAACCCAAAAGTAGCTGACGCCATTGCTAATTCTAGTGTGTTTAAATGGTAGGTTTCAGCAAATGTTTGTGACCAAGCTGCTCCTGTTCCGTGTCCACCAGAGAGGGTAATTGAACCTGCAATTAGTCCCATTAAAGGATCTAGTCCCATCATGCTAGCTAGACTTACCCCAATGCCATTCTGGATGATGATATAAACAGAAGCAACAGCAAGGAAAAGAAACACTTTAGTGCCACCTTTAATTAATTGCTTGTAGTTGGCAGCCAGGCCGACTGTACTAAAGAACATTAACATAAATGTACTTTGTAAAGGCAGTGAGAACTGTAAATTAACACCTTGAAAATGAAGGGCAGTAATAGCAACAGCAACAATTAAGCCACCCACAATAGGTTCTGGGATATTATATTTTTTAAATAGTACAACTTTTGAATTGACCAAGTGGCCGAGAAAAAGCACCGCAATGGCAATTAAAAATGATTCAAGTGCGCCAATAGATAGAGTGTTTGACATAGTACTCCTAAGTTGAAATATCATTCCTTACTCTCGCTTAAAAATCGAATAGATTGTTAACGAAAATAAATGAAGAATAATTGTATTTTAATGCATTATTCAGAAGGATATTGTCTAATTTTAAGGAATGATAGTATCATTTTTATCAATGCTTTGGGGTTGCTATAAGGTAAAATATATTAACTTGATGTTACGGTTATTGCTGGTTTTGGTTGCTTTGGTAGCTATTCATCGTAAAAAAGGACTATGCTACCGCCACGTAATGCACTACCTACATTAAAGGTGAAACCAATACCTACATTATCAACTAAGGAAATCCATTTTCTAGTATCGATTAACCATGCAATATTAAATTCATAATAATAGTCAGTGCCCAGAGGTTCATTCACATCACCACCGAGATCTACTCGTTTTGCTTTTAAATAAAGAACCTGAGCTAAACGATTCCAGTGTGCCATGTTGTATCTTAGTTGAAGGCTATTTACAAATCGCCATACCTCAGGGTTTACGTCGGAACTAAAATCAGCAGAGCCCCCAAATCCTTGTCCAAATGCGTAGTGGTAGCTGTTGTTAAAGCGCCATTCTCCCCAATCGGTTTCTTTTTTATATTCAAACGTAAGTTTAGGTTCAATGATGAACGTGTTGCTTGATAAGTTGTAATAGGTGCCATCAAGGTAAGGAGACAAAGCTTGACTATAATCCGAGTTATATTTATGTGTGTTTTTGTAGTGCATTAGGTGGAGCGCATTACCAAATGAAATTGTCCAATCCTTATAAAATGCATAGCTTTGAGCGTATTCAGCGTATAAACCGAATATTTCATCTACATCCGAATCTGGAGAATTTTTGTCTAGGACTTCTACATCAACATCAGTGTTAACGTAAGATGCGCGCACTGTTATTTCATGTGACCACAGAGAATCAGGGTCATCAGTTAACTCAAAGGTATAAGGTAGGGCATATACGGTAAATTGATTCCGAAGTTCAACAGCATTAGCGTCACCAATGTTATTATCTAAGTAATTATTTGGATTAAAATCGGCGATACCGAATGTAATCATATTACTATCAGATAAAACGAGAGAGGTTGCAAAAGCTTGTTCGACTTGTCTTTCTGGTGTTAGTTTACGAGCGATAGCTTTCTCTACGACTAAGCCTAATAACAAAATGATAAGAAGAGAATGTAATCCGCGCAATGTTTCAAGCCTTTTGAATATGTATCCATATAATGTAGTAGAAAATAATAGAATTATCTACAATAAATCAGTTTTTTATCTATGATTTTCGCAAAAAAACACGAAGGGAATAAAAACACAAAAAG
>NZ_CAMLHO010000116.1 GCF_946479765.1 uncultured Aliivibrio sp.
AAAAATTTCGGACTCAGTACGCACAACGCCTGCATAACACGTTTGCTACTATGCAATTATACTTAATATTGACGCCTTAAAACGAGAAACACTCGGCAAACTGAGATTGCCGAGTGTAGTAAATCGTGTTGATGCATTTGTTATACGCGCTGCTTATTAAGCATCAATTTTACATTTTCGATATCATCACAGCTATTATTTCTATGAATTACAGCATGGCAATTCGGACATACAGGGCGTAAATCGTTAATTGGGTCTATTTTATATTCGCAACCTAGCTCTGATATAGGGGTAATATGATGTACATGAATTATATTTTTTGCATCTACACCGTAAATATCCTCTGAATTAAATCCACAAATAACACAGGTTGTGCCATATTGTTCAATACATTTTATTTTAGCTTTCTGATTTCGTTCATACTTATTCACGACGATACTTTTTTTAGCTCCTTCAAAAAAATTAGTATCAACCTCCTCTGGCAGTAATATATCCAAAGTATTTTCTAACTCGTTACTGCCATATAAGTACAATTGCTTATTACGATAATCAACTAGAACATCATCATTTGCAAAAAGCCCTACACTATTAACAATATTAGAGAGTCTAAATTTTTCACCATGCACATAAGCATCAGGACAAATCCATGCATAGTCATACTTGCTAGTCATGCGCAGTCCAACTTGGAACTTTTTGTCGTTTATAACTAGGTCGATATTAACTCTTTCACCTTCAACGAAAGGTAAGTTGCCACAGTTCCCCTTTTTTAGGTGAATTTCTAAATAATCACTGCCATCTGAATAATTATTAGTTCTTCTAACTTTACCTTTGACCATTTTTTACTACCTATCGTCGATTCCGTCAAGCGTATAACGCCAGCATAACACGTTTGCTACCATGCAGATTAAGCTCAAATTTACCACTAAATACGGTAAACAAAAAGAAATCTAGAATGCCGAATGTAGCAAATCGTGTTGATGCGATTGTTATGTTTCTTCCCGATCGTAGAGCTTTCTCCCATAATCCAAACACTGCCAAGCATGACTATCTTCTTCAATTTTTAATTCATCAAACCAAGTTTCTCTCGCTGCCATTAAATCAAATCTAGTTATAATCCCCCGCGCCTTAAGCTCTCTTTTAAGCTTTACTCGATAGTCAGAATGAGCATGAATATTATCCCCTTCCATATACAAATATTTAGCAGCACTATCTTCGTATACAGCATAAAAATCATAATCACTATTATGTCGATGAGTTCCTTTGGCCCTGGAGCCATAAAGATACAATTTTTTAAATGTATCTTCCCTATTCAGAAGTTCTATCAAACCTTCAAATAGTAATTCAGACTCTTTGTCATCATTTTTTAGAGGCCGTTGTAGTGAAACTTCACTCTCACCATAACTCCTCCCATCAATTTCCTCAGACTCTGTTGAACTAAGTTTAGTTTTAAAAAAGTTCGTAATAAATTTAATAACATGATCTCCTTTGAAAATAGAATACTCGGAAACATAACGCCTGCATAACACGTTTACTACTATGCAATTATACTTAAAATTGACGCCTTAAAACGAAAAACACCCGACAAGCTGAGATGCCGAGTGTAGTAAATCGTGTTGATGCATTTGTTATGTGAATAACTTAAACTTACTAATTCCTTTTATCTTCGCAAACCACCAGGTTTACTTGAACCACCTTTCTTAGTGAGTTTCTGATTATTTATTTTTCCTAACTCTCTACTTGCTATAACTTTCAATTCATTTAATTCTTTTAAATTATTAAATCGAGTTCCAACCAACTTTCCTTTATCATTTCGACTGTATAGTACAGACTTAAAAGGAACATCAAGCCCTTGAGCCGTACCACCTGCAACTTTATTCAAATGCTCTACATACAGAGTGAAACTTGTACAATCGACACCTATTACTCCATCGATAAAGTTCTGAACAAATAGTTCATGCCCACTAGAGCTTTCTGGTATAAGGTGATCGCTGATGTCAAAAAGTGGACATACTAAATCTATATAAGGATTAAACTCAGCTTCTAAGGACTTTTTATTTAATCCCCATCCTATAAAATGACAGTCACGTGATATTAACGCCCATTCTTCACTCAACCTTTCACATAATTTTCTGCGAAGTGGTTTTTTATTCTCAGCAACAATTTCGGCCTTAAACTCTTTGAATTCTATTAATATATTCTTAGAATCATTGCCAACGAAAAAATCAGCAAACTTTCGGTCTTGGCTACCCGAAAAATTCCCCATAGAATACATCGCTTCTTGTCCATATTCGTCACGAAACTCATCTTTTATGTATCCAGAGAAGAAATCAATTACTTGAGACTCACCCATTTTGTTTTGCATATTTACCCTTAGTATATTTAATTCAACTATTTTTATAGGCCAGATTCACATAACGCTGGCATAACACGTTTATTACTATGCAAACCAACCTGAATTAACCACCTTAATCACGAAACCCAAGGCAAACCCAGAACGCCGAATGTAATAAATCGTGTTGATGCGATTGTTGTGCGTGCTTACTTTCGGCTTGGCTACTTGGTAAAGAACTGCCCTGCCAATATTTTCTAAGCCCTGATTCTAATTTACCGATAGTAATTAAGCGAAC
Source organism: uncultured Aliivibrio sp. (assembly GCF_946479765.1). GTDB lineage: Bacteria > Pseudomonadota > Gammaproteobacteria > Enterobacterales > Vibrionaceae > Aliivibrio. The sequence continues at coordinate 2,628 of NZ_CAMLHO010000116.1, forward strand.
AAAATGTTCTTAAATTGCGAGATAAAGTGAATGGAAAA
>NZ_CAMLHO010000117.1 GCF_946479765.1 uncultured Aliivibrio sp.
AGCACATCGACAGAATGAAAATCATTGCAGTATCTGGCGGTGATCTTAATTCTTACATCGATACACATGTTAAGTTTAGATACGTCCGTGATTAACTGTTAGAGCGAACATAACAATCGCATCAACACGATTTGCTACATTCGGCATTCTAGGTTTCTTTAGGTTTACCGTGTTAACTGGTAAATTTGAGCTTAATTTACATGGTAGCAAACGTGTTATGCAGGCGTTACACGAACTCTAAGAACGCAGTTTTTTGGCTCAGTTCAGCGATTGAGCCGTTAGTTTTTTAGGTGTGAAAGTAGGTGGTTTTCCTTCTTCTTTGTTTCCTTTTAGTTTTCATTTCATTAGGTTCGGCAACTGAACATTATTTCCAAAAATTCATGAGTTTCAGAAACTAATTCACGCTTCAATTGTTCGTGATTTTGCCTCATTTCAGTTTGCATCAGTGTTTTACTCGCAGCATTTTTAATCCCAATTGTGGCAAAGATATTTGGTTTATCAGTACAAAACTTGCTGAAACCAAATCGTACAAATGGTGCTAGAAAAAGGATTGTTTCGTTTCACAGTTATTGCCGTTGAAGTGATATTTTGCTCGCTTAATTGAGCTAGTCTAATTAAACTCAATTTACAGTAAATCTTGGTAAATCAATTCTTTACCAATTAAAGCGAAGCGTTGACAAAGATCGTGTAACAAAGCAATCAACACGATGCTTATTACACTCGGCATTCGTGGTTTAGGGTATAATTGGTTTTGGTAATTAAGTCGTTCGCACGTGTTATTGCGGCGTTATGTGCCCACAGCTTTTATCAAAATATTATAGGTTATTTATATATGGACTCATTCCAAAAAACTTTAGGTAAAGATGTAGCTAATTGTTATATTCCGTTAGTCGAGAATGTATTGGCTAATAGAAGTCACACTGTATATCACTTTATGTCACATTCAGATTTTAAAGTACTAGAAGAAAGTGATGTAGATGAAGCAAATGCTCAATATATCAAAGAGATTTTATTTAGATCGCATTTTGCATCAATGTCTTCAATCGCTAAAAACCTTGAATGGATCAAAGGCATGAAGCACTCATATGAAAATGGCTTATATTTACCATTTTCATCTTCGATGCGTTCCCTTATTGAGTCTACAGCAGACAGCTTTGATGCTTTGCTTCATGTAAGTATTACTTTGGCTGAGCATAATAAAGTTTTGAATAAAAAATTGCAAAAAGGAGGAGGCGACTTTGTCACATTGACTGAGCTTGAAAATGTTTTGATTCATTACTCTCATGCAAGAAGACTTGAAAAAGGTGAAAAAGCTCCGACTACTCATAAAGCGAAGCAACCATCTGAGTACATTAGAGATTTAGATAGTAAAACAGGACAAAATTTCTATGAGCTATATGGGGAACTATGTCAACTAACTCACCCTGCAGCGCAAGGAGTGTTACATATGATGCCAGCGATAAATGAAAGTGAATTTTTCTTTGACGAAAGGTGCGGTAAAGAGAAAATAGAGTTATTGCTAGAAAGAAACAAAGATTTAATTCCTGATCTAATTGCATTTGCGTTTAACCCTGGTCTATTGACGTTAAAGGTTTTAAATTATTTAAAATTAAACATTTGTCATTCTGAGTATCTGAAGGTGGTGAACTTTGATGCAATACCAGCTTGGGGACGATGTAAAAAACATCTAGGAGTCTAAATGGCACATAACAAATGCATCAACACGATTTGCTACATTCGGCATTCTAGGTTTCTTTGAGTTTACCGTCTTAAGTGGTAAATTTGGGCTTAATCTGCATGGTAGCAAACGTGTTATGCAGGCGTTATATTTTCGGTGATACATCAGTAATGTATTTAGAGGTTGTAATACTATGGATTGGAAAAACAAGTTAAAAATTAATGATGGCGATGTGGTTAAATTTGTCAGCAAATTTGAAGCTGGAAATTTAGGGCAGAATGAACGATATAAGTATGAGATTGTAAATTCTCAAGGCCAAACTGTTGGTTCTATAAAGTACGTCGAGTATACATCAATTAAAGCTCCATTTAATCAAACATACTCTCTTCAACAGTTTGATATTGATGATAATGAAGTGGTTTTTGAACGTTGGTAAGTAAGGGGTTATAAATGATCACAGTAAAAATAAATAAAATAAATGTTCAAACGGTTAGTAAAGACGATGTTGAGTCACAAGTTAACGCATTAAATGATATGACGTTTTTAGATTTCAAAAATCTACACAAATCAGCTATTGATAATGCCGTTACGAATAACCTTAATTCAGATGATTATCTAAATGTAGTATCTGTCTATTTATCCATGAACAACATTAAAGTTAATGATGTTAAGTGGTTCAGGATAGAAAGCAGTAGCGTTGGTATTATTTGTTGTCACGGTACAGAACAAAGTGATAATGACATTATACAGTCTATGCTTGTTCAGCTGTCCTAATGAAAATATAACAAATGCATCAACACGATTTACTACACTCGGCATCTCAGGTTGTCGGGTGTTTCTCGTTTTAAGGCGTCAATTTTAAGTATAATTGTTTGGTAGTAAACGTGTTATGCAGGCGTAATACGAACTCTGAGAATGCAGTTTTTTGGTTCAGTTCAGCGATTGAACCATTAGC
>NZ_CAMLHO010000118.1 GCF_946479765.1 uncultured Aliivibrio sp.
GAAAATCGTATAGCGTTAAAAAAAGCAGCAAATAATTCTATGGAATTAATGAAAAAATTATGGGCGGAATCAGAAACAACAGAACGAGCTAAAGCAGAGAAGTTGGGTGTGACATTTATAACGCCAAACAAACAAGCTTTTATCGATGCTGTACAACCAATGTATGAAGCTTTAAATACGACAAATCCTGAATTAGCAGAAATTGTTAATCGTATTAAAGCGGTTCAATAATTAACTGTAAAGATAATATAACAAGGTGTTGTAACTATTTGCAATAAATAGGTTGACCAATTTTGTCATATCTTTATTATGATATATAGAATGCAATGGAATATAGCGACAATATCAATATGATGCCTTTTGAAGCAAAAAGACCTTATCAAGAGTTAGGGTTAGTACTAAGACAAGAGTTAATGAACAGTCAGTATAATGTGGGAGATCGTCTTCCTCCCGAGCGTGATATCGCAGAACGATTAAATGTAAGTCGGACGGTGGTACGTGAAGCGATCATTATGCTTGAACTTGAAAACCTAGTTGAAGTTAAAAAAGGCTCTGGGGTATATGTACTTAATATTCCGAGTGAAACTGCTAATAGCCGAGAGCGCGTGATTTTCGATGAGGCTGGTCCATTTGAAATGTTACAAGCAAGGCAGTTGCTAGAAAGTAATATTGCTGAGTTTGCTGCAATTCAAGTTACACCTGGTGATATTGCTAAAATGAGAGCCGCACTTGAACTTGAGCACCATGAAGTGGCAAATGAATCTTCAGATTGTAATGGAGATGAACAATTCCATCTTTGTATAGCCGAGGCAACGCAGAACTCTGTGTTAGTAGATATGCTGAAACATTCTTGGGCCCGTCGCGAACAAAGTCCAATGTGGAGAAAGCTTCATTTACGCATTAATAATCAGAATTATCGTGAAGAATGGTTAGGTGATCACGCTAAAATTCTTTTAGCTATGCAGCGAAAAGATCCTATTGCAGCGAAAAATGCAATGTGGCAACACCTTGAAAATGTAAAACAACGACTACTTGAGCTATCTGATATTGATGATCCTAATTTCGATGGATATTTGTTTAGCTCAAACCCTGTTGTCTTCCTTGAGGAAGATAAATAAAGATCAACGTTCTGTTGATTTTTATTTGGAATTGCTATTTTTAAAGTAGTAATTAATTTAAATTTTTAAATGCTTCTCTCGTTAATATTTTCCGAGCGGGTTAAGTGTGTCTGTATAAAAGGTGATTGTCATGGAACAAACTTGGCGTTGGTATGGTCCTAGTGACCCTGTATCTCTAAATGATATTCGTCAGGCGGGAGCTACTGGTATTGTAAACGCATTACATCATATCCCTAATGGTGAGGTGTGGACGAAAGAAGAAATTCTTATTCGTAAAGCTTTGATTGAAGATAAAGGTTTAACCTGGTCAGTCGTTGAGAGTGTCCCTGTACATGAAGAGATTAAAACACAAACGGGTAATTACCAATTGTGGATTGATAACTATAAACAAACATTACGCAATTTAGCAGAGTGTGGCATTGATACTGTATGCTATAACTTTATGCCAGTCTTGGATTGGACTCGTACAGATCTTGAATTTGAAATGGAAGATGGATCTAAAGCCTTACGTTTTGATCAAATTGCATTTGCTGCTTTTGAATTACATATTTTAAAACGTCCAAATGCCGAAGAAGCGTATTCAATAGAAGATAAAGAGCAAGCTCAAATCTATTTTAATAATATGTCTGATACCGATATTGCTAAATTAACAGGTAATATAATTGCTGGATTACCTGGAGCGGAAGAAGGGTATACATTACAAGAGTTCCAAGCCCAATTAGATCGCTATAAAGGTATTACGAAAGATAAACTTCGTGAGCATATGGTGTACTTCTTGAGAGAGTTAATGCCTATCTGTGATGCTAACGGTCTGAAAATGGCAGTACATCCAGATGATCCACCACGTCCGATTCTTGGTTTACCGCGTATTGTTTCCACGATTGAAGATATTAATTGGTTAACAGCGGAAGTACCAAGCCAAATGAATGGAATAACAATGTGTACAGGCTCATATGGAGTACGTGGTGATAATGATTTAGTTAATATGATTAGACAGCATGGTGATCGTATCTATTTCACTCATTTGCGTTCAACGCAACGTGAAGATAATCAGCTTAGCTTTCACGAAGCGGCACATCTTGATGGTGATGTTGATATGTATAATGTAGTGATGGAAATTCTTAGAGAAGAACAGCGTCGTGATGCTGTTGGCGATATGAGACTAATACCTATGCGTCCAGATCATGGTCATCAGATGCTAGATGACTTGAAGAAAAAGACGAATCCTGGTTATTCTGCAATTGGTAGATTAAAAGGTCTTGCTGAAGTTCGAGGTTTAGAGATGGCATTAAAGCGGGCATTTTTCACAAAATAAAACTGATTCTAGCTCATAATTAGTGGACCAATTATATTTAAGGATGATTTATGTATATAAATCATCCTTTTATGCATATAACGTAAGCGCGCCGTGAAATAGGTTATGCTTTACTCTCCATCACCTATTTCAACCCGCCACGGCATAAGATCCGCCA
>NZ_CAMLHO010000119.1 GCF_946479765.1 uncultured Aliivibrio sp.
TTAGAGTATAATTGGTTTGGGAAGTCGGTCTTTCGCACGTGTTATTGCGGCGTTAGGCCTCTATGAGGATAATAGCTAATCTCATGAAAAATAAGTATAATTAACTAATTATTATTTAAAGAGTTAAAAATAAATGAATGATTTATATTTTGATCTTACCAAAATGCTGTTTACAGGTATCTGTGGATTTATTGCGGGTACATTTGTTACTATTTGGCGAACTAAATATACGGTGAAATCATCCGATTTTTCTAAAAAAGTGGAACATTTGGCATTTATAATTGATGAAATTGCCATTATTGGATGCAAAGTAATAAAAAATCCAACATGTACTGAAGCTCTTGACAATAGTCCTGACTATCTTGAAGCTCAAATTTCTCGACTTTCTTTCTTTATTGGTGAGCTTAATACTGATTTTCAAGGATTTAAATCGGAAATAATTAAAAACGCTTATATAAATTTTTCACATATGTGTCGCTGTGATTATAAAAGCTTAGATTCAAATAGCCATCAAGAACCAGATGATTATACAAAAATGAGACGAATATTATTATCTTCTGAATCGTTGAAGGCTGAGTTATACAGAGCTAGGTATTTAAAATATTAGTACGATGCCTAACAATTGCATCAACACGATTTACTACACTCGGCAATCTCAGTTTGCCGGGTGTTTCTCGTTTTAAGACGTCAATATTAAGTATAATTGCATAGTAGTAAACGTGTTATGCAGGCGTTAACTGTACAAAGCGAAAAATTCCAGTTTGCAAAAGTTCACATTAATGTTAACCTTTATGTATGAGAAATATTGATTTTTATACTACCGAAGACGGTAAATGTCCGATAGCTGAATTTTTAGATTCACTTTCGGGTAAGCAAGCACAGAAAGTAGCTTGGGTGCTTCAGTTAATTGAAGAATTGGACAAGATCCCAACGACTTACCTTAAAAAACTGGTTAATACTGACAATATCTGGGAAGTGAGAGTACAAGTTGGTGGGAATATATTTCGTTTATTAGGCTTTTTTGATGGTGATAACTTAGTTGTTCTCAATCATGGTTTTCAAAAGAAAACACAAAAAACGCCACCAAAAGAAATCAAAATTGCAGAAAATCGTCGAAAAGACTATTTAGCGAGGAAATAATATGAGTGACTTTAAAAAATATTTAGCTAACCGTAAAGCAAACGACATCGATTTTTCTGACGGATATGAAGAAGGTTACCAATCGTTTAAATTTGGCGCTTTGTTGAAAGAAGCGCGTAAAGATGCAGGATTAACTCAGGTCGATTTAGCATCAAAGCTCCAGACACAAAAAAGTGCTATATCACGAATTGAAAACCATTCAGATGATGTCAAATTATCAACTCTTGAACGTTTTGCTTCAGCATTAGGTAAAAAATTAGAAATTCGCTTGGTGTAAGAAGTACAGTTAACAATCGCATCAACACGATTTACTACACTCTGCATCTCAGGTTGTCGGGTGTTTCTCGTTTTAAGGCGTCAATTTTAAGTATAATTACATAGTAGTAAACGTGTTATGCAGGCGTTATGCCTTATGGGGTAATTATGGAAATAATCGAAGCTGATAAGATCTTGAATGAAGTGCTTATAAGTACTGGAATTAATCTAGGACATTTGATCGCTGCTACGTCGTTATGGTCAGCGCCTGAAGTCCATGATTATTTACTTGCGTGTGGTGATAGAGGTGCGTGGCGACCAAATGTTCGCAGAGCGAAAGCTGGAGAGAAAAGGCGAACAGTAGTCGATGGCATTTTATTAGATGACAATACGTTAGCGAATAAATATCTTAAAACAGCGTTAGGTTTACCAAGCAAAAATTTTATCGGCTTCGAAGTTTGCCATATTTGGAAAAGCTCCTGTTATGATCCGGTGTATCATACGACTATTGCAAATTTAGTATTGATACCAAGAGCTCTTGCTGCTTTAAGTGATCACAATTGTACTATTTCTTCTATTTTGAAATATAGGTCGTTCGAGTTATATGGTTGGTTTCCAGAATGTGAAAACCAACCAATAAAACCTGAAAATTATCCAGATAATTGGACTGAACCCTTTGCTTTTTCAAAGCGTGTTAGTACTTCATTGAGCAAACGTTCGTGGTCAGAACAGGCATAACAATCGCATCAACACGATTTGCTACACTCGGCGTTGTCAGTTTGCCTTTAGTTTCAGTGGTTAAGGCGTTAAAATTCAGCTAGGTCTGTATCGTAGCAAACGTGTTATGCAGGCGTTATACGAACTCTGAGAATACAGTTTTTTGGTTCAGTTCAACGATTGAACCATTAGCTTTTTAGGTGTAAAAGTAGGGTGGTTTATCTTTTTCTTTATTACCTTTTGGTGTTCGTTTCATTAGGTTCGGCATTGAACCATTATTGCCCCAAATTCAGGCCTTTCAGCGGCTAATTTACGCTTCAATTGTTCTTTGGTTATGCCTCATTTTAGCCTGTATCAGTGTTTTTCTCTCAGCATTTTCAATCCCAATTGTTGTTAGGATATTTGGTTTATCTATTCCAAACTGGCTGAAACCAAGTCGTACAAATG
>NZ_CAMLHO010000120.1 GCF_946479765.1 uncultured Aliivibrio sp.
TGCCTTCATATGCCTCCAATGCGTTATAAGCTACATCATAACTATATAACCTTTGAGCACATGAAGCGAATAACGCGCACAATAAACATAATATTATACATCTACATAGAACCATACATAAAATCACTCATAGGTTTTTGTGTAATAATCTGTCCCCGGTGTTTCTTCTCTACCTCTTTATTATTCTCGATTACTTGCGCCATAGTAAGAAAAGCATCTGCTCCATCAGAAGCCCAGTTGTGAACAGGACGATTCGAAAATATTCCCATCTTTTCATTAAATGCACTGTGATATTCTCGCAAACAACTTAAGCCTACTTTGCAGTGAGTCCTCTGAAAATAACATTTCCTAAATAATTTTCTACCCATTTCAATCGCATCTTTTTTTTGTCTAATGCGTTCCACACGTATAAATACCATACCTAGTTCACGGCCCATATCTAGCATAGTTTTACCTGTGGAGAAATCTCTTTTGGCTGAATCATGAGGAGCATAATGTTTCCCAAATACAATATCTTTGCTATCTCTATAATCTCTTAACCAGTTAATATAGTGAGCTAGAGGTTCATTATTATTTTCGTAGTAAGCAATACACCTTACTCCACCTCTGCTTCTTTGGCTTAACCAAATACTTGTAGAATCATTCATGCCTAAATCCCAATAGGTATCTACAGGAATGGACGTATCAACCGCAAAGTTATAGATTCTATTATCCTGCTCCGCCTCCCTAAGTTGCTTAGAAAAGTATGCACCACGTATAGCAGCATCAAATGAACAGTAAAACTCTTGATCAACCTTATCATCGGACCACCCAGACTTTCTTAAACCCGCTAAAATTTCCTGACTAACGACAAGTCTATTATCATTGCGCAATGTCTGATCGATTGTCCGTACATCTACCATCCATTCTTTGTTATCTTTTACAATTTCATAAAGTTCATAAAAATGGTTAGTGCCGCGGGGTGTTCCAATAAAAATTTCCCATCCTTCATTCTCAGCTAACATCGGGAGCATATAATCTCTAGCGGCGGGATTTTGTTGAGCATACTCATCATATAAAATACCTAGAGCATTACCACCTACTATACTGTCGTAATTGCCATTATCAGTTCCCAGCAGCCTAAAAATACTTCCATTTTTAAACTCAATCTTCATATCTGTATTATTTACGGACTTTATTATTTGAGGAGGAAAGTGATCTAAAAATCTTACTCCATCTTCCCCACGGCCTTCCCAGATAACACGGCGAGCCTGAGTTAAACGAGGGAACAAGTAATAATAAGCCCCAACTCTTTGCTGTGAGGCAGCGGATATGAGGTTAATAGAAAACTTAGTTTTTCCTGCACGCCTATGCCAAATTAGCATCATGTGGCGATAATGATGCTTGAAGAATGCATTCCAGGCTTTCTTCTGATATTTTCTCAGCTGGACTTTATGAGGAAGCGTAATTATCAAAGTTTAATCATCCAGTTTACAAAGCAGGTCGGCTGCATATTATTATGTGCTTGAGTTCCTCCTGTTGGGCCGCTTTGCTCATTAGGGTGAGCAAAGAAAGTTCCAGTCGCTCCCGCCGCACCTCCAGATCCACCTCCACCAGGTGTATGCCTATGCGATGGCATCGTTTCGATCGTTAAAAGGGTGGTATCTTCCCCATTCCAATACCCCACATCTCGGTTTGGAGTGCCACTTAAAATAGTATGTGTACCAGAACCGGCACTTGTTATATCAACGGCCGTTCCACCAGCAGCATGTGCGACTGTAGCAGCTACTTTAATCTGATCTAATAGCCCTTCATTAATAGCATAATAAGTTGTAGAAGGTAATAAGCCGCCCGGAAGAGAACCAGTTGTAGATAGAGTAAACGGATAACCTGTAGGATATCGGATAGCACTTCCAATTAACTCTAAATTTAATTCATCGGTCGTAGAATTCGCTGAGAAGAGTTGGCTGTACGCACCGGTTCCACTGCAACCTACCGCCTTACCAGGCAACGCTGGCAATTCGATAGCTTTATTAGCAGCCCAATCCGCCGACGCACTTGCCCCTTTACTAGTAATTACACCAATAGAGTTATATATTCTACAGTCAAATATAGACGTACTTTCCCATATAACTCCAAATAAATCTTCTGCACTCGCATCAGCTAACACAGTAGCTCCTGATGTAGCAGACCCAATAGTTCCACTTACAACTAATAACCATCCCATACTAGCAGTGGTAAGTAAGGATGGCTTTAAATCTCCTGGAACAAAATCCCCAGAATTTCCGGATACTAGTCCATCTAACGTATCGTTAACGGTAGTTTGTGCTAGTGTGTGAGGATTATAATATCCGACTAATCTTGCCCCATCTGTTCCATCTTCATTATTCGCTAACTCAGACCGCAGTGTAGAAGCACCTGGATCTTCTTCAAGTAACCCGCTAATCAAATCCCCATTGCCATTTGTAGTCCAAACGGGCACTCCATCACTACCATGATTAGGCAGCTTAGGTAACGTATTAAGATTTTGTGTAGGATT